>JAHZFJ010000043.1 GCA_019421365.1 Lachnospiraceae bacterium
ATTCCCTCATGAGTGAGGGGCAGGGGAGCTGAAGTGTCGAAGACACTTTTTTATATATATTATTATATTAATCATTGAATATGTAAAATATATGATATAATAAATATGTAAATTCAAAAGAAACTCTTTAATAGGGAGGATAAAGATGCCATACGAAACATTGTTATCACCAATGAATATTGGAGCAGTAACGATAAAAAACAGAGTGGTAATGCCAGCAATGATGCTTGGACACGGACAGTTTAACGGAACGCCAACACAGCAGATGCTAAACTATTATGAAGAAAGAGCAAGAGGCGGAGTTGGGCTGATTATCACAGAGATAACCCGTGTGAATGATATGGAAGGTGCTGGAGCGTTTGCACAATTGGCAGTTAGCCATGATTATCATATCAAACCATTAAGTGAATTGGTTAGAAGAGTACATATCCATGATTGTAAGATTTTTGTTCAATTACATCACCCAGGAAGGCAATCTATACCGTTAACGGTAGGTACATTACCGATTGCAATTGGATTAGAGAAAATATCACCTAAGTGTAGAGATATTTTTTATAAAATGACACCTTTGGCAAAGAAGATGCAGGATAAGGGTATTGTATTGCGTGTTGCGGCACCGTCTAAGACGAAGCCTTGTAAATTCGCAAAAGGAAGAAATCGAGCATTAAGTAACAAAGAAGTTAAGAAGATTATAAACCAGTTTATTGAGGCAGCAAGAAGAGTTCAACTTGCAGGTGCTGATGGTGTTGAGCTACATGCGGCACATGGATATCTGATTCAGGAATTCTTAAGCCCTAACACGAATAAGAGAACTGATGAGTATGGTGGCTCTTTAGAGAATAGGATGCGATTTTTACTAGAGATCATCGGTGGTATTAAGAAGAGTTGTGGAGATGATTTTCCTATTTGTGTTAGGTTAACGGTTGACGAGTGTTATTCTAAGATAGGGGAGCCAGAAAAAGGCTACCAATTAGAAGAGGGAGTAAAGATTGCAAAGCGATTAGAAGAAGCAGGAATTGCGGCAATTGATGTTTCTTCAGCTTCCTATGAGACAATGAATTACTGGTTGGAACCGACTTCATTTCCTCTAGGTTGGAGAAAATATATGGCTGAAGCAGTAAAGAAAGAGGTATCAATACCGGTTATAGCAGCAAATCTAATACGAAGTCCGGAACAAGCGGAAGAACAATTAAGAGAAGGAATTCAGGACTTTGTGGCATTAGGAAGACCACATCTTGCAGATCCCTCGTGGGTATATAAAATTCAAACCGGATGCGAGGCAGACATAAAACGATGCATATGTTGTTTATGGTGTTTTGAAAGTATGGAGCATAATGCATATATGGGAACGGCAGGAACTTGCGCGGTGAATCCGAGAATGGGCGCAGAAGAGAAATTTAAGAATATGAATAAAAACGGTAATCGCAGACGAGTTGTTATTGTTGGTGCTGGCCCAGCAGGATTGACAGCAGCGGAGATTCTAGGTGAACGAGGATTTAAGCCTATTGTATTAGAGAGAGAAGCACATGCTGGAGGACAAGCATATTTAGCAAGTTTACCTCCATATAAAGGTAAAATTAAATGGTGTGTTGAAGATTTATTGGTTGCTGCGAGAAGGCAAGGAGCAGAGATCCTATTCAATACGGAGGCGAATGAATCATTGGTTAAATCGTATGATCCTTACGCAGTGGTTATTGCTACGGGAGCACATGCGATAAAACCAAAAGTTATAAGGGGAATTGAACGAAGCAATGTCTGTACAATTACAGATATTTTAGAAGAGAAAGTTACGATATCAAATAAAACAGTTGCGGTAATTGGTTCTGGTATGTCTGGCCTTGAGATAGCAGAAAAACTTGGGGAAGAAGGGAATAGGGTGGTTGTTATTGAGATGGATAATACATTGTCACCCAACACACATATACAGCATGTAGATGATATCCTGCCAAGATTAAAACAATATAATACAGAATTCCTCCTAGGCCATCGGTTAGAAGAAATCAGTGAGGATCAAATCGGGTTAACGGAGGTAAAGACAGGAGAGTCTAAGTGTATCAAAGTTGACCATGTAGTAGTATCTCTGGGAGTTGCATCTGAAGATCAACTCTATAAGGAGTTAGAGAATGTGATTGAACGTCTTTATATAATCGGTGATGCTAAGAAATGTGGACGTATTGCTCAAGCAACTCATTCGGCTGCAGACACTGCGATTAATTTATAAGAGAAAATAAAAAGATACATAAGATAATGATGAGTTAATAATAAAAGGTTTATTCATAATAAGTAGACAGAAAAAGTTAATAGAATAATGAGGTAACAAAGTATAAGTCAACAATACTGTCAGATTACATAATATTAAGAGTATGAGTATAATCAGAGGAAAGCATAAAGAAGAATAAGAATATCAATGAACCACTAAAAGCACATTATAAAAACTTAACTAAGAAGGAGAATACCTAGAATGAATATTTGGGCAGCAATATACACAAGAGTACTAGTAAGAGCAATAATAATTATGAAATTACCGATACCAGAGGTAATAGAAGGTGCTGGGTCAAGAGGAAAAGTTGGTGCATGGTGTAAGAAAAATAACTATAGTAGTGTACTAATTGTTACAGATAAAGTTATGATGAAGTTAGGACTATTAGATAAGGTAGTAAACTCGTTAGAAAAAGAAGGAATAGAATATTGTATATATGATGGTGTAACACCGAATCCCTCCATTGGGGAATGTTACGAGGCAATGGGACTTGGAATGAGAAACCGTGTAGATTTGGTTATTGGATTCGGAGGAGGATCTCCGATGGATGCTGCCAAATTCACAGCTATTGGACTTGCATCTAAAAAATCACCTAAAAAAACGATTGGTATGTTAAAGGTGGATAAGGTTTTACCTACACTATTAATACCTACGACTGCTGGAACAGGTTCTGAAGTCGGAATAGGTGCTGTAATTAGTGATGAATATTCCCATACTAAGAATGCAATGGCAGATCCTAAATTAATTCCAGTTGCTTGCGTATATGATGAAGAAACGTTAGAATCTGCACCAGCTAAGTTAATAGCGGAAACAACAATGGATTCGTTAACTCATGCTATCGAGGCGTATATCTCTGCAGTAGACAGCAAAGAGGATATGAAACGAGCAGAACAATCAGTGGCAATTATTAATAGATGCATTATGCAGGCATATGAAAATCCTGCAGATATGGAAGCGAAAAAGAAGTTGATGGAAGCTTGTCACTTGTCAGGTGTAGCATTTAATAGAATGGGAGTAGGATATGCCCATGGGATTGGACATAGACTGACTGGATATTATGACTACTCTCATGGAGAAGCGTTATCCATGATCTTACCGTATATATTGAAGTTCAATCGTAATGTTGCAAAGAAAAAATTTGCGAAATTAGCAGTAGTGTGTGAATTAGGTAAAGCTGAAGAGGATATTGATGCATTAGCGGATAAATTCATTAACCGAATTTTTGAATTAAGGGATGCTCTTGGAATTCCAAAGAAATGTGAAAAATTGAAACGAGAAGACTATAATGGAATTATTAAGGAAGCATTTAAAGAAGTAAATACCACATATGCAGTACCAAAACATATGTCGAAAAAGGATGCAGTTGCCTTACTCGATGAATTGATAATGTAAAATCAATGACCTTATTAATTAAATAATGTGAAATGATTTATCTTATAATTACATATGACAAAAGGTAGAGATTAAAATCTCTACCTTTTATCATTTTAAAGTTTATGTACTAATGCCTGAGATGTTTCTTTCATTTTATTTAGGAATTCAGCGATGCTAGCAGAGGAATTAACTCCTTCCCTTTGCATTGATACTGTAGATTCTGATTGTGCCGCTACTTCTTCACTAGTGGCTGAGAGGTTGCTGATATGCTCCATAATACCACTATTAGCAGTAGTTAAGTCGTTGCATTTTAATTCTAGGGTTCTAACACTAGAGTTCGTAATGTTCAACATATTTTGAATATCCTCAAAACCTTGATTTACACATTGAATATAGTAATTTTCCTGTTTTATATTCTCAACCGTATCTGTAACAAAGGTAGAAGTCTGTTCAATACTGTTTACAAAATCATGTAGAACGGATTCAATTTCTTTTGTAGCGATACTAGTGTTGTCAGATAGAACACGAATTTCATTTGCAACTACTGCAAAGCCTTTTCCCGCTTCGCCTGCTCTGGCTGCTTCAATTGAAGCATTAAGGGATAATAGATTTGTTTGGGTAGATATATCTGCTATTGCTTGGATAATAGACTGAATTCCAGATATCTTTTCTTTTAATGTATTCATTTCTTGATATACGGAATTATTTACATTGACAACTTGTTCCGCATGGTTTGTAAGTCCATCAATTTGTTTCTTACCGGTTTGTGTGGTTTCCACTGATTGTTTTACATTTGATTGGATGGTATTAGATATGATCTGAAGCTCCGTTATTATATCACTTATATGATTTGATAACTCGGTTTGATATTGAATGTTTTTGGCAGTATCAATAGAACTTTGTGATATTTGTTCAATGGATTCTGCAGATAGGTTCATCTTCGTTTGTAAGTCAGCAGATAGAAGATTTGATTCCTTAATTAAATCGATCAAAATAGCTGAGGACTCTGTTAAGGTCTGAATTTGCTCATTTTGCTTTTGCTGACTTGCATTTATTAGAGAGTTGTCTTCTCTAGTATTCTTTGTTTGCTCCTTGTTAATTAATAACCAAATAATTGCAAAGCAAAGAATAGCTATAACTTCCATAATAGCTGCTTCTGAAGGTTTATCGCCGAGAATTGCGCGAATGATAGAGACAACACAACCATAACCCGATAGTAGTAAAGTAATAAAATAGGTAAATGCTAAATGACTATGTAATATAATTGTACAAGTTGCAGTGATGGCCACTACAATTCCTATGGAATAGCTGGTTAATAACCAATAGCCCATAAACGTGATACCAAAAAGGCCACCAAGTAACCACTTATATAGTTTGGTGTTAGACAATTTTGGATATGTAATAAATAATAATAGTAGTGTTACAGCAGCTGAGCCGCCTGTCCAGCCGGCGAGAGCAATATTACCACTTTCTTTCCATTCAAAGATTGCTAAGAAAGCTAAAGTAATCTCGAATAGAACTTCATAGAACAGAATTAACTTGCTGTTACGTTTTGTTCGATCCATTATGTAGTCCTCCCATGTAAAAATATGTAGTTTTATAGAATATCTCCTCTACTATTGTATACTATTTTCTATTTATTACAATATAGTACGAAAGTATTATTAAGTTTTTAAGTAGCTACATAGATTTATGTATCTTAGAAACTAGAAATTGCATCTTACTTAAAATGGGTTGCGATTTAAACTAATAGTGGATATACTGATTTCAGGAGGTGGGAATATATGTTAGTACATACAGAGAAGATAGAATCTGGTGAGGACGAAATCATTATTCGTTACAAGGTTATGTCAAAACAAGTTGAGGATATAATTGAGTATGTTAGTACAGGGGTACCACCAATTCTAGGATCGATAGATAAAGAACAGTATATTCTCTTTCAAAATGACATCTATTATTTTGAAAGTGTTGATAATACGGTTTTTGCTTATACTAAGAAGAATTCTTATGAAACCAAGCATACGCTTAATGAATTAGAGAATATAGTTTCTGATAGGAGATTTTTTCGATGTAATAAGTCGATTATAGTGAACATTAACAAGATTCAGTCCTTGAAGAGTAATGTTGGTAATAGGATTGATGCGACCCTAGATAATCAAGAACATATCATCATATCCCGCAGGTATGCGAAGGAATTTAGGAGGTGCTTGGGTGAAAGGAATTAAACATTATATTAAACACGAGATGGATGTAGAGTTTTTTGGATCTGTACACGGATTATCAATTATTTTTGTGTTTGGATTTTATGGATGGCTGAATCATGTGGATAGCATTCCTTTCATATTCATATTACAAATGTGGATTGTAGGCTATATAATAGCATGGTTACAAAAAGGGTTGTTTCTTGGTGATAGAGTGTATAAGAAGTCCCGATACAAAATCTGCACTGTGATATGGAATATTGGGCCTATAGTGATACTTCTAATAGCACAGATGATTTTAGGTTGGTTCAATAATGCGCCTATATGGGTTATGATTGCATTTGATCTAACCATGGCAATGTACTTTCCAATGCTGTGGCTATGCCTTGCAATATTCTATAAAGACGACACCAATGAATTAAATCAATTACTTAGTGAATTTAAGAAATCTTCAAGTTAATAGTCAGTTGAGAAACTCTTCTTCATGTCAACAACATATCTGTGTTTTAAGGCTACCTACTTCAAATTAATTATAGGAGGGATAAACTATGGCTAGATGTATAGAAACTGCCAAATTAACAAAATTTTATGGAAAAGCAAGAGGAATTATAGATGTTAACCTTACGGTTGAGGAAGGAGAAATATTTGGCTTCATCGGACCGAACGGTGCAGGTAAGAGTACGACAATCAGGTCATTACTTGGTCTCATTACACCAACATCAGGGACTGCCCGTATATTTGGTAAGGATGTAAAGACAAACAGTACCGAGATTCTTAGTGATATTGGATATATGCCTTCAGAAGCCATGTTCTATACGGGGATGCGTGTTAGTGAAATTATTAAATACTCTGCCGACCTACATAAGATGGATTGTAGTAGTGAAGCAAGTATACTATGTGACAGACTAAAACTCGACGTTAAAAAGAGGGTGGAGGGGTTATCATTAGGAAATCGTAAAAAGGTTTCTATCATATGCGCGATGCAACATAATCCTAAACTATATATATTGGATGAGCCAACTAGTGGGTTGGATCCTTTGATGCAGAAAGAATTCTTTGCGTTATTAGAAGAGAAGCATAAATCAGGTACTACCATTTTCTTATCCTCTCATGTATTATCGGAGATTCAACATTATTGTACAAAAGCAGCAATTATACGTGAAGGTAAGATAATTGTTAGTGATACGGTAGAAGCATTAGCTAAGACCAATACAAGAAGAGTTAATATAACGGGTGGTGAGGACATCTATCCCGTCCTTATAGAACAAGTATCTAGTCAAATAAAGGATTTACAAAGAGGTAGTAAAGGTATTGCGTTTTTATATACGGGTGATATTAATGAATTATTACGAATTATTAGTCAATCCACAATACAGGATATACGAATAACAGAGCCCGATTTAGAAGAAATATTTATGCATTACTATGTGAATGGGGGTAATCAATAATGGTTGTATATAGACAAGAAATGAAGCAAAATAATAAGATATTATTTATATGGACACTGGCTGTTAGTTCAATGAGTTTTATCTGCTTACTATTGTTCTCAGAGATGAAATCTATGGTCGGGGAAATGGATGATATGTTTGCCTCAATGGGGAATTTCACGAAAGCCTTTGGAATGGATCAGATGAGTATGGGAACCTTATTAGGCTTTTATGGAATTGAGTGTGGTAATATATTAGGTTTAGGAGGAGCATTTTTAGCTTCCTTATTGGCTATTAATATGCTTAGTAAAGAGGAGGGAAGTCGAACGGCAGAGTTCTTATTAACACATCCGATTAGTCGTGTACGTATCATTACTGAAAAATTGCTTTCTGTTATTACACAGCTTGCGATATTCAATATTGTTTTCTTCCTATTCTCTTGTTTGGGAATAGCGATACTAGGGGAAGAGGTTGAATGGGGGAGATTCATACTCTATCATGTAGCAAATTATATATTACAATTAGAAATTGCTTGTATTTGCTATGGAATCTCAGCTTTTATAAGAAGAGGAAGTCTTGGTATAGGACTAGGATTAGCTGCGATTTTCTATTTCCTAAATATTATTGCAAATATTAGCGATAAAGCGAAGGTATTGAAATATATTACACCTTTCAGTTATACAGAAGCTTCTGATATATTCAATATTGGTAAGTTAGATAGCAATTATCTTATAGTAGGTGTATTATTCGGTGTAGTCGCTATTGTCATAGCGTATATACAATATAATAAGAAGGATATTACTGCATAGGTCAGTGGATATATATCATTGAAAACGACCAAGTATATAAAAAAATATATATATAACATTTGAATATAAAAAATTTTAATATAATAAAGGACTGACATAAAAATCAGACTGAGCACAGATCAATCATTGATAGTTGTAAATTCTAAATCATTGATTGAACTAACTTTTGCTCAGTCCTTTTTATTTTATTAAATTATAAATTGGCTTTCAACACTCTAATTAGGCAGTTAGTTTATTAAATAGTTCTCTATATACTCATTACAGGCATTGGCTTAGCGAACAGATATCCTTGCGCATACTCACAACCAAAATCCGGAACCAAAATTATCCATAGAGAGACAGAGTCCAAGTTGACGAATCTGCTCTAATAATGGTATTAGATAACTATTATTATCAGTTATTGCACTCTCTGTAATCTCTATCTCTATTAGATCAGGTGATATCTTATACTTGTCTAAAAGTGTGATCAAGTGAGGGAGTAACGTATTGTCTCTAAAATGGAATCTTGAGAAATTAACTGATATTGGTACAACTTTATTTTGTTCATCAATAAGGTGTCGTAGCTGTTTACATACTTCTTCAAACACGAAGAAATCTATCTCAGTAATAAATCCATTCTCTTCAAATATTGGTATGAAGTCATTAGGATATATAATACAATCTTGACGATGTCAACGAATAAGTGCTTCTGCACCACATATCTCACCGGTTACAAGATTGAACTGGTCGGATATAAGGAGATTCCAATACTACCAGATATATCACAAGGATTGTCTTTTCCTAACAACAATTCATTGAATATGGAACAGATTTTTTTGCATACACTCTCAGCATATTCAGTAGAAGGTATATTATTTAAGAATACAGCAAATTCATCTCCGCCAATACGAAAAGCAAAATCATTATCGGATAATAGTATGTTCAATCTTGAGCTAAATTCTATTAATACAGCATCGCCAAAGGTATGTCCCAAGTTATCGTTGAGCGATTTGAAGTTATCAATGTCGATCATACAAAATGCATGCATGTGATTAAACTCTGAATTTGTGATTATTGAGTTTATTTTAGATTCTGCAGCCACGCGATTGTAGAGCTTCGTTAAAGGGTCTTCTTCGGCATGCTGCTTTAGTTCTTGGTACTCTTTTTGTCTGCTATCAATATTGGTAGTAGTACCTATAATTGTTGTGGGAATACTGTTTTCGTACAATGTATTACCTAGAATCTCAAACCAAACATATTCACCAGAGTTATCTCTCGCTCGAAACATAGAACGGATTTCTTCCTTTCCCGTTTTCAAGTGGTGACAAAATTCATTATATTTGTTTAAGTCATCTGGATGGATAATATCATTTTCAATGGTATATGAGGTGTAGCTCTCAATATAATCAGAACCATAATAAAAACCACCATTTTTATTGGACTTTTTTAGGGTATCGGTTTTAATATCATACTCCCATATATCGCCACCAGAGTGATTTAAGAGGATATTATATTTTTCTTGATCTAATAATAATTTGGTATTGGCTTTATTAGTAGCTATATGGTAAAAAAAGAGCGACAATAATATTAAGCACTCAAGAATGAAGATAACTATGATTATTTCATAGTTTATTTTACTGGTTATAGTCATGTATGTATTTACTGATGGTTCTAATGATTCAACATTATATGTAATAGTAATGAAACTTGTAAAAATTAAAAGAATCATTGTCATAAGTATTAAACTAATTGACATGATATATAGTTTTTTCATAGTTACACCTCAATTATTTATGAAAAATAGTACTTTTGGACTATAAATTCTATTTAAATATAGCATATTTTAATATGCTTGTAAATAATTGAAAAAAAGAAATAACCATATAAAGAGATAACTATCGAAATATATGGTTATTTCAGTTGAAACTTAATATTATTTTTTGACTTTTAATTTGCAAGAAGCCTTAACACCGTTGTCAGTTATGGCAGTAATATTACAACTACCTTGTTTTTTAGCGGTTACAAGGCCACTGGAATTGACTTTAGCAACGGATTTATTCGAACTAGTAAAGCGAATAGAACAATTAACATTAGGTACTGCCTTTAAAGTAAAGGTTTTGTTCACTTTTAAAGTTTTTGAAGTAACTGATAAGGTTATACTTTTTGGGGGATCAATTGTTACGGGAACAACCAACACAGATTCGTTGCCATACTTATCAATGGCGTAGATCGTGTAAGTAGCAGTGGCATCAATCTTTGATATCATGGCTGTATTTCCTGAAAGCATTAATACAGTACCTTTGCTACCAGAGGCGAAGTAGGAGGCCGTCTGTTCTCCTTTAGCATAGCATACTTTGGATAGATTATTGTCTAGATCCTTTACTGTAATTACTAGGTTTTTCTTATATGTATTTGATATGTTAGTTATTTTACTATGTATAATGGGTGCATTCTTATCTACTATTATTGTGCTAGTATCATATGTTAATGCTCCATAGACGTCTAGCATACCGCCTGTAGAAATCTTACCATTTAGTGCAGATACAGGTTTAGCTGTTTTAAGGAGAATCTTTGATGCTTGTAACATAGATATATCTGTGTTATATGAATATACCTCTGCAAGCCCTGCAGCAACCATTGGAGCACTCATTGAGGTTCCTGTAAGGTAATCATAGTTATTATCTGTGATCGTACTATAGATACAAGTACCGGGTGCTGCAATATCGACACTCTTAAGTCCGTAATTAGAACTTGAATTCAGAGTACCTGTGGGAGTTAAATTTGCCACAGATATTATGTTTTCACAATTATATGAAGCTGGATAGGTAGGAGTGATGTCATTATTAAGCCCTTTATAATTACGATCTCCATTACCGGAGGCAATAACAAAGATCATATTTGAACTTGATATTGTATTCTTTAAAATTGAATCCACAGAGGAGTTGTTTTTTGGCGCTTCAAAACCCAGGCTTAGGTTACAGATCTGAGCACCCATCTTTTCGGCATATTTGATACCCGATACAATATCAAGCGTAGATCCGTATCCATCTTTCCCACCTAACACTTTAACTGGTAAGACTTTTATATTAGTGTTGGAGGCAACTCCTGCTATTCCGGTTGAATTAACGCCAGCACCAATAATTCCAGCACAATGTGTCCCATGATCGTTTTCCTCCCTAGATTGTTCATAGTCAGTAACATCGTTATTTCGCTCGATAAAATTCCAGCCATTAACATCGTCTACGTATCCATTACGATCATTATCAATGCCATCTCCGGGAATTTCTGCGGTATTGGTATAGATAATTCCTTGTAAATCTGGATGTTGAATATCAATTCCTGTATCTACGATTGCGATGGTAACAGGACGACCATTTGAGAATAATGACCATGCAGGTTCAATATTAATGTCAATACCAGATGTGGCGGTAACATCATATTGAGAATAGCGGGAATACTTTAGGCTAGTAGTATCAATTGGATAATCAAAGTAAGTGTTATAGGTAAAGGAGCCATCATTACGTGTCCACCATTGTTTGCTGTAGTCCGGTTCACTTGTCTGATTCAATAATCGATATGTATAATTGGGTTGTATTGACTCCACATTAGGATCTGCTGAGTATTCTTCTAATTTTTCCTTTAACGTAGTGTCATCCTTAGCAGTTATGAGGTAAAGATTCTTATCTACTTCCTCTACTCGGGTGGACGTATCTTTTGATAGCGTACGATAAGTTTGTTCGGCTGAAATGGAGTCTTTGTAGGTAACAATAATCTCTCTGTTGGCATAATCAACTGTATCGGTTTCTATTGCCTTCGCGTATACAGTAGGTAGGTTTGAATATGGGATTGTACTTACCATTATACTAAGGCAGAGGAATGCACTTATAGAAAATTTTTTTAGATTCATATGTATTGGCCTTTCTATTTTAATATTAATAGTAATTATGGAATAATATTACATGCTACTATATCTATGAAATGTGGCATTAATGTGATAAAATAAATAAATATATGAAAATACATATATTTGGTAACGAACGAATGTAGAAGTATAAATAATTTGGTGTAGTTAGTGTAATGTTGAAAGTAGGTGTAAAGGTGAAGGATTTAATAATATATGAAAATAAAAAACAAGCACGTAAAGTTCTTGGACAAGCGTTTTTAATGACAGGCGCAGCAGGAGTGCTTTTATATATGGGGCTTGATGAAAAGAACCTTCTCTTTGATATTATGGGCGGTTTAGGCTGTTTATTCTTTGGAATTTGTGCATTGATACAATTAGTAAGAGTTATGAAGAAAAAGCCGCTATTCATTATTAAAGAAAATGGGATAGAGGATACATCTACAGCTACCTCTGTAGGATTTATTGAGTATGGACGAATTCAGGAGATTGTTATTGGTAAGATCCTAGGCAAAGAGTGTATTGGAATATATCTGTCGGATATAGACGAATTTATAGAGAACTTACCAACAGTTAAGCAAAAATCCATACAGAGCAATCTAGCAAATAAATTCCCACCGATCTTGTTACGTGTAGATAGTATTGAGGGGAAGACGGGAAGGGAAATCTATGAGGAGTTACTACAGGTATATGAATCTTATGTAGGAGATAAGTAATAAACGGTAGCTATGTAATGTAGTTAATTAAGAAATTCATAGATAAATATAAGAAATATG
This sequence comes from Lachnospiraceae bacterium, assembly GCA_019421365.1. Classification (GTDB taxonomy): domain Bacteria; phylum Bacillota; class Clostridia; order Lachnospirales; family Lachnospiraceae; genus Anaerosporobacter. Next base: position 12,728 of record JAHZFJ010000043.1, read on the forward strand.
AAAATAACACCCACGAATATGATATTTAATCTAAATATATTCGTGGGTGTTTTGTCTTTAAAACTAAGATTTTCTTCTTGCGGTTAGTGCATCATTCTCTACATCAATTATAATAGTATCTGTTTGATGAACGGCATCACTTAGTATTAGCTTAGCGGTAAGTGTCTCCACATGTTTTTGTAGATAACGTTTTAATGGTCTAGCACCATATAATGGGTCATAGGCTTCTTCTGTAATGAAGTTAATTGCAGCGTCTGTAAGTTCTAGATGAAGTTCTTTGTCTTCAAGACGTTTGTTTAGGTCCTTAATTAAAAGATCGATGATATTACGGATATTGCCTTTGGTTAATGGCTTGAACATAATAATCTCATCGAGTCTGTTTAAAAACTCTGGGCGGAAATGAGCTCGTAAGTCCTCCATAACCAAGTTTGCATTCTGTGGATTAATATCGCCATTCTCATCAATACCTTCTAATAGATAACTAGATCCAATATTAGATGTTAAGATAATAATGGTGTTCTTGAAATCTACAGTACGACCTTGAGAGTCTGTTATACGCCCATCATCAAGTACTTGTAATAATACGTTAAATACATCTGGATGAGCTTTCTCAATTTCATCAAATAAGATAACAGAGTAAGGTTTACGTCTAACCGCTTCTGTTAATTGACCACCTTCGTCATAACCTACATATCCTGGAGGTGCTCCGATTAATCTAGATACGGAGTATTTCTCCATGTATTCACTCATATCAATACGAACCATATTTTGTTCATTATCGAATAGGCCAGCGGCAAGTGCCTTGGCAAGTTCTGTTTTACCAACACCAGTAGGTCCAAGGAATAAGAAAGAACCAATCGGTTTCGTTGGATCTTTAATACCCGCCTTAGAACGTAAGATGGCTTCTGTGACTTTAGTAACACCTTCATCTTGCCCAACAACTCGTTTATGAAGTTCATCATCAAGATGAAGAGTCTTATTACGTTCACTCTCTGTTAATTTTGCGACAGGTATTCCTGTCCATCTAGAGATAATTCGAGCAATTTCTTCATCAGATACATTCTCATGTATAAGAGTATGCTCCTGTGATTTTACTCTATTTTCTTCTTCCTCTAGTTGCTTTTCAAGTGCAGGTAGCTGACCATATTGGAGTTCGGCAGCGCGGTTTAAATCGTAATTACGTTTAGCAACTTCAATTTCATTCTTAAGGGATTCATATTCTTCTTTTAACTTCTGAACTTTTTCTACAGAAGCTTTTTCATTATCCCAGATTGCTTTCTGACTAGCAAATTCTTCACGTAATTCAGCTAATTCTTTTTGTAAGGAATCAAGACGCTCCATACTTAATCGGTCAGTTTCTTTCTTAAGTGCAGCTTCTTCGATTTCCATTTGCATAATACGTCTCTGTACATCATCAAGTTCTGTAGGAAGAGAATCCAGTTCGGTTTTTATAAGGGCGCAAGCTTCATCAACTAGGTCGATTGCTTTATCGGGTAAGAAACGGTCTGTAATATAACGATCTGCCAAAGTAGCAGCAGACACTAATGCAGCATCGGTAATCTTAACTCCATGGAATACTTCATAGCGGTCTTTTAAACCTCTTAGAATAGAAATAGTATCTTCTACAGTTGGTTCATCTACCATAACTGGTTGGAAACGACGTTCAAGTGCAGCATCTTTTTCTATATACATACGATATTCATTAAGTGTAGTAGCACCGATACAATGTAGCTCACCTCTTGCAAGCATAGGTTTCAACATATTGCCTGCATCCATAGAACCTTCGGTTTTACCAGCACCAACAATAGTATGAAGCTCATCGATGAATAGAATAATCTGTCCATCACTATTCTTTACTTCTTCAAGAACTGCTTTCAGACGTTCTTCAAATTCACCACGGTACTTAGCACCAGCTACTAATGAGCCCATATCAAGAGCAAATAATCTCTTATTCTTTAGTGCTTGAGGGACATCTCCACGTACGATACGTTGGGCTAACCCCTCAACTACTGCAGTTTTACCAACACCAGGTTCACCAATAAGAACAGGATTGTTCTTTGATTTACGAGATAGGATACGAATAACGTTACGGATTTCGCTATCACGTCCGATTACAGGGTCTAATTTCTGCTCTCTGGCACGTTCAACTAGGTCATAACCGTATTTGTTAAGAGTATCATAGGTATCTTCTGGTGTATCACTAGTAACTTTTTTGTTTCCGCGAACACTGGAGAGTGCTTGAAGAAACTGATCACGAGTGATTCCAAATTCTTTGAATAAGTCCTTAAGATCTCGATTTGGTTGTTTCAATAAGCTTAAGAATAGATGTTCTACAGAAACATATTCATCACCCATGGCTTTTGCTTCATTTTCAGCATAGATTAATACCTTGTTTAATCCATTACTGATATAAACTTGAATATTACCGCTAACTTTTGGCCTCTTTTCAAGAAGTCCTCTTACTTGTGCTTCGAAGACATCTGTATTGATATCCATTTTTTCTAGTAGTTTTCTTATTAAACTATCCTCAATAGTAATAAGACTATATAGAAAATGTTCTTGATCGATTTCTTGATGTCCGTAATCATAAGCAAGTTTTTCGCAGTTTTGTACTGCTTCCATTGATTTTTGAGTAAATTTATTTATATTCATTGTGATTCCTCCTTCTTCTATTAACAAAGGAAAATTAAAAATCTTTGTTTGTTCTATAACTACTATAACACCTATAATATAAAAATGCAATAGTAAATTTACAAAATATTGATCATTAATTTCTTACCAGTATTTTAACCTATAGAGAGTTATTGTATGTAGAAGATAGCAATTTTGATTGTTTATTATTTACTCAAACTTCGTACTTAAAGATTTCGAGGATTAGGTGATTGCTATATTCAACAAAAAAACCGCTTTAGCCTACCTTCACGCGCAGAGCATTAAAAAAAGAAGTGCGTAGTTTCTAGGGGGATTACGCACTTCTTCACTATATTAAGGAGGTATAAGTTAGGTATTAAGACTCAATATTAAGCGTCTCGATCGGTACGGAACGTTGACATTGGGATTCCGTTCTTACCATATAAGGTAACTGGTCCGTAATTAGTCCAGTTATAGCGAACATATCTTGGATCGGTTATATCATTAGAAGTAACGATGATACGATTACCTTCAATTGTTGCAGTTGCTGGAACATATTCCTTATCAGTACCTGCAATTTCAAAACCAATAATAGATTCACCTTTCACTAAGAATCCATCATTAGCATGATCAAAATGTAATTCAATACTGTTATTGCGGATAATACGGTTTTTATAGATTGGTCCATAGGCAGGAAGTTCCATTCCGTAGACATGATAGAAAGCTTGGAGTGCGAGACGCCTTCCAACTTCCTCTTTCTCAAGTGGGTGAATATTATTGTATTCCCCAAGGTCTAGAATAACAGCTATTCCGGTATTCTTAATCGTCTGATGAGTAATCATCTGTTGTTCACGAATTATTGGCCAGTGCTTTTTGTCTTCCTCCTCTTGGTTAATAAACATTGGAAGTTGAACGAGAAGGAAAGGTAGTGTATCATCTTTCCAATCATTTCTCCATTGGGAGATTAGTAGACGTAACATCTTCCCATAGATGGTAGGTTTGCAGTCATCTTGTTCACCTTGATAGTAGATGAAACCACGTAATGTATAAGGCGATACCCGTGAAAGCATTGTTTCATATAGTCCTGCTGGTCGGAAGAATGCTTTGGGGCCAATTGGCCCTGGCCAACGATTCATACCAGCGATTTCTTGTACTTTTGACCAAAGTATATTTGGATCAGATGCATATAGAGCATCAACTTTCTTCTGCCAATCAGCATACCAAGCATCATATTCATCTACGGCAGAACAATATTCTTCATAACTATTAAATTGGCTGTATTCTTGTTCATATTCATCGAGGTAGGTTCTCGAATCTTCATCCTTTTCTAGATATTCTTTACTCGTCCAAACAGAGGCGGAAGTGCCACCCCAGTTACAACCGATGATACCTACGGTTACATCTAATGTTGTAGCAAGATTTTTCTCGAAATAATATGCAACAGCGGACCAAGAGCCACAGGTTTCTGGTGTACAGAGCTCCCAATTAGTTGCTTCTTCTACGCTATAATAGTCTTCACTAAAGTAACTTTGCTGAGGAACATTGTAGAAGCGGATTTTACTTGATAAAGAAGGATCAACAGATGAGGCCACATCTTTACCATTCTTACTGTCCCTAAGTTTTAATTCCATATTAGATTGGCCACCAGCTAACCAAACCTCGCCAATCATAATATCCGTATATGTAATTGTTTCGATACCATCCGTAATTGTCATTATATAAGGGCCACCAGCCTGCATTGGTGGTAATTCAGCGGACCAAGTACCATCTTGAATAGATGTCTTAGTTTGATTTGAAGCAAGTTCTATGGTAATGACATTGTTAGTAGGTTCTGATTTATAAGTACCCCAGACACAAATGTTCTTATCACGTTGTAAAACCATATGATCGCTGAACACGGCAGCAGTCTTAAGATTCTGTGATGACATAGTAATACCTCCTAGTTATTTTAAATCAAAATAAATTTGATTAAGTATAACTAGATTTTAGAGCAGAATAATAAAAAAAAATACAGTCATAATTGGACATTTAAGGTGTAATGTAGAGATTATTACTTGATCATGTTAAAGTTTCAGTAGGAAATAACGCTCGCTCAACTTCTCATACAAGGTGACTAGAACAACCACTTGACGATGCTTTTGAATAAGCATATTATTATGTAAAGTGTAGGTTTTCTTTAAAAATATACTCATTACTAGGACAGAAAAGGGGAATACAATGGATGAAAGGAAACTGGAATATTTCATTGCCTCAGTAGAAGAAAGTAGTTTCGAAAAGGCAGCGGAACGATGTCACGTGTCCCAAACAGCTATCAGCAGGCAGCTGGCGGCTATGGAAATGGAACTGGGTGTTTCTTTATTTGATCGGAAGAATTATCGCGCAAGACTTACCCAGGCGGGACGGAATTTTTATGAAAATATCAAGAACATTTCTATAGAGTATGAAAGAGCAGTATCACAGTTGAAGAGGGAATCAGGAAGGCTGTTAACTGTCGGTATTTCCGGCCCAATGGATATGAAAATTATTCCCTCTTTGTTAATCAATTTTCATAAAAGACATCCGGATATTTTAATAGAGATTAAGAAAAAAACGCTGGTTCAGTTGGAGAAAGATCTGAAAGATTACAATCTTGATGTGATTTTCGGTCTGGAAAATGAAGTGAACTCTCTACAGCTTGCCGAATACACGATCATTTTTAAATCTAAACTTTGTGTGATATTAAGGGAAAATCACCCTTTAAAGAGAAAAGAAAAGATTAGTATGGCAATGCTTCGAGATGAGGATTTTATCATATTTTCCCCACAATTCAGTAAAATGCATTATAAAACTTTTGCAAAAGCATGCAGCAGGGATGGATTTATACCCAGAATATCCATGATGGTTGATACCTTAGATGAGATGCTTTTACAGGTTGGTCTGGGAAGGGGAATTGCCATAGTATCTGAAGAGGTGCTAAACGAAACAGAGCCGGTAATCAAAAGAGAGTTAGTGGATTCTTCTTTTGAATCCCATTACTGTGTAGCATACAGAAAAGATGAAAAGAAAGACAATGAAGTATTGAAACATTTTCTGAATAATATTTTGAAATCATGTCCGTAAGGTGTATTGTTTCTAAAGTTCATGCGGAAAACGCATGTTGTTCATGATGAATAGTCTATGGTACTTTCTAAAACTCCTGTTAAAATTTTAACTATATACTAGAATATACTAAAAGGAGTAAGAAAGAGCATGAGTACTACAAAATATTCACATTTATTTGAGCCAATCGTTTTAGGCAGAACATTGTTTCAGAATAGGATTTTTTCAGCACCTCAAGATTATCCGGGAGTAACAGACAACCGTTATCTGTCAGAGGAAGCAGCATATTTTTACGAAAGGAAAGCATTAGGAGGCTGAGATGCAGCCGTCTTTGCAAGACAGTGTGGTTTTGGAATGATTAATCTTCATGGTGGACACGGTTGGCAGATTCATCAGTTTATTTCTCCAAGAGATAATAAACGTACAGACAGATGGGGTGGTACATTGGAAAATCGTATGCGCTTCCCACTTGCAGTAATTGATGCTATACGTAGCAGAGTTGGGAATTCTATGGTTTTGGAGTTCCGTATGAGTGTTAGCGAATGTCTACCAGATGGATACGGCGTGGAAGAGGGGATTGCAATTGCAAAGATGTTAGATCAAAAGGTTGATTTAATCAATGCATCTGTGGGACATCACGAAATAGATTCTTCCAATATGATCACCATGCCATCTATGTTTCTACCGGATGGATGTAATTTGGACTATGCAGCAGAACTAAAGAAGCATATTAAGACTCCTGTTTCCACCGTTGGTGCATTTACTTCTCCGGATATGATGGAGGAAGCTATTGCTTCCGGTAAAGCAGATATTGTAGAACTCGGAAGAGAAACTTTGGCGGATCCGGATCTTCCCATTAAGGCAAGACTTGGACGAGAGGATGAAATCAATCCCTGCTTAAGATGTTTTAATTGCTTTGCAAATAGCAGTATAGATGGCGTTTTCTACTGTGCTACAAATCCGGAAATAGGAAGAGAACAGGCCTCCATGCATGCGGCTCCGGCAAAGCATAAGAAGAAAGTGCTTGTTGTAGGTGGAGGAATTGCTGGAATGGAAGCAGCCCTTGATGCAAAGGAAAAAGGACATTCTGTTATTTTATGCGAAAAGTCCAATGAATTGGGGGGGGCCCTCCTTTGTGAAGAACATATTCCTTTTAAGAAAAATCTGTCGGTGTACTTAAAACGTCAGGCCCAGAAAGTGTTGAAATCCGATATCGAGGTTCATATGAATTTAGAGGTGACTCCAGAGGTGGCTGAGGACTTCCAGCCGGATGTCATTATATCCGCCATGGGAGCACGTCCATTAGTTCCTAATCTGAAAGGGATGGAGAGGGAGAATGTAGTTGGAGCAGAAGAAGTTTATTATCACCCGGATATCGTAGGCAGCAAAGCTGTTATTATGGGTGGCGGCTTGGTTGGATTGGAATTAGGGTTATATCTGGCTCAAAACGGGCATGATATTACCATTATTGAAATGGCTCCTGGCACGCTTGCCACTCCTCCTAAGGTAGAGGGGGTTTCTGCACGTATGAGTGGTGTTATGGAAATTCCGGCGGGCTATCCTTTTATTCAAGGAATTGCTATCCGGGAAGAGATGAACAAGCTGGATAATATCAGAATCAAGTGCTCCACCAAGGCTATGGAAGTGACCGATGATGGTTTACTGATAGAGGAAGACGGAGTAAAGAAAATGTTGAAGGCAGATACAATTATTTACGCTATAGGACAAAAGCCGTACAGAGAAGAAGCTTCTCAGCTTTCAAAATGTGCTCCTGAGTTCTATCAGGTTGGAGATTGTGTTGCTCCTAGAAATATCTACTTCGCCACCTCTGAAGCATACCAAGCTGCGTCTGATATTGGAAGATATTAATGTATCAGTGTTAGCGTAAAGTTTTGTAGAAAAGTTAAATAAAAAAGAAAGCACCGTTTTGTGTTTAGATTAAAGCGAACAAACAAAAATCTAATACAAAAGACAGTGCTTTCTTTGATTTAATTATTTACTTTAAAAGACTGCTAATTACTGAATTAGGAATTACGAACTCAGGAGTACCCATTGATCCAGGAGCTACTTCATATTCATCAAATACAATTACTAAATCGTTGTTTGAATTAAAGTAAAAGTTTTGTTCTGCATTGATTTCTTTAAAATTATCTTCTGGCATATCTTTGTCATCTAAAAAGTAGGTAATTCCTTCATCTGAGTTTTCACTGCTTCGCATTTGCTCTTTGATATTTTCACTGATAGGAGTGATATAATCAACGTCATCTTTGAATAGTGTAGATAAAGTAGCTACAGAATTAGTTTTCTTATCAATATGATAGAAACGGTAAGATTGGAATCCGCTTGCAGCTGTCTCTAATACTGTGACACGAAGTGTAAACCAGTCTTCTGTATCAGTAATAACATCATAGGTAACATCAAGACCCTTATAGCCTTCGCTACCATATAGTTCTTTGGCATCCGCTTCAAATTGGTCAATTAGTTGTTGTGTATAGTCTGCTACATCTTTGTTAATTTGATTTGCAGCATCCCCGTTTTCTGAATTCTCGCCATCTGTTTCTATATTTGGTACTGAAACATGTGCTTCAGAATTTCCATCTTTGTAATCATAGTCGCGGAATGTTACGACTCTTACAATTGATCCGATAACAGGAATTTTTCCCATCGCCTTTGCAATGCTTTCGTTAGTATTAGGAAGTGCTACGATTACTGCCATTGCTGCAGCTACTGCACCACCAGCAAAACGAACACGACGTGATAAGGATTTTCTTTTTTTATCTAATTTTGCTTGTTCAATCTTTTCATTCATCATTCTTCTACCTTCCTCTGGGATATGAAGGTGTTGATATTCTTCTTTTAACAGCTTCATATTGTCTAATACTTCTGAGTTAATTTGCTTTTCTTCCTCAATTTTCAAAGTGGAAACCTCCTATTCTTCCATTAGAATGCGTAGTTTTTTCATAGCTCGATAAAGGCGACTCTTTACGGTATTAATATTTTCGTTAGTAATATCTGCTATTTCAGCCAGTTGCATATCTTCAAAAAAACGAAGCTTTACAATCGTTTTGTCAGGCTCTTCAAGTGTTTCAAGAGCTTTTTTTAAGTCAAAATCTTCATAAGTATCCTGAACATGTGCCGTCACAAGTTCTAATTCGGTATATGGTTTCTTAAACTTCTTAATATAATTTAAGGCCTCATTAATCATGATGCGATAAATCCAAGTACCAATATAGGATATCTCTTTTACTTGACTACTATTTAAGATTGCTTTGTAAGCGCCTTCTTGAACGATGTCCATTGCATCTGCTTCATTTTTTACATAGCTATATGCTAGTCGATAATATTTTTCGTAATTAGTGGTAAGTTCCTCTTGGATTCGATCTTGAATGTCCAGTTCGGAAGAATCTTGCCTCCATGCGTTCCATTTCTTCTTCATAACTACACCTTCTACATGTTTTAAAGTTTCTCTCTCCATGAGCTAATGGATTTGTAAAATTTCCATTTAAGCAGAATTTATAACCGGTTATTTGTTTGCTCTGTGTATTAGACAGCCTGAAAGGCAAAAAAGTTTCAAACTAAATGAAGTTTTTTTGTGCGAAGTTGAGTTTATTATATTTAATTATATTGATTTTAATGTTTTTCTTATAAGTATAATTGCAACAATTGAAGCAATAGCTTCTGAAATAGGGAAGGATACCCATATACCCGTTGCTCCAATAAACCTAGATAGTATAAAGGATAGCGGTATAATAATCACAAACTGACGTAATAATGAGACGATTAGTGATTGTACACCCATTCCCAATGCCTCGAATGCACCTGAATAGATAATACCGAATGTCGATATTAAGAATCCGAGACAGATGATACGAAGAGCTGGAACACCGATTTCTAACATAGCGGCATCGGCATTAAATAGTCCAAGGATCTGCGCTGGTATGAATAAGAATAATAATGTTCCAATAAACATAATAGCTGCAGCGAAGAGAATACTTACGTGTAAAGTCTTATGAAGTCTATCTTTTTGCTTTGCACCGTAATTATAACCTACAATAGGACGCATACCTTGAACTATACCATTGGCAGGAAGATAGATAAATGTTTGCAGTTTATAGTAAATACCTAATACAGATACGTGAACTTCTGAGAATTTTACTAACATACCATTCAGAATGCTTACTAATACAGATGGTAGTGACATCATGATGCTTGATGGAATACCAACACTATATAGCTGTTTGATTAATGGCTTGTCAAAGTGAATATTACGTAAGGATACCTCAATAGGAAGTTTCTTATATGCTAATATAATAAGATATAAAACTAAACCGGCAATTTGCCCAATTACTGTTGCAATAGCAGCACCTGTCACGCCCATAGCTGGAAAGCCGAACATACCAAATATTAGGATTGGATCAAGGATAATATTAATAATCGCACCTGCAGCAAGAACGATCATAGTAATTGACATCTCGCCAAGTGATTGAAAGATTTTCTCGATACAAACTTGAATAAGGCATCCAAAGGAAAGGCATAGTACAATATATCCATATTCGGATCCCATCTCTATGATGGCTTCATTGCTTGAGAACATACGTAAGAATGGTTTCGTTATAAGTAAACCAAAGATTACGAAAAGTATGGAATGTACAATACTTAAAACGATTCCTACTGTAGCTGCCTGACTAGCACGTTTACTATTCTTGCTACCTAAATTGATTGAGATGCATGAGCTAACACCGATACCAAATCCTACAGCGATTGCAATTACTAAGTTTTGTAGTGGAAAGACAAGGGAAACTGCAGTTAATGCGTCGTTACCAAGTCTAGCGACAAATATGCTGTCAACAATGTTGTACAATGATTGAATCAGCATAGAAAACATCATAGGAACTGCCATGGATACAAGAAGCGGGAATATTGGTCGGTTCTTCATTTGTTCCTGTTTTGAATTCATTTGATTCCTCCTCTTTTTGTAGATGTAACATTATAGTTACATCATAGTCTTACTAAAAAGAGCTATATACTCGCCTGTTTGTATCAGAAACAGGAAAATATATAGCCTCTAAAAAGCATTCATATTAAGTTACAGTTATTAAGGACAATTAGTGATGACTGATATCATCGGCCAAGTCCGTCAGCTATGATAACACACAATAAGAGGAAATGCAAGTATTTTATTGGGGGCCAACACCAATTACGCCTATCCTTAATTGCAAAATGAGATGCAACCAAACTCATTCCAATTAAGTAAGTTTTAAT
>JAHZFJ010000044.1 GCA_019421365.1 Lachnospiraceae bacterium
TAAACACGTTTAGAATTTTCAGGGTTGTTTTACTGTTCAATTTTCAATGTTCATTGTTTTTATAAGTTGCATCGCTTTTCCCGACATCTCTCAGTCGTTTTCGACAGCTTATCTAGTTTATCATGTTGTCTCTTTCTTGTCAAGTACTTTTTTCAAACTTTTTTTATTCAAATCTTTGTTTTCTGTACTTGTCAGATGCGACTTTATTATCTTACAACATCTTTCGACGTTTGTCAACAATAATTTTCATTATTTTTTGAGTTGTTTATTTTTTTACTTTTTTCGGAATTGTTTATTCATTTCCTACAACTCATCAGCTGACTTGGTCTAGTATAGCAAAGTTAAATTAATTTGTAAAGTACTTTTTTAATTTATTTATTGGTTGTTTCTTCTATTTAATTATTTCATTTTACTAGTACACATATTATACAGAAAAAAGGTGGAGTATAACTACTTATCATACTCCACCTTTTTTCTGTATGTTTTTAATACGCTTAAACAGCCATATACTCTGCTATATTCATGATATGATCACCAATTCTTTCAAAATCAGTAATCAGTTCTGAATATATAACGCTTATGTCACCTTTACATTCGTTCTTTAACAGTCTACATAATTGATTCTCTCTATATATAACAGCCATCTCATCAATTTTGTCTTCTATCTCTGTTACTTGACCTAACTCTGTAACGGTTATGTTATCCTCTAACATGTTAATGTTCTTAAGATTGCCTAATGCAACACGTTTCATATCTCTAACTTCCATCTCAACTGTCTCAGCCAACATGGAACCTTTTTCTTTTAATAGATCTGCATAACCTGATATATTTACAGCGTGATCACTAATACGCTCAATATTGCCAATTATACCAAGATACATACTGATTGCTTTACCATCTTTCTCTGACAACCCTGCCGATATAATACTTGATATATATTTGGATATCTCTGCATTAAGGAAATCTATATACTCTTCATTCTGCTCTACTATATCAACTTTCTTCTCTTCCCAGTTCAATACCTGGTCAAAAGATAGTTGTACATTCTCAACAGCTAGGTCATACATACGATTTACTTCTTTATGAATTTGAGTGATTGCAACGCTTGCCCCACCAAATGAATGATTAATAATTGCTGATGGCGATATAAACTGAAGTTTCATCTCACCAGTAGTCTCATCTTCTCGCTCAGGAAGGATTTTCTTGGCAATCTTTTCTAGATATGTTCCTGCTGGTAATAATAGCAACGTAGTCACAATATTAAATATTGTATGAACATTGGCAATTTGCGCTGCTGGATTATTCGGTGTAATGTTAATAACCCAATCCGTAAACGGAAGTACTAGACAAATACATGTGAATATTGCTGTTCCTATTATGTTAAACATTAAATGTATGATTGTTGTTCTTTTTGCATTTCGTGTTGTACCAATTGATGCAAGTACTGCTGTAATACATGTCCCAATATTCTGTCCAAACAAAACAAATACGGAATTATTCAATGTTATGGCACCACTTAATGATAACGCTTGTAATATACCAACTGAAGCTGAAGAGGATTGAATAATCGCCGTGAAGATTGCTCCTACAGCAATACCAAGGAATGGATTAGATAGATTTGTTACTGTATCCATGAATAATTGGGAATCTCTTAAACCAGTCATGCTTCCACTCATCATCTCCATACCAACGAATAATACCCCAAGTCCTCCTATGATATGTCCTATATGATATAATCTCTTTGATTTTAAGAAAACTATAAATACAACACCGACAATTGCAAACAATGGTGCAATTACTCCAACATCAAGTGCAATTAATTGCCCTGTTATTGTAGTTCCTATGTTTGCGCCCATAATCACCCATATTGCTTGTCTTAATGTCATAAGTCCCGAATTAACAAAACCAACCACCATAACTGTAGTAGCTGAAGAGGATTGAATAACTGCTGTAATTGCAGCACCAACTGCTACCCCTAGAAAACGATTAGTCGTTAACTTTTCAAGAATCTTCTTCATCTTGTTTCCGGCAGCCTTTTCTAGACCATCACTCATCATATTCATTCCGAGTAGGAATAAAGCTAAGCCCCCAAGTAGTGATAAAAACTGTGTAATATTCATAATTACCTTCCTTTTCTTATACTAGTATAAAAGATAAAACACCATTGTCAATTATAGCGTATTCTTAGCGCAAGTCGTGTTAATATTTCGCTAAGATTTCTTAACAACTAGTAATTCTCTGATTCTAACACAAAATAAACAAAAAAGCTATTGCTTCACCATGAGCTTAGTGAAGCAATAGCTTCTTTGTTATTCTTCGTCGACTGTATCGGTTTCCAGTATTGCTATTTCATACTTTTCAAGAATAATCTTTTGAATACGATCTCTTGTTTCTGAATTAATCGGATGTGCAATATCTCTGTACTCTCCATCTCCAGCTCTTCGACTAGGCATCGCGATAAATAATCCCTTTTCACCTTCGATAACTTTAATGTCATGAACAACAAACTCATTATCAAGCGTAATAGAAACTACCGCTTTCATCTTACCTTCTTTACTTACCTTCCTTACTCGAACGTCTGTAATCTGCATTAGAGTAAACCCCCTTTTGTTTAAACTTATAAGTCAATAAATAAGTCATATTTTTCGCTTTATATATAGAAGAATCTAATAAAAACGATTCTTTTTGCGACTTAACAAAAACACCTTTACAATACATATCTTTCGTTCTTCTCAATGACAATCTTGATTTCACCATTCTCACCAACTTGTCTTGTATTCGAACGAATTGTATCTCTACTTTCAACGATACAATTTTCAATATATGTATTGTCTCCAATATGTACATCATTTAATATAATTGAGTTCTTAATTACGCAGTTATTTCCAACAAACACTTTCTTAAATAACACCGAATTTTCAACTTCTCCATTGATAATGCAACCACTTGAAACTAAGCTGTTCTTAACAATAGAACCTTTATTGTACTTAGCTGGAGGTAAATCATCAATTTTTGAGTATACTCCAGGATACTCTTTGAAGAAATAGTCTCTATTTTCTTTATTAAGAAAATCCATGTTTGTCTTGTAATAAGATTCTACTGTTGCGATGTTGCTCCAGTAACTCTCAAGATTATAAGCATATATTTTTTTCAAATTCTTATAACGTATGAGAATGTCTTTAACAAAATCGTGTCTTTCTTCAAGAGCTGATTTTTCAATCAACTCGATTAACTGTCTTCTTCTTATTATATAAACACCTGCTGATACAGTGTTTTCAGTCGTTACGATTGGCTTTTCCTCGAACTCTTCAATTCTACCATCTTCGTTGGTTTTAATAACACCAAAACGACTTGCATCTTCCCCTTCATCTAGCTTTTTACACACAACTGTAATATCAGCTTTCTTAGCTATATGATACTCCAAAACTTTATTATAATCAAGCTTATATACTCCGTCCCCCGATGCAATAATCACATATGGCTCATGACTGCTTTTTAAAAAGCTAAGATTTTGATACATCGCATCAGCAGTGCCACGATACCAGAAACTATTATCTACTGTAATTGTCGGATTAAATACAAACAATCCGCCTTGTTTTCTACCGAAATCCCACCATTTTGATGAATTCAAATGTTCATTCAAAGATTTTGCATTATATTGTGTAAACACGGCAACTTTTTGTATATGAGAGTTTGACATATTACTTAATGCAAAGTCAATGCTTCTATAACCACCAGCAACAGGCATTGCGGCAATTGCACGTTTGTTTGATAGTTCTTTCATTCTACTACTATTTCCACCCGCTAATACAATTCCTATTGCCCTCATTACATATCACCTGCCTTAATTAAAGTCTCTCCACTAGCTAAATATCCATTCGGATATTCATCTGGCTTTGTTGCTCCTGAAATAGCGCTATTCTTACCAACCCTAATATTATCAGGTACGTATGAGTTCTCTCCTATTGTAACCAGGCCATACGAATATATATTCGGTTCTACAATATTAGGTACTTCATCACCAATTCCAAGCTCAACATTATTACCAATATCTACATTCTCAGCTATAATAGCTTTGTTAATAATACAATTCTTTTCTATTCTAGATGAAGTCATAATAATGGAGTCTTTAACAACGGTTCCCTCTCCAATATATACACCTGATCCAATTACTGAGTTATATACTTCTCCGTGAATTTCTGCACCTTCTCCTATAATCGCTCTATCGACTTTTGCATTCCTGGCAATATATTGTGGTGGAATAATATCACTCTTCGTATATATCTTCCAGAATTCTTCATATAAATTAAACTCAGGAATTAAATCAATTAATTCCATATTTGCTTCCCAATAGGCGCCTAATGTACCAACGTCTTTCCAGTAACCGTTGTACTCATACGCAAAAATACGATTTCCATTCTCATGACAAAACGGAATAATATGTTTACCAAAATCACACCCCTGTTGATCTGATAACTTAATTAAAGCATTCTTTAAAATCTTCCAACTAAATATGTATATACCCATAGACGCTAAATTACTTTTCGGAACTTTAGGTTTCTCCTGAAAATCTGTAATTTGTCCATGCTCGTCCGTGATTACTACCCCAAATCGGCTTGCTTCTTCCATTGGTACCGGAATTGTCGCAATTGTTACATCTGCATGATTGGATTTATGATATTCTAACATTACTTCATAATCCATTTTATAAATATGATCCCCACCTAAAATTAAAACATATTCTGGATTGTAATATTCCATGTATTCTAGGTTTTGAAAGATAGCATTGGCAGTTCCTGTATACCACTCACTGCAATTACTCTTTTCATAAGGTGGTAGAATAGATACTCCACCAATATTACGGTCCAAATCCCATGGGATTCCAATTCCAATATGCGTATTAAGTCTTAAAGGTTGATATTGTGTTAGTACTCCAACTGTATCAACTCCTGAATTAATACAATTACTTAACGGAAAATCAATAATACGATATTTTCCTCCAAATGCAACAGCAGGCTTCGCAACTTTCGATGTTAGAACTCCTAGTCTTGAACCTTGTCCCCCAGCAAGCAACATTGCTATCATTTCTTTTCTAATCACGTAATCACCTCTTGTTGTTTAATATTTACTATTATACCATGAATCATTTTAAATGTGAACAAAAATTCCCAAATCTTAATTATTAATTTGTTACTTATCAACTAACCAACTATATCTTTCCCCCTATTCATTGTAGTATTTGCCTTTTTCTTTGTATTTTTATTACATTTCCTCTACTTCTAACGCTAATATGGTAAGGTAAACAACACCAATTAAAGCTTCATAACGGTATTCTTAACCTATGATAAACTGATAAATTTAACCATACTTGATTTTCTATTTGTTTTTTTCATAGAAATGGTTATAATAACAATATATTATCATATACTAATTTAGAATAGGAAGTGTCGTTCCATGTATAAAATCAATTTTAATGAACCAATTCACATTCACTTTATTGGAATTGGCGGAATCAGTATGAGTGGTTTTGCCGAACTGTTACATACAGCAGGCTTTACAATCAGCGGTTCTGATTCCAAGAAGAGCAAAATCACAGAGCACCTCGAAGCAAAAGGCATTACTATATTATATGGCCAAAAGGCTAGTAATATTACTCCGGATATAGATTTAGTTGTATACACTGCTGCTATTCATCAAGATAACCCAGAAATGCAGGCTGTTTTACAACAAAATATACCTCGGATGGACCGTGCAGAAATGGTTGGGCAAGTTATGCTTAACTATAAGAATGCAATTGCTATATCAGGTACTCATGGCAAAACTACTACTACCTCAATGATTTCGCAAATCTTTCTTGAAGGAGATTTAGATCCAACTATCTCTGTTGGCGGAATACTCAAAGCAATCGATGGCAATATACGTATTGGTGAATCAGATAACTTCATTACAGAAGCATGTGAATATACCAACAGTTTTCTTAAGTTCAATCCAAGATATAGCATTATCTTGAATATTGAAGAAGATCATCTTGATTTCTTCAAAGATATTAATGATATTCGTCATTCCTTTCAGTTATTCGCTAAGAGACTTCCTGAAGATGGTGTATTATACATCAATGGCGAAATTGAAAACTATGAAGAAATCACTCGTGACCTACCTTGTAAGGTTGTATCCTATGGTATTCAATCTACACCGGATACTTCTTATACTTATAGTGCTACAAACGTCTCATTCAATGAAGACGGATACGGCGAGTATGATTTAATGCACAACGGTGAGTTTATCGATCGAATTACTTTAGGGGTAGTTGGTATGCATAACATATCAAACTCTTTACCTTCAATAGCTTTAGCCCTTGAGCGTCAAATTCCAATGGAAGTTATCAAACGAGGTTTAGCTGCTTTCCACGGAACAGAACGAAGATTTGAGTACAAAGGTGAGGTTGCCGGTATCACAATTATTGATGATTATGCACATCACCCGACAGAAATCAAAGCTACTTTAGAAGCTGCAAAACGTTATCCACACAAATCAACATGGTGTGTATTCCAACCGCATACGTACACTCGTACGAAAGCATTCTTAAAAGATTTTGCAGAGGCTCTAACTTTAGCTGATAAAATCGTATTAACAGATATCTATGCTGCACGTGAAGTTAACACTGGTGAGATATCTTCAAAAAATCTCCAAGCAGAATTACAACAACTAGGTAAAGAAGTATACTATTTCTCTTCATTTGAAGAAATTGAAAACTTTTTATTACAAAATTGTACTAACGGCGATTTGTTGATAACTATGGGCGCCGGAGACGTTGTTTCTATTGGAGAATCATTATTAGGTATGTAGTTATCCACATTATCCACAATCTTATCAACAATTTTCTTCAGATAAGATTGTGGATTATTTTTTTGCTCTTCGAAATGTAGGGGTCCCCTGTTTATAGGTCTTACCTCGTACTCCCTCTCTCTTCTTACAAGTTATCCACATTATCCACAAATTATATCCACATTCGCCAAAAAACTAAATACCAAAATCCCCTATTTGCATTATATTTGGATTATGCTATAATGTTAAAACATTGATGACAACGGAGATCCACTCCCCCCTGTTAATATATTTTTAGAAAGGATTAGATCGTATGAAACCTATTACGTTACATACCAATCACATGAATGATGTAACAATAATCTCTAATATCTTTATTGACGAATATATGCCAAAAGCAAATGGATCTTTTGTAAAAGTATACCTCTATCTTCTTCGTCTCCTATCAAGCTCAGACAAAATCGTATCTGTTTCAGTTATCGCTGATTTTCTCGAGGACTCTGAGAAGGATATTATTCGCGCATTGAATTACTGGGACAAGACCGGAGCTCTTACATTAGAGAAAGATAGAAAAGATAATATTATTGGTATCACTCTTAATGACTTAACAATTGAAGATCAAACTGCTTTCAATGAGATTGCTGCATCCTCCTCTCTTATTGATGATAATATTAACAGTTTAGATTCAGAAGACTCTAACCGGATTTCTACTATTTTAAATGACAAAATAGAAGAACCTAAAACATTTGAAAAGCCAACTTATTCTCCTTCCCAAGTGGAAGCTTTAACTAAGAACGATGAAATCAAGTGGCTTATGAATATTATTGAAATCTATTTGGAACGACTATTAAAACCTACAGATATTCAATTGATTCTGTTTTTATACGAAAATGTTGGTTTTTCCGTAGAATTAATTATGTATCTATATGAATACTGTGTATCAAAGAATAAGAAGAATTCTTCTTATATCGAAGCAGTTGCACTTAAATGGGCAGAAGAAGGCATTGATACTGTAGAAAAAGCAGAAGCTACTGCTATTGCATACAATGCTAATTTTAACGCGGTTTCTAAGGCCTTTGGCATGAATCGTATGCCCGGTGCCATTGAACAGAAATTCATAACAAATTGGATTAATAATTATGCCTTCAGTATTGATATCATTATTGAAGCATGTAATAGAACAATTTTAGCTACCCAAAAGCCAGATTTTAAATATGCAGATAAGATTCTTGAAAGTTGGTTTAAAAAGGGAGTTCACCATCTATCAGATGTTGAAAAACTTGATTTAGAGCATGCAAAGACAAGCGCTTCCAAGCCATCTTCTGCAGCTAGACCGACAAATAACAAATTCAATGCATTCCCACAGAGAACGTATACAGCTACGGATTACTCTTCTCTTGAACAACGTTTATTAAATAAACAATAAGGAGGCTGAAATGAATGCAATTAAAGAATTTTCAATATAATAAAATTCTTAGAGAGTATGACAAACGTCAATTAGATAATAGGCATGAATTAGAGGAACGTATTAATCGAATCTACTCTATTTTACCTGAATTAAAAGAAATTGATGACCAGATTGTATCAAACTCCATTCAAAGTGCTAAACTATCTTTAATGGGTGACGATCAGTCTCTAAGCTCATTGGCAGATCGCAATATGGATTTATCCATGCGCAAAATTGAGATTCTTACTGAAAACGGATATCCTCCTAATTATCTTATGCCAACCTATCACTGTGAAGATTGCAAAGATACCGGATATATCGAAAATGAGAAATGTCATTGTTTTAAACAAGCCATTGTTGATCTTCTCTATTCGCAGTCCAATATTAAAGGGGTTATGGAGCAGGAGAATTTCTCAACTTTTCGTTATGATTTCTACACAGATTCCTATATAGAAGAAACCACGAAGTTAACACCTCTGGCCAATATTAAGAAAGTAATTTCAAGCTGCAAAGAATATATTGATAATTTTGATTCTACTTATTCCAATCTACTACTGTATGGCAACGCTGGTGTTGGCAAGACTTTCTTAGCTAACTGTATTGCAAAAGAATTATTAGACCGTTCTCATACGGTTATCTACCTAACCGCTTTTCAACTCTTTGATATACTTGAGAAAAACAAGTTTAATAAAGATCAAGAAAAAAGTGAAGCAAATGAACAGTTTGAATATATCTTAGATTGCGATTTACTTATAATTGATGACCTTGGCACAGAACTTAATAATAGTTTCGTAACCTCTCAATTGTATCTATGCATCAACGAACGCCATCTGCGCAAGAAATCAACTATAATATCAACCAATCTATCTTGGGATAATTTGAATACAAATTACAGTGAACGTATTTTTTCTAGGATCGCAAGTAATTATCGTCTTTTGAAGATTGTTGGAGATGATATTAGAATAAAGAAAGCATTTTCTACTTAATTTTCATTATACGCCTTGACTTGCGTGAAACATAATGGTATAAATTTAGTGGACATTTTATGACACGTGTATACAACCGTTTACATTTTATGGAGGACGAAGTAATGCCACAACAAGAAAAATTAACTGAAACAATTCCAGTAGGAACGCTGGGAATCATCGCTTTAGAAAGTAGTTCAAATCTTGGAGAAAAAGTAAATGACTACCTAGTAGAGTGGAGAAAGGAAAGAGAAAGTGAACACAAGTCTTCAATAGCATTTGCTGGCTATCAAAGAGACTCTTATCTAATCAACGCATCTTGCCCTCGTTTTGGTTCAGGTGAAGCTAAAGGTACTATCAGTGAATCTGTACGTGGTACTGACCTTTATCTATTAGTTGATGTATGTAACCATAGCCTTACTTATAACATGAGTGGCCATGTAAATCATATGTCACCAGATGATCACTATCAAGATTTAAAACGTATTATCGCAGCCGTTGGCGGAAAAGCTAGAAGAATTACTGTCATCATGCCTTTCTTATACGAAGGTAGACAACATAAACGTAGCTCTAGAGAATCTTTAGACTGTGCACTTGCACTTCAAGAATTAACGAATATGGGTGTTGAAAGTATTATTACTTTTGATGCACATGATCCTCGTGTTCAAAACTCAATTCCTTTAAAGAGTTTCGAAACAATTAAACCAACTTATCAATTTATCAAAGCTTTACTTCAAAATGTACCTGACTTAAAGGTAAACGCTAAAGATATGATGATTATCAGCCCTGATGAAGGCGCTATGGGACGAGCAGTATACTTCGCTAACGTACTTGGCGTGGATATGGGTATGTTCTATAAACGTCGTGATTATACTAAAATCGTTAATGGACGTAACCCAATCGTGGCACATGAATTCTTAGGAACTGACGTAGAAGGTAAAGATGTTGTTATTATCGATGATATGATTTCTTCTGGTGAAAGTATGCTTGATGTAGCTGCTGAACTTAAGAGAAGAAAAGCTGGAAGAATCTTTGTAGCTGCAACATTTGGTCTATTTACAAACGGGTTTGACAAATTTGATGAAGCTTATGAACAAGGATTAATCTATAGAGTTATTACAACTAACCTTGTTTACCAACCAGCTGAATTATTAACAAAAGAATACTATATCACTGCAGATATGAGTAAATACGTTGCATTATTAATCGATACCTTAAACCATGATGCATCTATCAGTGATTTGTTAAATCCAACAGAAAGAATTCAAAACATCATTAATCAATATAAAAAATAATATTCCATAAAATTGTTTAAAAAGAGACATAATTATGATATTACACATAATTATGTCTCTTTTATTAATCTCTATTGAGTTCCTGATCCATCATCAACAATATCATTGTTTCCATTATCAGGTGGTGTTATGTCTTCTGGTTCATCAACGACTCCATCTTCATCATCTGGTATCATTCCATCATCACCGTCATCTATTATGCCATCATCGACATCGGGAACATCTGTATCATCGGTACCTCCTGATGAGCCTTGGTTTCCAGACCCTGAACCATCTGGCCTATCTGGTTTTTGTATATCATCAGGTTGCTGTGTCTCATCCTCATTGTCCTCAGAATCTTCTATTATTCCACCCTGATCATCTGTGATTTCATCTTCTTCATCCTCTTCCGGCTCAACTTCCTCTGTCTCCCCTTGTAAGATGTCTTCTTTTGGTCTTGTATCTACATATTCAGGGAATGTCCTACTATCAAGTCCCTCATGGATTTGCGTCATGAAGTCATACCATATCTGACCTGGATAAGTGGATCCCATTAATCCATCTAGTTTCTGTGGCATATCATAACCTACCCACACACTTGTTGTGTAGTATGGTGTATATCCAACAAACCAACCATCTTTTCTTTCATTTGTTGTTCCAGTCTTACCTGCAGTAGCCATACCAGGAATACTTAATCCCTTACCTGTTCCGTACTTAACTACACCAGTCAGTATATCTGTCATCATTCTTGTAGCGTTCTTATCATAAACCTGATAATCGCTCTTTTCACTACCTACAATTACATTTCCTTCCGCATCTGTAATCTTTACGATACATGTTGGTTCACGGTAGATTCCATCATTCGCAAGTGTTGCGAACCCAGATGCCATCTCTACTGCACTAACACCGTTAGTAAAGCCACCTAACGAAGCCGCTGGATAATAATCATTCTTATCAATCTTAGCGAAATTCATTCTTTTCAGATAACGTAGTCCAACCTTCGGTGTAATCTCTTCAAACAACTTCCAAGCTATTGTATTCTTAGATTGCTCTACTGCTTTACGTAATGTTATCTTACCTGAGTAAACACCATTCGAATTGCTAGGACCTCCTTCAAACTTCTGATCGATTACTATTTCATCTGGATAATGTCCATTTTCTAAGGCAGGTGTATATACAATTAAAGGTTTAATTGCACTTCCTGGTTGTCTATAACTTTGGAAAGCACGGTTTAGAGTATATCCTGTACTCTTTTGCTTTCTACCACCTACAATTGCTGTAACATAGCCAGTCTCATTATCGATGCATACTGCGGAGCTTTGTAATTTATACACACCATCATCTGTTACATCTGTAAACTTCGCTAGTGCCTCATCTACTGAATTCTGAAGAAGCTTTTGCTGTGTCATATCTATTGAGGTATAGATACGATAACCAGCTCTATATAGTGATTGTTGACATTCATTATATAGCTCTTTATATCTTTCCTTATAATCTGCTTCATCCTCTTCAGATTCAAATTCAGAACGGAAAGTAAACCCATTTGCTTGCATTAAAGCTCTAGTTGCAGAATGATTTACATATGTTTCTACATAATCTTTCTTATTAATCTTCTTAATGTCTAGCGTTATTTCTTGATCATTAGCTTCCTGATACTCTGATTGCGATATCTTGCCATCTTCGTACATTTGCTTTAAGATTCTATTTCTTCTTGTTATGGTATTATCATAATTATCAATAGGATCAAATACCGTTGGGTTGTTTGGTATTGCACATAGAAAAGCTATTTCTGATAATGTCAATTTGTCTACCTCTTTACTAAAATAACCTTCACTTGCTGCTTGAATACCATAATATCCATTAGCAAAGTAGACGTTATTAATATAAAATTCAAGGATTTGCCATTTTTCATATTTCTTCTCTAACTCAGTCGCAATAAAGATTTCTTGAACCTTACGCTCCCAACTAACCGTATGAGTTAAGAAAATATTACGGCTTAACTGCTGGGTTATAGTACTTGCTCCTTGCTTTATAGCTCCCTTATTCTTGATTAATGCCAATACAGCTCTTATATTGGCTTTAAGATCCACTCCCTTATGCTTAAGGAAATTCTTATCCTCAATTGTTATGAAAGCGTCAACAACTTCTTGTGGTATATCAGAGTAATCAAGGTAATATAGATCCTTCTCTCCTTTTAATTCTGATATAACCTTTCCATTCGCCCCATATACTATACTAGTCTCGGTAGCTCGGAACGTATCTAATGTCGATTCACTAACAAACTGTCTCGCTTCTGATTGCATCTGCAAGATACTCTTACCATACTTGTTGTAAAACAACAGTATTAGGATGAACACTGCAATTAACATTACTAGACATAATACCTTACCTGCAAATTTCATATGATGCAGTACCGGATGTTTCTTTCTAAACTTAATTGCTTTCTCTCTCTTTAATTGTTTCTTGGTTTTCGGTGTTTTTTTCCCATTTGATGTAGTACGCGTTTGTCCACTACTATTTGATGTGGTACGAGTTGGAGTTGTTCTACCTGATGTACCACGGTTTCCTCCGGTAGTCGCCGAACGATTGGTCGTTCCCTTACTTGTTGTAGACTGGTTTCTCCCCCGAGTACCATTACTTTTGTTTCCATTGTTTCTACTATCATTGTTCATACTTATACCCTTGCCTATTGTAAGTACACTTACAATACTGCTCCAATAATAATGTGTGAAGTCTTTTCACACTAGACCCTTTTACTAAAATACTTTGAAGCATATTCCTTTCTACATTATTACTTGATTAGGAAATTGCAAACTCTATGCAGTTAATAAAGTATACTTTATTAACGGAGAAGAGTTTCGCAATTACCTATTATTACTTTATAATTCGATATAGTTATATGGAATCTGATGTTTATCTAATGCTTGCCGTTCCCTATTGTGGCAAGTAAAGATAAGGATCTGACGTGATGTTCTTGATGCTAGTTCACGTATAGTCTCTTCTAATCGGTCATCATCATAGTATACGAAAGCATCGTCTAGTATTAGAGGCATCTCTTTATCCTTTAAAAGAAGGTCTGCTGCCACCAAACGCAGCGCCAGATATAATTGTTCCATGGTACCTGTACTTAAGTACTCCATAGGAACAAAATCGCTTCCTTTCACTATTTTCATATTTAGTTTTTCATCGACCTTTACATCATAGCAATTACCCAGCGTAAATGCAGTCGAAATCTCTGAAATGGATTTATTTAACTTCTCTCCGAAATCGTCATGAATGGAAGCTGCTAGTTCTTGAATAATCTGAATACTAACATCAATAGCTGTTAATTCTATATCTTCCTTCTTTCGTCTTTCCATAAGTTCGTCACGCAATGCTCTTTTCTTAGCATAATCTGCAATACTATCTTCTAATCTAGAAAACTCCCATCTTAACTTTTCTTTCTTAGTACCTGCAGTTTCTATTAGACGAATAACTTCTTTTTCTCTAGCTTGTTTTTGTTGTAATACATCCTTTTGTTTACTTAATTGACTTGCTAATTTATCGATTTCTTGATGCATTATTTTCATTGTTTCTGAATTCACTTCATTCATAGCAACAACTTTATTTGCATATGTTAATATGTCTTCTTCTTGGGATTGCATCCTTGTTAGGAGGCGCTTACTTATCTCTTGATATTCTTTTAAAGCTTGATTCCCTTGTAGCTTCTCTATATTACTTATCGGCCGTATTGCTGGTTTTTCTTCAATAGGAATCTTCTTCTTTTTATTCACAATTAACTGTACCAGTAGGATACTAATTGTAAGCAATGCAGTTAATGCAATAATAATTCCCTTATAAAGACTTGTGAGTGGCACAAAGATACATATTAGACAACTAATAACCACTAGACATGCACTAAGTAGATACCCTGTGTGACTCTTTGCTTTATTCCTTGGTTCCACCTGATTAGGCGTACTATTCTCCAATGTTACCGGTTTATCTTGCTCTTGGTTTATACCACTCTCCCAAGCCTTTATATGTTGTATAACTTGGTAATAGTAATCTCGGCAATCTCTAAGACTCTGATATTTTTCTACAATTAAATCGTATTCTTTCACATAAGAATCAAGAATCTGTAGTTTCTGAAGATATGCTCCATCTATCTTACAACTCTCTTTTTCTAGATTTAATGCTTGAATCTCCTTATCAAAGCCAAGTATCTGTCGCTCTAATTCCTTCAACATGAAATCTGTTGCTTGAATTTGTTGTAATTCCGTATTCAGTTCTTTAACTTGCTGTTTCGTTTGTTTAGATTCAATCTCTTTCTTTCTTGTCTGTAATTCTTTAATAGCTTGATTAACATTTACCTCACTAGACTGTGTCGTTGACATATTCGTAATATAGTCATTGATCCGAAAGGCTAGCTCTTTGCTTGTTGTCATTTGTTGTTGCGCTACATAGACAGTATTACTGTAATTGTTTTCTGTTAATCCCTCTATAAAACAACCGCCTCTTTGCTCCCTATATGGAACTTCTCTACCAGTATCCTTATTAATAATCTGAACCGATTTCTCTTCCTTATATAGATTTCGTTTAATTAGATACGAAACTCCCTCAACGGTTATTTCCATTTCTCCATCATACAAGGTTGGCGTATCCCACGGTTTATATCTGGTATACACATCAAAGCTTGTTCGGCCTCTTTGTTTATCAATACCAAATAACATTCCTTTTATAAAGGTATGTATCGTACTTTTACCAGCCTCATTGGTTCCATATATAAGGTTTATACCTTCTTGTAATTCTATCTTCTCGTCCTGAAATTTACCAAAGTGTTTTAGCCCTAATGAATTTATAATCATATGAATAAACATGCTCCCTTCTAAAGTCGCTCCTGTATTACAGTTTCATTAAGGCTTTTACCCCTAGATATAACGCTTTATCAATAACTTCATCATCATATTCCAAACTCTGAATCTTGTCTATAAACATTCCAATAATATTATCTTTGTTCTCTAAACATAACTCATCAAAATTATAATCAGGTAAGGTGTGATCCTCTACCTGAGCTATATGGCCAAGCGTTAATAATTCTTCCTCTTCAAAAGTTATATCAACATCTCTAGCACCTTCTAACGTAATGCTATATATATGATTCTTACCCTTAAGGCGAATCTGTTCCCTGATACCATCCATAACTTCTAGCTGAGTCATATGCGGCTTAACTTCTATCTCAATAGGTATATATTGCCTCCTGCTACATGGTACGAACTTTATATCCGTATGATATTCGTCACCTAATTTAATAATCTCGCCTTGTATATAGCCATGTTCTCCGGTTTCCGTCCTATCAAGTGGCTCTAGTGAACCTGGATATGCCATCTGATTAGTGAACAAAGCGGGTTTATGAATATGCCCTAATGCTACATACGTATATCCAAGTGATTCAATTATCTTTCGATCAATGGGAATATCCTTTTCATCACCACCGTGCGCTAATAGAATTGATATCTCTTGATTCTTAAGCAGAACGGATTGATGATACTTTGGCTCTGTAATATCTCTTGTAAAATAACTTAATCCGAATACTCTAGTATTCAATTCCTTAATATAAAAATCTGTAAGCTCTTCTTGATAGAACATATGCACATGATCTGCCCAAGGAAAATGCATATAATTTGAAGTCTGACTTATATAATCATGATTACCTGCCATCATTACCACATGTGTCCTTGTTAGGCGCTTAAAAAGGTAATTCACTTCCTTCAACTCTCTTAATAAGGGCTGTTTATGAAACAAATCGCCTGCGATTAATAACAAATCAATGGATTCTTTCTCACATTGGTTTACAACATCCTCAAATGTTCTCCATATCTCCTTACTTCTGTCTTGGCTCCAATCTCTTCTAAGATCTGGTTGCATCCCTAGATGCACATCTGCCAAATGAATAAATCGCATCTTATCACTCCCTTACTTATAACATTGGATAGTCTCTCCCATATTCCATATATGCATAGAATTATATCATACTGAGCAGTGACTGACAATGCAAAGCGAACGTTTGTTTCCTTAATATTCCCTTAATATTTTCTTAATTCTAATTAGTATACTCTTTAAATATGTTATTTTTGTGGCTATCTTTCTAGGGTTAATTGTACTAATATGAATCAATCTAAGCATCAATACATTTCCTAGAAAAGAAAAAGGTACATAACGATTTTACTCGTCATGTACCTTTTTCCCACATCACCTGTGTATTGACCTTGTTTTTGTTCTAAACAAATTAATATATCTTTAATTACGCTACTTTTTGTCTAAATATTACGTTCTTATACTTGTTTAATGAAAGTAATAACATTGTTCCTAATATTCCACATGAAATAATTTCACCAATTCCTACGGTTACCATCATTAATGGGATCGGCGTCGCTAAACCATATCCAATTCTTAAAACCCACGGAACAACAATTGCATTCCCGATAATTGGTGGTAGCGCTACTAAGTACTTGTTCTTTCTTAATAAATAAGAAATACTTGCTGCTACTAATGTTGTTAAACTACCCATGACAATGTCCAATAGGACTGCGCCACCAAGCATATTACCAAGTAGACAACCAACGAATAATCCTGGGATTGCTGCTGGTGTAAAGAATGGTAAAATTGTTAATGCTTCTGCAACACGTACCTGAACATCCATAAATCCAAATGGTTGGAATACGTAAGTTAATACAACATAAATTGCGGCA
Source organism: Lachnospiraceae bacterium (assembly GCA_019421365.1). GTDB lineage: Bacteria > Bacillota > Clostridia > Lachnospirales > Lachnospiraceae > Anaerosporobacter. The sequence continues at coordinate 17,240 of JAHZFJ010000044.1, forward strand.
ATCATAGCCGCTTGTGTTAAAAACTGAACTTTTGATTTCTTCATATTCTATTCTCCTTTAGTTTTGTTTAACGAGTGGAAGGTCTCGAACACTCGGTAAATAATAGTCTTGAACCCCTGCGTTTGTGAGGGGTTACAACGTTAGTACTATAACACAATGGTAATAAAAATTCAACCTATACAAACAATCTTTACTTCTATCTTTACATTTTCTCCTACTTTTGATAATATTTAGTCAACACTATAAAATCAAAACAGGAGGTAACATCATGATGAGATCAAATCTATTTAGTCTTAACTCCATGCAATGTCTGCAAAACCATACTGCTTTGTATGCGTAACAGATGGCGATAGTTCCATGGAGGTTAATTATATGAAATCGCCATAGCTTATTCTAACATAACGGTTTTGCAAACTTGCATCCTAAAATCGTAACAATTGACCACGACAATATGTTTACTATACATTACTTTTATTGTCATGATTTGATAGGTTAATGACTTAATCTAAGTTATTAACGACTAGGAGCAGGGGTTAGAATGAATTATAAGAATGCAAACGATATATTACCAACAGAATTAGTTAGAGAAATCCAAAAGTATCTTAAAGGAGAATTACTCTATATACCTAACGGAGAATCAAGCCGCAAGAAATGGGGCGAATGTTCAGGTATCCGTAAAGAATTGTTACATAGAAACCAAGAAATTAAGCGTCGCTATATAGATGGTCATAGTTTTGAACAACTTTCATCTGACTATGCACTCTCTGTAGAGACCGTAAAAAAAATAGTCTATACAACCAAATTGGCTGCCTAGACTATCATAAAATAATGATCACAAAGGGCTACTGTAAAATACCTAATTTTACAGTAGCTCCTTTTTTCATACTCATTCTAAATAACTGTATAGTATAGCTATAATCATTCTAGTTATATACACATTAGTACCACATAAGGTATACTCAATAATACATAATTTAGATTAGTAAGGAGAGTGCATTTTATATGATTACAGAAAATCAATATGCTAGAATAACAAATCAACTGGAGTCTTTCACCTATACCTCATTGACCTATACACCTTATGAATATATTTCCGATTGTACAGTTCTTATTGATACTAATGAATTAATATTGCTTCAAGGACAGAATGAAGCACTTTCTGTGATAGAACTTTACTTTTGTACCAATTCTATCCCTTTACTTCTTAATGCAGTTGATGCTATTAAAGAACCTATTTATATGCAATTTGTACCTAATGCATATGTAGAAGAGTTCAGTTCTCATAGATTTAAGTCTTTTGCGCATTTTAGAGAGATGTATAGTTACGATATCCAAAGTGACTGTTCTGTTGATGCTATTGCAATTGCAGAAGCCAAAGAAGCTGCTGCCGTTACAAGATCCTGTCGCCTTCAAAGCAGAGGTTTTCTTGGCGAAACAACAGAATGGGCAGAAAGTTGGATTCAAGGGAAAGATCCGAATGCAAGCCATTGCAAACATAGCGCAATCCTAGTGACTAGGCATGAAAACACCATCACTGGAATTATCGCTGTGACACTCTATTCCTTTGATAAACCGGAAGGTCCAACACTATGGATTCGAGAGGTTGCCGTACGACCGGAATTCCAACATAGTGGTTATGGTAAACAATTGTTATCCCAAGCTTTCGCTTATGGTGCTAGGTATAAGGCTGCGAAAGCGTTCTTAATGGCCGACATTATGAATGTAAATGCATTATCATTATATCAACAATTCGGATTCTCCTATATCGATGACGAAGGACAAATCGATATGATTCGGGAGTAAAACTTAAAGTGGTGAAGACGGATACTCACAATCCGCTTCACCACTTTAAGTCTTATCTTTCTCTTGCTGCAATACGTTCAAGTATATCACTTGTTGTCTTCTCTATTATATTATAATCCGTAGCGGCAATATAATATTTCTCTAATTCGTCGTGTAATTCTTTTGCTTGCTTAAGATAAGAAGTTCCTGTTGCAACGGTATCTTTATAACGTTTCTTAATATCTTTAAGTTCACTCTCAAAACGCTCATCTGTATTAGGTTTAATTAACTCCGCGTACATATCAATAACATCATCGCCTTCACGACTTGGTTCATATTCGTGTGGTGCAGTTGAATCAAAGATACATAATTCAAGCCCAGGTAGTAGTATCATATCTAAACTGTTTGGATCAAAGCTGCAATGATATACTTCCACTTCTAAGCCTAAGCTCTCCGCTTTCCTTAAGATTTTCTTTAACATAGTCGATTTGCCCGAACCCGGTCTACCTTTAATAAGATATCTCTTCTTACAATTAGATGTTATATTTTCAACATAATTTATTGGCCCTTTTGGTGTTGAGCCACCAAAAAATCGATGCCTTACTACTCCATCTTCTTGCTTTTCGATTCTTCCAAGCAGTATGTCACAAACTTTCTCAGTTAACGCATCCGCTTTTTCAAAATTCATATTATCAATATAAATCTTTTCCCACTCATCATGGATTCTTAGTGCTTTCTCAAACGCTTCATATGCTTTAGGATAACACTCACTTATTCTTTTTTGTAATGCTCTAATCTCGTCCGTCTTATTCTCTAATAATTCTACGTTCCAAGCAGTTCCAAGATTCACATACTCTTCAACTGCACCTACAACTTTAGGTTCAATTACATGTGGTGCTGTGCCATCAACAATTCCTACACTAATTTCGCGCACAATTACACCATCTAAAGAATCTGGATCAGAAGAACAGTGGATATATTCTACATCATAACCTTTGTCCACATATATTTTGCCCACCTTCTTCATCAAAGTAGATTTACCAGTTCCCGGTCCACCCTTTAGAATATAGATTTTCTTAAGACCTTCTAAATTAGATTCAAACATGTTCTGAAATCCTTTTGCCGTATTCCCACATGCAAAATAATGCTTTTCTGCCATATTGAAAACATCCTTCTTTCATAACGTCTCTTTTTATATTATGATGATTTTTTTATATAGTGCTTATGCACTTTTTACTTTGTTACTTAACATATTATATTACCAATTCTTAATATTATTAATTTCACTTGTAAAACAAGTATAGCTAATGACTTCTATTAAATGAATGAATCAACTTTTTGGTAATAAATATGTAGATAATTTAAAAGTCTTCGATCTTCTGTGAGATCATACACTTGAGAAGCCAACTTAGCTCCCTTTATTTTCTTCTTACTCTTTCGATATATAATAATTTCATGCTCAGATTCCTCATAAACAACCTTATCCCTTGGTATGAATAAGGAATTAATTGATATACAATATGGACTTATTCCGCAAACTGTTCTCATATGAATTAATGCAGAAATCAATTCAAATACCATTGATAAGATTACTAGCCCAAATACTATACTGCATAAAACTACCTCCAGATAATATTCATCTTCACTAAATCTCATTATGTTCCTTCCCTCTATTAGCGCTAATATAAGGGTCAACAAACTCAAAACAAAACCACCCATCTTAGATCCTAATCCTGCCTCTTCTGGTTGAAAACAAGAGATGTAATCTTCATAAAACCTCTCTCTATATCTTATGTACATAATTAATTCTTTTAAATTATATAGAAACAAACCAAATATTCCAATACACAGAATTCCAATTTGAATTAAATCCTTTGTGCTAAAGTACCTCTCCATAATGATAACCTCTTCCCTGTATATAATTTACCATTATTATACTCCAGTTTCTTATATCTTACAATTACATTCACACTCAATTTCCATTTGAATTCTCTATGTACATATCAATAGACATCGTTGGTTCATACAAAAAAGGCCCGTAAGGATTGATATGATCCTCCTTAAGTAGACAAGGTAAATAACCAAAATCTACTTAAGGAGGATTTTTCATGTCCAGAAAAGCTAAATACTCCCCTGAAACTAAAGCGAGTGCTTGTGAAGATTATTTATCTGGAAATTTATCAATGCGAGAAATTTGTGCAAAATATGATATTCCTTTTAACGAAAAGAAAAGTAATTGTTCTGTTCATAAATGGTTACATGTTTATAACTATTCAGGTATTGAGGGTTTTCAAAATCTAATAGGGAATAAAGCTTATACAAAAGAATTTAAAACTGAAATAGTCGAACGATATCTGCGTGGAGAAGGATCTTTAAAAGATCTTGCAGCTAAATATAATATTTTGTCTGATTCAACGCTACAACAGTGGATTATGAAGTATAATGCCAATAGAGAACTTAAGGATTACGATCCGAAACGGGAGGTCTATATGGCAGAGGCAAGGCGAAAAACAACTATTCAGGAACGCAAAGAAATCGTTACATACTGCATTGAACACAATCGTGATTATAAAGTCACAGCAGCACTTTACGATGTTTCTTACAGTCAGGTGTATTCCTGGGTGAAAAAATATGATGCCACAGGTGAAGAAGGTCTTACTGACAAACGTGGTCAACATAAGACAGATGATGCAGTTGATGAATTAGAACGATTACGAAGAGAGAATCTTCGGCTGAAGCGTCAGCTTGAAGAAAAAGATATGGTGGTAGAACTGTTAAAAAAAGTGAAAGAATTCGAAGGGATGTGAGACTCGGAAAGCAACGCCATGAATCAAAGTATCTTACTATTGAATACTTCTATAGGAACAAGGGTTGGAGTGTCAACTGGATGTGTGCACAGCTTGGAATCGCCAGAGCTGCGTTCTACAAAAGGAAACATAGAATTGTACCAGAACAAGAAAAAACTAATATCGAAATCGCAGAATTAATCAAAGAGTATGATGAAAGATTTTCTCATATCTTAGGGTACCGAAGAATGACGGATTGGATCAATCATTTCAATCATACTCATTATTCAAGGAAACGAATTCATCGTATTATGAAAAAACTTGGAATCCATTCTGTTATTCGTAAAAAGAAGAAAAAATACAATTCTTCCAAGCCAGAAGAAACAGCAGAAAATAAGTTAGCAAGAGACTTTTATGCAACAGAGCCTAATCAAAAGTGGGCTACTGATGTAACGGAGTTTAAGATTCCTGAAACCAATAAGAAACTATATCTTAGTGCGATCATAGATCTCTATGATCGTTATCCTGTTGCATTTGTTATAAGCGGCAGAAACAACAATCAACTGATATTCAAAACCTTTGATAAAGCAATTGATGCTAATCCAACTGCAAAGCCTATTTTTCATAGCGACCGAGGCTTTCAGTATACAAGTAAGGTGTTCCAGAGAAAACTCCAAGATAACGAAATGATTCAATCAATGTCCAGAGTTGGTCATTGTATTGATAACGGACCAACGGAAGGTTTTTGGGGAATCATTAAATCAGAAATGTATCAAATGTACGAGATAACAGATGAGTTATCATTACGTCATGCAATCAAAGATTATATCCGATTCTATCGAGATGAGCGACCTCAAAGCAGATATGATTGTAAAACACCTGCTGAGGTAAGGGCTGAAGCGTTAGCTTCCGCAACTCCAACAACATATCCGATTGCAAAGAATAAAAGAATTGAGAAATATAAAGCAAAGTGGTGCGCATAAAAAATCAGCCATACGAAAATCGTATGACTGATTTGTGAGCATTACTTTAGATATTTGGCCTGTCTACTTGACAGGCAATGTCATTAAGTTAAGTATTTAGGATCAGGTTATTGTATAAAAAATGGTGAAT
>JAHZFJ010000045.1 GCA_019421365.1 Lachnospiraceae bacterium
ATCAAACTCTCAAATTAAAATGTTCACTTTAATTTTATTAAAATTTTGATCTCTTCGTTCAGAATCAACTAACCAAACTGGCTATTTGTTTCCGTTTTGTCTTTCGACATTAAAGTAAATTTATTTACTTTGGGTACTTAAAAGTACATATATTTTGAAAATCTTTTTTCGCATTCTATCAAGTCAGAAACTTGTGAACACGCTTAGAATTTTCAGGGTTGTTTTACTGTTTAATTTTCAATGTTCAATGTTCAAGTTTAACACTTTAACAAATTTCAAGAATTGAAGATTTGCTTTCTGTTATTTCGCTGTACAAGCGCTTTGGCGTGTCAGCAAAATTGATTATAGCACTAGTCAAAGAGTATGTCAACATCTTTTTTCATATTTTTTTCTTTTTTTTAATTATTCTAATAATTCGATATATTCAAACGATATTAGTGCAATAACTACATAAGAAAAGAAGGCGTATGCAATCCTACACCTTCTTTAATCTTTGTTTATTATTATTATTATTATTTAAACTTACATTTTTTATATTAACTATAAATTACATTATTAAGAACCTTAGCCACAACTCTCCATCAAAATAAAACCTTAGCCATATTAGTTATAAAGCGAATTAACAAGTTATTGTCATATAAACAACTTAAAAACTGACTTTCTTTGATCATTTCAAACAATTTCTGAGCTGTCTCTGTACTACTGAATGCCGTTAATACAATACATAACATCCAAATTACTAGTAGACCTTCAAATAGTCCCACTAATAAGCCTGCTGTTTTATTAAGTCCATTAATAATTGGGAGTTTGCTAATTATATTTAATGCAATACATACTGCAAATAATAGTATCGTTACAATTAAGTAAGTAATAATGAATGCGATTGCATTAATCACAATTGTTGTTATATATCCACTTACATACTCCTTGAACGTATCTACATGTAAAGCCTTATATACTTCAGAATTGTTTTTATTCTCAAGCAAATTCTTCTTAATAGACTCAGGTAATGAAAGCTTATTAATAGCTTCTGTCTGTTCTGATACTGTTGTCTTATCCTTATCCTCTACTTTAAGATTAATTACATCTTCTACTCGTTCATTGATATAATTATAGAATTTCTCATTTGTACGTAAAGCTTTACTTACATATGGGCTTAAAGCAGACGATACGACAATTGCAATAATAATTGAGAATATTGAAAATATTGTTTTAATAAAACCAACTTTTCTCCCTTTTAAAGCAAACGCTATTAGTACGGCTGCTACTGCAATCACTAACCAATTCACTATTTCTTTTCCTCCACTAACTTAATATGAGTAATATCCTGATCACTTATCAATATATATTCATCTTTATCATTACTTGGCATAATACTTATTATTGGTGTCTCTAATGTATATTTGAATTTTAACTTACCATTTGTCTCTATGATTTGTATCTCAGTCTCAGTATTGAATATTATATCTTCACCTGACATTTGAACTGATTCATAATCGAATGTTATATCTTTCTTCAGAATGTTTTTTCCCTTTAAATTATATAATAATAGTTGTTTAGTATCTTCATTCTCACTATCTTTAATTATAAATCCAAAGTACTTATCAGTATAGAACATACTTTCAATCTCATTATCAAATGTCTCTTTCAATATCTCACTTGGTATCTCAAGCATCTCATATAAGGAAAAACCTTTGTCTGAACCCATTAAAATCGTATTCGCATCTAAGAACACAACATCATGTACAACAGTTTGTTGGTCCGGAATGACTCCTACTAAATTATTCTCATAATTTTCTCCAACTTCATTAAAATTGTAAAATCCAATATCTGATTCTAATACACCCTTTTCAATCCTAACATAAGAACATACTAGTTTAGTAGCATCATTTGATAATGCTACATCTACAGGAAAGCCGTTTGTTTGGACGCTTGTTTGCTTCACTGCTAATTTACTACCTGTATTAGAATACAGCAATATCTCGTTATAATCATCGCCTTCAACGGTAACACAAAGCACTCCTTGACGTGAAATACTTACATCAATAATTGGTAGTGTTGTTGTTAGCTCGTATGTAGTTCCTTTGCTATCAAACGAATATGCATATTTTCCACCGATGTCTGCTACTGCAACATAACCTTCACAAACAACTACTTTAGGATTTTTAACCTCATAGGAAGCATTCCATAATAATTTTCCATCGGCTGATAATGCAGAAATACCATCGCGACTATATTTGATAAGTTTATGATTGTAACTTATATATTGTACTGAATTACTATCCTCTCTTGCTATTGTATTCAACACCTCAAAACTATTATAGTTCTTTGTGAGAATTCTATTGACAAAGTAAAATCCAAGCGCCAATATAACAATACTTGCAAGTGTGATAATAATTGCTCGTCTTTGTTTATGACGTTTTATTTTATTTTCGAACAGAGAAGCGTCGTCTATATCTTTTTTCTCCACTATAATACCCATGCATATACCAATCTAACTTATGATACTGCCAAAAATATATGTTGAAAAAACGGCAAAGCATGGCTCCTTTCTTTAGATTCAATGCTCATTCAACATTTTATTTTGTTATGAATTACAAGTAATTTTGCAATTCGACTTTCGCCATTTATTATACCTTATATTGACTTTATAAGCAATACGAGGATATCCCTATAAAATTCAAGGAGTTGTTGTAAATGTATATTATCAATTTACAACAGCTCCTCTTTAATTATTTGTATTCTGGTATAATAATTTCTTGCCCTTCATAAATCAAATCTTGATTTTCAATGTTATTTGTTTCTTTTATTAAATCGACACCTTTAATAGTTCCATATACTGTCGTACTGATAGAAACTAAAGTATCACCTTTTTTCACTGTATACTTGGTACCACTAGCTGTTGTCTGTTTACTGGATTCTTTCGAATCTTTTGAAGAATCCTCTTCCTTTGAAGGTTCTTCTTTTTTAGTCGAATCTTTCTCCTGTGTCTCATTATTAGTATCTGTATCCTCTTTAGTTTCAGTATCTTCTTTACTTCCTTCATCTTTTATTTCAGTATCATCTTGTTTCGCACTTGCTTCCTTGGCTGCTTCATTTTCTTCAATCATAGCTTGTACATCTTCATTATCTATACTTGCATTCTGCGAATCTTCATTCGCCTCTATACCACCTTGCTCTATTGAGGATGGTACTTCTTCCACTTGCGTTACTTCTGCCGATGAATCATTATCATCATCGGTATTAGTAACAGCATCTGATAATACAGCTATGGAATCCTCCGCATCTTTCATTGAATCATAATTACTTACCATTGTTGCTCCAATTACAAGCACAACAACAGCAAGCAAAGAACTTGCCGTGTAAACTAGCGGCATCATGCTCTTTTGCTTATTTTCATCATTCTTTGTATTAATAACTTTTCTGATTCTTTGTGTTGCAAGATCAATATACCCATCATCGGTACTAACGTTCTCTTTATTCTCTACCATATAATTCTGCATCTCTTCATTGCGATCATAGTAGATGTAGTAGCCACTTTGTTTCTTCAATTTACCTTTATCATAGAAAAAGAATGCCTCCTCTTTCTCTACAGGGTCATATACCAAAAGTGTCTTATCCTGTCCTGAGAAATTATCCAGATGCATTTTCGTTATATGCTCATCCACATCAAAAGGACCATCTTTTTTTGTTATGTACCAGCCAACGATTTCAACGTTGGTAAAGTATTTTTTAATGCAATCATAAATCTCTGACCAGACTTCATTAGAGAACATAGTCTCTTTATTATCTGCTGTTTCTATAATTTCTACCGCTCCATTGATAAATATATGTCTACTGCCTTCCGATTTTATGTATTGTCCGAGTAACACTGCTTTGCGCTCACCTACCGTTGTTTTCTCGGCTAATTGCTTAATATACGTCATTACGTAATCTTCTGCATATATTTTCTTCGATAAATCAACTTGTCCTATTTGTCGTATATTTTTTGGCATCTTGAAAGCCGAACTTTCTTTTCCTTCTTTTGAGTCCATTTCCTCATTACTATATATGCTCTGTATCATACCGAACTTCCTTTCCTGATCTATAACTAATTAATCTAATAACTTGTCCTAGTACACAAATCAAGTGTTTTACGGTATCTTAGCATATTATTTAAGATATTTTTGTCAAAATACTAAATGACTAATCTATAACTTTTTTCTATGTAATTACAAATACTTTTTATTTTCATGACTTTACAACCTAATCCATGCAGTATTACCTATAGAACGAAAATTTTTTGTAGTATTTTGCGTTCAAAAGTTTGTCTATTTTTTTGTCAACTGGTAATACTTTCATTATATTAATAAATTCTGTATGGTGGTGAAATTTTATTGTTAACACAACAAAGAAATAAAAGAAAAGTATATTACTTTAATTCAGCTGATGGATATTGTGCCTATCAGTTTAGCCAAACACTTGGCGAATTAATTCAATCTTTAGATAAAACAAGTGAAGAAATTGTTTTCTTGTGTATTGGTTCTGACCGTGCAACTGGAGACTCACTTGGTCCAATTATTGGATATAAACTGTCAGAGCTCAAATATAGGAACTATATGATCTATGGGACTCTTGATGAACCAGTTCATGCGAAGAATCTACGAGAAACGATTACAAAAATTAAAGAGACACACAAAGATTCTATTATTATAGCTATCGATGCCTCTTTAGGGACTAGCAATCATGTAGGTTTTATTACACTAGGAGAAGGCCCTTTGAAACCTGGTGCTGGTGTTTCAAAAGACCTTCCTGCTGTTGGTGATTTATTCATCACTGGCATTGTTAATTTTTCTGGTTTACTAGATAATATGTTGCTTCAAACAACAAGACTTAATGTCGTTATGAAATTAGCCGATTGCATCTGTTCAGGCATCCGATTCTGTCTACCATTTCGTGCTAACTAAAAATGCTAGAACTACTAATATCATTAGTAACAATCAAACTGAGTATTTTTACTCAGTTTGGTTTATTAGCCGTTTAATATCTGATCTTTATATAGCTTCATGGCTTCTGAGATAACAATTCCCTCTCTTGACTCCATAATTTTAATCAATTTCTCAAGTTTATCTAAGTTCATAAATTCCTTGCCAAGATACACTTCATAATTAGCTGCCAACTGCATCTCTAATTCCTTTACTTTTTGAGAATATTCTTTACTTAGCTCATGTACTTCTTCATGCTTTTGTTGAAGATTTAATAACTCAGGTTTGTTTTTTTCACGAATTTCATTTGCAATAATAGTTTTTTGTGTACTTTCGAATTCTATAATTGCTTCTTTCTTTTTATCCGAAATTAAGTCCAAAGTCTCTTCCAGTTCTTTTATCTCTTTATTGAACTTCTCAAGACCATAATTACTCTCATCTTTATCTTTTTGAATTGACTTTTTAATTCTATTAATATCCTTGTTATTTATTAGAATCTTCGCACGAATCTCTTTTACCCTCTTGAATGTTTCATGGTACTGATTCTTAAGTTTCGCATTTAACGCGAGATATATAGCACCAAATATAAGGATTACAGCAAAATAAATGAGTCCCATAACAATTGGCTCGTCCGTCTTAACAACATAACGGAATATAATATTAGGCAATAGCAAAAATAGTAATAAAACACAAATCAAATCAATTCCTATATCGGTGAATCCCTTTGGATAATACAAGGCATGGAATAATCTTGTATTAAATATTTTAGGTACACCATCATTCTTCATTGTATGTTTAATATCTTCTTGTAATCGATTATTCTCACTTCTTAAATCTGATGTTTCTTCTTTAATTCTCTCTGAGACTTTCTTACTCTTTTTCTTTTCTCTTTTAGCCTTTACCTTCTTAATCTCAACTTTCGTATTATCAAGTTGTGAATCAAAAGTGGCACTTACCTCTGCTTTACGTTTTTTAGTTACGCTATCAATCTCATCATCAATGGTTCTCTCTTTTGCTATTATTATTCTTTCGAGATCCTCATCTTCAGCCTCTAACTGCCTAACATTATCTTTATATATCTTTAAATCATTAAGATGACTTTGTAAATCAATAAGTTTGTCAATGCCCGATGACAAGATATTCATATCGTCATACGACCATCTTACATCTTGTATCTTCACATTTTGTTCCTGTAATCTTTCAATAATCGTTCCTTCTGGCCTGTAATCTAATTCGGACGGTTTTTCTTGTAAATGTTTATTTTCCACTAATGTCGCCTCCCCGTTTTTGTCATAATAATTAGACAATTGCAACATCTGTATAATGGAGAAGAATTTCGCAATTGACTATATCATAATTAAATTTATTATAATCTCCAACTATAGTGTTTGCAAGTATATCCCTCGTATTCATTCATCTTATTTAACATATCTAATCTTATTATAAATTAGTTATTAAACAATCATAACTTGTTCCACTTTCTTTTTAAATATGCTATAATTATTAGATATTAGTCACAAAATAATAATAAATAACAAACATAAGGATAAGGAGTTCAATTATGATTTGTAAGATTTGTGGTCGCCAAATTGAGAACGAACATGCTAATTTCTGTGAAAATTGTGGCGAATCGTTAAGAGAAAATAAAGGATTCGAATATCGTGAACCTATTAATCCTGCACCTGTAGAACCTATACAGCCAAGCGCTGTAGAATCTAATGAGATTTCATTCAAAACCTTCCTAGGCGTAATGTTATTGCAGATTATACCTGGTTTTGGTTGGTTAATCTACGTGGTAGTCCTATTAACATGGGTTTTTGGTAATAAGCGCAGTCAAACACATAAGAATTTTGCCAAAGCATCATTAATCTTTGCATTATTATCGCTATTAGCAGCTGTTTATCTTGCCTCAACACTACTAACACTATAATTACAGAAGACAACCCTTGTAAATTACACCTACACTAGAGTATAATAATGCTATTGTAAGGATGTTAAACACAGGTAACCATGAAGTTACGATTGTAACCGTGTTACAATAATTAAATTAGGAGTGAAACTATGAGCAAAGTAAGAACACGATTTGCACCAAGCCCAACTGGTAGAATGCATGTCGGTAATTTAAGAACAGCATTATATGCATATTTGATTACAAAACATGAAGATGGAGATTTTCTTCTTAGAATTGAAGATACTGACCAAGAACGTTTTGTTGAAGGCGCTCTAGATATTATCTACAGAACACTTCAAAAGACAGGTCTTATTCATGACGAAGGTCCTGATAAAGATGGTGGTTTCGGACCATACGTTCAAAGTGAACGTCAATCTCAAGGTCTTTATCTTGAGTACGCTAAACAATTAGTTGAGAAAGGTGAAGCTTATTATTGTTTCTGCACTAAAGAACGCCTTGAAAGCCTTAAGAGTGCAGTATCAGACGATGCTAGTAAAGAGATCGTTCAATATGATAAGCATTGTCTTAGCCTATCAAAAGAAGAAGTCGAAGCAAACTTAGCTGCTGGTATGCCTTATGTTATTCGTCAAAACAATCCAACGGAAGGTACTACTTCCTTTAATGATGTAATTTTTGGCGAAATTACAGTTGACAATTCAGAGCTTGATGACATGATCTTAATCAAATCAGACGGATATCCAACCTACAATTTCGCTAACGTAGTAGATGACCATTTAATGAACATCACTCACGTTGTTCGCGGTAACGAATATTTGTCTTCTACACCGAAATATAACCGTCTATACGAATCATTTGGTTGGGACATTCCTGTATATATTCACTGTCCAATCATAACCAATGAAGAACACAAGAAATTAAGTAAACGTAGTGGTCATTCTTCCTTCGAAGATTTAATTGAACAAGGTTTCGTAACAGAAGCGATTGTTAATTACGTTGCTTTACTTGGTTGGAGTCCTTCTTCAAATGAGGAAATCTTCACATTAGACGAGCTTGTGAAAGAGTTTGATTATCATCATATTAACAAATCACCAGCTGTGTTTGATCTGAATAAATTAAAATGGATGAACGGTGAATACATTAAGAATATGGATTTCGATAAGTATTATGATTTAGCACTTCCATATATCAAAGATGTTATCAAAAAAGATCTTGATCTTAGATATATCGCTGAATTAGTAAAAACAAGAATTGAAACATTCCTTGATATTAAAGATCATATTGATTTCTTTGAGGAATTCCCTGATTATGATATCGCTATGTATTCTCACAAAAAGATGAAAACTAACTCTGAGAATTCAAAAGAAGTTCTTGAAGAGATCTTACCAACTCTCGAAGCACTTGATGATTATTCTATATCTTCTCTTGAAGAAGTAATTATGAATTATATTAAAAACAAAGGTATCAAAAACGGACAAGGTTTATGGCCTATTAGAACTGCTGTTTCTGGTAAACAATCAACTCCAGGTGGAGCATATGAGATCATGCAAATTCTTGGTAAAGAAGAATCTTTAAGACGTATTCGTATTGGTATTGAAAAACTTACTGCTGCAATACAATAAGTAAAATCTGTCACATGGTACGAATGGGAGGCACCTTCCATTCGTACCATGTGCAATTATTTTACTTATTACTTACTAATGAATTAGAAAGGACTTATATTACGTATGAAGTTTAATGCTTCTCAATTAAAAGCTATTCAACATAAAAATGGTCCTATGCTTGTACTTGCTGGACCTGGTTCCGGTAAAACAGCTGTTATTACCCATCGAACCAAATACCTAATTGAAGAATGCGGTATTAACCCTCTTAACATTCTTGTTATCACCTTCACAAAGGCTGCCGCTACAGAGATGAAACAACGCTTTTTACATCTATCAAATCAATCGCATGCTCCTGTTAGTTTCGGCACATTTCATTCCATCTTCTTTACTATATTAAAATACGCATATAACTTTTCATCTGCTAATATCATCTCCGAGGAAGCTCGCCTTACCTTTTTCCGATCTATTATTGCACATCTGAATATTGAAATAGATGATGAGAAAGAATTTATTGCAAGTATATCCAACGAAATTAGCCTCGTTAAAGGCGACATGCTATCTCTTGATCATTATTATTCTATTAACTGTTCTGAAGATATCTTTAAGGAGATTTATACGGCTTATGAAAACAAACTTCGTAAGGAGAACTTAATCGATTTTGATGATATGTTAGTATTCTGCTATGAACTCTTAAGAGAGCGTCCAGATATTCTTTCTCTATGGCAAAAGAAGTTTCAGTACATCCTAATTGATGAGTTCCAAGATATTAATCGAGTTCAATATGAAATTGTAAAGCTTCTTAGCCTACCTGAGAACAACCTGTTTATCGTAGGTGATGATGATCAGTCCATCTATCGTTTTCGAGGTGCAAAACCTGAGATTATGCTTAATTTCCAAAAGGACTATCCCGATGCCAAAAGAGTACTTCTTAATATAAATTATCGTTCTTCGGAGAATATAGTAAAATACGCTGGCCGTGTTATTAAGAATAATAAAAGTAGATTTGAAAAAGAAATTGCGGCAAACCGAAGTTCTGGTCCTGAACCTGTGATCAAAACCTTTAAAGATCTTTCAGATGAGAATACTGAGGTAATAACGGCAATACGTCATTATCACGAGCAGGGAATTCCTTACAATGAAATGGCTGTCTTGTTTCGAACAAGCACTGGACCACGTGCCCTTGTCAATAAGTTAATGGAATTCAATATTCCATTTCGAATGAAAGATGCATTGCCAAATATCTATGAACATTGGATTGCTAAGAATCTAATTGCTTATATTAAAATCGCTCTAGGTAGTAGGGACCGCAATCTATTCTTACAAATAGCGAATAGACCAAAACGTTACTTAGCTAGAGACATCTTCGACTCTCCCACTGTTGATCTAGAGGATATGAAAGGCAAATTTAGTGATAAGGAATGGATGTTAGACCGTATTCTTAAATTAGAGTATGATCTTACGATGTTGCAAAAGATGAGTCCTCATGCAGCAATTCATTATATTCGTAAAGGTATTGGCTATGAAGAATATCTTTCTGAATATGCAACTTTTCGTAGAATTAAAGTAGAGGAACTTCTTGATATTCTTGATGAACTCCAAGAGTCCGCAAAACCATTCCAGACGTACGAAGAATGGTTTGAACACATCACCTCTTACTCATTGGAACTTCAAGAACAGCTTCGCGATCGTAAGCAAGTAAATTATAATAGTGTTTCCCTATCCACCATGCATAGTTCAAAGGGGTTAGAATATACTACTGTGTTCATAGTTGATGCGAACGAGGGAATTACTCCTCATAACAAAGCCCTTTCCGATGCTGATATAGAAGAAGAACGACGTATGTTCTATGTTGCCATGACCCGGGCAAAACAGTACCTTCATATTTATTCAGTCAAAGAACGCTATAACAAAGAACTCTCTATCTCTCGCTTTGTTGGTGAGTTATTAGTTGATTTTACTGATTTAAAGGAACAAGCACGTATTGAACACAAATCATACGGTAAAGGAACGATTATTAGAAACACCGACGGGAAGTTAATCATCTACTTTGATAAGCTTCATAAAGAACGTGTCTTAGACATTAATTTTTGTATTGGCAATCATCTAATTAAGGTAATTGAGGAATAAGTACTACAAAAAGTCAAGGATATCATATCCCTTATTCATTGGGTATGATATCCTTGACTTTCTCTATGTCGATATTTGTGTTATATTACTGTACTAACTATTTATTGTACTAATTATCTATTGTTCTATTAACCCGACCTTGCTACTTCAGGTTTACTTCTTCTTCCAAAATCAACGATAGCTATTTGTATTTTCCTACAACAGAGAATATATCCCAGACTGGTCCCCTCTCTAGCTCATAACTATCATAGCAAATATTTACTTGCCCTTTTTCAAAAAAAATTTTTTAATCCTCTACTTTTGTATTCTTAATAATATTATAGGCGTTAGTATCAGATTCGCAGTACTTCTTTGCCGCCTTCAAAATCTTTTCCTTGGCATCTCCCTCTATCACATCATTAATTCCTAGCTTTTTTCCTGTCTTCAAATTATAGTTAAAACCATAATTTCCTTCAGTATTTACTTCAATTAAATATCAGAAAAGTATAGGATACATTTGCAAAACGCAACAAATCACCTATCTTAATTTGTACCCTCGTATGAGGTTGAATATTCTCCTCATTAATGTATGTGCCATTCGTCGACCCCATATCTGTAATATACAAATACTCGTCTTCCATTGTAATCTTGGCATGGACGCGACTAATTGTCGATTCCATAATAACAGCATCCATCCCATCCGTTATTTTTCCTAGATAGAATGGGAATTCTGATATCTTTAACTTGTTATACTTATCATTTTCTGGAAGTAAAACATATTGTGTCTTTAGATCTATAATATTAGGGTGATTATCACTTTCTGATGCATTGTCTGTATCACCGCACTCCTCTACAACAGAGAGTAATTGTGTACATTCACTCAAATCATCTTCCCCATTCATAAAGTCTTCACTATCTGAGCAATTATTATAATATAAGTTAGCATTACCATATATAATGTCATTGCTATCTACAATCTCTTCCTTTACTCGTGTTTCCTCTTTTATATAAAACTCCTTATTATTATCCATATTTATTCTGTTATCTGGTTGATTGATATCGTTCGCCGCTAGTTGATTGATAGCGTTCGCCGCTGGCTGTTTAATATATTCTACAACAGGTATCAGCTTCTCTACCTTTTTCTTCGGGTCGAACATCTTACTTCCAATATAAGCAGTTATAGACGCTACAATTAAGATAACTGCAATTAGCTTCTTAGGTTCTAATCCTTGACTTATAGAATATAGAATAACGATTAACATAACAAACAAAGTCACTCCCACAACGGAATAGCTTAGTGATGGATACTTACTTACTAATCTTTCACTTTCCTGACGGCTCTCCATAATTGGTCGCTTAATTAATTGCTTCCTTTTTAATACCACATTTGCCTTTTCAGTATTCACATAGTCACACTGTCGGTCAACCTGCTTAGCTTCCGTTTTATTTTCTTTATTCCACTTATGACTATCTACTATTTCACAGGCTTCTGACTTTCGCCCCTCTTCTAGTTTTGGGATCGTATCTAGCTTTTGATTCTCATTTTGATTCTCAGCTAACTTTTGATTTTCAACTAGTTTTTGACACTCAGCTAACCTTTGATCTACATTTAACTCAGGGTTCCCATTTAATTTCTGACTCTTTCCCAGAATCTTATCCTCTTTTAATTTCTTCTTTTCCTTAAATACTGTTATAAGCGTATCAATTGAGGCCTCTTTTCTCTTACTTTCGTGATACATGGCATAGACTAATAAAACGGTTCTCTCATCCTCATAATCTATATGGTCCATTAAGAACTCCGATAATTCATTAATCTGTTGAATTATATCACTATGATAATGCACGTAGTATATAAAACGATAGAGATTCTTTCCCATATCATAATAGATATACTCTGGCAAAAGGACTAGATTGCTTTCGTCTAATAAATACTCGCAACAAGCATCTATTGCTCCAAATACAGAACTATATAGATGCTCACAATCATCACTTTTTATTTTTCTTCTTTCAATCCAATCGAATATGGCTTGGTTACTAGTTATATCATAACCGTACCTAGCCCTTTCATTCAGGTAGGTTATCTGAACATTTAGCAAATATGGGATCTTATTATTCAGAAGCATTGGTATCTCGTAAAGCTCTTCCCTTCCAGCCTCTGTAATATTATCCTCCCCATTATCAAGTAAAACATAATTACGATATGTCTCTCTTCTATACTCCGCTTTAAGTTCCATTACTCTCCTCCCCTAATGATATCCCTTAATTTTTTAATACTTTCATCACCTATCTCTGTTCCTTCTGCCAGACTTGATAGGACTGTAAACTTTCTTACAAAATCAGTAGGATAAAACACCTCATCTTCAGATGTTTCTCTATAATTCAATCTTTCCTCTCCTAATAATATACGAACTGGCGCTATTGGAATCTTTACATTACACTCCACGCTAACTGTTATCTGTGTACATGTTATATCTACTTTAGGCTGCAAAACCTTGGTTATCAAAAGCTGCTTCTCCAAGGCATTAATTAAACGCTTGCTATACACATTGTTTTCATTAGAGAAATCACTATCTATAAAAAAGAATATCCCACGATCGTTAATATGAGAATAACTGATATGTTCTCCGTCAGATTCCATCGGATACTTTGCAGCTGTATTGCATTCAAGTACAATTTCGTTAATCGTCTGATTAATAACAAGATAATCATGTAAATACATTCCTGCATAAATAATTGAAAAAATCACATACATTACAATTGGAAAGATCATAGATATCTCTACCGTAATACTCCCTTTGTAAAGATAATTATTTTTTTTATTTATAGGATACCGTTTATCCATGAACCAATACTCCTATGTAACCTATAAAGATAAAGGGAACGAACGCTATCGTATAATGCCTATTTACCTTTTTTATCATTAATAATAATCCTGACCATATTGCACATAATGTTAAGGCATATAAGAGCACCACGCCAATACCTTCAAATCCTAGATAAGCTCCAAGCATCATAACTAATAATCCATCACCAGCACCTATTTTTTGTCTAGTAATATAACTAATACCTAATAAGATACCCCCTATTACTATGCCTCCTAATAGACTCATAATTGTTACCGGCTTAAAGATGACATAATTAATAATCACTATTCCGGAAACTATAAGTAATAAGACATTCGATACTTGCTTTTTTTTAAAATCAACGATTGCTATTAATCCTAAGATACAAGTAATTGCTAATTTAATAATCCATTCCATACCCTAACCTCATTTCCTTGTTGCTTTTTATAGCTCTCAATTTTTTAGTACAATGTTCTCTAAAACAATACTACCTCTATTTTTTACCACACCGTGTACATGATCGCCGATCACCAATCTCTGATCGTTTAATCACCTTTATTGTCCTTTTTAATCCACTACAATTCGTGTTATTATGATAACGATTCCCTTGTTTTGTAATATAGTAGTACTCTTGTTTTCCTGGTTTGCAAATCTCACATTTATAATACTTACCACCCGATGAATTTCTTTGATTATCCAAACTAGCGTGGGCAATTTTGGTTATTGATAACTTAAGATATGTACACTCTTTTATTTCATGATATACGGTTCCTGTTTCCGTAATATAAACACTATCTTCATCACCGTCTTCTTCATCATCAGGATTTGAGTTTCTTAATCCAACAAATACTCTCACCTTAGATTTCTGTACAACGTAATAGTCATCTATAATAGCTAGACCAATAGGGATATGCACCTTATACTGTACAGCAACGTCTGCAATATTGGTTTCGATATCATAAGAGGAAAGCAAAAAATTCAAACCTTGCATACCATCCACAACACAGGATTTATTAATTGTACTCTGATCCACCACTTCGCTAAACTTTGCCTGCATTAAACCACTAGTAATTAAATACGTTGCAATTTCTTTAGGATCTATAACACTATCTTCATTCTCATTATCTTCATTATTATTCTGATCTTGATCTGTTTGATTGCTCTCTCCATCAAGCTCATAATTTAGAACGTAATCATATACATATCCTATTTTCTCGCAGTACCTTACTGTTTGTAAAAGGCCTTGCTGTATCTCTTCTTGTACACTTAGCACTTGCAAAAAGAAGATAAAAGAATACATAGCTAATATGAAGATTGGCAAAACCAAAGATGCTTCAACCGTGATGGAAGCTTTGGATGATTTATTATTATTCATATAGTATAAAGGTAGAGTGGGATATTCTTTCTTCTGACACGCGATTTTTCAACCATATCTTATTGGATTTTGCTTGAAGAGAGTTTCCTTTATTTGGCTAGATAGGGATTTCTAGCTTATGGTTCATATTTAGAATTGGTTAATAATAATGAATAAATTGAATTTAGAAATGAGGACTTGCCTTTTAGAAATTTGATTTAGATTTGTCAGAAGAAAGAACATCCCACTCTACCTTTGTTTACCTCCTTATTAATAAGTGCTATTGTTAATAGGCCTCTATCTCTTTTACTTTGAATGAATAGTATCCTTCTGTTTCTCCTAATATTGTTTTAATAAACGAAAATGTTATGAATTTCTCTGGTAACTTCATGTACGCTAGTACCTCCATCCCAAAAACACAGTTTGATAGGTAAAACCCATTGCCTAATTCCTTTTGCATATTCATCTGTATAATATCCATGGAACGGTAACAGTTTTTCTTTGTCCCATTCATTATTAAGAATAAACGAAGATAATTACTGTATGTAAAATCGCCAATATTTCCTTGGTCTTTTGGATACTTACTCGCCAACCCGGCAATATTACTTTTACTCATGGTTAGCAAATCTTTATATGTAACCTTAAAGGTCGCTTTTGACTTAAACAACGGTACACTTCTGCCATCTAACAAAGCATACGTATCTACTAATGCTTCTAACATAGCCCATACAAGCAAGATAACAACCTTAATTAATGTAACTAATGGTGCTAAACATGTGAATCCCACAAGTGCTGCTGCCGTTGCATATGCCGAAGTATTCTTCTCTTTATCTGTGTAAACATATATAAAATTCATCAATGTTCGCATTAATATAAGCTTTGTTCCTACACTGCTTAAGTTTTCTTTGTCTGTATTATGACCCGATATAATATATTCTAGTTCATACTGTAGCGTTTTAGCCTCTTTCTCACTCCCCTTCAACTCATTTGGCGACTCTATACCACTACTAATGCTCTTCTCATTCAATTTGCTATTATCACCTGATTGTTCCTTATCACTCTGCGTATACTCACCAAAGAAGTCCATCTGATATTGATTCAGTAACAGTTGTTCCACCAAATCATTGGCAACGCTATTATCTACAGCAAACATATTCTTAATATCAGAATTATACTGATTATCTTTACACCCTTCTAAAATACTTTCACAATCTGATTCCGGTTCTTCGGCTTTGATACTCGCTAATAAAGAAGGTAGATTTTCTTCCTTTATACTTCCATCTGATATTGAATCCATATCATCTACAACCAAACTTAAGATACCTTCTGTAAAAAGACTGAGTATATGATCAACCGGACTTTCTACCTCTGGTTCAATCACGAGGGTTGAATAATCAAATTTGAGAGTAGATACTTGATATCCCGATAATAGTTGCTTGTTGGATTGCAGCACTTTTTTATATCCCTCAAGTGACTCTGATTCCTTGGTAATTGTATACGAACTAGTCGAATAAATAGAGTCTAATATGCTTTTATTTTCAATTAATGTAGGTCGCATTGATACTGCACTTGAAGCTGATAATGAATCACTATTATCTTGCATCCCAAGATACTCTTTCATCTCTACGATGTCTTCTTTAAATTCATTATATAATTCTTCACCGATTTCTTCCTTCTTGCCTTCCACTACTTCTTCGTATCCATCGACTTCTTTGGATATCTCCTTACTCTTACCTTCTATTCGGGTAATTGTATTAAGTGCATCTGCTATCCGATTCCCAGTACTAACAATTGCATTTCGAATGTCTTCTTTATTGTCCTTTAAAGATGTTATGTACTGATCAAGGCTCTTAGTTTCAGTTCGAATCGAGGAGGAAACTGATGAAATTGCTGCCTCAACCTCTTTTAAACGAATTTCTTCTGCTGACTCACTAGTTGACTCTCCTTCACCTTGGCTATCTCCTCCTTCCTGTGTACCACCTTCAGCTTTTGAGTCGTCTGTTTCTGGCTCCTTAGGTTGACTAGCGATGGTTGCTTCTAATTCTGATTTTTCTTTTTCAAGTACCTCCTTTTGTTTCTCTAAACTTTCAATTGTGTCATTACAAACAACCGCTTTGTCACAATACCCAACACTACTTTGTAATACTGATGATATATTGAAGTATTTATTTGATAATGAGTTATATACAATTTCTTTATTAATCCCAAGGGCATTCATAGAGGGCGCTTCCGCAACAATTCTCTTTGCAAATGTATTCTTTACTTTTATAGCACCTGCTTTAGTAACACGAACACCGTTCTCGTCTGTATCAATACCTTCTACCTGAGACATCAACTTAAGCATGTCCTTACTTAACTCTCCTAATGATTCTTGTGTATCTAATTTCTTTTCCATGACCTCTGAAGTGTCTTCAGACGATTCATAAAGGTTAAACTTTTCCAAAACCTCCTTTATAACAATTCCTGGAGCACTATATTTCATAAAAGAAAGAACCTGATTTAAAAAGAGCTCCCCACCATAATCGGTAAGCATTGCTATGTTACTTACTTCTAAAGAATCAAGCTCAACTCCCTTAAGATTTTCTTCCATATATGTACTTATTTCTTCAATAATCTGTTCTTCTGTTGTCTCGCCCGATTCACCATTCATGTTATAACCAAATATGCGATAAGAATCGTATAATTCCCTTTGATAAAGGGAATAGAATGAGTCAACACTGGCGGTTAGAGCAGATTTCCCTACCCCTCTTGCCCCTTTAATTCTAGTGGATTCAACAACAGTACATAGTATCGATACTACAAGTAACAATATTAAAGTAAGATAAACGGTAATGCTCGCCTGCTTTTCTTTATTATAGGGCATCGGTTTTAGTTGCTGCCTTATTAAATAATCCTCTTATGAAATCTTCTACCTGCCCTTTAAACAAGAGAACTAAGGCTATTAATATAATAATTATTAATACTAGTTCAACAACCCCTAGTCCATCTTCCTCTTTTAAAAATCCTTTTATTACGTTTGTAATTTCATTCTTCATATTGAGTTCACCTTTCTTTTACATCTGCATAAATGCAGGAATCATAATGATGGCTAATACTATGAATAGCATTAAAACCATTGGTCCTAATAATTTAGTTCCAGCCTCTTCACCAAGCCTTTTTGCTACCTCTTTTCTTTCTTCAAATGCTTGTATTGCCTCATATTCTAACAACTGTAACAAATCTGCGGTACCTTTTTTCGTATTCTGTACAAGTAGAGAGCTTAATTTCATATAGGGAACTAACTGAACTCTTCTACCAAAATGATCATAGGCTTCTATCTCCGTTACACCGTTTTGTATCTCATTATGAGTAGCCACCATCTCTTCATATACATAGTGCTTCGCATTGAATGCTTTATTCTCACACTTGTTCTCATATTCGGTGCACATCTTCCCCCATGCATTCTTGATGGTCATACCTGCTCCCACAAGTAGCACTAACTTATTAATAACATCTGGATAGTCAAGAAGCATCTGCCTGTCTTTCTTCTTTTTTTCCTTCTCAAGTTGTGAATAACCGCTAACTCCAATACATAATACAGCTACAAATCCAAGCAAGTTTATTATATATTTATCCTGGTTATCATTGTCTGAATACGTTAAATTCTCGTCTCCAATTACTTTCGGTAGTTCGATATACTCGTTTTCTGGGTCTTCTATTTGTCTGTTATGTATCTCTTCTTCTAATTGTAAGAAAAGTTTCTCCTCGGCAGTCTTTTCTTTTGGAAACACTACCACATTAATTGGATACAGAATCTTTGTATCATAATAACTTAGTGTTGCAGTAATGGTTACTATAATACCTTCTACTTCCTCCTCACTAATTGTAATTTTACCATCACTACTTATAATTCCCTTCTGGTCAAAATCCCAAGAAACACCCACTTGTAGATCAGGAATTTTATGAACCAACGATAACTGTTCCGTAACATACTCATAAGAAACATTATCTCCTATAACAACCTTATCAAGGTACATCATTGCCTTTTCCATAACTTCATCTATCTTTTCACTTTGGGTATAGTGTCTCTCTTGAAGCCTAATTTCAACATCCTCCCATACTTTATTCACACCGCCCACATCTAAAGTAACTGTCGCTTCCTCCTCTCCATAATAGGGTCTTTTAATAAAATAGGAGTTTTTTATTAAACTTGTCTCAGATAGACTTGCTAGAATTGATACTGCATTAATACATAATACTAAGAATAATATAGTCGATACTAGTTTACATAGATGAACCGTTGTTTTATCCTTTGGTTCTTCTCTGACATAGATACGTTGCATCGATTCATACACCTTATGATAGATTCTCTTCCCTATACTTAACCTACACACGAGGTGTATTATGTATAAACTAGATGGATACAGATATACTAAGATTTTTGTACTCTCTGATTTATTTGTTAATCTATGAATCTCCTCTTTTTGATATCTTGCAGTTACTAGGATAAATATGAAAAGTATGATTATAATACTAGAGTTTATTAATAGAATACGTAAACCTCCTTTCCTACGTTAATTACAATCGCTAGCAAACTAAATCTAAACATCAATGGCTAGTATACGGTTCATTAACGTAAAGCTTATCACATATATAATTAGAGCTATTGTCATTACAAGCCCTCCTACTATGTTATGATACAGTGGATCTAGAAAACCGGGTGAAGAGATCTTCATATAAAGAATTATTCCTATTGGTATAATCCCCATGATGTTTGCTTCAAATTTTTTAGCAGACATCATAGTAATAATCTCTCTAGTTACTTCAACCTTATCTCCAATCATTCTACTTGTAGAACGCAAAATCTTAATTAAATCTCCGCCTGTTCTTTTAGCAGTAGCAAATACTTCTGATAAACTCTTAATATCATCCACCATACTCCTTTGCGCAAAGTCCTCAAGTGCATTCTCTACTGGCACATTCATCTGTATCTTATACACGATATACTCAAATTCAGGAATAATCATTGTTTCATTCAAATACAATAACTTAAGATCTTTTATAGCCTGTACAAAGGCATTCTCCACTGAATACCCCGTACTTAGTGCTGCAACTAACGCTTGAACACCTTCACGAAACTGTAAGGTTAACTCCCACTTTCTATCTCTACACTTCTTCTTGCATTGATACTTTACATAAAAGTAAGTCAGTGGACTACATATCAGGATAATTATTATACTTTGATAGAAAATCCATAAAACCACACCTATTACAAGCAGTCCTTGGATATAGCATTGAATCTTCTCCTCTACACTCATGTCATATACACTATAGTTAATCGGGCTCCACCCTTTCTCCTGTATCATGTGCTAACCAACTCCTCATTATCATTCTTTTCACACTCAAAAATCTGCAACCCTGCTCGCTGTAGCTTTTCCGTATTAATTAACAGATTCTTGGATCGTTGTAGTTTCCCAATTTCTGTCGCATCTCTATCTTCGTTCAATACAAATTCATATAAAGGATTAACTATAATCTCTTCTCCTGAAACTTCTAATACTTCACTGATTTCTAGAACCTTCCTTGATTTATCTCTTAATCTCCCAAGATGAACAATTATATCGATTGCTGAACTTATCTGCTTTCGAATCGCTTGGACTGGCATATCCACCCCTTGTAAAACAAGAGCTTCTAGTCGATTAAGCATATCCTTCACAGAATTAGCATGTCCAGTAGATAAACTCCCGTCATGACCTGTATTGTAAGCGGCCAGTAAGTCAATTGCTGCAGAGTCTCTAATCTCACCAACCACAATTCTATCAGGTCTCATAATATAAAGGCGAGAAACTCTGTGTTGACAAATACTCAATATTT
>JAHZFJ010000046.1 GCA_019421365.1 Lachnospiraceae bacterium
TAAATTCCCTCATGAGTGAGGGCAGGGGAGCTGAAGTGTCGAAGACACTTTTTTATATCTTAAACAATAACCATCTTGGTCTCACCTCCTTGACATATACCCCTTACGGGTATATAATGCAAGGAAAAGTGGGATGTATTGTTGGTTTAGATAACACAATACAAAATTAATGAATTAGGAGGAGACTAGTATGGCAACAGTAATTATTGTAGTGATTTTGGTCGTCATTGCTGCCTTAGCAGCAAAAAATAGTATAAAGCATTTTAAAGGTGAGGGAGGTTGTTGTGGGGGCGGTAGTGTGCCTAAGACCAAAAATAAAAAATTACAGGGGTCAATAATTGCAAAAAAAACAATTTATATAGATGGTATGCATTGTGACAACTGTAAGAACAAAGTAGAAAAGAATATAAATCAAATAGATGGAGCAGTGGCAAAAGTAAATCTTAGAAGGAATATAGCAGTTGTCTCTATGGATCGGCACATTTCAGATACAGAACTTTTGGAAGCAGTGAAGCAAGCTAACTATACGGTAACGAAGATAGAGTAGCAGGTTGTACATAGAAAGAAACACATAGTGTTATAAAAAATATCGACTTAAAGGTAGAGCATATTGGACAGTGTAAGAGCTGTCCTTTTTTGCGTTTAGAAAGGGCGATATTTCTGATTTACGTAAGAAATCTACTTTAGTGGTCATGTTAATGAATTGTAACTAATAGGCTTTAATAAATATATTATTGAGGAGAGCATATGATTGATAATGAAAAATTTAGTGCAATAGCACAAAAGAGCAATAAAGAAGATGTTAAGATCAATAATACTCCTTCCTTAGAACTTTTAAGTAATAGTCAGGCAAAAAGGGTAAATTATATATTGAAAAAATATTCGAATACATTGTCAAATAGCATGGAAGATAGAGATAAAGTAATCTTGTTGCAAGCAAGAGAAGAAATACAAAGAAGATTACCACAACGGATTTTAATGTGTAAGGTTATTCCAATGCAAGACTTGAATAAATATCTAAACTTCAATTACAATGTCGGTACTTTTATGTTTAGAAAAGCAGATATAACGTATATGCAAGAAAATAGTTACTATACCAATGTTGTTGATATGTTTTATAATTGCCTTAGATTAGACTATGAGAAGTCTATGTTTATAAAATGTAATAGAATGGAAATAATTGAATTAGAGATTGAAAATTATTCGGGCAGGGTTCCGTTGAATGCTAGAACATACAATGAGTTCAATGAGAATAAAATAGAAATTAATAAGGGAACACCATATACTGGGATTGGGTGGACTCTCCATGAATGTGGCGTACCTGAATTTTATGTTACAATATCAGAGAATAGTGTAAATAGGAATGTGGATTATGATGAATTTCCCTTATTTTCTTTCTATGCAAAAGTTTATATAGCAGACAAGGAAACAAATAAAATTATGCAAATAGCAAGGTATGACAATGATACTTACGATGGAAAACTAATGTTTAATAAATTTGAAAAATGTTGCACTAAGGAAGATAAGTTAGATGTAGATAGAATAATTAGGTAAGAAAAACTTTGTTTATAATGTAGGGTTGTATTTATTTCGAATTACATAAGAATGAAAATAACGAGAGGTCGGTGTTAAAACACGGACCTCTTTAATTTTATGCCAAGCAGTTTTATGGAGAATTTTAGGATTAGATAAAAGAATGTAAATAATATTAAATTTGTATTGACAATAACACGATTATGGAATAAAATACCACTATTCATATAAATACTGTATGATTTGTATGAAATGTATGAAAAGTATGAATTGGAGGATGGAGTAATGAAAACAAGGCTTTTTAAACAATCAATTGTAATGGTGTTATTGGTTTCTATGTTGTTGCTAGTAACTGGATGTGGGAAAAAGGAAGAAGATAGCACAACAATCCATGCAGTTACAGGAGGCAGTCCAGCACCATATATAACGGTGGAAGAAGATGGTACATATTCAGGATATGATATCGAGGTGTTAAAAGCCGTATTTGATCGGTTACCTCAATACAAATTAGATCTTCAGACAGCGGAGTTTGATTCGATCTTTACAGGTTTAACTGCCGGAAATTATCAATTAGCAGTAAATAACTTTAGCTATAGAGAAGAACGAAGCGAAAGTTATTATTTTTCTTTCCCTTATGATGAGATTACATATGTATTTGTACAACGAAATGGCGATGAGCCATTAACTTCATTGCAAGATGCTGCGGATAGAGGATATAAGATAGAATCCAATGCGGGGGGAAATGTAACCAATGCTATTGAACAATGGAATAGTGAAAATCCAGATTCACAAATTGAGATTATTTATTCCGATGCAGATTTAGCGGTTTGGTTTGAACATATCGAAGATGGAACGGCAGATTTCCGTATTGATGACCTTCCAATCTACAATGCTTATTTAGAAGAATTTGAATTCCAAAACTTGCAGAAATCAGAACTTACGACAGAAGAGACTGCAAGGATATCTACAGCGCTTGATGCTTACTTTTTATTCCCTAAGACTAAGGAAGGCGATGAACTTAGAACGGAGGTTAATAAGGTGTTAAAAGAGCTTCAAGAGGATGGAACCTTATTGAAACTATCACAAGAATATTTCGGAGCGGATCAAGTACCAGATGCATCAAAATATGTAACACCAATCAATTAGTCGGAATTAAAGGAGGAGCAGTAGTATGAAGGACTTTGATTATGAAATTATAAATGGACGAAAAATTAGAGTAAGACCATTAGAAGTAGTTTCTGAAGTCGATGAGAATGGATATTTTCACCGACAACCAAATCACTTTACTGTAGGGTTTAAAGATGGAGAAAATCCTGTAGAAGCAGGAAGATATCATTTAGTTTGGGCAAAGCTTTGCCACTGGTCTAATCGTGCTTCCATCGTACGTGAATTACTTGGTCTAGAGGAAGCAATTAGTGTTAATTTAGTAGAGCATGCACAGCATGAAAAGAATTTAGGCTGGGAATTTATCTATGATGAAAACCACGTGGACCCGATTTTAGATATTCAATTCTTAAGTGAAGCTTATTATAAAGCAGATGATGATTATGCAGGAAGAACAACGGTTCCAGCCCTTATTGATGTAAAGACAGGAAAGGTGGTTAATAATGATTATAACCGTCTAACTAACTATTTTGAGGTGGACTTTAAGGAGTTTCATAAGGAGGGTGCACCAGATTTATATCCAGTTTTGCTTAGAGAGAATATTGATGAACTCAACGATTGGTTATTTGATAATATCAATAACGCCGTGTATAGAACTGCATTTGCTGGTTCAAAGGAAGCATATTGGGAGGCCTATAATGGGTTTTATGCAGCCATGGATATACTGGAGGAACGACTTGAAAGTAAGAGATTTCTTTTTGGGGATTATGTAACCGATAGTGATATCAGACTTTATGTAACGTTAGCTAGATTAGATATTCGATATACTTATCAGTTAGGTCATACGAAGCATCCACTGTTTACTTATAAAAATTTGTGGGGATATGCAAGGGATTTGTATCAGATTCCAGCATTTAAGAACAATACATATTTTAAAGACTTCGCAAATCCAAATAACAAGAAAAGCGGAAATTTAATGGAAACCTTTAATGCAAGATTTTTGGATGAAATTAATTTTGATGCGTACTGGGGAGCACCTCATAATCGAGCTAGATTAAGTAGTGACCCAGGGAACAAATGTAAGGTAGAGAGATAGGGGGGGGAGAGCAGATGGCAGAATATATCGAAATAAATGGAAGACGGGTTCGTGTTCGTCCTACAGAAACAGTAAGTGAAGTAGATGCTTATGGGAATTTTCATAGGCAACCAAACCATTTCACAAAAGGATTTGAAAATGGAGAAAATATAGTTGAGAAAGATAGATACATTTTATTCTGGGCGAAGGGATGCCATTGGTCCAATCGAGCTGCAATTGTAAGAGAATTGCTTGGATTACAAGATGCCATAAAAGTTGAAATTGTAGGCTGGGCTGATCATGGTCCTGAGAAAAAGTTAGGCTGGGAATTTATTAATTCACCAAACCATATCAATCCTGAAACAGAAGCACAATTTTTAAGTGAATTGTACTACAATGCTGATCCAGACTATCAGGGAAGAGCTACGGTACCAGCATTTGTTGATTATAAAACAAAAAAGGTGGTAAATAATGATTATCACAAACTGACAAATTATCTAGAAGAAAATTTTAGACCATTTCATAAAAAGGATGCACCTGATCTTTATCCAGAGGAATTACGAGAAGAAATCGATAAACTGAACTGGTGGTTGTTTGAAAATGTAAACAATGCAGTATACCGCGCGCAATTTGCACAAACCTTACAAGCGTTTTCTGATGCCTATGAAACTTTTTTTGCTGGATTAGAAACAATGGAAAAACGTCTTGAGAATCGGCGTTTTCTATTTGGAGATTATGTGACTGATAGCGACATTCGTCTCTTTGTAACCCTTGCTAGATATGATGTGGCGTATTCAAGAAATATTGGACCATGTAAACAACGTCTTGTAGATTATAAGAATCTCTGGGGATATGCAAGAGACTTGTATCAGATTCCTGCATTTGCACATAACACGTATTTTAAAGATTTCGCTGCAACTAGGGATTTGAGTAAGGAAGACGATAATTACTTTACATCTACCTATTATGATATGGTCATTCCAGCTACGGACTTTGATGCTTTATGGAGTACTCCGACAGGACGAGAAGGGTTAAGTAAAAACCCATCAAATAAATTCAGACTAGAGAAATAGATTATAAGGGGGAAGACATTTGAAGGCAATTCGTGTAACCGAGGAATGGCAAAAGGCTGGTGTTTATTATGTCCGAACACAGGCAATGTGTATAGGATTTCAAATCTCCTTGGATATGGAGTTTAGTGAGGATACACCTAAAGATGAATATGTTTTAGTATTGGAGGGTGATATCCCAGTTTCCACATGCAGGCTTCGCTATCTGGATAACGAGACGGGAAAAATTGAGAGAGTTGCGACTCTAGAGGAGTACCGGGGGCAGCACTACGGACAGGAAGCAATCTTAGAAGCAGAACGATGGATGAAAGAAAAGGGAGTTACTAAGATATTGATTAATTCTAGAGAGTCAGCCTTAGGATTTTACGTAAAATTAGGTTATATTCCAGATTATACACAGGTTTCTGGGCACGGTGATTTTAAATGTGTTCTAACCTCTAAAATACTATCTGAAGTAAAGGAGGTATAAAAAATGGCAAAATTATTTGATTTTAAAGCCGTATTTTCACAAATACCCAAATTGCTAAAATACCTCCCGGTAACATTAGAATTAGCGGTAATTTCTATGGTGATTGCAGTGGTACTAGGATTACTAATTGCTATTATTAAGATAAAAAAGATTCCAGTAATAAGCCAACTTGCAAATGTATACATATCTATTGTTCGAGGAACACCAATCATTGTACAGTTATATATTGCTTACTTTGGAATTCCTATGATTATTAAGTATTTTTACATGCAAAATGGTATGACATATCAAGGAAATTCTACTTCTGGTATGGTCTATGCCATCATCGCACTTTCTATGAATGAGTCTGCTTATATTGCAGAAATATTTCGTGGAGCGCTACAATCTGTTGGGGTTGGACAGATTGAGGCAGCAAGCGCGCTTGGAATGACCTATTTTCAATCCCTTAGACGGATTATCTTACCAGAGACATTTATGTTAGCACTGCCGGGCTTAGGGAATTCCTTTATCGGGTTAATCAAAGGCACTTCACTTGCATTTACTTGTGCCGTTGTTGAAATGACTGCACAGGGAAAGATTATCGGTGGAAGAACATATCGTTATTTTGAAGTTTATGTTTCCCTTGCATTGATTTACTGGATGGTTACTTTTGTTGTGGAAATTATTATTAAACAGATTGAAAAAAGAAATAGTATCCCAGAACAGGTGGAACTAGTGAAGATAGGTACTTTAGAACAAGAGAAAAAAAATGTACTGGGAGGAGAATTATGATAGAGATAAAAAACTTGTCGAAACAATACCACGGCAATATTGTCTTAGAACAAATTAATCTAACCGTACATAAAGGGGATGTAGTAGGAATAATCGGACCATCAGGAACTGGTAAATCTACGCTTCTTCGCTGTATGAACCGTCTGGAAGTACCAGAACAGGGGGAGATTATACTAGGAGATAAGACCATTGATTTGTCAAAGAAAAATAGTAAGGATATTGTAGAGTTACGTAAAAATTCAGGAATGGTCTTTCAGAAATTCAATCTTTTTGAGAAAAAAACAGCTTTGGAGAATGTGATGGAAGGTCTGATAGTAGTACAAAAGAAGAGTAAGGTAGAAGCAAGAAGAATCGCTGAAGAAGAACTAGAACGAGTTGGAATGAGTGCATGGGCTAATCATTATCCAAAACATCTATCAGGTGGTCAGCAACAGCGTGTTGCAATTGCACGTGCCCTAGCAATGAAGCCACAGTTTCTTCTATTAGATGAGCCTACTTCTGCACTAGATCCAGAATTGGTGGGAGAAGTACTTGAGACAATTAAAAAAGTAGCAGCAGAAGGACTTACCATGCTTTTAGTATCCCATGAAATGAACTTTGTTAGGCATGTGGCAAATCGAGTAATCTTTCTTGACAGCGGACACATTGTGGAAGATGGGACTCCAAAAGAAGTGTTTGGAAATCCAAAGAACCAGAGAACTAAGGACTTTTTAGAAAAAATGAATTTGATGAATCAGCCGGAGTATTCGATATAATTTGGACTGAGTGGGAAAAGTTTGTATTGACCTATAGAACTGATTGATATATATTGAGTATATAAATCCACTTTTTGGATGGGAGATTGTTTATAAAAAGGAGATCATTAAAAATGAGAACAATAATTATGTATTATACTTTTGGCGGAAGTTCTAGGAAAGAGGCTAATCGCATAGCTGATGAGAATGATAATTCAGTACTCTGTGAGATTAAGGAAGAAAAGAAACGAAATATAATTACAGCATTTTTCTCTGGATGTCCAAAAGCAATAAAGAGAGAGCAGTCTTCAATTCAGAAAATAGAACATAATCTAAATAATTTTGATAAGATTATATTAGTTGCACCAGTATGGGCAGGTTATCCGGCACCTGCATTTAATTCTATGGTAGAACTTTTACCATCTGGAAAAGAGGTAGAGGTATACCTATGTTCTGGCGGAGGAGAGACTCCAAAGAGTCAAGAGGGAACGTGTCAAATAATTCGAGACAAAAGTTGTAATTTAATTGCCTATCATAATATTAAAACAACTAAAAAATAATAAGAGAAATAGTTATAAATCAAAATTTCTAAATAAAATAAAGTATAAATAACCGCATTTTCGAGCGGTTATTTATACTTTATGAGACCTTTAGTACATAGATTTATAAAAGATACAACAGGTATACCAAAACTAACGAATTGTATTGTTTTGATTCTAGTATACTGTTATAAAAATCCTCTATCTCCTTTAACATGGGAGATAGAGGATTTTTTATACCTTATCACTGAGTTTGAACTCTAAGAGTCAGTCATTCAGCTTTTCTTTTGTTTCTTCTGTTCTCTTTTTCAATAGCCTTGATTGAGGGGCAGTATAGACATATTGCATTATAAATCTTGGAACCAGAGGATTAAGATAGTGGATTCTAATATTGAAATACAACGAGATATACAAAAGGCATGGTACAAATAAACATAAAAACACAATAATTTACAAAATGTCTTGTTGACAATACATAAATAAGTATGATAAATTAAACTTATAAAATTCGAAATATTTCGAAAATAAATACATGCCTGAGGGCTACGCAAATCAGGCCAGGGAAGAGAAATTTTTGTGAATTTTACATATGTTTTACGGTATGTGAAAAATATATTTTATGGGGGATTTTTATGCAAAAAACTAGAAAAATGTTAAGCAGTCTGTTCATTGTATTGGTCGTTTTGTTTCAGTCGACCTTTAATGCATTTGCCATGGATAATACGGTAGTACAGACAGAACAGACCAGTACCTAGGTTACTTCTGCGGTACAGGCGACCTCGGAAGCAGATGCTTCCACCTTTTCATGGGACAACGCGACCGTATATTTTGCGTTGACTGACCGTTTTTCTAACGGTGATACCAGCAACGACCATTCTTATGGACGCGAACTTGATCAGAACGGCAATGTTTATTCTAATTATTTGACGGAACCGGCCACTTTTCATGGAGGAGATCTAAAAGGTCTTACTAAGAAAGTGAATGAAGGCTATTTTACCAATTTGGGAGTAAATGCTATCTGGATTACGGCACCTTATGAGCAGATACATGGTTGGCTGGGGGCAGACAGTTTTAGACACTATGCATATCATGGGTATTATACTCTGGATTATACCAATGTAGATGCCAATATGGGTACGGCTGGGGATCTGAAGACCTTTATTGATACCGCTCATGAAAATGGAATTCGTGTAATTTTTGATGTTGTTATGAACCATGCGGGGTATGCTACACTCAAGGATATGAATGATTTCAATTTCGGTTCCCTTACCAGCAATTGGAAGGATTACTATTATTCCGCCTCTACCAATGCTCACTGGAGTAAGGACTATCTTTACATGAATAAGACCTCCACAAACTGGTCAAACTGGTGGGGAAATGCCTGGGTTCGTGCTTCACAAGGCTTTAATGGATATACCGGAAGTGAAAGCGGTGATGAGCTGACCATGTGTCTTGGGGGGTTGCCGGACTTTAAGACCGAGACGACGAATGATCCTGGAATTCCGAAACTTCTTGAAAATAAGTGGAAGAGCGAAGGGCGTTATAATCAGGAAGTAACTGAATTGAATAACTTCTTTAGTACCAGTGGCCTTAACCGTCAGGTATCAAATTATCAGGTGAAATGGCTGACTGACTGGGTACGTGAATATGGTGTGGATGGTTTCCGTGTGGATACTGCCAAGCATGTGCAGCAGGATGTATGGAAGACGCTGAAAGAACAGTCTGTTATTGCATTAAAAGAGTGGAAAGCCAATAATCCGGACAAGGCTCTAGATGATCTTGATTTCTGGATGACCGGTGAGGCATGGGGACATGGTGTATCTGCTTCTTCTTCCTATTTCTCCAATGGTTTTGATTCCATGATTAACTTTGGATTCCAGGGAGTGCCTGCAAATATGTCCTCTTTGGAAACAACCTACAGCAATTATGCTAATGTAATCAATAGTAGTAGCAGTAATGTGAATTATCTCAGCTATATTTCGTCCCATGATACCAGCACCTATAACCGGAGCGATCTTATCAACGGAGGTACGGCATTGTTGCTAGCACCGGGCGCCGTCCAGATTTTTTATGGTGATGAAACCGCGAGACCACTGGATTTTCTCAATTGTACTTATACGGATCAGAAATATCGTTCCGACATGAACTGGAATTCGGTAAATCAGAATGTGCTGGCTCACTGGCAGAAGATGGGACAGTTCCGGGACAATCATATTGCAATCGGAGCCGGACAACATAAGCTCATCAACAGTGCTCCGTATACCTTTAGCCGAACCTATGATGAGAAAGGAATTACGGATGGAGTTATTGTAGTTATTGGTGCAAGCGGATCCACTACGGTGGATGTCAGCTCAGTGTTTGGAGACGGAGCGCTTCTGACAGATTATTATACCGGAGTGCAGGCGAGCGTTTCTAACGGAAAAGTCACATTTACCGCTGGAAACAATGGTGTTATATTGATTGAGGGTGCGAATAACCAACCTTCTGTTTGGATTGACCAGACCCAAGGTGGATTCTATACCGACGCCATGACTGTAAGTATGAATTTTAAAAATGCAGATACGGCTACTTATTCACTCAATGATTCTGAAGCAGTAGAATATGCTCCGGGAGATACCATTACGTTCGGTGAAGATGCTGCTTTTGGAACAGTCTTTACCCTAAAACTTATTGCGAAGAACGCTGACGGTATTACTATTACCAAAACCTATACCTTTACGAAGGAAGATCCGGACAAGGTATTAACGGTACACTTCTATAAACCGTCCAGTTGGGGAACACCAAATATTTATTATTATGATGAAACGGTATCCCCAAAGAAGGAAGGAAAAGCATGGCCGGGAGTAGGCATGACCAGTGAGGGAGACGGATGGTATGCTTATAGCATTCCACTTTGGAAGGAGGCTTCTGTAATCTTTAACTATTCCGGAAATCAGATTCCGGGAGCGCAGCAGGCCGGATACCTTGTAACAACGGAATCTTGGATTAAAGATGGTGTAATTTATACACAGAATCCAAATAATCCGGCGCCTATTGTCTCCATTGATGCTAAGGAGGGAGATTTCTACACTGATACCCTGACAATCACTCCGACGCTTACCAATGCAGTTACAGCTTCCTATACGGTAAATGGGTCTTTGGCAACCACTCTGGTTTCTGGAGATAAGATTGTAATCGGTCAGGGGGCGGCAATCGACACGACCTTTGTTTTGGAGATAAAGGCAGTGAATGCCAATGGCACTACTACCAAGACCTATACCTTTACCAAGGCAGAAGAACCAAAGGAGAATACCTTTACCGTACACTACTATAAGCCATTAAGCTGGGGAACACCAAATATTTATTATTATGACGAAACGGTATCCCCAAAGAAGGAAGGAAAAGCATGGCCTGGAACAGCTATGTCAAGTGAAGGGGATGGATGGTATTCCTACACGATTACTGGCCTAGAGACTGCATATGTAATCTTTAACAGTAATGGCAGTCAGATTCCTGGGTCTGGAAATACTGGATATCTGGTAAAGGCAGATTCGTGGATTAAAGATGGCGTTATTACAGCAGAAAAACCGGGATCTAATTTGATTCCCATAACCTTTGTTATAAAAAACGCAACGACCTATATGGGGCAGGATGTATATATTGCAGGAAACATAGCTGAACTTGGAAGCTGGAATACCGCAAACGCAATTAAAACAGCAATCTCTGAGTATCCGACATGGACAGTAACAGTTAATCTGCCTGCAGGGGAAACGATACAGTTTAAAGGAATCAAGAAGGATTCCAGCGGGAAGGTAGTTTGGGAAAGTGGTTCCAATCATACGTATACAGTACCTTCCACAGGTAGCGGAGCAGTAACGATAAACTGGAATAATTAGCCTGATAAAAGCTGTAATTTAATTGCCTATCATAATATTAAGCAAGCATTCTTATTGACAAGAAAGAAGAGATGAGAAGTTTTTATTTTGTTGGAATATAGTATAAGGATAAAATCAAAAGGAGAGGTCAGTGGATAATCACTGACCTCTTTTACATTTAAATTCGAGATAAACGACGATAATATACAAATCCGATGATATCTGCTAGTATCCAACCGATTGGAATTGCCCACCATATTCCTACAAGTCCAATTGTAGGAATCGCTGCTAAGAGATACGCAAGAATAACACGTGTTCCTAGTGAAACCACAGTAAGAATAACGGACACTCCTGGTTTTCCAATACCACGATAAAAGCCGTAAAGAAGAAAGAGACATCCAATACCACAGTAAAAAGCACCTTCAATGCGCAGATATGTAACACCGATGGAGATGATTTCTACTTCTTCTGGTTTTATGAAGATTGACATGAGCGGACGTGCAAATAAGGATACACTTATTGAGATTATAATACAAAATATCAAAGTGACTTTAATTGCTGAGCGAGTACCTTTTTGAATTCGTTCTTTTTTTTCTGCCCCATGATTTTGTGCTATGAATGTGGAAAACGCATTACCAAAGTCTTGTACAGGCATATATGCGAAGGAATCGATTTTTACAGCAGCGGAAAACGCTGCCATCACTGCTACTCCAAAACTATTAACCAATCCTTGAATCATTAATATACCAAAATTCATAATGGATTGTTGTACACAAGTTAGAATAGAGTATTGGGAAATTTCTCGTAATACAGCAAAATCAAGATGCAGATCAGACCGTTTAAAACGGATAACCTCAAGCTTCAAATAGCAATAGAGAGTAACACATACCGCAGATACGCCCTGAGCTATAATGGTTGCCCAGGCTGCTCCGGCTACGCCCATGTCAAAAGAAATAATAAATACAAGATCAAGTACAATATTTAGCAGAGCAGAAATAGCGAGGAATACCAAAGGAATAAAGGAATTTCCAATGGATCGTAATAAGGATGAAAAATAGTTATATAAAAAGGTGAATAAGATTCCATAAAAAATCACCTGTAAATAGCTTTTTGTTTCCGCAATAATTTCAGTAGGAATCTGAAGTACTTTTAATAATGGGGTGATGAAAATTAAAACGGATATATTTAGAATGACAGTAACTATTCCAATGAATAAAAATGACATTAAAAAACTTGATTTCAGTTTTTCTTCCTTCCCAGCACCAAATAACATAGAAAATACCACACCACTCCCCATACAAAGTCCTAAAACAATTGAGGTTAGAAATGTCATTAGTGTAAATGAAGAACCAACGGCTGCCAGTGCCTCAGGACCTATGTATTTTCCGACAATAAAGGTATCGGCTACGTTATAAAGCTGCTGTAATAGATTGCCCATAATCATAGGACCAGCAAATAGCAGCATGGATTTGGTGACATTACCTTTGGTCAAATCTCGATTCATTGTTTCGTTCCCTCCCCTTAGTTACGAAGCGTAAGTTTAAACATACGTTATGTAAGTATCATATAGGAAGATGCAAATATTGTCAATGAATAAGAGAGTCTATAAATGCTAACATTGTTTTTCTTTTTAAAATAGGGTAAGATATTTTTAATAGTGGGAAGGAGATTTGAAACATGTTTTTGAGTGGATTAGATGTAACCGATAGAAAGATTGTAGAATTGTTGATTCAAAATGCTCGTATGTCTTACTCTGATATTGGTGAGGCGGTAGGCTTATCTAGGGTGGCAGTAAAATCTAGGATTCGTTCTTTGGAGGAACGTAAGATAATCGAAGAATATACTACGATTATTAATCCACAAAAAATAAATGGAGCGATCTCCTGTTATTTTGAGATTGAAATGAAACCTGAAAGTTACGAAACCGTAGTTGGAATCCTAAAAGATAACGATTATGTCACCCAGATCTATCAGGTTTCTGGAAAAAGTAAATTACATGTTCATACAATTTCTTCTAATCAGGAGGAGATGGAGATATTTCTGTCAGAAACTATTCATACGTTACCAGGAGTAACTGACTTAAGTACCAATGTGATATTATCTCGTATTAAGGATATTAAGGGGCTTAGATTATAGATTTTAGATGGTGATGAAGTTTCGAATAAAATAATAGTCAAACCTGGATACATTTCCATGTCTGACTATTTTCTGAATTACTTGATTCTAATTTGAAATCAATGCTTTGTCATTTGCAATAGCAGATACTATTTGTTCCCCAGATTTGAAATCGTCAAAGGTTCCGTGGTTAATTTCGTCAATAGTTTTACTTAACAATTTTTCGTAATAGGCTTCAGGTGTTAGTTTTGTTGTAGATTGGATATGATTCTGTTGGGATGCAGAAGAGGCTATTCGTGCATACTCGTCTTTTACTTGGTCTATGAGTTTTTCACGATCCATATAAATTACTCCTTTTCATAAAAAGTTTATTTTCATTGTTGCCGGATTTAGTGGTAACGTGGTAACCGGACTACTTCTTAATATCCATACTTATAATATTAATAAAATTATTATTTGCAGGTAATTGAATTTTATTCAGATTTGAATTTGTGGGTGGGTATGCATATCTGCACTGCAGTTCAAAAATGGAATGGCAGTTACGATTATTTTATCCCATGCTTTTCAATTGCTTTAATTACATTCTCCATCTCCTTTTTGATTCTTAGTTGACATACACAGTAATAAGTTACATTTGCCTCAGCATCAAGAATAGGAATAGATATACGGTTTGAAGCTTCATCTTTTGATGTTAAATTGGATGCAAATGCCGGCAGTGCAGAACTTTTTACAAGTTCTTCAAAGGAAAACCGTTCATTCTGCACAATAAAATGGGAGGCAGGCATATTACGTTGACACATATCATGCCAAAATCCAATCTTTGAGAAAAGAAGTAAGTTTTCACCATCAATATCTTTAAAATGAACCGCTTTATGAGAAGCTAAAGGATGTGCAGGCGGAAGTGTTAGATATAAGTGTTCCTCCTCATATTTGGTGCAATATAGATCTGCCTCATCTAATGGTTCTGGTAATATAATAAATTGATAAATACCATCTCTTAAGCCATGGACTAAAAGTTCAGGGTTTTTCATATCTGAAGATATAGCCATATCCGGACAAAGATTAGCTAATAATGGAGTCAGTGACCATAATGGAGCAGGAGCGCAGGAACCAATTGAGATGGTTCGCTGACTCCTATCGAATGCTCTAACACGTTCTACCATGTCATTTGCTTGATTTAGTACTCTTTTTGCATAGTCAACTGCTAATTCTCCATTTTTGTTTAACACCATCTTATTTTTTTGACGTTCAAATATTGGTACGCGAAGTTCCTCTTCTAACTTTTGCATAGAGCGGCTTAATGCAGGCTGTGAAGTATGCAATTCTTCAGCTGCCTTTGATAAGGTGCCATATTCTGAAAAAGCAAGTAAATGTTCTAATTGTGATAACTCTATCATAAAGACCTCCTGTTTTAATGGATCAATTATTATTTAAAATATTTATATTATTATCATTTCACTATTCACTTTTAGTATAGCACATTTCGCTATTGGCATTGTACTTTTTTATTAAAAATGTTTATGATTACTTCAGAGCCAATGAAAATATGGAGTGACAATAGAATGAAGTATGTTACGTTAAATAATGGAATTAAAATGCCTATGGTGGGCTATGGAGTCTTTCAAATACAAGATCTAGAGTTGTGCGAACAATGTGTCTACGATGCACTGGATGTGGGATATCGATTAATTGATACAGCAGCAGCTTATTTCAATGAAGAAGCGGTAGGAAAAGCAATCAAGAAATCAGATGTTCCAAGGGAAGAGCTTTTTATTACTACAAAGCCTTGGATTCAGGATTCAGGATATGATAATACGTTAAAAGCTTTTGAGACATCACGAAAAAAACTAGGACTAGATTACCTTGACTTATATCTAATCCATCACCCTTTTGGTGATTACTATGATTCGTGGAGAGCTATGGAAAAACTACAAAAGGAAGGTTTTATACGAACAATCGGTGTTTGCAATTTTAGCGAGGATCGTTTAGTGGATTTATGTTTGAACAATGAAATAAAACCGTCAATCAACCAGATTGAGATACATCCATTTCACCAACAACAAGCAGCTAGAAACGTTATGAAAGAGTATCAGGTACAACCAGAAGCATGGGGACCGTTATCAGAGGGGCAAAAAGACATATTTAACAATAAGATACTAACTAAAATCGCTACAAAATATGAAAAGAGTGTAGCGCAGGTGATTCTAAGGTGGCAGATACAACAGGATATAGTGGTTATTCCTAAAACAGTTCACAAAGAACGTATGCAGGAGAATATAGATATATGGGATTTTAAACTTAAAGAACAGGATATGAAGACAATTTCAGATATGGATATGGGTTATAGCGAGATAATAAATCATAGAAGCGCATGTACAGCCAAATGGCTAAATGGCTGGAAGATTCACGAATAGTATATACGATGGTTTACAGTCAGTTTTGACTGTTGACATATAAAGAAGCAAATAAAACAATCAAGATAAAGAAAGTATGAGGTAATATTATGGAATATGTTAAATTAAACAATGGAGTAGAAATGCCAGTATTAGGATTTGGAGTTTATCAGGTAGCTGATCCGGCAGTATGTGAACAGGCAGTATTAGATGCAATTGAAGTAGGATACCGTTCAATTGATACAGCACAGGCTTATGGAAATGAAGCTGCTGTTGGTAATGCAATCAAAAAATCGGGTGTACCAAGGGAAGAACTATTTATCACAACAAAGGTTTGGATTTCTAATGCTGGCTATGAAAAAGCAAAAGCTTCTATAATGGAGTCATTAAAAGCATTACAGCTTGACTATATTGATTTAATGTTGATTCATCAGCCATTCAATGATTACTATGGAACATATCGTGCGATGGAGGAACTTTACAAAGAAGGAAAATTAAAAGCCATCGGAGTAAGTAATTTTTACCCAGACAGATTTATTGATATTTCTCAGTTTGCAGAGATTCAGCCAGCTATCAACCAGGTGGAAACACATGTATTCAATCAACAGGTAGTAGCGAAAGAATATATGAAAAAATATGGAACACAGATTGAAGCATGGGCTCCATTTGCAGAAGGCAAGAATGACTACTTCAACAATCCAGTATTAAAAGAAGTCGGAGCTAAATATGGAAAGAGCGTTGGACAGACAGCACTTCGTTTCTTGATTCAAAGTGGAGTTGTTGTTATTCCTAAGACAACACATAAAGAAAGAATGATTGAGAATATCAGCGTATTTGATTTTGAATTATCAGATGAAGATATGAAGAAAATCGAAGCCTTAGATACAAAGGAAAGTTTATTCTTTTCGCATTATGATCCTTCTACAGTTGAGATGTTAACAGGAATGGCCAAATAAAGATAAGGTGTAATTTAAATTATAGTATAACTATTGATGGTGAAGTGCTAGGGAATACCCAGTATGTAGCTAATGTAATTTAAGAAAATACAGGTGCAGATATCTTCCGGATTGAGCCAAAAACTCCATATACAACTGACCATGATGCATTAGTTGACTTGGCAGCAGAAGAACAAGCAAATGACGCACGACCTGAACTTCTTGCAAACGTAGAGAATATTGAACAATATGATACTATTTTCTTGGGATATCCTAACTGGTGGGGAGATATGCCAATGATACTCTACACTTTCCTTGAAGGAGTAGATCTGTCAGGTAAAACAATTATTCCATTTAATACGCATGGAGGAAGCGGTTTTTCAAGTACAATAAGCACCATTGCTAACTTAAAGCCGAATGCTACTGTGAATGAAGAAGGATTTACTGTTTCTAGGAATAACGTACAGGAAGCTGAGTCAGATATTGTTTCATGGTTAGAAGGATTGGGATATTCAAAATAAGATGAAATAGAAAAGAGGTATTAATGAAAAGAAAGAAAATTCGAGTAATTATCTTGTTAGTAGCATTAGCTATGATACTGGCATGTGTAGCATATTATTTCAGAGGAAGATTTGTATCAACAAACGATAGTGTAAGTTATAATCCAGCGACGCAAAAGGCATTGATTGTGTACTTCTCTCATGCAAACGCTATAGGAGTAGATGCGGTTTCGTCAGCAAGTTTAGCAAGTAGTAATGGTGAGAAAAGAGGAAATACAGAAGTAATAGCTAATATTATTGCCGAGAACATAGAAGCCGATGTATTTGAAATTGTAACAGAAGAACCATATCCTTCTGATTACGATGGAACAGTTGACCAGGCAAAGGAAGAACAGAATGTAGATGCAAGACCTGCATTAGCAACACATATTGAAAATATAGAGGATTACGGCATTATTTTTCTGGGCTATCCAAACTGGTGGGGGACTATACCAATGCCAGTATATACATTTATTGAAGAATATGATTTATCAGGAAAAACAATTATTCCTTTTGTCACACATGAGGGAAGTGGAATTGGAAACAGTGTACTTGATATAAAGAATGCTTGTAGTAATTCTGATATTGTAAAACCTTTAGCAATAAGAGGCAGTAATGTGAGCAGAGATGATACAAAAGCAGATGTTATTCAGTGGTTAGAAGAGATTGGAATGAACAATGGCTATTAATATGATTAAAAAGATGAAAATTAAATTATCAGTAGATATACAGATGACAATCCTATTATTTGCTTTGATGTCTTATCAGTATACCCGCGGTACTAATCATGAAATTGCGGGTGCATTAATGCTCATTTTATTTATCCTGCACCATGTTCTTAATATAAATTGGTATAAGAATTTGACAAAAGGCAAATACAAAGTTGCAAGATTATTGCAGACGGTCATAGATTTCGCTTTACTGGCTGTTACGTTAATACAGATGATAAGTGGTATTGCAATGTCTAGGTCGGTATTTACATTTGTTGATTTTGGATTAAGAGCTTCCGATGCAAGGTCACTACATATGATTTTTGCCTATGCTGGATTTTTACTGATGGGATTTCATATTGGCCTGCATTATAGCATGATTATCAATATGTTTAGAAAGGTAATAGGTTTAAAAAGCAAGCAGTTGGTAAGAACAATTATTCTAAAATGTGTGGCAGTAGTGATAGCTGGATATGGAATCTATGCATTAAATAAGCGGAATTTTATAAGTTATATTTTACAGAAAAATCAATTTGCCTTTTATGATTATGAAGAGCCAGTTATATTTTTTCTAATTGATTATCTTGCCATTATGGGATTGACGATTTTCATAGCATATTATCTACAAAAAGGAATAATGAAACTTGAACATAGAAAAAGACAAAGAAAGGGGATATAAAATGTCAAAGAAAATTTTAGTTATAGCAGGAAGTCCACGTAAGGGAGGAAATTCAGATATTCTCTGTAATGAATTTATTAAAGGTGCAAAAGAAAGTGGACATATAATAGATAAAATAT
This sequence comes from Lachnospiraceae bacterium, assembly GCA_019421365.1. GTDB lineage: Bacteria > Bacillota > Clostridia > Lachnospirales > Lachnospiraceae > Anaerosporobacter. Next base: position 18,640 of record JAHZFJ010000046.1, read on the forward strand.
ATTTAAGAGATAAGAAAATTGGATTTTGTACAGCATGTTATGGTTGTAGAGAAACACATCAGTGTGTTCAAAAAGATGATATGACAGAAATACTTACTAAGATGGTTGAGTCTGATGTTGTGGTATTAGCTACACCTGTTTATTTCTATATGATGGATGCACAGATGAAAGTAATGATCGATCGAACATTACCTCGCTATACGCAGATTACCAATAAGGATTTTTATTTTATTGCAACAGCAGCAGATGGTAAAGAATTAATACAGCGAACTATGGAGGGCTTGAGTGGCTACACAGATTGTCTACCAGATGCTAAAGTTAAGAAAATGATTTATGGTGCAGATGCATGGGAAAAAGGTGACATTAGCAGTAGTCTGACGATGAAAGAAGCATATGAAGCAGGATTACATGCTTAACAGGAGGCATTTATGAAATATTGATACGGCAGAAGTGTATGGAACACCTGCGAATCCACATGACAATGAAGAATTGGTTGGAAAAGCGTTAAAACCATTTCGTAATAAAATCGTGTTGGCAACTAAATTTGGAATCCATTTTGATACGAGTACAACTTCAGTTAACCGTCTATTGCTTCCAGATTCCGGACCAGAAGAAGTGGCGGCGGGAGTTATGTTGGAATTGATAAGAGAAGGAAAGATAACACATTGGGGGATTTTAGATGCAACTGAAGATGCAATTCGTAAGGCTCACGCAGTCTGTCCGATTACTGTAATAGAGAATCGTTATTCTATGATGTATCGTGATTATGAATCACTATTTCCAATTCCTGAAGAGTTGCAGATTAGTTTTGTTCCATTTAGTCCATTAGCAAATGGGTTTCTGTCAGACAGATATAACAAAGAGACCAAGTTTTCTACACAAGATGATTACAGGGCAGTAATGCCACAATATACAGAACAAGCATTTGAGGTGAATCAGGAATTATTTGATTAATCCGCAGGATAGCTAATGAAAAAGAAGCTACCCCTGCACAGACTTCTCTTGCATGGATGATTAATAAGATAATAATACAGAAGAAACAACCTTTATAAATGGTGGTGTGCTACCTGTCAAGAGGACAATAAAAAATAATAAATTATCTGAATCGTCA
>JAHZFJ010000047.1 GCA_019421365.1 Lachnospiraceae bacterium
ACACTTGAACTGGAAGCCAGACTATACACACCAAGCCGCATCACACCTTAAGAAGCAAGGCTTGTTATATGTAACAAATGGGTACTATATGCTGACCGATAAAGGCGTGGCACAAGTTAAAGAAATCATTTAATGAACCATATGGATTTTGGAATACACAAAGATAAGCAAATCCGTATAGTCTAATTAAATGAATTGTAGAAACTTAATATTTTTCCCAACAAAATAAGCTGAAATCAATGCACTGCAAAGATTTCAGCTTATTTTATTTATTGAACTGAACGCGCATCTGATACCATTTGGCACCGCCATGATCAGACTCTGATTCACCTTCATTTACAAAACCAAACTTGGCATAATAAGGGATTTTTTCTTCCTTACAGGTTAGAATTACACCCTTACGTTTTTCCACTCTCGCAAGGTCGATAAATGCCTCAATTAACTGGCCACCTACACCGCGATTGCGGTATTCTGGCATCGTATTTAAACCAAATATCATCTGCCATGCGCCGTTAGGGTTATGCAAAGAAGCATCAGCGAACATCTCATCCGTTAAAATTTCATCATCCGTTACAAATCCATCGATAAAACCAATCGGTGTATCACCGTCAAAGGCAATTAAAAACTGACCTGCATAATGGTCTAATCGTTCCTTAAAAGCCTCATGAGGTGCCGCCTCAGCAGGAGGGAAACAAGTTGCTTCTATATGTGTTACTAAATCTAAATCAGCGATTGTCGCTTTGCGTATTAATATATCCATATCGTTCTCCATCGTATCTACATATCTGTTTTAGTATATACCGTTTATAAAACAAAGGCTACACATTCAATAAGTGATGATGTGTAGCCTTATATTAATAGTCTCACAAATTACTTTCCATATAATTACTTTCCATATAGATTGTTCAGCAATTATTTTTCCGTATATTTCGGCACATTACGATATTGCATTGGTAAGGAATTCTCTTTTACCTTAAAGCCGTGCTTTTCGTAAAATGGTGCATTCTTGCTATCACCAATCATAACATTAATGTACAAGTAAGACTTGTAAGCGTCTTTCACCATTTCTAGTAAATGACCTGCAATACCTTGGCAATGATAATCGGGATGAACTAGCACATAATTGATGAAGCATACGAGCTCGCTGTCATCCATGATGCGGATAAGGCCTACCAAACGGTCGCCATCCCACGCACTAATCACACGAGAGGAATTCATGAGCGCCTTGTGTAATCGATCAGGATATTTACCTACCACCCAACGAACAGACAGAAATAAATCTGCAGCTTGTTGAGAGGTGAAGTTTTTTTCTTCGGTATAGGTAATTGTCATAAAAGCTCCTTTACATTATCTAAAAGACCAAGGATTTTCCATAGTAGTAGCTTTATTAAATGTTAATGTGCAAATTGTAGGGTTATCATTATCTAAGTAAGCAATAAAAACAAATTTATGGATAAATTTCTCTTTTACTAGCATTGCGTTTTCAACATCTTGATATATATATTCACGAAGTAATTCAGGAAGAGTAAAACTAATACTAAGGTTAGGAACCTCATCGTTATCAATTATTGGTACTATAATCCATTCATCAGGGTTTTCTGGATTAAAATGTATTGAAACATTCTGATGCGGATTAGATTTCAACAACTCATTAAATTCTGAATTAGCTAATAGAGGAATCATATGCACACTATTTATTGTGGCTAGATATAAAAATTGATTTTCAATATTACGCTTTAAAACCCTTACCAGATGCAGTAAATCACTAACAAAGAACTTATTATCCCCATGATAATAATATCCATCATAAATTAATTCTGAAAATAGATTTTTAAAATTATTGAATTCAGAAGAATCTATATCTGAATTATCCATTAATTCATCTACTATTTGCTCAATAAGATTTATAATACCTTTATATGCATCATTAGATAGATCAATTAAATGTATTTTATGAGCAATTGCATAACGTTGTGCAGGCTTTGAAAAACCAGATGTGGAAAAAATTGCATAATGATATTGATAACGTTTAATAGATAACTGTTCAGTACTCAAATCTACAGTAGCGTAGTTAGTATTAATGTCATTTAAAACACCAACGCCCATTCTGACTCTATCAATACCAACTTTTGTGCTTGCATAACACTTTGCTTCTACAAATAAACGCAAGGGATATACAAAAGGAGGCGTTATTTTAAACGTCCCCAGTGTGTCAAACTGATGATATCCGCCACGCCCTCGAATATTTAAACCATTAGGATTACTTACTATCTCTTGCTCTTCATATGGCACACTATATTCATACGGAATGTTATGCTCTCTAATCACTTCATAACCATTCACTTCAATAAGTTTTGATAATACTATCTCTAAAAGGTATCCTTTTGCCTGCTGTTTATTCATGCTAAAGCTCTCCTAAATTATAAGTGCAAAACATATTTCGCTACAATATCTTGCTCATATAGATAACATCGTCCATAGGGTTATGATAGTACGGTTCGCATTCAACAAAACCATGCTTCTTATACAAGTGAATCGCTGCTTGCAACGGTTCAATTGTATCTAGCACCATTTCTTTATATCCAGAGGCCTTAGCATGATCCATGATACTTTCAATGAGCCGATCACCGAGAGCATGACCACGCCCTTCGGGACGTACATAGAGGCGTTTCATTTCACAACGGGTATCACTATGCTGATAATACGCCACCATGCCGAGCACCACATCATTATCATCAATTGCAACCAATAATTCACCATTTGGCGCCATATATTTCTCTGCTATATCTGCTAATTCCTTATCTAAATTCTGAAAGGACAAATCGCGACCAAGCCACTGCGTATACTCTTGAATAAGCTCTTTTACTTGATCTAAATACGGTTTACCATCAACAATATGAACCATATAAACTCCAACGGATATAATACACTACAATTATTTTCTCTCATGTGGTTTATGTTGAAAGATTTCTTTTACAATCCCTTCTCCAACAATTGCACTACCTTCCATGATAAAGAACTCTGTACCCACTTGTAGTGGAGAATAATCTATATCTTCGTCTACTGGCAATGCATTGGCACGTATTGGTTTATCAAAGATAACATCTTCGCCATCAATAAAGTTTACTCTTAACTGCTGATCAGAGCACTTTATAACAAGATGAGGGCAATACTTTCCATTATTTAAATTTGGTGGAGTTCCCCTCTTATTCCTGAAGAAAGTAACTGTACAACAAATAGTAAAATCTAAATTGCTCATTTCCGCCCTCATTCAACTACATATACCATATCACCTTTAAAATATATGTTCATTATACAGTGTACGGGATTCCCTTCGGTCCACAACCAACCTTGCAGCACAGCTCGGCCCCAGTTATAAGTTTCTGTAATGACCTCAAATTCACTTTCACTATATTCCTGCTGATACTGAGGCAACTCAATTCTTTTACCTGTGAAGGTATCTAATATTGTACTATTAAAGACGAGAATTTCTAAATCATCCATATCGCACGTCTCAACCACAACTTGAGCCTTATGAGTTTGTTCAATACCATTCTCATAAGAAAAAATATATTCAAAAGTAAGGATCAAATTATCATCTTTATGTTCTATTTTTTGGACCCTTGCATCGTGGAGCGAATATTTTGGATACTCGCCAAAAGATCTTGTGGTTTTCATAGTTCCTCAGTTTCACGATCTAACATCTAAGACATAATATTTATTAACCTAAAATCAGTATACCAATTTTTTAGACTAACACAAAAGCCTCCCATCAAAAGATAGGAGGCTTAGTTAACTTAGTAATAACTAAAGTTATTTATTCTTCTTATTCCCACTCAATACTGATTTCTACCAACAACTCGTCATTCAGCACCATATATTTTCCAGGAATATCGGCTAATTCCTTATCTAAATCCTGAAAGGATAAATCTCAACCAAGCTATTGCTGATACACTTAAATTAATAATTTTACCTAATCTAAATACGTTTTTCCATCAACAATAGTAATCATAGACCCTCCATATTAATTACTATTTAAGTGCTTTGAACCTCTCATTCACAAAGTACATTTTACCTCTGTAAGTAGGACAAATTTTATGAGTATTAAATAACTCATAATTGGTGCCCGCTGGCAAAGAGGGACTACAATTGATACATATAATTTATAGCCCATAATTAGTCTTCAATCTTTAAATAATTATTTAAAGATTGAACAAATTTTGACTAAGACTCAAGGTAAACTTTATCTACAAATACACTTTTATTGAATTTAGAAACTGAATCCTCATTATTATCGCCTAATTCAGTTAGAATCTTTAATATTTGATCAAAAAGTTTTTGAATTTTTTGCTTATTTCTTTCATTTCTGACAGCAAAGTTCAATGTATTAAAGTAATGTGGTAAATAATTAGAGTCTACCACCATTTTGATAAACTTTTTAAGATTATCATCGTTAAATAAAAAGTCTATATCAATATATTTAAACCAATAATATTCTTTATTTTCCTGTTTTAAACTAGATATATTAGACAGTAAAATTAAATCTATATCAATACTTTTATCATGACTCTTATTATGCTTAAAAAGATCTTCTTTTACATCCTTAGAAATAGTAACTCCTATTGCTTTTACAAAACCCTCTTGATTCAAAGCATTAACATATGCATCACCAACAATTAATCCTTTTTCTAGGTTTTTAAGTTCACTTGCTGGTACTTTATCAAAATCACCTTTAGTTAGTCCTCCCCTAATTAAAATGTTTTCTTTAAACGTAGCTCTACATATATTATTAATTAAACTGATTAAGCTCAATAAAGATTCGAATTCACTATTCGTTGAATATAAAATCACCGAATCACTAACAATATATCCCTTTATACTATTCGTTTCTTTTAAGTTTTTAAATTCCTTATATACAATACTAGAAAATTTGCTAATATAATTTATCGCCTGATTGTGTGTTTTAAATGTATTCAGTTTCTTCTTAAATCCTAAAATATCTAAAAAAGCAACATATTTCATTCTAACCTCTATTTCAAATGAGCAAAAAAATCTACAGTTTCATATTATAGATACCATAACACCTTTAAAGTATATATTCATTGCATGATAAACTGGCTTCCCGTCAATTAATAACAGACCTTGTAATACAATATGACAACACCATTTGCAATACTTCCATTATTAACCTCTTTATTAACTTATATATATTTTTCTTTGAATACATCAAGGTCGAATTAAATCAAACTCAAAACGTCTATTTCTTTCGAATTGGAAATCATAATATCCTGATACAGAAATAAATTATTAGCCTTTGTTTATATATCCCATATCATTTTTCTTCATTAAACAAACGTATTTCTATAGTACTTTACTCTACACCAAGTGCTTTAAAAACAGCATCCTCAGCACTATTATAGAAAATCAAATTAAAACTTCCAATCAGATCTGATGGTACTGCACCCAGCTCTACTGCCGATGTGATAGGTAAGAGCACTCTCTTTGCTCCACTATCCAAACATACCTGAAGAGAATTTGCCAACTCGTCCACCTTCATCATGGTTCCACTGATGCTGATTTCACCAAGTACAGCAAGACTACTAAGTGTTGGTTTCCCGAGGGCAATAGAGCATATCGCAATCAATGTAGGAAGGGCCAATTTTCCAGTCACGCCTATTCCCTGTAAATCCTGGTAATTGATAATATAATCTTTTGTTGTGGTACTGATAGAAGCGCTGATACGCTTTCCATTTGCCTTCAAGAAGTTAAAAGCAGTGTTTGTGGATTCCTTAGCATCACGGTCACTACCAATACCTGTTCGCTCAAACTTTCCGTTACCCGGCAGCATCTGACTCTCCAAGCGGAATACACCAAGCATGCCACTCTTCCCCTGGGAGACAGTATAAATCTGTCCCGGATTGCACATTCCCTCTGGAATGAGTTTACCGCCACCTTGCTCAGGCACAGAAACATAATGCTCCTCAAAGGTCTCGTTATCTATGTAAGAGAAGTTAACATCGTAAAACTCCATGCCTCCCAGCTTCTTCAACTGCTCCTTAACACGGCGGCGCATTTCCAAAGAAATCTGGAGAACTTCTTCTACTTCTTCTTTTGTAAAACTGCCATCCGGGTACAGCAACTTCAAATATCCATCTGCCATTCTACGAACGGCGATGGTATCTCTCTGATTGAGATTCTTGCCAAGACGGAAATAATAATCTATGGCATCACCATACTGTTCCTTACGAAGCTCACGAATGAACTCTGCAAGGTAGTCGCTGATAAATCCATAGTCATTTGTAAAATGCTCCGGACGAAACTTAGGAATCTCCCACCCTGGCAAATAACAATGAATACGGTCAAGGAATGCTGTATCAGTTCCCATTTCAGGAGGGAATGGGTCAAACAGACTTGATGTCTTCAGAAGAACATCCACACTCTGATTAATATTACCTACAAATACCATAGATGCAGATCCAGCTTTTTCTTCTTTGCCTCGTGCGAAGGAACCGGATGCCATGTAATCCTTCATAATCTGCACGCCATCTTTATCCTTAAATTTGATACCTGCTACTTCATCAAAGGCAACACAATCCCATAATCCAACCAGACCAACTGTCTTACGACCCATGTTATAAAACAGGTTTGCTACTGTCGTCTGTCCACCAGACACAAGGATACTATTCGGAGAAATCTCCTTGTAAAGATGAGACTTACCAGTGCTTCGAGGACCAAGTTCACAGAGATTAAAATTGTTCTCTACCAACGGAATCATACGGGTTAGAAGCAGCCACTTCTCACGATAGGATAATTCATCTGGCTCCATACCAATTGAGCGCAGCATAATATCTAGCCACTCTTCCTTGGTAAAAGCCTGACGGCCTTGTTTCAAATCTTCTATATCTATATGTGGCATCTGAATCGGAGTCAGCTTTGTAATCCGAATCGGTGTGCCATTCTTTTTTTCTTCTTCAACGTACTCATAATTCAACTGAACAATACACCAAATGCCACCACAAAGCAGGCGGTCATATTTTTCAGGGTATTCGTCAGCGATAGGTATTCCTCTGATACCCAGATTAGAGAAGTCAGCCTGATAGATATTGTCCCTCATATTGAGATTAACCGATATCATATCAATGACTGTATGGCTGCCACGGCTACGAAGCCTTGACAAAATCTTCTGCGCTTCATCTGGTCTTACAAAGTTATCGGCAAGGATGCGCTTTACATTCTGCACACCCTGCTCGATAACTTCATCATCGTCGGAACTGCAATATTGGCCCAACAGAAACTCAAGAACATAAACAGGTACATTGGCGCCTTCCTTGATTTTCTTGGTCAGGTCTTTACGGACAATCTTGCCATCAAAGTACTGGCGGAGTTTGTCTTTTATAATTTCACGGGAGCTTTCGCCCGTTTCAAATACATTGTCCATTTGCAATCCTCCCATTTGCGGCATCAACTAAAGAAGTCAAATTCATCTACCGCAAATGCAATGTCAATCTGGAACTCTTCTTTTTGCGGCATCTGCAGACCTGTTTCATCTGCGATGACTAAATAGTAGCTTGCTCTATTATCATATTTCAGTGATTTCAGATTAAAGCTACAACGGAATGTTCTCTCCTGTCCGTTATCACTGGTCTTATCTGCGATAATCTTTGCTGTATCACTTATCTGTTTTCCATTAGAATCGACAAAATATAACAAATAGTTTACTGCGCTGCGGTTATCGCCAACCGCATCCTTTTGATAGAAGTCCAGCGAGAATATCATATTACTGATTTTACGGCTTGCAGAAAGAAGTCCTACTTCTACCGGCTTCGTATCGTACTTATCCTTGTTTTGTTGGTAAGCCTTGGAATCGTTACGAAGATAATGATATTCGATAACCGGAACCACCATTTCCTGAAGGCTGATACCTCCATGCACAAAATTAAGTCCGCCACCTTTTTTCTTAATACGAACACTTGCTCTCGGTGCGAAGGCATCGTAATCATCATTCATGAACTTCACCGGAAGTAAATAATCCGGAGTAGCGCCCTTACGGGTAATCAAGTAACGACGGTCAATCTCTACATCCTGCTCACTCGGTATCGTCTTGTCCACCTTGGAATTCTCAGAAAGAGGACTGTAGGTATAAAGGAATCCGTGATCGGCGGTAATATACACACGAGTACCACTGAACTCATTACGGATGATTCTCACAATATTTTTGATTTCTTCGATTGCATCATCGCATGCCGGGAATACCATGCTGTCAGAAGTATGGCTTGCTTCATCCACCTTATCGTGATAGATGTAAACGACATCCATACCCTTAACTAACGCACTTCTCTCTGCACGTTTCATAGGTGCAATATCTTTATATTTCAGAGCTACACTATTACAATTTGCAGCCTTAAGAACCTTATCTCGATTAACTGCATCCGTAGACATTCCGTCTGCCAGAATCTGCAGCTCACCATTACTGCGCTCCTTGATAGATAACTGCTTATGAGGAAGCAATGCGGCCATACCAAACTTTGTAACTGTCGGGAAAATACCTGCGCAAGAGCCTAGTGTAACCTTACTCTGCGTCTCACGGCGGAGCTGTTCTGCCAGAGATGCCGCCACCTCATATCGGAGTGCATCAGAGATAATGACGAATACACGATTATCTTGCCCCTTCACCTTCTGGTTATAGAAGTCTTCCTGTTGAGGAACTTCCATGATACGTCCATATTTCGCCAACTCATCTGCACAGGCTTCAGACCAATTGTTCCCCAACTTACCAAGGAACCAGTGTGTATAAAGGCCTTCCACCTTATCGGTTACCTGCTTGAAAAGGTCATCCAGATGGTCGTTTCCCACAGTCAAGCTCTTTCCAAATGCCAAGTGATACTGGCGATAATAGGTGTCCATATGGTAATAATCTTCCGTGTACTCCTTCCAGATATTTCTTGCCTCTACTGTATGGAAGTCTGCAGAGTGCTCCAAGAAGAATGCTTGTATCTTTGCAACCTGAAGAATACCCTCGTAGTAGCATTCCACATCCTCATACCATGCCAAAGTTCGACGCTTTTCGACCGTATTCGTAATCACATCTACATTGATACTGTCATTGCTGATTTCAGTCATAAGCTGTGTCAGGATGCATTCGTTGACGCAAGGGAACACCTCAGTATCTACCAAGTCATCCAACGGAACCTGCTTGAAACGTTTTCTAAGAATGAGCTCTTCTTCCACATTTTGCAGAATTTCAATAAGTTCCTGTCTATTATCTCCTTCAATCCACTCAGATACGAAATCATAGCACCACGCCTGATGCGGTGTGGAAATGAAGCTATCGAGTCCTGCCAGATATTCCATACGAAGTGTTCTGGTCGTGGCTGTAAGAAGGATGTGTGCCACTAACTTCTCGATGGCAGAATCTTCTCCTTCAAAATATCCAGTCGCCTGTTTTACAAGTGCCCAGAAAGGTGCCTCGGCACCATAACTTACAAGGTTCTGGAATTTCTCGTTGGACTCCATATCAGTTCCACTACTGATGACAGCTTTTACAATGTTGTTAGGCTGAGCATTATCGATTCCACAGACAGCAGCCATAACGGTAAGATGCATCTGTGATGGAGTGCTGATACCTTTATTCAGCTTTGCGAATGCCGCTCTTCTAGTCTGTGACCCAAAAAACTTTTTATATACCTTTACCAACCTACGGAAGTCCGGAGTTGCCAGAAGATCAATCTCGTTCATCCAAATAGAAATCAAGTCAGCTCTAAACTCTTCGCTATAAAGCTCAATATTCATAAGCCAGTTGTCTTCCTGTGATTCATAGAAGATTGGGCTGTAAACCAGATAATTGCTGGTGGTATCATCTACATTTAACAGCTTCTTAGCTGCAAAGTTATTGCTACCAGTAAGCACCAGCAGCTTTGCATTATCCACCTGAATATCATCCAGCTTGTCCTCAAATTCTCTATCCTCGTCATACCAGAAGATGATACGACGTTTATAAAACTCCGGTAGCGGTGCAGCAAATCGCTTATTCAAATCTCGGATTATTGTATCTAAATCCATACTGGCCATGCTGCCACCTCCTTATTTAATCTTTGCCAAGACATCCTTGAATATCTCGTAATTCTTTTTCACACCATCATCAAGGTCGATGGAAATCATCTGGTCAGCTAAGTGATGGATTTTTTCTTCATACTCATGGATTTCAGTCGCTTGATCATTTAGTATTTTGAACTGCTTATTAAGCTTTACTTTCTCACTAGTAGATGCATTCACAATACGTGTTTCCAATTCAGCAATTGCAGTACGGTAACGAGCCTGTTGCTCATGCACATAGTCAGTACGAATACGAGCAATAGTATCCGGCTGATAGCGATGCATATAAATCAAGCACTTGAAAGCATTCTTCTTACCCGAATCGAACATCCAGTATATTGGACGTTTCTGATACATCTTGCAGTGGTCTGTATAGAATCCATTCATAAAATAATTTCTGATTACTTCCTTCGGCTGTCCATTACCGCCAAGAGCATCAGCAATAAACTTCAGATTCTCTTGCAGTGTTTCTTTTCCATAGACTCCCCCCACGAATTTCACGAAACGACCAACAATATCATCCTCGAAATACTCATCGTCACTGATAGGAATAATGTTATCCTTATCTGCTGCAAAAGTAGAATACTTAGAATCGTCCCATTCTCCTCCTGCATAAGCAAGGCCAAGTACATCAAGGGAATAACGCCCAAACATACAACCTACCGCATAAGAGATGAATGATTTGATATCTCTCTCCAAATCAGCCTTGCGAACTGTAATATCCTTATCCCCCACTTCTGGTGTAAGCTCATCCTGAAGTCCATAGATATTGATAAAGATACGGTTCAGTTCTTCCTCATTCTTTTTCAACAAATCAAACTGAGCTTCTGCATTACTTTCCCATGTATGGAATGCATCAGCAATTCGATACTGCCATTTATCCATAGGAACATCATCATATACTGCTCCGCTGCGAAATGTAATCAACGGATGGGTAACAAAATCCCATGATATTTCAAACGAATCCCAGTCTTCCTTGCAAAGTTCAATATTTGCCCTTGCTATTTTCATAACGCTTTCTTTTTTGTCCGGATTTTGAATAATCGGTATCTTTTTCAAATACCCTGACTCAAACCCTAACGTTGGAGAAAGAATATTAAGTAAATACTCTGTCACCTTAGAATTGAGTATTCCAATAATATACTCCAATTCTTCATCACTATCAGGTACAACGCACTGCCCACCGTTACTAAATAAGAATCCATTTCCATACCACCTAAATGATGGATATGAGCAAATAACACTCCATGTAATACCGGGTTTGAAGTAATATGCTATGTTAGTAATAGTACGTGTGATACTGTTATACTTCCTGATAGCATTGGCTTTCATTTCAGCGCCATCATCATACCAATTCACAACAGTATAATTATTGCCGTAATACTTGCGGTATTCTCCTCCGTGATTAATAGGAAACCATTTGCATCCTGTCGATTTTGCTTCATCAGCATCTGTTGCGGTAAACATAATATTATCACGAGAAACTTCATACCAAAAATGTATATAGTAATCATTATCAAGGGTTTTCATTCCCTGTCGAGGATTTGCCACTTGTTCAAGCGATTTCCCCTGAATAAACACATCCGGATTACCTAGCCAGTACGCAAATGCCTGTCCCGGAATATTGTCAAACTGTATTTGGACCACATCATATCTAGGTGCTTCTCCATTTACATACATCTTTTCCTTCTCACTCTGGCTGTCATAGCTTACTAATCTAACATAAGAGCCCTTTAGTCCTTTTACATATGATTTTCTTGACACCCATGTTGTTGTCTGAACAACCTCTCCACTTATTTCCTCAAAAGCTCTTGCCCCTAAATGACACATGTTTATAAGGTTGGTATTAAGGAAATCTTTTCTAAGCGCTTCAAAACTTGACAAAAACATCCATGAATGTTGAGTTATCATACTTGTATAGCCCTTATTTTTGGTCATCATGCTAGTCTTTAAAATAAATGCAGAGAATAGATCAGCTTTCCCAGATGGATATTCCTTAACAATCTTATCAAGGAGTTTACCGTTCATATTTCGTCCTCCCATGTAAGGAGGATTAGTAATAACTGACCAGTAACGATTAGACAGCACTTCTGCAACTCTAACAATCTCACACAATTTTAATGCCACATCCGAGTAGATAGACATCACACTCTCATTCTGAATTTCATCAAAACGGTCATACAGTGCGCTCCAATCTTGCTGACTAACTGTAATGATAGAACCGTATTCTTTTGCGTCGTGCAGTTCTTCAATTATAGTATCCATTGCTTCTTTCAGCTTCGCATCGCCATTGCAGAAGTATTCCACGGCATAGCGGTCCACATGATTACTTTCCACAATCGGGTATACATGCGGCTGTACCTTACGTCGAAGAAATCTCTTATCATACTGACAAGCCTTCATCATAACGGAGAAGTACGCAAGCTGAGCTGCACGGTCATCGATATCCAAACCATAGATGTTATTCTCTACGATACTCGCAACTGCAGTTCTAGTATCAACACCATAAGACTCATAAATCTGAACGAGCACATCAAACATATAAGCCAGAATATGGCCGCTACCGGAGCAAGGATCGATGCACAAAATATCCTCTGGTTTCAGAGCTTTATACTCTTCACGAATAGACGCAAGTTGAGCCTGAACATCCGGTTCCTGCTCTGCTTCTTCCAGATAATACTTCCACTGAGATTTCAGTTCATCATTCGGATGACCTTCTACCCATAGACGTCCCAGAGAGTTCTCAACCATATAGCGGACAATCCAGTCTGGTGTGAATAGCTGAGTTGCTGCAGGAATATTTTCCTTTTTGATTTTTACATTCTTCTTAAGGGCTGCAAATACATCATCCTTCTTTTCACTATTATAGTACTGATACAGCCATCCAATAATCTGAACAGCATCCTTCCAATCATCCTGATCAATCAGTTCAATCATCTGCTGAACGACGCTTCCTTCACGAAGAAGGTTGTCCGGGAACAGAAGCTCAGTGTAGTCAGCAATCTTCTGGAACATACCCGGAAGTACGCTATTCAGTGCATTACATTGGGTAATCAGAAGATACTTATACAGTTCATCATTATCGTTGGCATCCTTATAAGCATAGACTTTCTCCATATCGAGGCCGTCCAGCTCCATGTGGATTGCCTCTGTCAGAATCTGAGGCTTGAAGGCATTGTTCTCATCAGTGAAAACACGCACTCTAGTAGGGATGTAGCCATTAACCTCCATGAAACGCAGTGCAGAGAAACGGTTAAACCATGTGTATGCAACTTCTTCAATAACCTGCTCGTATCCTTTTTCTTTAATCTGCCCAATCAAATCAACTCGCTGCTTCTTCTCAGTGGAGGAAAGTAGATATCCATTGACGCTATCATCATTTGGATTTCCGACCGCTTTATCAGAAATACCGTATTTCAATGCTCTCTGGCCCACACGGGAGATTAACTCTCTGCGAGCTTCAGTGGCGAACTTTTTTATTGCATTCTTGTTCATAACGGGCTCCTTAGCTTAATTTGATTCCGTCGCAATCCTTCATCATCGCTGTGAGGTATGCTCTCATTCTTTCAACATAGGCATCGATATCTTCCTGACTCTCCAAAGTCTTAGAAGGGAATGCCGCCTGACGGTATACATTCTTGATGAATTTCTTCGGAGCCGGAGGAGTCATAACTCCACCTTCTTTCGGTATGACGGTCGGTGTAACCGGAGTCTTCGAATGAATGATGCTATCGATTTTATCGACTGTGTCATCCTTATATTCCCACATCTGAGGTACAAGACCATCAAGGAGCTGAAGGCTTTCGAGCTCTGCTACTCTTGCTTTCTGCTGGTCAAAGAATTTGTCGGCACGCTCAGAAAGTGTTCTGGCTTCATAAATATCTCCAGCGAGAGTATGAATCTCAGCCAAACACTGACGAATGATTTCAAGAATCTCGGCACGCTTTGCTTCGAGAAGTCTTCCGTGACCTGCACGAACCGTATCCATCAATCCGTTCAGTTCTGGAATTTTCTTATAAACACTGATCTGTCCAGCTTCTACTACGGTAATCTTACGAATCTGATTCAGAGCCTGATTTGCCTCCTCTTCCTTCTGAAGATAAGAGAGGTCGTTTCTCAGTTCCGCTTCCATGCGAACAGCTGTATCGAATACCTGTACCTGATTCTTAAAGAATCCCTCTACACTCTGCATGTCATCCTTATTATCGAGAAGATTATCTTCCTCTTTCAGAAGCCTGTCAATCAGAGCCGTATTATCCTTACGCTGAGAAAGTACACTTTCCATTAGGCTGAGGGCTTTCGTCACAAGATGGTGGTCAGGATATTTATGACCATCGTAGCGCTTGTTCAGCTCCTCATAGTGTGCTTTCTGTTCTTCAAATTTCTCAATGATATATCTAACGAGTCCATCTTCATCATCCGGCACATCCATTACATCGAAGTATTTACGAAGTAGGTCTTTGACCGCACGCATCCTAGTCGCTGTAATAACTTGACGTTTCGAGATGCTAGTCTTTCCGATTTCACTCTTTTTACGGAGCATATCCGGCAGTTTTTGGTTGCCCGGCTGGATAGTTTCTCCACCATATTTGATAGTAACCTTCTGATCATAAATCAGCATTGCAGCTACAACTGCAATATCGATTTCTTTCCAGCCATACGGAATTGCCTGATAACGGCTCTGCACATCTGCCATCGAAGTAGGAAGTTTCTTTGCATCCTGCATTTCAAGATACTCTTCCATCTTTACTGCTGCATCATGGTTTTCTTCAAGATCAGCCATGACACCATTCAAATGTTCACCCTGCAGAACTGCAAGGACATCTGCATCCGTATCGGCATTCTTGGTAATAAGGCCAAGTTCGCTATAAACATGCGTTACCAGATACTCCAGCGCTTGGTCCAACTTGCTCTTGGCATCGCCGCCCTTAATCTCGATATGCTCGCCGTCCACATAGAACTCAGCACCGATGATAGCCTTCTTCAAATCTTCTTCTGCAGAGGACTCATACTTGGTAGCCTCATCCTGATGATTGCGGATGATGTCCTGTACGGATTTCGGAAGCTGCGCCACGTTACGCTGCTTCACATATTTACGCACCTTCATTGCTCTTTCCAGAGATTCGTAGTAAGGTGTTTCGGAAAGCACAACGATTGCCTGATTCTTAGACTCTGTCATAAGGCGAAGTTCGCTCTTCTCAACAGTATCTGTTGCTACCGTCATGATGCGAAGTTTCATACCACTGGTTACGGCACCAATGCTTGTAGTGTCTACCATTGGGTCAAATGGGAAGTCGTACTTTCCGTAACGGTATTTCTTTGTTGTATAAATATCAGCAAAAATCATCTGACCGATACGTTCCACGATTGCAGCGGTATCAACCTGAGTATTTTTGTAAATGTCTCTTTGAATATCCTGCTCTTCATCAGTCAAAAAATTATAAGTATCACCGGTTCTTCCGATATAGTTCTGGCTAAGCAGACGATCCAGACTACAACGTACCTTGTCACGCATTGTAATCTTATCCAAACGGATATCATCCGCCATAAGGATAACAATATTATCAAGGTTTGCTGGAATATCATCGACATAACGAATAAGATAGAGGAGCTTTAATACGTCTACATCCTGCTGCTCAATGCCATCTCCGTTATCTGCTGCCTTCTGGCAACGCTCAATAACACGACGAATAGAACTGTCAAGGAATGTATGTACGGTATCATAGAACAGATAGAACGGTGCTAATGCATACTCATCCTTATCCTGAATCTTCTGTGCTGCCTCTTGGAAGCCAGAAAGCATCGAACGCTCACCACCGGAAAGATGCTTACCAGAGTTACCATGCTTACGAATTTCAGCAAATACCTTCTGCATAATAATGAACTGGTAAGGTACGAAAGGGAAGTTTCTGATAAACTCCTGCGGACCGGTGTATCCCTTAATATCCAGTATGGAGCCGGTAAAGCTGAACAGGTTACGGAGAACGGAATCGTTCTGGTTGTATACCTGCTCCAATGCCGGTTCCACTTCAGGCTTTTTCCGCAAAATACGTTTCTGGATAACTTCGTCTGCAGAAGAAGAAGTCAGAGAAAGTCTAGTCTTGAAACGGGCTTGAATACGAGAGAATTCATTTTCACGAGCCTTGATGATTTCATCGATAGCTTCCTGACCGGTACAAACAACCCAAATCTTACCACAGCACTCACTGCCGATTTTCTCAACAAGAGACTGCAGGTTGATAAGAAGATCTGTGTCACCACCTACATACTGGCCAACCTCATCGACCATAAATAGCAAGCGGAAGTCATCCGGCTTATTATCCACATAATCTTTCATCTCAGAAACAAGCTGTGCGATGCTAGTCTCCACAGTCTCGGTTCCATTGAACCAATTACGTGCAGCATCTTCGCTCATGCCGAGAACTTCTTTCAATGTATCAACAACATCGTCTTCAAAGAAAGCAAAGGCATCTCTGGACTCAAGCCAAGGGGAACCGTTCTTCTCCTCGAATACACGACAGAACTCTGCTGTCTTACCACGTTTTTCAATAAACTGCTCTAGCTTAGCCACCTTAAGATTCTCACCATAGAAACCAAGGTAGTTATAGAACATCTTTGCAAAAACACGAAGAACAGCAGTCTTGTCCTTGTTGATGGAACCCTCAATATCAATATTGAAAAGGATGGTGTCCGTATCCCCTTTAGTAACGAAATCAATCAACATGAATGTTGCCGGGTCAGCCTCAAACTTTTTACGAAATCTTTCTACAGTACGAACGCCCTGAACCTCCTGATTGGAAAGCAGGTAGGAAAGCATCTTCAGGAAGTGAGATTTACCACTTCCAAAAAAACCAGAAATCCAAACTCCGATATCTGCGGTACCTTCTCGGAAGGACTCGCCATAATTATTAAAGAAGGTAATGAAATGTTTCTTCAAATCTCTGGTAATAACATACTCATCCAATTCCTGAGCAAGAACATCTATGGCATCTTGGTCTACTTTGACAACGCCATTAATTTTACGATTAATATCATCTTGGAATAGTTGTCCAATAATCATTGCTGTTCTCCTTAAATTACATTGAAAGCTCGATAGTAAGGATTTTTCTTCAGGCGATTGAAGAGCTGTACATCTCGCCCATCATAGTTGCCCGGATAGAATACCAGAATCGGAACATCTGGAAATTCTGGCTGCATTGCATTTAACAGGTCATGCACTCTAATAAACGGAAATGCATCTCCCACTCCTGTGATGACGAGTACATCACCAGCTTCATGCGGTTCATATTTCATCTTATTTACAAAAGCTGTATTATTAGCCATACGGCTCATTTGGTCTCGAATAAATTCTTTACCTTTTTTCTCTTCCATCGCAGGTATTGTCTTTGCGATGCGCTTATCTTCACAGATGGAAAGGAAGACTTCATATAAATTGTGTTCTATTAGGTGACAGCTCATTGACTGGTCTGTCATAATCTGTTCGATAAAGTGTCTAACCATCATCTCATCGGATGGGTCATAACAGAAGATTCGTATATTTACCTCATTACTCAATCCTTTACCTTCAAGAAACTCTGGCTCCTGCATTAAGGCTCTGAGGTTATCTAGTCTTTCTTTTAATTCGCCCACTGGGACCTACCTCCTTACGAAAAGCAATTGAATGCAGAAAGTGCAATCTCATCACCATTTTCACGGATTGAATTCTCAAGTATTGGCTGAAGCCATACCGGATTGAGCTTTGTGAACTTAATATGATCGATGTATTCATTCTCCACTAACATCTTTATGATTACCTGTTTCAGCTTAGTGACCGTGGAATCGCTCCATGTTGCCACCCAGTCATCTTGCTCCTGCAAGCGCAGAAAATAGCTATTCAGATCTATCTTACCAAAAGTAGTATCCGATAATCTGTACTTCTCACCGATGACGGTAATCATAAAATCCCAAACCAATCGGTACTGTTTCATCATAGCATACAGACATATCTGCTTCGCTACATCGGATGGCTGTGTTGCGATTGCCGTCACTAAAGAATTATCACCAAGTGCCCCCAGTCTTCTTAGGCAGGCAAGTGCTATCTTGCGCACTGATTTTTCTGTCGGGTACTGAAATAAATTATCCGAAATAATACGCTCTACTACTTCTTCTAAGCTGCATCCTTCGTGAAGTAACTTGGCGGTAGTTCTTACCTCATAAAATAAAAATTGTTCTCTTGTTATAGCAGCATTATATGGGCTCGCTGCCTGTAGAGCCGCTTTTGTTGTATCTGACATATTCATCCTCCACCGGAGAATTAAACTTCTTTTTCTTCCGGTTCTTCATCAGGTATTATCTGCATAATATCTGCAAAATCACAATCAAGGCCTTCACATATTCTTAGCAAAACATCTGTTGTAATATTATCGCCTCTCGTAAGCTTTGCAACAGATGCTGAACTAATACGACATTTCTTCATTAGATCTTTTTTCTTTAAGCTTTTATCTATAAGAAGTTTCCATAATCTATTATAACTAATTCTCATTCTATACCTCCGCTATTGCAGTTATAAATGAAATTCAATATTAATATACACTTACAAAAAATAGTATCATCTGAATAAACTTCTATTTATCATTTATTATCGGCTCACAAACAATAATATCCATTAGATTTAAGATAAAATTGTACTATATCACATTACAACTTATGCCTATATTACGAGTCAAGTAAACAGCATTACCAAATTTCAGCATAATCCTCTGATATTTTAAAGATGCAATTTTATTTATTATGACATGATTGTAATTATAAGCAATCACAATATATTCATGCTAATTTCATAATTTAAATTATATCAGAAATATATTAAAAAGAAACAATAACTTTACGATGGCAAAATAATAAATTGTATTTTAAAAGTTTTTAGTTTACGTTCTATAAACATGCCAATTAATCCATTCGTATATCAGCAACCCCAATATTATCAACCCATTATATTGATATACCTCCTCATTAAGCAAAGCAACTAGATATAGGATTACTTCTGTTTGTCACACTACAATATATGATTACCACAATATTTACAAAAGCCTCCCATCTAAAAGATAGGAGGCTTATTTATCTTAGTAATAACTAAAGTTATTTGTTATTTTTATTCCCACTCAATTGTAGCAGGTGGTTTAGATGTAATATCGTACACGA
>JAHZFJ010000048.1 GCA_019421365.1 Lachnospiraceae bacterium
GCCAGCGTTCATCCTGAGCCAGGATCAAACTCTCAAATTAAAATTTTGATCTCTTTGTTCAGAACTTACTAACCTAAAACTGGCTTTTAGTTTCCGTATGTCTTTCGACATAAAATTTACAAAAGCGAATAAATTCGCTTGGGTATCAATTTGATTTGTTATTGCTAACTCATCACAATGATACGGTTCGTTTATTTCTTGAAAATCTTTTTCGTATTTATCTAAGCACGAAGCTTGTAAACACGTTTAGAATTTTCAGGGTTGTTTTACTGTTTAATTTTCAATGTTCATTGTTTCACACTTCCAACAAACTTCAATACATTGAAAATTTGTTTTCTAATGTTCATTGTTTCACGCTTCGAAAAGCAACTTCATCAGTATACTCTATTCAAAATCAAATGTCAAGTATAATTTTCAAATTGTTTCAAACAATTAAAACAATTCGTGCTGACGACTTACTCATACTATCACAATAATATATACCTGTCAACAACAATTTTATATTTTATAAAATAAAGACCACCAGCGTTGTGTAATTACACTCTGCACCCGCTGGTGGTCTTTACTCGGTTCATATATATTAAGTACATTACCAATCCTTTATGATGCCTAAAAACTTTCATCTAAGACAGCTACTTGCACTCTGTAATTCTTACCCTTTAATACCTGTATGAGAAACCCCCTCAATAAATTGTTTCTGAAATATAAAGAACAATAAGATCATAGGAATTACAGACATAACAGCTCCTGCCATCTGTGCTGGATAATCATTGGTATGTTGGCCTTGCAGTGAAGAAAGTGCTGGTGCTAATGTCATTGTAGTTTGCGACGTATTAACAATCAAAGGCCACATGAAGTCATTCCACGCAAATTTTGCTGTGAAGATTACTAACGTAATTAATCCTGGCTTTGCAAGCGGAAGCATAATCTTATAGAAGATACGAAATCTTCCACAGCCATCTAACATTGCTGCCTCTTCTAATTCATTTGGCATACTTAAGAAGAATTGTCTCATTAAGAAAGTACCAAATGCACTAAATAGATTTGGTAGGAATAAAGCTGTGATACTATCAAGTAGACCAAGTGATTGTATAATAGAATACTGAGGAATTAAAAATAACTGTCCCGGCACCATTAAAACTGATAGTATCATAATAAAAATTACATTCTTTCCAGGAAACTCAATTCGTGCAAATGCATAGCCCGCCATAGAACAAAAAGTAAGTTGTCCCAATACAGTAATCACTGTTGTAATAATAGTATTAGAATAAATCTTAGCGAATGGGAGCATACTTAACACATTTTTGTAACTGCTTAGATTCAGACTACTAGGCAACCAGACAGGTGGCATCTGTACAGACTCTCCCGCCGTCTTAAAAGAGGTTAGTATCATCCATGCAAATGGAAGAACTGTGAGCCCAATTCCCAATATTAAAACAATATGTATTATAAATTTACTACATTTTATTTTCTTTGATTTCATGGTACTTCTCCTCTCTTATTCGTAATTAACCCACTTTTTCTGAAGTCTCATCTGAATTACCGTAATGATCATAATAACCACAAATATCACCATGGCAATTGCTGATGCATACCCTTTATTGGCATAGTCAAAGGCATTCATATAGTACATACGTACAATAGTTTGTGTTGCATTATAGGCAGTTGATGACTTTCCTATCATCATATATACAATATCAAATACTTGAAATCCGCTAATCAATGAAGTTATCATCACAAAAAATATGGTCGGAGTTACTAAAGGTACTGTAATCTTGTAAAACTGTCTTATTCCACCTGCTCCATCAATAGAAGCCGCTTCATAATAAGATCTAGATATCCCTTGCATTCCCGCTAATAGAATTATCATATTGTATCCAAAGCTCATCCATATTCCCACAACTGCCACAGCGATTAATGCTGTAGAGTTATCTGTAAGCCAACTCTTTCCTGTTATCCCAAAGATATTTAATATTCCATTGAGCATTCCGAAATCTCCATTGTAAATCCATTTCCAAACAAGTGCTGTAGCAGTACTCATTGTTACAGAAGGTAGAAAATATATCACACGATAAAATGATTTTCCTCGAATCTTACTATTTAGCAGAGCTGCTAATATTAAAGAGAGACAGATTCCCACTGGTACGGTTAAAATAATATAATAAAGCGTATTCATTAAAGATTTAATAAATTCTTTATCTTGAAACAAGGTCTTATAGTTTATCATACCGCCCCAAGACGATTTTCCAAATCTACCCACCTCTAAAAAACTATTGTAAAAGCTTTGAAAGAATGGATAAATATAAAATACTATTAATCCCAGAAAAACAGGCGCTATTAGCAGATAAGCACAGATCCAATCCTTATGTTTTTTCTTATTTATTGATCTTATTTTACTCATAGGGCTCCTCCTTCTTACTCAAGACTTAAAGGGCTATGGATATGCCACGCCCTTTAAACATATTCGTACTTTTATTTTCCGTAGGCTTTTTGTAGTAATGGATCCACTTCTTCTGCTATCTTCTTACACGCTTCTTCTACGGTCATATCACCTGCATATGCTTCTGCTAAATATTGTGCTTCAATGTCCAATAATTCGCTAGACACCAAACTACATGGGAATAATCCTGCGATATCTGCTTGATTAGTATAAGCTTTCAAGTTTATCTGTGGTTGGGCCTCAGCAAAATACTGCTGCGCATTTGTTTTTGCTGAGATAACTGCACCAGCTTCTCCTTGGATCTTCTGAGCTTCATCTGAACCAAGGAATACTGCTAATTGGGCAGCTTCTTTTGGATGTTTTGACTTTGCATATGCACAATATGCAAGACCATTGATAACATTTCCCTTCTTACCTTCGAAACTTGGAGTCTCTACAAGATTAATTTTATCAGCTATTAATTCATTACCAAGATATTCTGCTGTCATATAAGATCCCGCCCAAACCATAGCTAATTTTCCTGACTCAAAGTATGCATCTGCGGATGTATCTGTTAACTGTCCAGCTGTAGGAGAAATCCCCTCATTAATTAAATCTATCCAACTTTGAATTCCTTTTATTGTGCCTGGTAATGTATATCCAGATGCCGTCTTATCATCATTCAATACATATCCTCCTGCGGCAAATACTGTATTATAATAATCAGTCTGACAGTCAATTGGTGCTGCAATACCATAAATTTCACTGTTTGAATCTGTTAGTTGTTTAGCTATATTAACCATATCATCCCATGTCCAATCATCGGTTGGGTATGCTACTCCCGCATTATCAAAAATCTCCTTGTTATACCATACAGCATTCGTATCAAAATCTTTTGGTACTCCGTATTGTACCCCGTCATGGCTATAAAGTTCTCCTAATGTTTTAGGGAACTCACTTGCTATATCAATACCTTGATCTTTTAGTGCAGTATCTAATGGTAAAAGCATTTCACCCTCGACATACACTTCAATATGTAATCCATTCATCCAAAATACATCTGGTGCAGTACCACCTGTAGCAGAAGCTTCAAGTTTTGTCCAGTATTCTGAACCCTTATATGGAGTATACTCCAATTCCACTTTAATATTAGGATATTTCTCTGTAAAAGCTGCTGTTACTTTTTCCATCGTATCTTTTTGATTCGTATCCCAGTAACCTAGACTTAATGTCACTTCCTTTGTAGAAGTATCATTACCTTCAGATGATGTCTCTTCTATTCCTTTGCCAGTATTGTTACCGTTGCCTCCACATGCTGCTAAACTTAGTACCAAAACAGCACTACAAATAAGAGCAATAATTTTCTTCATACAAGTCACTCCTCCTAGAACTATATTTTTTTAGTAAAAAAATAGCGATATTAATTGGCTCAATAGTATGTCTCTATCTTCTTGCCTAATTAATATCGCCTTTGATAATATAGTAATTGTATAGAGATTCTGTTATAATGTATTTATTATATTGTCCAGTATATTTATTCTATTATCCAGTATTTTGGAACTCCGATACGTTTACTTTTAACAGAAAGGTGGTTTAATAACTATGTCTAGTAACTCTGCTTATAAACCGACTTCTCTACAATACGAAATCATAATTAATTCCATTATTACCATTCACTATTTCGAATATGGGATCGGTTTTGAATTTCTTGGAGAGCGACATGATTTTTGGGAATTTCTTTATGTAGATAAAGGTACTGTTGAAGTCACAACTGATAACGCCGTTTATACTATAGATAGCGGGATGCTTATTTTTCATAAACCAATGGAGTTTCATGCTATTCGTGCACTTGGGAATAAGGCGCCTAATCTAGTTGCAATGTCTTTCACTTCCAAGTCAGATTCAATGAAGTTTTTTGGAGAGAAGCAATATACACTTAATGAGGATGAGAAAAAGCTAATTTCTCAAATTATTGTTGAGAGTAAAGATGCATATCTAAGTGCCATCAATATTCCTAGCGTTGAGGAGATGATTAAAAATCCAAATGCTCCATTTGGCTCTTTCCAAATTATCAAACATAACCTAGAACGTTTATTAATCGATTTACATAGAAGAGACACCTCCTACACTAAAAGTGATAGAGATGTCTCGATCAAACAAAAGAATAATAGAAACGTTATTCTTTGCTCAGTATTAAGCTATATGGAACAAAATATAAACAACAAATTAACAGTTAAAGATATTTGTCAGCATACCATGGTTGGCAAATCAAGGTTACAAGATGTATTTCTTAAAGAATTCGGCCATGGTGTAATCGAACATTTCAACCGTATGAAGATGGAAACGGCTAAGGAATATATTCGTAACGAAAGCATGAACTTCACGGAAATATCCTCTCTTCTAGGATTTGATAGTATTCACTACTTTTCAAAGAAATTCAAGAAGATTAATCATATGACTCCAACAGAATATGCTCTATCAATAAAGAGTTTTTAAACTCCACGCATTTCATCAATAGTGACAGGGCGTCCACCTTCTAACCTTGAACGTTCTGCTCCCAAGGCAATATAATGGCTCTCTACAGATTTATCTAATGTTGTGATAGAGCCATTTTCATTTTGCTCTTTGTTCTCAATTAGAAGCTCAAGAAATTCTTTAACAATTCCTTCATCACCACCACCGTGTCCAGACGATATACTCATATATTTGGTTACATCAATCGTCTCTGTTGCCTTGCCAAATGGTGTGATGTGTATCAAGTTACTTTCCATATTTCCTACTATTTCACCAATTGTACCCATGATTTTAATATCTCTAACATTGTCTTTTGTAAACGCGCACATAGTGAAGTTTACTGTCGTGTTATCCTCCATTAATAAATTAACAACCTGATGATCCACTACATTGTTATCACAGTGGAATACACATCTTCCGTATGGTCCTGTCTTTAACGCTTCTGTAATTGTTTCTACTGATGGATGAAGCGCTAAAACATTATTGGGCCAACGAGTATTTCCTTGTGCTACGCCAAAAGGCTTTTCTGTTATATAGATTTTTTCTGCGTCATATGGGCAACAATCCTTTACTTTACATCCATCAAGGCAACGAAGAGCTGCTCCTTCTGGTGCGTTTTCCTCTTTAAAATAATTCAGACTACCATATGAGGAAACGGATTTACATCCTTTTCCTGCTAGCCATAATAGAATATCCATATCATGACAACATTTTTGAAGAATCATCGGACTTGTTTCATCTGAATTTCTCCAGTTACCTCTTACAAAACTATGAGCTTGATGATAGTAACCTACGCTCTCACTGGCTTGAATAGATATGATGTCTCCTATTACTTTCGAATCTAGAATCTCCTTAAGTTTCATATAATATGGTGTATACCTGAGCACATGACAAACGACTACTTTACGTTTACACTCTTTTGCAACTTTAATAATCTCTCTACATTCATCTAAATCAGGTGATACCGGCTTCTCTAGTAAAATATCATAACCCTTACGTAATGCAGGAATGGCATGTCTAACATGTTGTCTGTCTTGCGTACATAAGAATAAGGCATCAGCTAATTGTTCTTGCTCCATCATCTCTTCTGCGCTAGTAAAACAAAATTCTGGTTTTATATTATATTCCTTTGCAACTTCTTCTACTTTGTCTGGATCTATATCCGCAATTGCTACAATTTCCATCATATCAGGAAATAACTTCTGTTTACTGGCATAGGCATCTTTTCCACGATTTCCTAATCCAGCAATTGCTACAGTTATCTTTTTCGACATTATGTAATCCTCCTAGTTTTCATTCTTAATTTCGTTGCTACTACATTGATAGCATCATTATACTGTGATAAAGAGGAGTTTTATTTGTACTTACATCCATGTTATGTGCAAATTTATCCACTTTTATAATAAGAACAAACATATACAAAGTTTACACTAACTTAATAGGAAGACAATTAAAGTTCTATAATAAAAAACCCCCAAGTGTCTGACTCTCAAACACAAGGAGGCTTATCTCATATTTATTCGTTACTTTCTTCATCCATTTCACTAACATCTATATCTAAGGTATGCATGGTTCTTCTCTTACGTCTTGCTTCTTCAGATGCTACCATAATATAATCTTTAATCTCTGCAGCATGTTTAATATGAACAAGTTCTAGCTCCGGATGTGTCGTATCGCCTGTGTAACAGATCACTGTACCGATTTTGAATATTCTTTCTAAAAAGCTCTTTTTCAAACGTACATCTTGAATCTTATACATATATGCGTCATCTTCTGTAATGCTTAAAAATCCGCTTTTGATTGTGATTTTTTCATCCATAATTGTGTATGTTGTAAAACATATCGGTAAAGCTAAAAATTTTGTTCTTTTCTTCTCAATAAAGCTCATTGCACTTTACTCCTTTAATAAAACATATTCCGATATTTAACTACTCCCCTAATATCAATCCCTTTATTTTACCGTAACTTGGCTAACATTGTCAATATTAGTTACTGTTAAAGTTGTATTATTAATTTTTGTTTTTTGAGGTAATTCAAATATCAATACTGCATTCTTTGATTTCCCCGCAGCAATCGTTGAACTAAAATACTGAATATCATTAGAAACAATTGATAAAATCGGATAATATACTTCATCTCCAACCTTCAATTCATAAGATATTCCCGAACGAACCAGGTTAACTGTTTGCTTTTTCTTGCTATTGTTTTTAATATTGAATTCTAATATTACCAATTGATTTCCTGATTTTGCTTCAACATTAAAAGCTTGCTCACTATAGTCTCCTGAGTAGCTCGATGTAGTTGTAAACTTTTTAAAATCTACTGTTAGATTTTTATTCTGATAGATATCCGACAATTCACTATATGTTTCCTTTGTATCTTCTTGTTTCTTAGCATTGTCATTATTAATAACTTTGTCATTATTAATAGTATCTTCTTTCTTATTTACGCTAGCAGTTTGTACCATTTGTACGGGTTCTGCTACCACATTATTGTCAGATGATGGTCTTTGATATGGATATACCAATCCATCACTGTAATACTTATCAAACTTTAATACACTTCCCGCTATGTACTGTGCAACTATTGCATTATTCTCATCTTTTAATGTTTTCGTACTTGAACACGCTGATAAGAGCATTATTGATACCGACATAATCGCAAGTAAACAGATTTTCTTCTTCATTGCGTCTCCTCCATCTCTATCTATTGTAACTATAGATTTCATTTAATCTTCGTAAGTATCTTGTTACTACTCCTATCCCCAAAATAAAGAATAAATGAATAGAAACAATATCATTACTTTATATTATTACTATATTAACAAGTTATGAGAGAAATTTCAATGCATTGTTTTACCTATTTTTTCTTTTATAGACAAAAAAACAATCTAATGATTCCTCATGTATTAACTATTGATTTTATATCATAATTAATACATAAGGAACTTAAATTGTCTTTTTTTATAATTATTGCTCTTTTATATCTTCTTACCTTAGATCTTCGTATCTAATTCAAACCAGAACTCCACACCGTTTTGATGATTAATAACGCCACACTCTTTATTATGGGATGCCATAATAGCTTTTACAATAGATAATCCGATTCCATTACCACCATATTCTCTCGTTCTAGCTTTATCTACTTTATAGAACTTAATCCATATCTTATCTATATCTTCTTCTGGTATAGGATCACCTGTATTAAATACCGAAACACGTATACAATCTTGTTTCTGATGTAACTTAATTTCAATCACCTTATCATAAGCAATATGATTCAATGCATTGCTTACGTAGTTCGTTATTACTTCTTCTATCATATATTCATCTGCCCATACATCAATTGGGTCAGTCTCATTGAATAATACTTTAGCTTCTTTCTTCTGTGCTAAGATATTTGTTGAGTTAATAACTCCATTAATAAGTGCAACTATATCAAAACGTTCAATAGTGGCTTGATTTTTACCAAATTCAATTTGATTTAAGCTTAGTAGACGTTTTACCATCACATTCATCTTAGACGCTTCATCAATGATTACTTCACAGTAGAAGTTACGGCTTTCTTCATCATCGTTTATATTGTCTAATAAACCTTCCGCGTATCCCTGAATTAGTGCAATCGGTGTTTTCAATTCATGTGTTACATTAGATAAGAATTCTTTTCTCATCTCATCAATTTGGATTTTACTTTGGATATCAGACTTCAGCTCATTGTTAGCACTCTTTAATTCCGAAATCGTCTGTTCTAATTTTTCTGACAACGTGTTAATACTCGTACCTAGCTCTCCTATTTCATCCTGTGTGTTAACTGAATATTTCACATCAAAATCTAAATTAGCCATCTTCTTAGCGATTCCCGACAACTGATGAATGGGTTTTGTTATAGAATTACTAACAAATAGCGCTATTAAAACTCCTAAAAGTGCACCTATAACACCTACATATGCAAGGAATTTATTTGCAATAAGAACACTCTCTTGTATACTCTCAAAGTTGGAACGTAGATAAACATAATATCCATTTTCTAGGGAACCAAACAATTCAATGTAATATGACTCCATTCTTTCATCATAAACTTTGTATATTCCATAATTCTTTGTTCCTGACAGTTTTCTCATTACACTACCTTTGGTATTTTGTCCAAATAGGTAGGTCTCTACACGACTTGATAACTGTTCCCTTTGTTGATCAATGATACTTTGACTCACCGGATAATCTGTTGGAAAATTTACTGTTGTCTGTCCGAAAATATTTACTGAATACTTAATATCATTGCTAAACACATATATATTAATATTGTTATTTGTTCCTAACCTCTCTAACGACAGATTTTTCGTATCTAAAATCTCTGTATCATCTAAATTATCTTTTGTCTTCTCTTCAACTGTTTTATAAATCATCTGAACCTTATTATACGTATCTTCTAACTTCTTGACCTTATTATATTGATAAAAATCTGCCAAAAAGGTTTTATTCATTCCCCAACAAAGTAAGACAACCGCAATAACTAGAATGGTGATAAGACCTGTAATCTTGAACTTTATTGAATGTTTCATTCACTCACCTCTAATTTATAACCCATTCCCCAAATTGTTTTAATATAATCCCCCTTATCTCCTAATTTGCTTCTTAATTTCTTTACATGAGTATCAATCGTTCTAGCATCTCCAAAATAATCATAGTTCCAAACATTATTGAGTATCTTTTCTCTTGATAAAGCAACACCTTTATTCTTAACAAAGTATGTTAAGAGTTCGAACTCTTTATAACTCAAATCAACTGGCTCACCATCAATCTTTACTAGATGGGCTTCTAAGTCAAGCAAAATCCCTCCGATAGATAAAACATCTTCTACCACATTAGCACGTCTTAATATGGCTTCTACCCTTGCTACAAGTATCTTTGGACTAAATGGCTTAGATATATATTCATCAACTCCTAATTCAAATCCAAGTAACTCATCTTTTTCGTCACTCTTAGCTGTAAGCATAATAATCGGCACTTTAGAGTACTGACGAATCTCGCGGCATACCTGCCAGCCGTCCATCTTAGGCATCATAACATCAAGAATAATAAGAGCTATATTCTTGTTTTGAAAGAATAAGTCAACTGCTTGCTCTCCATTTTCTGCTTCTATAACTTCATAACCTTTTTTGGTGAGAAAATCACCAACTAGCTTTCTCATTCTACTTTCATCATCAACGACAAGTATTTTTAAATTTTCCATACAAACCTCCCTATATGTATCACATGAAATTGCTTTTGTGAACACATATCCTTTCTAACAAATTCATTACTATTTCACTTTGCTCATTTGTATTTTATCAAATGAACCTACAGAGATGAAGTACACATTATTGTTACCCTCTTTATCTTATAATAGCAAAATTTTATGTATAATATGTGAAATTATTAGTTTATTTCATTATAATTGATAAGAGCAATAAAATCAAAAAGAAGATGTACCGAATCAAACAAGTACATCTTCTTTCTATTTACAATTTCCTTCATCAAGTAATAACAATTATTACTTATACTCTGATATCTTGATTGTTTCGATAATTACATCGTTAGCTGGAATACCATTTTGTTCATCAGTTTTTTCTACATTCGCTATTGCATCTAGTACATCATAACTTGCATCGTCATAGATTTGTCCAAATACAGTATGTGCTTCGAACAGCCAAGGAGTTCCGCCTTGCTCCATATAAAGCTTTGCTTGTTCATCACCAAGGTCCATACCATAAGCAGCTTTCATAAATGTCTTAAAAGAGTCCAGGTATGTTTCTCCTAATTCATATCCATTATACGTTAATGCTTGTTCAACTTCTTCTTGTACAAAAGGATTTGCTTGTACAATGAAGAATTGACTTCCATTTGTATTGCTACCAGCATTAGCCATACATAATGCTCCTCTTAAAGGAAGTAAATCATCTGAGAATTCATCTTCAAAATTCTCTCCCCAGATACTTTCTCCACCCATTCCTGTACCTTCAGGATCTCCACCTTGAATCATGAAATCACTGATAATCCTATGAAATGTTAGTCCATCGTAATATCCTTCTTTTGCATGTGTTACAAAGTTCTCTACTGCTTTAGGTGCTTTATCACCGAAGAATTTAACTTTGATAGAACCAAAGTCCTTAACAACGATTTCTGCCACTGTGTCTCCAGCTTTAGGTGCATCTAATTGCCCCCCTGAAGAAGTTGCTACATTATTATCTTTCTTAGAACAACCTGCTAAAGCCATTGTAGCAACTAGCAACAGTGCCATATATTTTGTTATTTTTCTCATATAAAAACTTACTCCTTTCTATTATCTGGAGATTTTGTATGTAACAGAATCCTCCAATTACTTTCCTTACTAGTGTATAGTCATACTTTTCTATTCTAATACAATAAGTAATTTGTTGCAATATATTTCACTTTATTCACACAAAAAACACAATTACAATAAATAATGCTATATAACATAACTCTCTTTCAAGTTATTATTATATAGCATGCTCTAATTAAATCATCTTTGTCGATTGCCCAATGATCAATTCACCTGGAAATACACACATCTGATGATCTGCTTTTTTCTTAATTACGTCAAATAATATAGTAACTGCTTCCTTAGCTATCTCATCAACAGGCTGCCTTATTGTTGTAATTGTTGGATTATAGTAGGATGCAATATCAAGACCATCAAATCCAGCAACAGAGTAGTCATCAGGTACTGATTTACCAGCGTTCAGAATCGCCTTACTTGCACCTATTGCGATACTATCCGATATAGCAAAAACAGCTGTAAAATCTTCACCTGACTCTAATAGTTCCTTCATAACCACATAACCATTGTCCATAGTGAAGGTTTCAATGTCATCTTTCATACTTCTAACTAAATTCATATCTGGTTCAATATTATTATCCCTTAGCGCCTGTAGATATCCTTTATAACGAATAAGACCAATACTAGTATCATCTAAACTCGTTGTTATAATAGCAATACGCTTGTGACCGATCTTACATAGATAATCAACAATCTTATAACTTTCTTTAAAGTCATCTACAGCGACAAAAGAGCATAATTCTTTGCTCCACTTTCCTGTAATTCCAACCGTACATAAAACATACGGAATATCTAGCTGAGATAACTTTTCTTCAGAATGTGTGAAAAATCCTCCTAGAAATATTATCCCACGTAACTTCTTTTCTTTCACTAATTCTAGTGCAACATCAATTTCATCGTCTCTTTCCTCAACTCTATGTAGAAGGAAAGAATACTTTCTCTCTTGCGTTTCTTCTTCGATTACCTTAATCATCTTACTAAAGAATGGATTACTTATACCTTTAATTAATACTGCAATCATCTTTGAATTCGAACGTTTCAAATTTCGTGCACTATTATTAGGTATGTAATTGTTTTCTTTAATTATCTTCATAATCTTGGTCTTTGTCTCTTCATTGATATCTGGATGATTATTAATCGCTCTCGATACAGTGCTGACACCTACACCACAAAGTTTTGCTACATCTTTTATTGTGATAGTACCCATAATATCCTTCCTTTGCTGATATTTGTATTTGGTAATTGCCTCTGCTAATTTAGGTATATTTTGTCAACTCTTCTCAGTATATCTGAAATTATAGCAACAATCTTAAAAATATGCAAGATATTCCATATACGCTCTACACTTCAATATTTACCTGCCGTAAAGCTTGGTTATATAGCAGATTTTTTCTGCCAAATTCATATCAATATCATCTTTTTTCATTCTCCAAACCCAATTACCGCCAAGGGTAGATGGAGTATTAATACGTGCTTCTGATCCCAGTCCTAGATAATCTTGCATTGGTATGATAGCTAGATCAGCTACACTTGCCAAAGTAAACTTAATAAAATCCCAGTGAATCTCTTCAAGTTTAGAATTATGATTATTAACATATGAGGTCGCATACTCTTTATCTTCTTCACAGAGTGTATTATACCAACCTATAATTGTATCATTGTCATGTGTTCCTGTATATACGACACAATTCCTACTATAATTATGTGGCAAATAGTCACTCTCTTCTCTTGAATCAAAAGCGAATTGAATAATCTTCATTCCAGGGTATCCACAATCTGCTACTAGTTGTCTTGAAGAATCTGTAAGGAATCCCAAATCTTCTGCTATGATATCAACATCACCTAGTGCCCGTTTAATATGTTCAAATATATCAATGCCTGGTCCTTTTTCCCACTTACCAATAACCGCATCTTTTGCTCCGTATGGTATGGCATAATATTCATCAAATCCTCTAAAATGGTCAACTCGAACAACATCATACAACTTAAAGCAGAATGCAATTCTTCTAATCCACCATTCATAACCTGTTGATTTGTGATATTCCCAATCATATAACGGATTGCCCCATAACTGCCCAGTAGCGGAGAAACTATCTGGTGGACAACCTGCAACAGCGATTGGTTTTCCAGCTTCATCAAACTTGAATAATTCCTTATTTGCCCAAGTATCTGCACTATCATAGGCCACATAGATAGGAATATCCCCTATTATTTTAATCCCTTTATTATTCGCATACTCCTTTAGCGAATTCCATTGCTCAAAGAACTTATATTGTATAAATTTATAGAATACGATATCATCAGCTAAGATTTCTTCATATTTCACTAACGCTTCTTGCTTACGAATACGTATGTCTTCCTCCCACTCATCGATACCTTTATCTCCAAAATAATTCTTAACAGCCATGAATAAACTATAATCATTTAACCACGATTCATGCTCTTTACAAAATAATTCAAAATTCTCATTTGTATGCAGACGAAATCTTTCATATGCTAATTTTAATAATTGAAATCTTGAATGATAGATTTTATAGTAATCAACTTCCTCTACTCGATCACCATAAGCAACATTTTCACATTCTGTCTCGGTAAGTAATCCCTCACTAATAAGTGTTTCTAAATCTATAAAGTAAGGATTACCTGCGAATGTAGAGAACGATTGATATGGAGAATCACCATAACCCGTTGACCCAAAAGGCAACACTTGCCAATACTTCTGTCTTGCCTTTTCTAAGAAATCTACAAATGCATATGCTTCTTTAGAAAAAGTACCAATCCCATATGCTGATGGCAAAGAGGTAATCGGTAGTAAAATTCCACTTGCTCTCATTAACGTCATCCTCTCAATACTACATTTTTACTTATAACTGTTCAGCCATTAGGTATTGATTAACCTTTTACTGCTCCACTTGTTACACCTTCAATAATATGTTTTTGACATACTAGATAAAACACAACAATCGGTATAATTGCTAATACTAGCATAGCCATCATTGCACCCATATCGATTGAACCGTACCCACCTTTAAGATACTGAATTGCAATAGGAATCGTCTTATAGTCTGAACCGATTACAAGGTATGGTAGTAGATAATCGTTCCAAATCCACATTACATTAAGGATTGCTACTGTTACTGAAATTGGTTTTAGTATCGGTAATACCACGAAGAAATACGTACGAATCGGATTGCAACCGTCCATCATAGCCGCTTCTTCTATCTCAATTGGAACCGATTTAACAAAACCACAGAACATGAATACAGAAAGCCCCGCACCAAATCCGACATATATAACGATAATACCAAC
The DNA here is from genome assembly GCA_019421365.1 of Lachnospiraceae bacterium. Classification (GTDB taxonomy): domain Bacteria; phylum Bacillota; class Clostridia; order Lachnospirales; family Lachnospiraceae; genus Anaerosporobacter. The sequence continues at coordinate 14,579 of JAHZFJ010000048.1, forward strand.
TGGATTATCTAAACTTAAAACGTTAGCTACTTTAGTCATTGTAAACATAACCATTTGGAAAGGTACGATCATAGAGAATACGAATAAATAGTAAAGTAAATTAGAAAATCTACTCTTAACTCTAGTAATATACCATGCCGTCATAGCTGTTAATAAAACAATAAATCCTACCGAAAATACAGTTATAAATAGCGACCAACCTGTAGCACTTAAGAAGTTTGTTTTTTCTATACCACTTGTATAGTTCTCAAAATTAACGAATGTTTGTTTATTAGGGAATGCAAATGGCGCATCACTAATAAAGAACTTCCCTTTAAAAGAGTTCATTAATACAATAAAAATTGGTGCTAAGAAAGCAATTGCTAATATTATAAGAATGACAAAAATGACTACGTCTGATGTTTTACGTTTCGCTTTCATTAGTTCTCAACCTCCTTCTTTCTAGTTGCTCTTAATTGAATTAATGCAATGGCAACAACAAGGATAAAGAAGATTACTGCTTTTGCCTGACCTACACCTTCATAACCTACTTTACCATAGAATGTATTATAGATATCAAGAGCTAACATCGCTGTTTTCTTTGATGGTGCTCCCGCTGTCAATGCAAGGTTTTGATCAAACAATTTAAATGAATTTGATAATGTAAGGAATAAACATATAGTTATAGAAGGCATTATTAATGGAATCGTAACGTTTTTAAGAATTTGTTTTTTATTCGCTCCATCAATTTTAGATGCCTCTATAAGATCTTTTGGAATATTTTGAATTCCCGCAATATAGATGATCATCATATAACCAATTAACTGCCAATTCATTAAGATGACAAGTCCCCAGAATCCATATTTGGGTGCAAATGTTAATGTTACTCCGAATTTATATAGAATTCCGTTTAAGATCAACTGCCAGATATAACCTAATACAATACCACCAATTAAGTTTGGCATGAAGAATACAGTACGGAATAAGTTAGTCCCTCTCTTTCCTCTTGTTAACAATGACGCTAACGTGAAGGCAAATATATTTACTGTTATTACTGATACTACGGTAAATGCTGCTGTAAATACCAATGCATTTAAAAAATCTTTATTCTGGAATGCCGCTACATAGTTGCTTAAACCTACCCATTTTGCATCATTTACTGTTCGAAATTCAGTGAATGATAGATAAATACCCATAACAAACGGTATTATAAATGCTATAGTAAATGCTATTAGTGTGGGTAATGCAAAAATCGGAAAGTATTTTTTCAAATTTTTGTGCATATTCCTCTCTCCTGTCCTTTTATAATTGAAGTTATAGAATTGCCTTTTCCATTATAACTGTAGGTTACTGTTATAGAAAGGGTGAGTGAGGATTTAACCACACTCACCCTGCTTACTACATAATAACTATATGTTATTTTAATAATTCTTAGAAAACAACCTTAACTCGCCTTGTTATATCTTATTTAGATCTTTCAGATTTCCAAGAATCCGTAACAACTGTTACTACTTGATCCCATTCCATTCCACCTTGAACATATTCAAGTAAAGCGTCACCAAAAGCGTTCTTGAAATCTTCACTTGGGAATGCTGCAAATGTCCAAACTACAGATGTAGTATCTTTTTCCATCCAAGCTAAAACTTCTTTTGATAATGGATCACTTGGTTTTTCAGCATCAGTAAATGAATCAAATGGAGCGATGAAACCTAAATCGTTTGTTACATATGCTTTACCAGTATCACTTGTGAATAACCAGTTTAAGAAATCCATAGAAGCTTGTTGTTTAGCTTCTGATACTTGGCTGTTAATTGCAAAATAGTTTTCAGTACCAACACATAAACCTTGGGTTTCTTCTCCAGCTACTCCTGTGTAGATTGGCATGAACTTGATATCATTTTCGCTAACTGTGTTTCCATCTACATCGTTAATTTGTGTCCAAGCCCAGTTACCGTTTTGAACCATAGCACATTTTCCTAAAGCGAAATCTGCCATAGAGTCATTAACTGTTTTAGCTCCTAGTAATCCTTTTTCTGCACTTGAATTATTTGTATATAAATCGAATACATTTTTGAAGTTTTCAGCATATTTGAATTCAATTTCGTTAGCTGCAAGACCTGCTAATACAGTGTTATCGAAAGCTGTATTGTCTTTGAATTCATAGTAAAGTGGTAAGTTTGCTAAATGAGTTTGCCATCTCCATTGTTCACCAGCTGCCATAGAAGTAGATGCAAATACGCCATCGATACCAAGATCAGCTTTTCTTGCTTGCATATCTTCAACTACTGCTTTTAATGTAGCGAAGTTATTGATTTCTGCCATTGATGCAACTGTAGTTGCTCTATCAGTTAAAGCAAAATATTTATCCATAATAGCATTGTTATAGATAATACCATAACCTTCTACCGCATAAGGAATACCATATACGCCTTCACCTTCAGTTACTGCTAAACTCTTATCTGTTAAATGTGAATATAAATCTGAATCTTTTAAATCAGCGCTATAGTCTTTCCAATTTTGGAAACCAACAGGTCCATTGATTTGGAAAATTGTTGGTGCATCTTTTTTAGCGATTTCTGATTTTAATGTTGTTTCATATGTACCAGCTGCTGCTGTATTTACTTTTACTTTAATACCAGTTTCTGCTTCATAATCTTTTGCTATCTTTTCATAAACTTCTGCAATTTCAGGTTTGAAGTTCAAGAAGTAGATAGAATCAACTTTTTCAGTTGATGTATCTGCATCTGCTGTATCAGTACTACCATCGTCAGTTGTAGTTGTTTCTTCTGTGTTGGTTGTCTCTTTAGTCGAATCTTTGTCATTTGCTTCATTTTTCTTTCCACATCCTGTGAACAAGCTACCAATCATAACCGTTGCAAGAAGTAGAGCTACGACTTTTTTAGATTTTTTCATAATAACACCATTCCTTTCTGCTTACCCTCTTTTTGTTTTAACACCTTTCAAAACAGGTTTTTACTTCGTGACGTTTCTATCCCCTTTTAAAATGTGTAATGATACCTGGGACTATGCCAATTAGTTCCGTAACAATAGGTGTTCCTTCTCCAAAAAACATCTGATAGTAACGTTATCGGTAACCTTATCGGTACCGTTTCCAGTTATCATGTCATTATAGTAACATATATACAAATACATTTCAATAGAAAAAGTATTTGTATGACATTTTTGTCAATTTATACACTTATCATTTATATTTTTAGGCATGATTACTTAATCGTTATACATTATGCGTTTCTTTGTACTTACGGGCTCCACCAATTCTCTCTTATATAATCAGCCAAAATTACTTAATAGTATCGTTACAGCAATACCGCAGTAATTATAAATACAAAAAATCCCGTTAGGCATTACGATATTAGTTGTAATTCCTAACAGGATCTCCTTTTTCATTCTTATTCTCATTTTTAATCGTATTCTATATTTATCAACATATAAGTTTTTGCTTACAATTCATATCTTATCAAAGATTAATCACAATCCATAACACTGAACTAATTACAGCTAAAACCAATATAACCCTTGCTACTAAAACTTTTCTCTTATAAAATGGTATCTTTTCGCTATATGTTATATCGTTTCCCTGTTGATTGTAATCCTCCTTACATTCTTCTAAATCCTTATCCTCCATACTTTGGAGTAAATCCACCGCGATATCATATTCTTCTTCATCTACATAGATATCCTCACCAAAAATAGAATATCCCATATATAGATTCATATATCCACCGATCTTTACATCTTTCTTATAACAAGATATACCATAACTTTGAAGATACGATAGTAACATCTTCGCATCTATCTCGTTAGCGACCGAAGTTAATTTGACTGGCTTAATAGCCTTTACATCCGAATTATCATCTACGTCATTCTCATCCATATTTGTCCCTAATGGTACCTTACACTGTTTACATTCTGTAATTCCTTCTTCATACTCTACTTTACATTGTTCTAGTCAAGCGAAATTGTAACACTAGAGTATAAAATTTATGCAGCTC
>JAHZFJ010000049.1 GCA_019421365.1 Lachnospiraceae bacterium
TAACAATGCGGTTCGAAGCACCATTAGTAGAAACTAGATGAATAATCTAGGATAAAGCAGAAATAAAAGTTCTAACAACTACAGATGAGGAGATTCAATATGAAAGAGATTAATAAAATGGCACCAGGAGTAATTTTATGCATGGTAATTGCCATACCGTGTTGGTTTTTAGGACAACGTTTCCCTGTAATTGGTGGTCCGGTATTTGCAATTTTACTTGGAATGATTATTACATTATTTTATCGAGAGAAGAAAACGACCGAGCAAGGAATTAAATATACTTCTAAGAAGATTTTACAGTATGCTGTTATTTTGCTAGGATTTGGTCTGAATTTATCTGAAATTGCGAAGGTAGGCGTTACTTCGCTACCAATTATTCTATCTACAATTAGTGTTTCATTAATTGTGTCGTTTCTGTTGCATAAGATTTTACACATGCCAGCGAATGTATCTACCCTAATTGGAGTAGGATCTTCTATTTGCGGTGGGTCTGCTATTGCTGCAACAGCACCAGTTATTAATGCCGATGATAAAGAAATAGCGCAGTCTATCTCGGTTATCTTTTTGTTTAATGTAATTGCAGCATTGGTGTTTCCTACTTTAGGAAGTATGCTTGGACTTTCCGATACTGGGTTTGGATTATTTGCTGGAACGGCAGTGAATGATACTTCTTCGGTTACAGCAACTGCAGAGGCGTGGGTTGGAATGCATCCAGAAGCCAACACATTAAATGTGGCAACTATTGTAAAGCTTACTCGTACATTAGCAATTATCCCAATTACTATGGCGTTGGCTTTTTGGAGAACTATGAAGACCAAAAAATCTGATGAAAATGGTGCAGAAAGTAGTTTTCAATTAAAGAAGGTCTTTCCTTTCTTTGTGTTGTTCTTCTTACTAGCTTCTATTATTACTACAGTTTCGGTTTCGGCAGGGTTAGATATTTCTTATTTTAAACCATTGAAGGAATTATCTAAATTCTTTATTATTATGGCAATGGCGGCCATTGGCCTGAATACGGATATTGTAAATATGATAAGGACTGGTGGAAAGGCAATTTTAATGGGACTAAGCTGTTGGGTATCAATTGCAGTAGTCAGTCTATTCATGCAACACCTATTAGGGATTTGGTAAAATATTAAAAGTTCTAGCTGGCGTTCAAACCGTTCACCTCTAATAGATGTAATATACCATATATAGTTCAAACCGCCCATTATCTGGGCGGTTTTAGCAGTCTAAGGCATCTTATTATTAATCCTAAATACTCTTGGGTTACAATTATACTTTCGATAAAAAATCTTTGAAAAATAGCTTAGATGATTAAAGCCACAGGCCGTTGCAATTTGTGTAATTGTATAATCCGTGTTTTTTAACAGATTGCAGGCAACTTCCAAACGATAGGCATTTAAGAAATCAATAGGTGACTGCTGTAAGTATTTTCTGAAGATAATACAGCATTTACTTTTACTTACATGGACAGATGAAGCGATATCCTCAAGTGTAAGTGGTTCTCCATAATGCTGATATATGTGGGAAACCATTCTCTTTTGAATGACGATATCAGTGTCCGAGGTATCATTTTCCTGATTAATTTGAGATTGAAACTGGATATAGACAATTTTCCAAATTGCAATAAAGTGTTCCAATACTTCGAATTCATATGCCGGTAAAGCCTGTTCTTTTAGTGAAAATATGTCTAACAAATGTTTGGAAATGTTTTTTCCTTCTAAAGATGCAGAATCATAATGAATATATTCTAAAGATGAACACTCGATAAAAGGTTTTACATATCTTTCATAAAGGTGGGCATTAAAGTGAAGAAGGGAGGGGTGAAACAGAATGCAAATGAAAAAGCAATCTTGTTTCTTGTTTGCATATCCAAAGTGCATTTGTGTGGAGTTGACTATAATACAGTCATTTTTCTTAAGTAAAACCTTCTTACCATTAATTTCGTAATTCATTTCACCCTCTATAATGTAGATCCATTCAATGTCTTCGTGCCAATGACAGAGTGCACGCATATCCGGATAGGAGGATAAATAACCTTTTCGAATATAGATTGGTATCCCTGTTTCGTCATAATGAATTATTTCAGAAGCGTCTTGCATCACATCAGTACAAATCATATTTTCTATATCCTTTCTAGTGACAAATCCTTTGATAAAAACACGATTGTTATAATAAAATGCGATAATATTGATATTATCACCTAGTTTAAAATACTATAATTATAATACAACTGAGGCAGATAGTACATCAGAATTTATATGTAGCCTGGTATTTTCTGCGCGCGGTTTATCATCATTACAAAAAATACAATTGGGTAAAGAATTTGACGAAGGAGTGAGACATTATGTTATATGATTATCATGTGCATACTTACTACAGCGATGACAGTGCGTATCCTATGGAAAACGTTATTATAGATGCAATAAAACTTGGAGTAAAGGAAATCTGTATTACAGATCATGTTGACTATGGAATTAAGATTGATCCGGAAGGAAAGACGGAAGAAGAATTGGCAGATAAAATATTGAATGTTAACTATTCTTCATATGTGAGAGAAATAGCACAATTAAAGGAACGTTTTCAAAATCAGATATGTATCAAACAAGGTTTGGAGTTTGGTGTACAGAGCCACACAATTCCGGATTTTGAGGCACTCTATAAACGATATCCTTGGGATTTCATCATTTTGTCATGTCATCAAGTGGAGAATAAAGAATTTTGGAATCAGAATTTTCAAAAGGGAAAAACCCAAAAGGAGTATAATGAACGTTACTATGAAGAGCTTCTTGCAGTGGTAAAAAGGTATAAGAATTATAGTGTCTTAGGGCATCTTGACTTAATTTCGCGTTATGATCTGCAGGGAAACTATCCGTTTAAGTTAGTAAGGGATAAAGTAGAGGAGATATTAAGAGTGGTGATCGCTGATGGAAAGGGTATCGAAATTAATACGTCCTCATTCCGTTACGGATTAAATGATTTAACACCTTCGAGAGATATGTTAAAATTATATCGAGAATTGGGAGGGGAGATTTTAACCATAGGTTCGGATAGCCATAAACCAGGGCAGCTAGTAAGTCATTTTGAAGAGGTTTTAAAAGAAGTTAAAGAAATTGGATTTGAAACAATTTGTACATTTGAAAATATGAAACCAATTTTTCATAAAATCTAGAAGGGTGGTAAATGGAATGACAAATATTGAAAGAAGAGATTTAGGACTTCCCTACATTAGTGACAAAGAGGTCTTTGAAGAACAGAAAAAAAGCAAGAGTACTGACACAAAAGTTAAATACTGTGGATCGTTCAGATTTTGATGCAATTGGAACGATTGTAAAGGAATTGCTTGGGAAATCAGATGGTGCTTTTATAAACCCTCCTTTTTACTGTGACTATGGAACTCATATTGAAGTGGGAAAGAATTTTTTTGCTAATTATAACTGCACAATTTTAGATGTAGCTAAGGTGACAATCGGTGATAACTGTCAGCTGCACCGAACGTGGCAATATATACAGCGGGACATCCAGTACATCCCGATACAAGAAACAGTGGATATGAATATGGTATCAGCGTGACTATTGGAGATAACGTTTGGATTGGTGGTAATACAGTTATCTGTCCGGGAGTACGAATTGGAAGTAATACTGTGATTGGAGCTGGAAGTGTGGTGACAAAGGATATTCCAGATTGGGTAATTGCTGCAGGAAATCCATGTAGGGTAATCCGCAAGATAACGGAAGAGGACAGAAGACTATATTTTAGGGACAAAGAATTTGACGATGAAGCTTGGCAAGATGTATTAAGTAGGAAAGAGAGGGATTAAGATATGACGATGCACAAAAGAATTGCAAAGGGAAAATTATTTACAGATCCAATCAATCCACAGATGAGAGAATATATGTATGCCGCACCTGTAACGGTTGAGGATAACTGTTGGATTGGTGCAGGAGTTACTATTTGTCCTGGAGTTACGATAGGAGAAAATTCTGTGATTGGAGCAGGTAGTGTCGTAATTCACGATATTCCGGCAAATTCAATTGCAGTGGGAAATCCATGTAGAGTAATCAGGGAGATCAATGAACATGATATGGAGTTTTATTATAAGGATCGGAGAATTGATGTAAAGGATCTGGAGGAAGAAGCAAAACTTCGATAATTTTATTAAAAATTACAACCTCGGGTGCCTGTTTTACACAGGTTTCTGATTTCTTATGGCTCTATTCTTAATTTAATATATGGAGTGAATATCATTACAGTGTTTGCAGGGAAGAATCTATAATGGGAGCAAGTAATCATGTGATTATAGTGGGAAGAAAACAATAAATGAAATCTATTGTTAATTTGACTAAGATAGAAGTGCTCCTTCTACGACAATAGTACCAAAGATTATAATATACGATGATTACCCTTACATAAAAAGCGTATTAGTGTTAATATAACTAGTATAAGAAAGAAGGCTCACATAAGCAATTTACGTGAATAAGAAGGATTGCCTCATTCAAACTTACTGAATGTATGGTGGCAGAGGTTCAAAAAAGAGGCAGTATAGCTGCGTTTATTGATGCAGAACATGCCCTAGATCCAAAATATGCTCAGAAAATAGGCGTGAATATTGATGAACTATATATCTCGCAACCGGATACGGGAGAGCAGGCATTGGAAATTGCGGAGATGTTGATACGATCTGGTGCGATAGACATTCTAGTAGTTGATTCGGTAGCAGCTTTAGTACCAAAGGCAGAGCTTGATGGAGATATGGGAGATTCTCATATTGGTTTACAGGCAAGATTGATGTCACAGGCATTTAGAAAGTTGACCCCAGTTGTAAGTAAGTCAAAGTGTATTGTTATCTTTATTAATCAACTTCGTGAGAAGATAGGTGTTATGTTTGGAAGTCCAGAAGTTACAACAGGAGGTCGTGCACTAAAGTTTTATTCCTCTGTGCGTCTTGATGTAAGAAGGATTGACCAAATTAAAGTTGGTGGTGAACGTGTTGGTAATAGAACACGTGTAAAGGTAGTGAAGAATAAAATTGCTCATCCATTTAAGCAAGCAGAATTCGATATTATGTATGGCAGTGGAATATCTAGAGAGGGAGATATTCTTGATTTAGCAGCAGATATCGATATTATTAATAAAAGCGGTTCGTGGTATTCTTATGAAGGTGCAAAACTAGGGCAAGGACGGGAAAGTACTAAGACATATTTGTCAGAGCATTCAGACCTTTTGATGGAAGTAGAGAAAAAGGTAAGGGAGCATTATCAAATACAGGTAGATAAAAACGGTGTTACAGAGGTGCAGATTGCAGAAGAGAATTTTGACGATATACCTGAGAATGTATTGAAGGAATTGGAGCAGGAAGAAACCACTACAGTAGAGTCCACTATATAAGATTACTATTTGTAAGATATCCTGTGATATAATATTCATAAACATGTAGAATAAAGTCAATTGCGAAACTCTTTGTAATGGAGAAGAGTCTTGCATTTGCCTAACCGTATTTAGTTCTATGTGGAAAGGAGATTATGACATGTACAAACAACCACCGCATATCATTCCGAGTCTATATCTGTCTAATTATATAAATGAGTTTGACGAAGTAATATTGAAATATGATGTTTACAAGAAAAGTTTTAAAAAAGGTGAGTATTTAACAAACTACGGTGTTATTAATAACACTGCCTATTATATTAAAAGTGGTATTATTCATCTAGCATTAGGACATGAACAAGGGAAAAAGTCTTTGAGTCTGTTTGGACCAGGTACTATTTTCCCAATGGGTGTTGAGACTCATGAATATAAGATGGAATATGAAATGATGATACAAGCATTTTCAGATGTTGAGGCATATTCCATGTCATATCCAACACTTCGCAAGATGGCAGAGGAAAATGGAAAATTAGCAGGGCAGTTATTAAAGGAAAATTGTGATTTTATTGGATATATGTTTTTTGATTCGATTAATCAGACCTTTGAACCTTGTCTTAGTCGCATTTGCGATATTCTTTACTTGTATATAACAAAGGTTGAACCAGAAGAAGCAAAAGTTCCATTTACGCAGACAGAACTAGCTAGTATCGCCGGAGCGTCACAAGCCCAATTAGAGCGATCCTTAAAGATCCTTAAAAAAGAAGGCATCATAGAAACTGCTAGAGGACTGATTAAGATTCTTGATTTGGATAAGCTATTAGCTCATTGTACACTTGGAGTGCATGAGGATATTTAAAATATAATAATGTATATGCTAGACCATTGTAAGGTGAATTCTTACAATGGTCTTTTTCTATGGTTTTACCTCATATGAGGGAGAAGGAAAACAATTATATTGCTATATTAAAGAAGCAAAAAGTTCCTATGTCAAAGAAATGGAGATTCGACATGAAAAAAGTATTTGAACCAATAAAAATAAATAAACTTGAGATTAAGAATCGTATGGTTGTATCTGCAATGGTTACTAATTATTGTACAGCAGATGGAATGGCAACTGAAAAATTCATAGCGTATCATGAACATAAAGCAAAAGGCGGCTGGGGATTGATTATTACAGAGGATTACATGGTTAATCCAACAGCAGGTGGATTTGTGAAACTACCAGGATTATGGAATGATGTACAAATCGAAAGTCATAAGAAATTGACATCTAGAATACATGAGGCAGGCGGGAAAATCGCAGCCCAAATCTATCATGCGGGACGAGAAACAAGTAGTGCGATTACTGGAGTACAACCAATAGCACCATCTGCATTAAAAGATCCGACAATGCCAGAGATTCCGAGAGAACTTACAATAGATGAGATCCACACATTAGTAGAAGAATTTGGAGATTGTGCAAAAAGAGCACAGGCAGCAGGATTTGATGCTGTAGAGGTTCATGGTGCACACGGATATCTGGTTGGAGCATTTATGTCCCCATTTTCCAATAAAAGATTTGATGAATACGGTGGAACTATTACTAATCGTGCAAGATTTGCTATAGAGATTGTGAAGAATATTAAAGAAAAATGTGGACAGGATTACCCAGTTATCTACCGTATGTCCGCTATAGAATATGTGCATGGTGGTTTAGATATCGAAGAATCAAAAGTGATTTCAAGGTTGCTAGAAGAAGAGGGTGTTGACTGTATTCATTGTTCACAAGGGGTATATGCAAGTACACAAGTGATTATCCCGCCGTCTATCATTCCTAGAGCGGCATATGTAGACAATGCTGCAGCAATCAAAAGTGTAGTAAATACTCCTGTAATTGCGGTTGGCAGAATCAACGATGTGGAGATTGCTGAAAGCCTATTAGTATCAGGAAAAGCAGATATGGTAACAATGGCTAGAGCATCACTTGCAGATCCTGATATGCCGAATAAAGTTCAGTATGGACGAGGCGATGAAGTTATTCGTTGTATTGGTTGTTTGCAGGGGTGTGCAGGTGAAAACGGAAAAGGCAACGGTGTCAGATGTCTTGTCAATCCTTTGACTGGTATGGAAGATGAATATGATCTCACGCCAGTGGAGAATCCTAAAAATGTAGTTGTAGTAGGTGGTGGCGTAGCAGGATGCGAAGCAGCTATAGTTGCAGCGGAAAAGGGACATAAAGTAAGACTCATTGAGAAATCATCTGTTCTTGGTGGTCAATGGATTCCAGCAGCTATTCCAATTGGAAAAGAAGAATTTACAAGCTTCTTATACTGGCAAAGAGAACAACTGAAGAAGTTAGGTGTACAAGTACTACTTAATACTGAGGCTGATGAGGAACTAATTCAATTATACTCACCGGATACACTTATTGTTGCAACTGGTAGCAAACCTTTTATCCCACCTTTTAAGGGACATGATAAAGATATGGTTGTGAATGCGCATGATGTATTAAATGGAAAAGTATCGGTTGGAAAAAATGTAGTTGTAATTGGCGGGGGATTAGTTGGAGCTGAAACAGCTGATTTACTTAGTCAGAATGGTTCTAAGGTAACGATTGTTGAGATGCTTCCACAAATCATGAAAGATGGAGAGGAATCGCCAACATTCTATATGAAGAAGCGATTTGAAGAATATGGAGTTACCATTCACACTTCAACAAAACTAACAGAAATTGGAGAAAATTATATCAAGGCTGAAAAGGATAATCAAGAGTTGACAATTTCCAATGTTGATACGGTTGTAATTGCAGTTGGAGTAAGAACGGATGAGAGCTTAATGAATTCGTTAAGAAATCTGACATGTAATATTATTAAAGTCGGAGATGCAAATGGTGTAAAAAATGGTTACATGGGAATCCGAGAAGGGTATGAAGCAGGACTAATGGTATAAGAACACCAGAGGAAGTGGCATCCGCTGCAACCTAAAATAAGCAAAAGAGGTATGGAAAAATCAAAATGTTATTTCCATATCTCTTTTTAAAGTATTGTTGTTGATAACATCATTAAATTAATAACAGTGCGTGGATAAGTAAGTTATATTTATGTTTACTAAAAATTTTGTACATTCTCTGAACAGTATTCCAATAATCTATCTACGTTAAGTATTGTAATCTTATTACGTGAAGTTTCTATAACTTTCTTAAGCCTTAATTCTTTTAAAGCTCGTTCAATTTGTGCTCTTGAAGCTCCTACAATATTCGTTAAAAAGCTTTGAGATAATTCAAGAACATTATTCACTACATTAGTACTAACTAAATATAGATAAAGTACATCACAAAGTCTTGTTATACAATCATTAAATGCCTGACTTACTGAATCATGAAATAAATAACTTACAAAATCACAATCTTGCTCTAATAGATTCATAGCTAAATCGTGATTTTCATGAGCCATTTTACGCAGTGTTAGGTATGAGAACTTATAAACATCTAAATCAGAGAAAGCTCTGAGAATGATTTCAAAATCCATCTTATAGGTATGATTAGTTAACCCAATCGGAAAAATTGAACCTTGTCCAAACAAAGCTAGGGATTTTTCCAACCCTTTTTCATGGGCTAATGAAAGAAGAAGAATTCCACTATTTATATAGTACGCAGTGTTGTTTATTTCACCAGGGGTAGTAAGGCTGGAATCCTTGGTGAATTTAACTTTTTCTACATCATATTTTTTTATTATGTTTTCAAAATCTGAAAATTTATATGAAAAATAAAAACTAGGTATTATTGGAGTATTCATAAAGAGTTCCTTTCTGGTATTTTCTATTCCGTGTAGCATAGTTATTATAAGCCATTAATATCTTTTCTTATCCCTCATATGAGGTATTCATATAAGTACAATATGAGTATATTTGATTTATAAAACACTAAAGGAGAAAGAATATGGACAATCATAAATTAGAACTTGAACAATGTATAAAACAATTATTAGATATTGAGGCTATTAAGAAACTGAAGTATAGTTATGCATTAAGTCTTGATGAAGGTTATGATGGAGATAAAGTGGCTGACTTATTTGTTCCTGATGGACTATGGAGTATATCTGGTGTAGGTGGTACGGCAAGAGGTAAAGAAGGAATCAGAAAACACGCGAATAACTTAGGTAGAGATATAAAATGGGGACAACATAATATCTTAGCTCCTGTAATTGATATTGACGAAGATGGATTGCACGCAGTAGGAAAATTCAACTTAATCTGTTTGTTAACTATGGTTACACCAGAAGATCCAGAAGAGGTTGAGGCTTACGTTCTTTCGGGAAAATATACCGATAAGTTCGTAAAGATTGATGGGAAATGGTATTTTGAAGAACTTGTTGGATCAATTGAACAATCTTCTCCATGGAGTGAAGGCTGGGTTAAACAGCCGTTTAATAAGGAACAATGGTAGAAATAGCCCAATACTTGCTTGTCATTTTTTCGTGGGGGGGATACCCCCCACTTTTTATGCGATACCTCGCTTACGCTGATAAGTAGCTGAGATAGTAAGGGTTATTCCCATACAGGAAGTGATTCTAGAAAATTATGGAGATTGATTACATCCCATGGAAGATGTTCGGTTATGGATAATCCAACAATGTCCGTCCATTTTGCAACATCTTGAATTATTCGAGATATCTGAGAAAGGTTCATTTCTCCATGTGCTGCATCAATGACAGTACCATCTGGCTGTGCAAACAGCAAAGAACGAAATTGCATTGGTTCTAATACATCTAGATCGAGGTGGATAGCCAAATGTTCAATGTTCTCACTTGCTATCCATTCTCTAATGGAAGTGCTGTTTTCCTTTAATTCATTTGGAGATGCCATACGGAGTCCCAAATGATTGATAAGCTCCGTTTCTTTGGTTGTTGTCCCGCATAATCCACCATACATAACGCGTTCTGGTTTCAATGGAACCCGTATTTCGGCTGAAAAAAGAGGGTCGCCGCCACCGAGCAAATTTCCTAATACCATCGAGTGTTCATGATAAAACATTTGAGGTGTGGATATATCTGGATGAGCATCTAGCCACAATACACCGAGATTTCCATTGTATTTCTCATTCAAGTAAGCGAATGGAGCTTGAGATACTAAGCAGTCACCACCAAATACAATTATTTTTCCAGGCTGGTATTCTTCAATAATTTGTCTAGCTGACTGCAACTGCTGTAATAGGACAGAACGCCCTACAACCCCATCCTCTGTTGGGAGCTCCATATTGCAGTATGGTATGATAGGTACTTCCACTTGGGGAATATTTTCACTTGTGGGAGCCAGCCAAGCTAAAAGTTTAGCCCCGAAAGAATATGCAGGATTATTTCCACCCTGCCACTGGGGCATTAACAAACGCAACGTATTTGACATTTTGAGTTCCTCCTTTACATTTCGTCTTTATCATCATATAATGAGCTGACATAAAAAACTAGTATGCACATTTTTGACGCATACTATCACGGAGGATAGTGCTATGAGCATGAAAGAATATGAGGGAAAAATCAAATTATTAACAGATACACCATTTGGCTACACTCTTTCAATGATAGGTGGCAAATGGAGATTAGTAATTCTATATTGGCTTGTAGAATACAAAGTCGTACGTTTTAACGAGCTACAACGATTGATTGGAACAATAACTTATCGTACACTAAGTGCACAATTAAAAGAAATGGAAAAAGACGGTCTTATTATCCGAAAAGAGTACCCACAAATCCCACCTAAAGTTGAATACAGTTTATCAGATAAAGGACGCTCTTTATATCCTATCATGCAAGCTATGTGCGAATGGGGACAAGAATTTAAGGAGTAATTGTGATTATCTTCGACTAACTGCCACTTTACTAGAGAAGAAATATTATGAATAATAATTATAACAAAAGCAAAAAATAGACTATAAACGAAGGAGATGGTCTATATGTGTACAGCGTTAAATATAAAAACGGATAACAAAGCGTTCTTTGGTCGAAACATGGATTTGGCATATAATTTTAATCAACGTGTTTTAATTATGCCACCAAACTATCAGTATCAAGATAAGGTTACTGGTGATGTTGTTATTAATCATAAAGCTATAATCGGTATGGGTACTGTTATTGACAACCATGCAACATTTGCAGAAGCAATGAACAAGGAAGGGTTAGCTTGTGCAGGTCTGAATTTTGGTGGATATGCTCACTTTGAAAAGGAGAGTGTTGAAGGAAAATTAAATATTGCCCCTTATGATTTGATTCAGTGGGCATTATCTAACTATACAACAGTGAATGAGGTTAAAGAAGCAATTAAGAGTATAGAGTTAGTAGATGCACCCATAAACAGTGAGACACCAGTGGCAACCCTACATTGGATGTTGGCCGACAAAAGCGGCGCGTCCATTGTTGTCGAAAAGACTGTTGAAGGCATTAAGGTATATGACAATCCGGTCGGGGTAATGACGAATAATCCAACTTTTGACTGGCATCTAACAAATTTGAATGAATATCTATATCTTTCCCCTGTGCATCACAAGAAGAGTGTCTGGAGTGATAAAGAATTACATTCTTTAGGGACCGGTAGTGGAACACTTGGCATACCTGGAGATTTTGCATCTGTTTCTAGATTTATAAGAATTGCTTTCATCAGAGCTAATACCCCTACTATCAACAGCGACAACGAAGCCGTATCACAGTTTTTTAACATGCTTGATTACGTAAAAATGGTAAGAGGTGGTGTAATGACTGAAGATGGCTTGGAAGATTTGACTTTATATTCTTCCTGTATGGACTTAAATAAGGGTATCTATTTTTACAGAACTTATAATAATAGTAGAATAAATGTAATTGATATAAGTAAAGCAAATGTTGAAACCACAGATATTATTTCTTTTCCATATCTAACAGAGCAGGACTATAATTATCAAAACTAAAAACAGGCATGTTAAAGAAAGAGAAGATATGAAGTTGATATTTAATATATCGGATCCAAAGTTTGAAGAGTAAAATCAATTATATTGTCAAGCATTTTTGAAAATGTCCTTATAAATCTTAAACATTAGCACCAGCGTTAGCTGGTGCATTCATCTTTAGGCTGCCGGGAGGTCATCGTTCCAGTGGTGCTCTTGCATTTTTACAAATTTCCAGAATTCTTGTCTTCTCCAAGGATGATTCATTGCAGGTATATACTGCTTATGAGGTTCTTCTTCTGAAATGGTTAAATCAAAGTTTTTGGAGATTCTTTCATGTGTCGGAATTGCCTCTAGAGCATATACGTTATTATCGATACAGCAGTACTTATTTCCATCAAATGATTCGATGACCATCGATTTGGTACCTTTGTAAAAATGAACTTGATGGCCATTCTTATCTAGGGTCTTATAATAAGTATTCTTAAATTTAATACAATGCCCATTATCAACCTTACGTTCTGTAAGAACCGAAAGAATCAAATTAATTTTTTCTTCAGACGGTTGCTTTTCGAATACAGATTTGTTAAGATTAGGTTCTGTGGCAAACTTAGCATTGTATTCTTTTATGTAGGAGTTTAAGAATACGTTGGCTTCGCTAAGTGTGTTGATGCCTTTCAGTCGTAATACGACTGGGAGGCGTGATTGTAAGGTTTGGAACATTCTTTCAACCCTACCTTTAGCCTGTGGAACGCTACTAGTCTTGATTTCAACCCCAAGTTGTTTACAGGCATAAGCGAATTGTGTATATGTGTCCTCTTCAATAGAAGAGGATTTTTTTAGTTTATACTCAAAAACAGTGCGATTATCAGTAAAGAACATGTAAGGTATCCCATAACAAGTAAGCACTTGGTGAAAGATATTGTAATAGCCCTTTAGTGTCTCTTGTGTATCAAAATAAGCACCAAGTATAGATCCAGTTGCATCATCTACAGTGATATGAAGGTGTGTTTTTGTATTCCCAAACCACTCATGCATAGAAGCATCCATTTGAAGCATTTCTCCAAAGTAAGCACAACGAGGTCTTCTTGAATGGGAGTCCTCTATGGCGGTAATATTAGATTGAATATCAGCTTGTTTCTTTTTAGATTTGGTGTTAGTTTTCATACTTTTAAGGAGTTTCTTAGTTCGTCTCTTTTTAGCTCGAGTAGCTTTAGGAGAAAGAATAAACTCTTTTTCAAGAATAGAGGTAATGCAAGAAACGGATAAAGAAATACCTTCTTCAGATTGTAACAGTTCTGAAAAGTGAGAAAAGTTAGTATCATAATATCTAGTTTTATATAAATCTAATACGCGCTGTCTAATAGAGTAGGGTACAGTTCTAGCAGGAGTACGCCCTCTATTACCATGTATAAAAAACGATTTTCCTTCATTTTTATATCCAATAATCATTCGATTAATATGTCTTTGTGTGCAGCCTATTTTCAGAGCAGCATTCTTTTTATTCCCGCATGTTTCAACTAACTTTTTAATAATTAAATATTTTTGTTCTTCGTTCATTGCTAAATGGACCTTTCTCATAATGTCTCCTCATGAATATGTAATGAGGTTATAGTTTAACATATGATTGTATATTTGGGACATAATCATATGTGGTTATTTAAGACATTATCAAAAATGGTTCAGAAAGTTTGAAGAGTAAAATCAATTATATTTGACAAAATATAGTCATAATGATAAACTTGTGAAGATTAAAAGAGAATATTGTGATTACAATAAAAGTATCAGAAATGATTTCATTGGGAAACAGATGAGAATTCTGTGCAGTACCGCTGCTGTGTTGGTTGAGTATATTCTAAGATGTCACTGGGAAACTGGGAAGACGGAATATGCGTTTATAAGTGAGAGTGAAAACCTTATTAAAGACCTGAGCCAGAAGACCAGCTTTTATTAGTTTCTAAGCATTGCGGGTTACAATGGCGAAGAATCCATTTGGAAATTAACATGGAAAGTCTATGAATATCATAGATTATTTTTGGTATGTTAAAAAAGCTGATGAGGGGTTGCCGTAATGGCAGCTCCTTTTTTATGTTTCACAATAGACGGAGGGTAAAATGAAAAAGAAAATAGCAACACTGTTGATAACAGTAATGTGTGTAATGATGTTAGGAGGCTGTAAGGCTTCTAATTCCCCTGAGGTGACGGAACCAAAAACAACGGATCAAACTTCTGATGAAGTCTCTGATGAAGCCGATGTACAGGATGAGAATATCTCACAAAGTGAGACGGATTCGTATTATCCAGTAACAATAACCACGTACAATTATAATCATGAGAAAGTAGAGGTTACCTTTGACTCTATGCCAGAAAAAGTCATTTGCGGGTATCAGAATAATATTGAAACTATGATGGCTTTAGGATTAGAAGATAAGATCGTTTATGCATTCGGTATGGATGACGAAATCGCTGAGGAATATGTAGAAGCATTTTCGGAAGTACCGTACAGCAATGAAGCGCCTTCTAAGGAAGATGTTATTGCTATGCAACCAGATTTAATATTAGGCTGGTATTCATTATTTGCGGATGACCGTCTAGGAGATGTGGATTTTTGGATTGACAGAAACTGCAATACGTATATGTCATTAAACAGCTCGGCCTTAGGTAGCAGTGAAGAATTCCCAAGAATTACAGAGTATGAATATGATGATATAATGAATATTGGTATCATCTTTAACTGTGTGGATAAGGCTCAGGCGTTGGTGGATCAAATGAAAGCGGAAGAAGCCAAAGCAGCAGAGTATGCGAAAACAATTGCAGAACCATTATCCGTAGCAATATTAGAAGATGAGAGCGGTTCATACCGTGTATATGGGGCTAATACCTTAGGCGGCGATATTGCGACAAAGGCAGGTGCAGTACTTGCAGTTGGAAGTGAGAATAGTAATAATATTAGTGCAGAGGATCTAATTGCAGCAGATCCAGATGTTATTTTCATGGTTTATTATACTGGATATATTAACGAAGAAGAAGCGGTTGCAAGTATAATGAATAATAAAGCATTTTCGAGTTTGTCAGCAGTGAAAAACAAAAGAGTTTACGCACTTAATCTAACTAGTATTTATTGCAGTGGTATTCGCACCTATGAGGGAATAACCAATATTTCCAGTGCATTGTACCCTGAATTACAGTAATTTATGATGAAGCAAATAGATTTAAAAAACGGAGTATTAAAAGATAAACCAATCTATGTCTGTACCATTCTAATCCTTTTGTTAGCCCTGGTGCTGTCTATACTGGCAGCAGTGACCATTGGCTCAGTAGACCTTTCCATCGGAGATGTTTACCGCGTCATCTGCTATCATTTGTTTCGGATTGGTGATGGAAGTTTATATGGGAGTGGTGTTGTTTCAGACATTGTTTGGTATATTAGGTTACCGAGGATTATTCTAGCTATGGCGGTTGGTATGGGACTTGCAGTATCAGGAGTTGTTATGCAAGCAATTGTTAAAAATCCGTTAGCAGATCCCTATGTATTAGGGATTTCCTCTGGTGCATCCCTCGGTGCTACATTTGCAATCATGATCGGTTTTGGATCCTTCTTGGGTGGAAATGCAGTTGGAGTTGGAGCTTTTATCGGAGCTTTTGCGGTCTCACTTTTGGTACAAATCGTTGCTAATATCGGAGGACGAGCGAATTCCATTAGGTTACTTTTAGCAGGAACGGCTCTGAGTTCTGTCTGTTCTGCATTGACGAATTTCATTGTATATATAGCAGGTGATAAAGCGGGAATCGAAACAGTTACTTTTTGGTTGATGGGAAGTCTCGCCGGAGCCAAATGGGTAAATATTGTAGTGATTTTGCCATGTATGATTGCAGCAACGCTATTTTTTATGACACAAGCAAGAACTTTAAATATGTTGCTATTAGGAGATGAAGTATCAATTACACTTGGAACTGACTTACATCATTATCGCCACCTATATCTGATTATTTCTTCTTTGATGGTAGGATTAGCAGTATACTGCGCAGGGATGATCGGGTTTATTGGTCTTCTTATTCCACACATGGTAAGAATGCTGTTTGGTACAGATCATAAGAAAATAATACCTCTTAGCGCATTATCAGGAGCCATCTTTTTGATATGGGCAGACGTAGCATGTAGGGTCATTATTCCAAAATCAGAGCTACCAATAGGAATTCTTGTATCAGTCATAGGGGCCCCTTGCTTTATATATCTACTGATTCGAAAATCCTATGGATTTGGAGGAGGTGTGAAGTAATGGAGATAGTTACAGAGGACATTAAGATGAACCTTGGAGGGACTCCTATCCTAAAAGGCATTAATACACATATAAAGAACAAGGAGTTTGTAGGTATCATCGGACCAAATGGATGTGGGAAAAGTACATTTCTAAAAACAATATATCGCGTGTTAAAACCAGATTATGGCTGTATCTATATAGACCATCAGCCATTAGAGGATATAGTCTACAAGGAATCTGCTAAGAAAATGGCCGTAGTGTCGCAGCATAATAACTATGATTTTGATTTTACCGTAAGCGAGATGGTTCTGATGGGGCGTTCACCTTATAAGAAGAACATGCAAAGGGACACGAAAGAGGATTATGATATTATAGGCGAATGTCTAGAAAAGGTGGGAATGTCCAGTTATAAGAACCGTATCTTCTCTAGTTTGTCTGGAGGAGAACAGCAAAGAATCATTCTGGCAAGAGCACTTGCTCAAAAGACGGAGAGCATGATCTTAGATGAACCTACCAATCATCTAGATATTAAATATCAATTGCAGATTCTAGATACGGTTAAAGACCTTGGCATTACAGTTATTTCTGCCTTCCATGATTTGAATATTGCAGCAATGTATTGTGATAAAATCTATGCACTACAGTCAGGAAAGGTGGTCTCATATGGAACGCCTGAGGAGGTTATTACACCTGAGATGATACGTAATCTGTATGAGGTGGAATCGACGGTAAACAGGAATGAGGATGGTATTCTACACGTGGTATTCCGTCCGACGAGATCAAAAGGGGAATGTAGATGAAAGTAGCAATTTTAAGTTGCCTAAAAGCTAATGAGGTATGCACTGGAATGGGCTGCCTTCAAGCATATCATGACAAGAGAGATGCCTTCTCCATCTATAAGGATGAGGAAACCAGATTGATGGCATTTATGCACTGCAATGGTTGTGGAACTAATCCCGAGACAGATGAAGGTATGATAGAAAAACTAGATCGTTTAAAAGATAGAGGAGTAGAGGTTGTACACATAGGTATATGTACAGTAAATAAGGACGGAAAGCGCTGTGGAACCATTGAAAGAATTATACAGATGCTAAAAGAACGGGGCATTAAGGTGGTATTTGGAACGCATAGTTGAGGGATTATAACGCTGTTTTAGATTAAATAAAAAACCTTTACAAACGGTTCGTATTGAAACGAAACTGTGTTTGTAAAGGTTTTTTTAGGTAAGGTCATAAACAATGTTGAAGATGAATACTAGGGAATATTTATACTTCTAGTAACTAACCTGTACCTGTGTATCATCAACGTAGATCAGCAAAACGCTCAGTCAAATAAAGTTGCTTCTCCGCTGTTAAGATCTTCTATGTAATTTCTTTTTGTACTCACTAGGTGAAGTTCCAATATGTTTATTAAATAATTTTGAGAAATACCCAAAATCATGGATTCCAACACTAGCGGCAACTTCTGCCACAGACATTTTAGTGGTATTAAAATACCTCAGTGCGGCCTGTATACGTTGCTGATGTATGTATTCTGTAATACTCTGACCAGTTTCTTTACTAAACTGCCCAGATAGAAAGGAAGCGTTCTTATCAAGGTGATCAGCTATAATCGATAAGGATAATTCTTCGTCTATATGTTGTGAGATATAATTAATCACATTGCAAGTTAGGAGGGAGTAATCAGGATGGGTATAGTTCTTTACTAGTAAGTAGTATTTATGAACCATTTCGTTGACCAAAGAAACAAGTTTCTGATGGCTGGTTGACGTGTCTATTTTAGCATTGTTCTAGTCAAGCGAAATTGTAACACTAGAGTATAAAATTTATGCAGCTCT
>JAHZFJ010000005.1:0-46300 GCA_019421365.1 Lachnospiraceae bacterium
CAACTTTTGGCTATGGAACTTATCAGTTCTTTAATTGCCATGAATATTTCAGGATAATTATAAATAAAATAAATTATATGAAAATGTGGAGGAAGAAATTATGAAAAATTTATACAAATGTTCAGTTTGTGGTTATATTGCAGAAGGGATTGAAGCACCAGATGTTTGTCCAAAATGCGGATTAGGAAAAGAAAAGTTTGTTGAACTTAGTAAAGAAGAAGCTGATAAAATCTACGCTTCTGATAGAACTAACAGCATTCACGCTGAAATCATTGTATTAGCTGATAGAATTGCTGAGCTTTCACAAGAAGGTATAGAGATAAATCTTGATCCAAAATGTGTATCTGGATTTGGAAAAGCTAAAGATGAAGCTTGGGTTATTAAACAAAGATGTAAAGCGGAATTAGCAGGACACATGGCTAACGGTAAGTGGTAAGAATTCAATATTTCTAAGTCAAAGAAAGTTTACCCAAAAAGGTAGAGACCAAATAAAAGTCTCTACCTTTATTATGTAATGTAACATAACGTGAAAACAATGAATATAACTGTATAAAATTGAGTAATAATGAATAAATCTGTTTGAAGTGAATAAAATTGAAGCTAAAATTGCATAAAAGTTAAGAAAATCAAAAAAATATGCATGAAAATGTATTTTTATACTTGATTTTTAATGAATATGCGTTATAATTATTATATTATTAAGTGCGAGAGCAGTGGAAAATCTTTAGTACATAAGATGAGATTCACAATTAATTTAAGAAGTATAAAAGGAAGAGGAGATAATAGTTATGAAGAAAAAAATAGTTTTAACAGGATTAATCCTAGCAATGGCAATCTCTACTATGGCATGTTCAAAGAAAGATGCACAAACAAGTGGTACTGCAGATAGTGATACATTAGTAATGGCAACAAATGCAGAATTTCCACCATATGAATACCTTGATGGTAGTGATTTTAAGGGGATCGATATTGAAATTGCACAAGCAATAGCAGATGATCTTGGAAAAGAATTAGTAATCGAAGATATGGCTTTTGATTCAATTATTACAGCGGTACAATCAGGTAAAGCTGATATTGGTTTAGCAGGAATTACATCTACCCCAGAACGTTTAGAGAACGTGGATTTTAGTGATACTTATACAACAGCAACACAGGTTATTATTGTGAAAAAGGGTAGCGATATCACTACAGTAGATGGGTTAGAAGGCAAAATAATTGGAGTGCAATTAGGAACAACTGGAGATATCTATGCAGATGATGTTAAGGATGCAACAGTAGAACGTTACAATAAAGGATTTGAAGCAGTGCAAGCTTTAAGCCAAGGAAAGATCGATGCGGTAATCATTGATACTGAACCAGCGAAAGTATTTGTTAGTCAAAGCGATGATATTGAAATCTTAGACGAAGAATTTACAGTTGAGGAGTATGCCATTGCAATCAAAAAAGGCAATGAAGAACTTCAAAAGCAAATAAATGAATCGTTAGATAAATTAAAAGAATCTGGTGAACTTCAAACAATTATTGATAAATATATCAATGAAGACTAAGTAGGATAAGGTAGAAAAAATGGAAAAACTCATTGAACAATTTACACAGAATTTCATTGAGAAAGATCGATGGATGTATATAGTTGATGGTCTTAAAGTTACTTTGACCATTACATTTTTTGCAGTATTAATAGGTATCTGTATTGGTTTTATAGTAGGAATGATTCGTTCTACCTATGATAAAACAGGAAAATGTAAGATATTAAATGTACTATGTAAGATATATCTTACTGTCTTTCGTGGAACACCAGTTGTAATCCAGTTATTAATCATTTACTTTGTTGTGTTTGGTAGTGTTCGAATTGATAAAGTATTCGTAGCTATTATTGCATTTGGTATAAACTCTGGTGCTTATGTAGCTGAAATTATTCGAGGTGGCATTATGTCCATCGACGAAGGCCAGTTTGAGGCAGGTAGAAGTTTAGGTTTCAATTATATGCAAACGATGAGATATATCATTATGCCACAAGCAATCAAGAATGTATTACCTGCTTTAGGTAATGAATTCATCGTATTATTAAAAGAAACGTCAGTATCTGGTTATATTGCAATTGCTGATTTAACAAAAGCGGGAGATATTATAAGAAGTCAGACATATTCGGCATTCTTTCCGTTGTTCGGTGTAGCTGCAATCTACCTTGTACTTGTTATGATTTTTACTTTCTTAGTAGGACGATTAGAGAGGAGATTAAACAATGGAACACACTAATATCGATAATTCTCTCATTCAAGTAAAGAACATAAAGAAACAGTTTGGAGAAAAATTTGCGTTAAATGATGTAAACTGTAATATTAATAAAGGTGAAGTAGTATTTATCATTGGACCTTCTGGCTCTGGAAAGAGTACCTTTCTTAGATGTTTAAATCTTTTAGAGACACCAACATCAGGCCAAATCATTTTTGAGGGCAATGAACTGACAAAGAAAGGCGTTAATGTTAATGCATTACGTCAGAAGATGGGAATGGTATTCCAACATTTCAATCTATTCCCTCACATGACCATCTTACAAAATCTTACCCTTGCACCAATGAAATTACAAGGAGTAAGCAAGGATGATGCGGAGAAGGAAGCAATGCGTTTACTTAAGCGTGTAGGATTAGAAGATCGTGCTGATGCATATCCATCTCAATTATCGGGTGGTCAAAAACAACGTATTGCGATCGTACGTTCTCTATGTATGAAACCAGAAGTGATGTTATTTGATGAACCAACTTCGGCTCTAGATCCAGAGATGGTTGGTGAAGTACTTGGTGTTATGAGAGAACTTGCAGAAGATAATATGACAATGGTGGTAGTTACTCATGAAATGGGGTTTGCCAAAGAAGTTGCGAGTAGAGTAATTTTCATGGATCAAGGTCAAATAGTGGAAGAGAATAGCCCAGAAGAATTATTTGCACATCCAAAGAGTGAGCGTTTACAAAACTTTTTAAGTAAAGTATTATAGATCATAAAAAGATGAATCAAGTTTGAAAGATATCCAAATGCAAGTTTGTTTGACGAGTATTTGAGAAGCACTTTAAATTGATTCATCTTTTTTTGTTGATTTGCAAGTAACTTTACTTAAAGTAAATTCCTATTATATTTTACAAAAGAAATTGTTAATTATTATAAATATGTACGTAATTGTGCTATACTATATGCAGGGGAATAAGGGAGATACCATTAATAAGTCTAGTTTACCGATTAAATAAATTGTTTATCTATAACTATATGAAGAAAGGAAGAATGATACAATGAAATGTTTTATAGTAGAAGGAATATTAAAGACGGAACAAGTTGAAGAAAGCATAATGAAAGAACATATAGCCTATTCTCAAAAAGCGATGGACGAAGGACTAATAATGATGTCTGGGCTTAAGTCAGATATGAGTGGTGGTCTATTCATCATGAAAGCAGAATCTCTTAATCAAGTAGAGGACTATTTAGCTACTGAGCCTTTTAAAGTAGCAGGAATACAAGAATATAGGGTTATAGAGTATATGCCACATTATATTAACCAATCCCCTAGTGAATGGTTTGATATGAAATAAGATCTTCGAATAGTAATATCTTTCTTAATTAAGTGTTAATCCATAAAAGAAGAATCAATTCAACTGATTAGTTGAGTTGGTTCTTCTTTGCGTTATAAAAAGAGTAAGTATATGTTAATTATAGTGAATATATTTTGCTGGTGTTATATAATGGTAAAAATACTATTGACTTTGACACTGTGTCGTACTTTAAAATGAATCCAGAAAGGAGATGAGTGCATGGAAACAATGACAATCAGTCAACTATCAAAAGCGTTTGACGTATCAACTAGAATGCTTCGATATTATGAAAAAATGGGCCTCTTAGTTAGTCACCGTAAGGAAGATTATGCATATCGAATGTATGATGAAATTGCTGTAAGGCGCCTGCAGCAAATCATTATACTTCGCAAACTACATATTCCCCTAAAGCAAATCGCATTAATATTCGAGGATAAAGAACAAGTTGATACACTCAATATTTTTCAAGAAAACATTAGCGAAATTGAAGATGAGATTAATGCCCTTAGTACCATACGGGATATTTTGAACGTTTTTGTATCTAGACTTAGTGTAAGCTTACAAAATAATATAAGGTTGGATTTGCTTGAAGATAGTGAGTTAATAAAGGTCGTTGATACTCTTTGCCTTTCAAAATCAAATTTAAAGGAGGAACGGTCAATGGATGAACTTAATAAAGCAATTGAAACATTGAATAAAAACCTGGAGGTAAGAATGGTGTTGTTACCACCTTGTACAGTAGCTTCTTATCATTATGTGGGTGCAAACCCTGAAGAAGTGGTTGGGGAACAGATGAGTAAATTTGTTAAAGAGAGAAAGATCTATGAAATAAAACCAGATGCGAGGCTGTTTGGGTTTAACCACCCTAATCCATCAGAAACTAGAGAATTTTATGGATATGAGGACTGGGTGACTATTCCTGAGGATATGGAGGTTTCTGAACCTTTTACAAAGAAGCGTTTTGAGGGCGGTTTATATGCAGCACTTACAATTAACTTTCCTAATTTTAATGAATGGTCAGATTTAGCAGATTGGGTTCACAAGAGTGATAAGTATGAAGCTAATTATAACGACCTTGGGGAGGAAATCATGAGCGGCTGTCTTGAAGAACATCTAAACTGGGTATATTCAGCGCACATGGGATGGCCAGAAAACGGTATTGATGGGCAAATAGATTTGTTGTTACCTGTTAAACTTAAATAAAATTCTCTTTGTTCTGAAAAAAATACAAAAAATCCTAACTTTTACAGTGATTTGCATTTGCTAAATATCGAATAGCTTATTATAATGTTGAATGGTGTGTTATTTACAAGACTTTAGATAGGAATAACACAAAGCAAATCAAAATGATCAAAAGAGGTTAGGTATGGAAAAAAATTATTTTACTCAGAGCGAAATCATTGAGAATACAATTAATGATTATACGCACAAAGCAAATTATTCGGTAATTAAAATGGCACTATACGGACTACTTGCAGGTTTATGTATTGCCATTGGTGCACAGGGGAGTTTGCTAGCAATTCATAATATTGCTGATCCAGGTATTGCGAAGGCAGTAGCAGGTGTAGTATTCCCTGTTGGTTTGATGTTTATCGTATTAATTGGTGGACAGTTATTTACAGGTAATTGTTTATTGTTTATGGCTGGCTGGGATAAGAAAATATCTTGGGCTAAAATTGCAAAGAATCTTGCTGTCATTTGGGTTGCAAACCTAATTGGTGCATTATTTATCGCAGCTATGTGCTATTTTTCTGGACAATTTGATTTTAACCACGGTGCATTAGGTGCTTACACGATTAAAAATGCAGTTGCAAAAGCTAACGTAGATCCATTTCAAGGTTTCTTATCAGGAATCCTATGTAATATCATTGTTTGTGCAGCAATCTTAGTAGCAGCTAGTGCGAAAGATGTAGTAGGTAAGATTTTTGGAGTGTTCTTCCCTATTTTCGTATTCGTAATTTCAGGTTTTGAGCACTGTATAGCCAATGCTTATTACTTACCAGCTGGTTTTTTTGCAGCAAGAAATAGTGAATACGTGGAAATTGCAAAAGAAGTGTATCATATAACAGAGGAACAGATTAACTCGTTAACAGTATCCAATGCATTCCTTAATAACTTAATTCCAGTTACAATTGGTAATATCATTGGTGGTGGAATTATAATTAGTGGAATTATGTTCCTATGCCATAGATCAAAAAAATTAAAATAAAAGTTTTTCTTAATGAATATAGCAATTATCTACTCTTAATAAAGTTTTTTATGTGCGAAGTTTGAGTTAATAAGAAGAGCCAAGTTACTAATTTAAGTAATTTGGCTCTTTCTTATGTTGTTACGTATTAGGAATGTTATCCTCAGAGACCATGGTGTTGTCTTCTGGGATGGAGATTCCAAGTTTATCTAGAGTAATTAATCGAAGGAGTGTATCTAGAATCATTTGTGATGATGAGCCAGTATCATCTGAGCCACCACCAAGTGATACCATTGTCTTTGGAACGATATCCACAGAAGTATTCTTAATTGCATCAGCCAATTTCTCGGTAATTTCTTGTATGATTCGGTATTGAGCACCACCATAGGCTTTTACTTGAGCGTCAATTGCCTGTGCTTTGGCAAGGCCTATATTCGTCTCTTTAGAGGCATCGGCTTCTCCTTCTAAACGAACCTTGGAAGCATTAGCTTTGGCGAGTGCAATAATTTGATTGGCTTCCTGTTCTGCTTTGCTAGCAAGAGCGGCACCACTATTGCCTTCAATTTCGATTTGAATCTTAGACTTAGTTAAGAAGCTTTGTTGTTCAGCAACTGCTTGTGCTTCGCGAAGTGATTTTTCACTTTCCGCCGCAGATTGCTGTTTTTGATATGTAATTTTCTTTTCTTCTGCAATTTGTCGTTCTCTTAATTGAGTAAGGATATTCTCAATCTGTACATCACCTTTGGTGGACTTTGGAGTTCCGATTAAGACTTCTTCTAGTTGAAGGTTATATTTTTCAAATTTGTTCTTCATCTCAATAACGGCGCGCTCGCGGATAGAACTTCGCTCCTGAATCAGTTCAATTAAGGTTTTGGTTTGAGCGACATCTTTAAAATAAGCACTTACTAACGGGTCAAGGGATTGATTTACAAGCATACTGATGTCACCAAAACGTTGGATGACCCATGGGGCCTGTTTGTAATCAATGTGCATTACAACCGAAAGTGGAAGAGATGGTTCAAAGGCATCTTTGGTGATAATATCAACTTCTGATAAGTTTTGATCATATTTATGTTCACCAACTTCTCCGCGATTCCATTTTAAGATGATATTCGTAGTAGGAACTAGAATTACTTTACCTGCATCGGTATTGAAGGCATATTTACCTGGCATGAGTGGTTTTTGTAACACACCCTTGCAGCCGTTTTCGACCAGTTCGCCATGACGATATTCTGCGCCGGTAGTATCAACTCCTTGTATTCCAAAGAATGAGACAACGACACCTACATAACCAATTGGGACTACGGTTTTGGAACGGAATTCTACAGTAGCGAACAGACGATTGATATAGTAAGTACCATCTGTTAACACCTCAATCTGCTTACCTCGACGACCACCAAGCTCAATGAATTGCTCCGGATCTTGATAGCTTGCATGGCCTTCGCCTACTTCTGGCGCTATGATTTCTCCTTGTTGAAGAGGAGAACTATCGTGAACAGTCACGATTCCCATTAAGTCGCTGCTATCATTTCCTTTTCCCATGATAACTACGGGAACAAAGGCATTTCTTAGAGTCAGAGTCTCTTGCATACTTTCTAGTTCTAGTCGTTCTTGTTTGTTACCAGTATAGATTGCTTTGATCTCATTCTGAGTAATTATTATAAACTGTGCTAAGTTAATTGCGTAGGTTCCTTCTCGAAGAATTCCACGCTGAGGACCTTTTTGGCCACCGTTTTGTAAGAAGCCTCTTACATCTTGAAAATTATTAGCTTCTGGTACAATTTTACCAAGCGTTTGAGTTGGAGATAGGGGAACGCCGTCTTTAGAAAATATATAAGCAATTTGTCCTTGCGGGATGGTTATCAATGGGTATCGATGAATACGAAACATTAATGTGGAACGAAAATGGATACCACCACGAAGAAGATCAGGTGAATAACCTGCTTCCGCGTGTAAAGCAATGATAGAATCTTTTAGTGAACCATGAATGCTCCACCATTTTTCCACTACAGCTACTTCGTTTGACTTGATGATACGTAATCCAAGAATCTGAAAAATCAGAAGATATAAGAGGATGAGCCCTCCTACGATAAATAAAACAAGGTCAAAATTACTCATAAAAACACTCCCTTCATAAGAAAACTTAATACAGTATGATTTAGCACGTCTGAATCAATCTATTATATTCTAATCTTTCTTTGGATAGAATTAATAATATATGCTAAGAAAGTGGAAGTATAAGGATAATAAACTAGGAAAGAACTTGATTTACAAGAGATATGTATGTATGATATTCTAGGTTAAGAAAATGTTAAGAAACAAAGGAAGAAGATGATGGAAAAAAACGTTAATTTATTAGAAGGTCCAATTTTTAGTGGACTGACTAAACTCGCAGTTCCTATTATGGCCACATCGATGGTACAGATGGCATATAATATGATCGACATGATCTGGATTGGTAGACTTGGTAGTAATGCAGTTGCAGCAATAGGTGCTGCAGGTATGTACATGTGGTTAGCCAATGGAGTATCTACTTTATCAAAGATGGGGGGCCAAATCAAAGTTGGCCAAGCTCTAGGAGCAGGCAACAAAAAAGAAGCTGGAGAATATGCCACCAGCGCGATACAACTAGCACTTATATATGGCTTTGTTATATCTTTAATCATTCTGGTTATGGCCAATCCCTTCATTCGTTTTCTAGGTTTGAATGGAGCTGATGTAATAGCAGATGGAATTATCTATCTTCAAATTGTCAGTATAGGTATTTTATTTACCTTTATCAATCAAGTGCTAACGGGAATCTTTACAGCCATGGGAAACAGTAGTATTGCGTTCCGTGCGACAGCCATAGGGTTAGTAATCAATATTGTGTTTGATCCAGTGTTAATCTTTGGAGCTGGTCCGATTCCAGCACTTGGTGTAGCTGGTGCGGCAATAGCAACTGTAATGGCACAAGCAGTGGTAATGCTCTTGTTTATAGTAGCCTGTAGAAAGGATAAAGTGCTATTTGATCAAATTAAGATTCTTTGTAAACCGAATACAAAGGATATGAAACAAATCACTAAGATTGGATTACCAGTCTCTATACAAAGCATGATGTTCACAGGAATATCTATGATTATCTCAAGATTAGTTGCTGGATTTGGAGATCAGGCGGTTGCAGTACAAAAAGTAGGAAGTCAGATTGAATCTATAAGTTGGATGACGGCAGAGGGATTTTCAGCAGCAGTTAATTCATTCGTAGCACAAAACTACGGAGCAGGGAATTTTCCTCGTGTGAAAAAGGGCTACAAAGTTTCTATGCTTGTGGTTATTGCATGGGGAATCTTCTGTACGGCATTATTAGTATTCTTACCAGGGCCAATCTTTAGAATATTCATACAAGAGGAAGCAGCACTTCCTATGGGAATTAATTATCTTAAGATTCTTGGAATATCACAGTTACTCATGTGTATGGAAATTGCTACACAAGGCGCATTTGGAGGAATGGGAAGAACAATACCACCTTCGATTGTTAGTATTACATGTTCAATAGCAAGAATACCGTTAGCAATGCTATTGTCTATGACAGTACTTGGATTAAGTGGTATATGGTGGAGTATTAGTATCACTAGTATATTGAAAGGTGTTTTATTAGTAACTTGGTTTGCTTTCTTCTTACGTAAGTATGAAAAAAGGTTATCACAATAAATCAGGTCTACGATACCGTCAACTCAGGTTGACAGTTTCGTAAACAAAAAAATAGGAGATATATTTTGCAAGAAAAGATAACGAAATTATTAGAAGAATATAAGATATCATTTGGTGAACTAGCACAGACTCTTGGAATAAGTAAACAGACGTTAACGAAAAAAGTACTCGGAACAATGGATTGGACATATCCAGAGATGACCAAGTTAATTGACCTTTTTCATATTGATAATCCACAAGAGTTTTTCTTTAGCTAGATTACTCAAACTT
Organism: Lachnospiraceae bacterium; assembly: GCA_019421365.1. Taxonomy (GTDB): domain Bacteria; phylum Bacillota; class Clostridia; order Lachnospirales; family Lachnospiraceae; genus Anaerosporobacter. The sequence goes on from JAHZFJ010000005.1 coordinate 9,727, forward strand.
CGCACATAGAATCTTCATTCAGAAAAACTATCTGAACACGTCAGTGCCCCAATTTTGTCACAAGGAAGATATATCATGTAAATTGAAGATACGATCAACGTAATTGTTCGTAGTAAAAATCAATGTAAGTCAGAGAGGGTGACAAAATGAATATTGAGAATAATGAAAAAAATCTAATCTTAAAAAGAATGTTATGTATGGTATTGGTGATAGCATTACTTATTCCAACACTGATAAGCTACAGCAAAGTAGCTCAGGCAGCAAGTAATACTACAAAAGTAACAATTGCGAATTTTAAAGGTAGTTGGCAGGCTTCTGGTTATGCTCTTGGTAAGTCGGAGTATACTGCATATTTAGCTATGCGAGTAAAGGCAGATGGAAGTTTCTCTATATATGATCAAGAAGCAGGTAATCCAGGGATTTCGGGAATGATGACGGTAGTCGATGACGATACTATTTCATTAGAATGTGAAGCTGATGATTTTGACTCACCTTGGCCAGATCTACAATTAACCGATGAGTTAGAATATCACTTCTATAACGAAAATCAAGTTCGTATTACGTACCAAGATAAGTCAATTGTATTCTCAAAGGTTGGAAAGAGATTTGATTTCAATAAAACATTCTCAGGTAATTGGAATCAGGACTATTATAAAACATGGTATTCGAATAACGGTATTAATGTGTCTGCAACCTATAAGCTTAAACTAGAAGGCGGCTCAATTTTGTTATATCGTGTGTACAAGAATAAAGAAACATTCTTAACAAGCTTTTGTGGTTTGAACTACAATAAGAAAACCCAAGTTGTAAAGACAATTACAGAGTTATCAGATGCTTCTAAATTACCGAAGAATTGGCGTACAATGAAAGAGGGTAGACATTTTCAGAGATTTAAGCTTAGTTATAATTCTAAAAAACATTGTTTAACGCTTACATTTAATAAAAAATCATATTCGTTCTATTCTAATGTAGTTTATGGGGAACGTAAATAATAAAACTAAATAAAGTTGTAATAGGTTGAAAACAGCCGTCATGCTAACCGTATGAAGTTAGTGTGGCGGTTTTTTTTGTTATTGTGCTACACCTAAATTGACAAATGAAATATAAGGGAATGAGTAAGAATTAAAGCTATTTATTGTGTTTACTAATATTTACAAAAAAATAATTGAAGTGATACTACGTACGTGATATAATCCCAATATTGTGAATAAAGTAATAAAGGTAATAATAAAGTATTTAATGATGGTAAATTGTCATATAGACATTTTTGACTTTTGAATTATATGGCGATCGCCCGGGAGATATATTTAATGGAGAGGAACAATATGATGATCTATGAGAATTTAATCAACAAGAAGGACAAATTAGCTATAGTAGGACTGGGATATGTGGGGATGCCTTTGGCGGTAGCTTTTGCTGAATTGGTAGAGGTTATCGGATTTGATGTTAACCGAAGAAAAATTGAGAGATATCAACAAGGAATTGATGAAACACAGGAGATTGGAGATGAGATGATTCAATCAACCAGTGTTGATTTTACCAGTGATGAAGAAAGGTTGCAAGAAGCTAGATTTTTTATTGTAGCGGTACCAACGCCCATTAAGGAAGATAAAACACCAGAATTAGCACCTGTACAAGGGGCGTGCGAAGTGATTGGCCGTCATTTACAGTCAGGAAGTATCATTGTCTTTGAATCAACTGTATACCCTGGAGTTACGGAAGATATCTGCGTACCGATTTTGGAACAAGTGTCAGGACTTACTTGTGGGAAGGATTTTGGGATTGGGTATTCACCAGAAAGAATTAACCCAGGCGATCAAATACATAGAGTACATAATATAGTAAAGATTGTATCAGGGATGAATGATGAGGTCTTAGAAGAAATCGCAAAGGTTTATGAATTAGTGGTAAAGGCAGGAGTACACAGAGCTCCTTCTATTAAAGTAGCCGAGGCTGCCAAACTAGTAGAGAATGCACAACGAGATATCAATATAGCATTTATGAACGAGTTAGCGGTGGTTTTTGAGCGAATGGGAATCTGTACGAATGAAGTGGTTGAGGCTATGAATACAAAATGGAATGCTCTAGGTTTTGCCCCTGGATTAGTAGGTGGACATTGTATCGGTGTAGATCCATATTATTTTATATACGAAGCATCTAAGAAAAATTACCATTCGCCGATTATATCTGCTGGGCGTAAGATCAATAATGATATGGGAAGTTTTATTGCAGATATTACGATTAAACATATGATTAATGCTAATAAACGTATTAAAGATTCTAAGGTATGCATACTTGGTATTAGCTTCAAAGAAAACTGTCCAGATATACGAAATACTAGAGTGATGGACATTATCATAAGATTACAAGAATTTGGTGCCCATACTATCGTGGTTGACCCCGTGGCGAATGTAGAGGACTTAAGGAATGAGTATGGTGTTGAACTTGTTTCATTAGATACGGTAAGAGATGTTGACTGTGTTATTGCTGCAGTTGCACATGAAAGATTTAGAAATATGGGAATGAATGAATACGATCGCTTGTTTAAGAAAGATAACGAAGAGAGGAATGTGTTTATTGATGTAAAGAGCATTATGAATAAAAACATAATGGAATCAAGAGGATATTCTTATTGGAGTTTATAGGGGAAAGATATGATGAAGAGAAAGAGAAGTTGGTTTGTGATAGCAGGAGTAATTCTGCTTGTAGTGCTAAGCTTGGTTTTAGTACTCAATATTAAGAATAAGAAAGATACACCGGCGATAAAGCAAGTTAAACAGTATGTGAAATATGATGTCGACAAGGCCTATGAATTAGCTTTAGCGGAAGTGGAAAACAATTGTGATCTTGCAAGTGTTTTAACAGATGTGAAGACTCTAGATTATGTAATGTCTTTGAATTTTATTGGACTTTCCGATAGTATGACTAATAACGCTATTGTTGATCTATTATCATCATATGATACTAAGGCTACATTCTTTATCTCGGGAATTTTAGCTGCTGAAGATTCTGATCTATTGCAACGGTTAGATAAGGACGGACATAAGATAGGTAGCAATGGACTAAACGGAGATGCATTTATGGAGAAACTTTCTTCAAAGGAGTTAGTAAATTCTTTTGTACGTACTAATGGAATAATTAATACATATGTAGATCAAAAGGAACCTATTCTCTTGTATTGTACAGCTACAGAGTATACTGATCAAGTACTACAAGCGGCATATGCTAGTGGGAATGAGGAAGTAGTAAAGAGTGAGTATGTAATCAATTACGGAAGTTTTACCTCCTATGAACAAGTGCAGGGATACATACATAAGCTTCCAAAAGGTGCAATACTCACCGTTAAACTAGAAGGAGAACTTGAAGAGATAGAATATCAGCCTTCCGTAACAGAAGAAGATCCGGCAAAGGATATGCAAGCAAACATAGAAGAATCGGAAGTACTTGAAGGGACTAATGAAGAGAAGATTCTACAAATTACGGAATGGATATTGCGTGCAATGAAAGAAGAGGGAAGAGAGAATGTATTATGTAAGGACTTAACTTCTTATTATGATGCATCTTTGGATCAAGACTATAGTAATGTAATACAAAAACTAGGAGAACCAGCATTTGCATATAAATCCATACCGAATAAGACAGGCAAGGTAGGTTTTGTATTCCGCGGTATTAGTGATGAAGATCAATTAGAAATAGCATTAACATTCCTAAAGGAACAAGATTACCGAGCAACTTTCTTTGTAACAGGAGATGAGGTAATTCGGTATCCAGAGAGAATTGAAGAAATTGTCTCTAAGGGTCATGAGATTGGTAATGGTGGTATGACAGGTAAGGATATAACAGAGATGAATTCTCAGGAAACATATTTTGAAATTATGAAATGTGATGAGTTATTAAAGGAGAAGTTAGGGGATACGGTGAAGATCTTTATGCCTGGTTATGGTAAATACAATGAAACAACAAAACAGGTTGCGGGATTATTGAATTACAACATTGTTACTTATAACAAATATCCGATTGCTAACAAGGAAGTAAGTATAGAACAAGTAGAAGAATATTTTAATTTGCCGCTTAAGTCAGGAGATATTATCTATATTCCGTTAGGTGTTAGCACTCAATTTAATGAGATACTTAATGCTTTATCAAAGAAAATTGAGGATGACAATCGTGCAGTTGATATGGTAAGTGTCTTATTGCAAAATTTTGAATTACAGACGGAAGAACAAACAGTAACGACTATAGTAACGAATAAAAATAATTCTAAGAAAGATCCGACTGTTACGGTTGTAGATAAGAAGAAGGAGAAAGAGAAGGAAGAAGAGAAAAAGAAGCAGGAAGAAAAAGATAAAGAAATAGAAAAGGCAAAAGCAGAAGAGGAAGTAATCATTAAAGAAGCAGATAGGTTGAGAAAGCTGAATAAAGGTCGATTATCTACAGTAAATCGTTTGGTTCACACGACAGATTTGGTAGTTGGATACGGTTTTTCAGGTGTCAGCCGCGGTGATGTTGTTAATAAAGTGTTAGCAAAATTGAAAGAATTAAATATACATGCGACATTTTTTGTTTCTATAAAAGATATCAATAATTCTAAGAAAACCATCGACAAGATCGTGAAAGAAGGGCATGAACTACAGATTCTTTTACTAGATTCTAATGGAACGACATACACAGAAGTAGCAACGACTATTTTAAAAGTTAAAGATTTCATATATGAGACTTATAATCAAGATTCCACACTAGTAAGATATGCGTATGATGTTGACTATCAGAAAGAGGCTTTGGAAGCAATTTCAGCTACTTCTTGTAAAGTAATTGGTCAAAGTGCTTCTATTGCAACCTCAAAAGTAAGTAAAGATGCTACTGTAAATGAAATCATGGACGCCACCTCTCATGAAGGTCTTTTGGTTGCAACAAGAGGATATATCGCATATTTTCGTATGGATTATTATGATAGTCCAACTGTAATTGCTAAGGTTATGGAGAAGATAAAGAAAGAAAAAGTAGACACCATTGGTTTCGTTGATGGAGGTACTAAGAGGGATGGATATCAATTTAAAACATTAAGTGAGATTACATCAGGTGAGGGAGTCTATCAATATCCACTTAAGGAATCATCTATATTAAAGGAAACAAAAGGTAAGATCGGTAAAGGTAGATTGGCTTCTGAAAATCTATTTGAGTATATAGCCAAACGTTATGTTGGAAGTGATACGACTAAAACAATTTACTCACTGCCAGGATTTACAGAGGAAGAGATTGAGAAGCTTGATAAGACAGGAAGGTTTACTGCTGATAAGGTACTCTTCTTAAGTTTTGATGACTGGGGTAGCGATGCTGCTATTACGAAGTTATTATATGTCTTAGATAAATATAATGTAAAAGCGACCTTCTTTATACGAACGAATTATGTATTAGAGAATCCAAATCTTCTTCGTGCAATAGCACTTGCGGGACACGATGTTGCAAGTCATACCAATTCTCATATGGTATTAGCAAATACCACAGATGAGGCAGGGGTATATAGCAATCTTGACGATAAACAGGCAAATGATTTACAAGATGATTTTATTCTATCGTACGATATCTTACAAGGCATCATTGGTGACATTCAGATTGACAATAGACCTTCGTTACAGACATATATGCGTCCACCGACGCTAGCGGTTAGTAAGACGGGGCTTGAAGCAATCTTTGATGCAGGTGCTACAGGGGCTATATCAGGTGATTTCTCTACCCATGATTATGAAGCGAAGAGTGTTGTAGAGGTAGTCGATAAGATGAAGAATGGTATTGTAATGAGTAATGATGAGATAAAGGTGATTCAAAATGGAAGTATCATAGTTATGCATATGTCAGATGAGGCAAAATATACAGCAGAGGCACTTGATGAAGTAATTCCATATTACTTATCAAAGGGGTATCATTTTGCACGAATAAGTGACTATTTAAGCAATGGAGAGTTGATTTCTAGTAAGGAGTAAAGATGATTAAGATAAAAAGAAAGAAAAATGTGCAAGATATCTTACTGGAACATAAAAAGGACAGAAGGTTATTACCCAATGTCCCTGATGCTAAGAAAATGCGTTCGGGGCAAGAGAGAAGAGGTAGTAGTGTAGAACACTTTGATCCAATTAGTAGAACGAGGTACCTGGTGCAGTATCCGGTTATGATTATTTGCCGGCGAGGAATTGAGAAAAAGAGAATTAATGCAAGCGCAATTGATATTTCTACCAGTGGTATTTTAATTAAGGTGGAGCAAGAAGAGGATATTAGAACATTAGAAGATTCTGGAAGTGCAACTTTGCGCTTCCAAGTGGTTCCAGGTACGATGCCAGAAGGCTTAGAGATGAAGATGCGAATTAAAGCGGATTTTGTTCGTAAGGTAGAACAAGAAGATGAAATGCTAGTAGCTATGAAGTTTCGTAAGGACTTAAAGCAAAAGGCGAAAGAAAAAAGAGGTAATTATGCTTTAGTATCGTCTTGTATCCTACTAATATTTATTACGTTGTTTATTATGTTAATGAGAGCGGAAAGTATCCTTTATTTCAAGTTTAATAAGTGGTTATACTTGTATAGTATTATTACAGCGGTTTTCTTGCTAACGAGATATCTGTTTGGATCATTTTATCGTCCTGTTAAAGTAGATCCTGAATATACACCATCTGTTACCATTATTATTCCTTGTTTTAATGAGGAAATATGGATTCAACAGACCATACTTAGTTGTATGAATCAGAATTATCCGATGGATAAGTTAGAAGTAATAGTTGTTGATGATCATTCAAGTGATGGATCGGTTGAGAAGATTAAGGAAATAACAGAACGTCTTTTTCGTGAGGGAGAAGAATATGATATTCCTAACCGATTACGATATTTTGTACAGGAACGCAATGGAGGGAAAAGAGAGGCGCTTACAAGAGGAACATTAGAAGCAAAACATGATCTTGTAGTATTCGTTGACTCAGATAGTTTCCTTGATTCTGATGCGATTAGGAATCTAGTGCAACCATTCAAAGATCCTAAGATGGGAGGCGTCACTGGTCGTACGGATGTAGCTAATACATATACGAATGTACTGACTAAGATGCAATCTGTAAGGTATTATATAGCATTTCGAATTATGAAAGCAGCTGAAGGATATTTTGATGCGGTGACTTGTTTATCAGGTCCACTTGCTTGCTATCGTAAGGAACTTGTAGTGAAGAATATTGATAAATGGTTAAGTCAAAGCTTTTTGGGACAGAAAGCAACTTTTGGAGATGATCGTGCTATGACGAATTTCATACTCAAGGGGTATCGAACGGGATATCAAGATACTGCCGTATGTTCAACTGTTGTGCCCAATAGATATAAGGTTTTTCTTAAGCAGCAGATGAGATGGAAGCGTTCTTGGCTTAGGGAATCTCTCATGGCTTCAAGATTCATGTGGAGAAAGGAACCCTTTGCTTCCGTTAGCTTTTATATGGGATTATTAGTTCCTGTCGCAGCACCAGTGGTGGTTGTTTATAATTTAATAATCGCACCAATTAGGTTTGGAATCTTTCCTACTACATTTTTAGTTGGTATGCTTATGATGGCAATGATGATGAGTGTGGTACAGCTCTTATTACGTAAAAGTACCACTTGGATCTTTGGATTAGTATTTTGTTTGTTTTATGAAGGGGTACTATTATGGCAGATGCCAATAGCGTGGGTAACCTTTTGGAAATCAACATGGGGAACGCGTATGACACCAAATGATATTAGGGTGCAAGAAAAAAGAGAAAGTAGGAAGAAAATAGTGTGAAAGATATGAGTAATATAGATGAAAATAAGAAGGATATAGAAAAAAGCAAAAAAGAAAAAGGTAGAAAAGTTATAAGTAAGAAAGACATTAAAAAAACAATCTGTGGAACGTTTCAAGGAATTATATTACTTCTACTAGTTTTTCTGTTATTGCGTGCATGGTTAACTACAAACTCTTATGCTCCATATGACGATGCAGATATACAAACAAAAGATTCAGGATTTATAGCTTTATCATACTTTGGAGTTAGTAGAATTGGCGATGATGTAACTATAACAACAAAGAGATTTGAAGAGCATATAAAAGCCCTTAAGGAAAACGGTTACGTAACCATAACACAACAAGACATATTAGATTATTATCTTAATGGAAAAAAACTACCTGAGAAGGCTCTTTTCCTAATGTTTGAAGATGGATACGCAGGAACTGCAATATTTGCAGGAAAACTGATGCAGAAATACAACCTGAAAGCAACTATGCTTACATATGGTGATAAACTAGCAATAAAGGATCCTAAATTCCTAACACCAAAAGACCTTAAACAATTAGAAAAGGAGACGTACTGGGAGATTGGAACGAATGGATATCGGTTATCCTATATTAACGTGTTTGACAAAGAAGATAATTATCTAGGAGAGTTATCATCTTATGAGTTCGTCGAAGTTAGAAATGAACTGAACAGAAAGTATAATCACTATCTGATGGATTATATACGCGATGAGTACGGAGTTCCAAAAGAAACGTATCAGCAGATGAAGAATCGTATAATAACAGATTATCAATTACTAGAAGACAGTTATACCGAAGGGATTAATTATGTACCTAAATTACATGTACTGATGCATGCTAATACAGAGATGTATGGAAACAATCAAAGAGTAAGTGATGTTAATGAAGAGATGATTAAAGATATGTTTGCAATGAATTTTAACCGAGAGGGATTCAGTGTAAACAATGAGGAATGTAATCTCTATGATTTAACAAGAATGCAACCACAAGCATATTGGTCACCAAATCACTTATTAATGCGAATATGGGATGATACCAAACAAGATGTTACCTTTGAGGTTGGAGATAAGGAAGAGAGTAAACAATTTGAATCTTTAAAAGGTGCTACACAGTTTGCAGAGGAATCTATAACCATTACATCACTTCCTAGTGATTCAGGTTTAATTAAATTAAAGGACAGTGAGGATTATCAGGATGTTCAATTAGACGTAACCGTTAGTGGTAATGTCTTAGGAGGACAGGGGATATATCTTCGTGCAGATGAGACCTTGCAAAATTATGTTAAGGTACAACTAATCAACAACGAGTTAAGAATTATTGAATGCGTAGAGGGTGTAGAATCTATCATAAAGAGCGAGAATCTAGAAAGTTTAGAGGATATCGATACGTCTAATATTCAACTATTCACTTCGGCAAAACGGCAACTTAAGATTGGATTGAAGGACGATGCTATTACGGTTTCAGTTAATGGGAAAGACTTTAGTCCAGAAGGTACTTTACAACAAGTGAAACCAGGATCTTTGCTGTTAGAATCCGTATGTGATGAAGAAGCATATAGCCAAAGAAATCTGTATGATGATGTATATGACGGTGTATTTGAAAAACTTGTTGTCTCTTTAAGTGATTCGGAAGAGATCTTATATGATAATCAACTTCATGGCCTTAATAAAGTATGGAGTAGTATAAAGACAGAGTGGAGTAATATATTAAACTGGTTTGTAGAGAATCTATAATTGGAGGAATACATGAAAAAGAAGTGCATGAATAGGAAATGCATGATAAAAGTACATCGATTATATCTAGTAGCAATGATAGTGTTGTGCTTGCTTAGTTTAGCTAGCTGCGATAGGGTGAAAGAACAACAGAATACGAAAATAGAGAATGCAGAAGATGACAATACGAATATGCAAGAACCTCAAGCTAATTCTTCCTTAGAAGATGATATTGAAGAAGAGAATAAAGTAAGTGTTTGGGTAACTTATTGGGATACAGAGGGACTAATAGAAGAACTGAGTGTGTGGGAACCATACATCAAACAAATAAATTATTTTGCTGCCTATTTTAAGAAAGATGGAAGTCTGTTTGTGCCAAAACAAACGAAAGAAAGTAAGGAATCCATAAACAGACTTCTTGATGGTAGTAAGCTATTCGAATATCTTACTATTGTAAATGATCAAGAATTAGAAGATGGAACGTCAGCCTTAAAGAGTACCGAGTTATTATATTCCTTATTCGAATCAGAAGAAACCATGATAAAGCATATTAATGATATTCTTCAAGTCACTTTAGACGGTGGTTATGATGGAATAGAAATCGACTATGAGGCAATTCGTGATGATAGGGCCTTATGGGATAAGTATCTAGTTTTCCTTAATTCACTAACAAAGGTAGCAAAGGATAATAATCTTTCCCTTCGTGTGTTGTTAGAACCTTCGACTCCAGTTGACGACATTCAATTTCCTGAAGGAATTGAATATATAATGATGTGCTACAATCTATATGGCTATGGAACCGAACCAGGGCCAAAGGCGAATAGAGACTTTCTAATCGAAATGGTAGAAAAGATGAAGAAAGTCTCTATTCGTCGAGGTTATGCACTTGCTACGGGAGGATTTGATTTTTCCTCTGATGGTAAAACAACAGCAGTAACAATGGTCGAAGCAATGGACCTACAATCAACTGAGGCAAATGATAGCTACCGTGACGAACAGAGTCAGTGTGTGGTTTTTACCTATACGAAGCAGAACATGACCCATGAAGTATGGTATGCCGATGAGGAGACACTTAAATATTGGACTACAGTAATAAATGAAGAAGGAGAGAAAAACATCTCCATATGGCGACTAGGTGGAACTATTCGCAATTAAATTATCTTTCTGAGTATATTTATAATTAAATCATGTATTCTATAGTTTATATCAGTATATAGGTGATTGCGAAACTCTTTGTGAAAACGACAGACACAGATGTGTTGTTGTATAGTGAAGAGGTTCGCAATTGACTATTAAGATTCGAGGGTCAAAAGGTCTCAAGAAACTTGCCTTCGTTAATTTGCACATTCATAAACCTGGCTAATGTGATGCAGAACATAGTTTGATGAGCAACTGTATGAAGTCGTTGGTACTTAGGCTCTGTATTTTAGAGGCTTATGTACCACTACGAACTTCATCCAAGCGAGAGCGGGTTGCGATTAAACTATGTTTTGCATCACATAATAATCTATAAAGTGTGCAAATTGACGAATCAAAATATAAAACAAGCTTTTGACCCTCGAATCCATAAATAGACTAGAAGGAGAACAAGATGAATAAAGTGTTATACATTAAGGCAAACATCAAGAAGGAAGGGGAATCAAGAACCTTTAAGATATCTGATTGCTTTGCAGAAGAATATAAGAAGAACAATCCAGAAGATGAGGTAATCGTATTAGACTTATATAAGGAGAGAATTGGTTTTTTAAGACCAGGGGATTTAGAAAATTTATTAGGAGTAAATGACGATGAAATCATAAAAAATACCATTCTGAAATATGTGTACCAATTCGTTGATGCAGACAAGTATATAATTGCAGCTCCAATGTGGAATCTAAGTTTTCCAGCGATTTTAAAGGCCTATATTGATTATATATGTGTTAAGGGCGTTACTTTCAAATATACAGAAAACGGACCAGTTGGTCTTTGCGAAGGAAAAAAGGCAGTTCATATTGTAACTCGAGGGGGTAATTATTCAGAAGGACCTGCGAAAGAGTATGAAATGGGCGATAGATATTTAAGAACTATTTTTGCTTTCTTTGGAATCACTGATTTTATAACAATAGCAGCGGATAGGTTGGATGATAAATCTACAGATGGGAAGGTAACTGTTAACAAGGCAATGAAAATAGCAACAAATGTAGCAAAAGAGTTTTGATTCTGTACTGGTATTTCTTCTTTGTTTGCGATAAAATGTCTTTATCAATGTGAATGAGACCATGAACAAAGGAGATTAATAGATATGAATCAAACAAAGAAACTATATGATTTGGATGCATATGCCATAGAGTTTGACGCTACGGTACTATCCTGTGAGGAAGTACAGATAGAAGATCAGATTATGTATCATGTTATCTTAGATAAAACGCTCTTTTTCCCAGAAGAAGGTGGACAAAGCCCAGATAAAGGGACAATGAATCAGATAGCAGTTATGGATGTTCAAATCAAAGATGATGTTATAACGCACACGTTAGAAGCACCATTAGAAGTGGGCATAGGGGTTCATGGCTGTATTGATTGGAAACATCGTTTTAATAATATGCAACAACACTCAGGAGAGCATATATTTTCAGGGTTAGTGAATAAGAAGTTTGGTTACGATAACGTAGGTTTCCATCTAAGTGATCAAATTGTAACCATGGATTTTAATGGGGTATTAACGGCAGAAGATGCGGCAGATATTGAATATGCCGTGAATGAAGTAATTATAAATAATCTACCAGTTCAAGTGACATTTCCTTCAAAAGAGGAATTATCTGATATGAACTATCGTAGTAAGATTGAAATAGATGGACAAGTACGTATTGTCACAATTGAAGGTGTGGATGTATGTGCTTGTTGTGCACCACATGTAAGAAGCACTGGTGAGATTGGTATGTTAAAGATTCTGAATATGCAAAATTATAAGGGCGGAGTGCGTATCAGTATCTTATGCGGTTTCCGAGCATTAGAAGAATATCGTAAGAAAACAGAAATCTTATCAGAGCTTACTTCTTCCTTATCAGCAAACCAAGATTCATTGATAGAAGCAGTAGATAAGTTGAAGAATGTGAATCAATCCTTAAAAGTTGAGGTATCCGTTGCAAAGAGGGAGTGTATGGAAGCAAAATTAAGAGGAATTCCAAAGGATCAAGTAAATGTATATTTGTTTGAGAACAATCTAGATGCTCAAGTTATGCGTAACGCTGTTAATCAATTAGTAACCGAGCATGCTGGAATCTGTGGAATCTTCTCTGGCGATGAAGAAGAAGGATACCGTTATATTATCGGCAGTAGTACAGAAGATGCCCGTACGATTGCTAGCATACTTAGAGAGAAACTAGGTGCTAAGGGCGGTGGTAGTGCGGCTATGGTACAAGGGTCTGTTGTTGCTAAGAAAGAGATGATTTTGGCGTTAATTAATCTATAGATAAGGTGTGTGTGCAATGTATCATTTTATAATTAATTCCCATGCGAAGTCTAGATTGGGACATAGAATTTGGAACGATATCGAAGGATATCTTAAAACACAAAAATTTGAGTATAAGAAGTACTTTACTAGAGAAGCTGGACATGCAACACAGGTTGCTAAGCAGATTACAAGTAAAGGAGAAAATGCTATCACCATTGTTGTGTTAGGTGGGGATGGGACTTTGAATGAAGTACTCAATGGATTACGATACATTGACGGTGTAACGTTAGGATATATCCCTATTGGCTCTAGTAATGATTTTGCAAGAGGTATGGACATATCAACAGATTATATAAGAGAAGTGCGTAAGATTATAAATCCTAAGAAGTTTATTCAGTTGGATTATGGAGTGGCAACATACGGTGGTAAGAGTCAACGATTCCTTGTTAGTTCAGGAATCGGATTTGATGCCGCTGTATGTCATGAGGTAAATCATTCTCCTCTTAAAAAGTTACTAAATCACTTACGAATTGGTAAGCTTACGTATGGGCTTGTTGCTATTAAACAGTTAGCAGGTATTCCGTATATTAAAGGCAAGATAATTTTAGATGACAAGAAAAGCAAGTCATTCGATAAAATCTTCTTTTCTTCGGTGCATGTACAAAAATATGAGGGAGGAGGATTCATGTTTTGTCCTGATGCAGATGCTACAGATGGATATCTTGATCTATGTGTGGCAGAGAATATAGCTCGAAGCAGAGCTTTAGGTATATTACCCTATGCGAAGAAAGGCAAACATGTAACTTCACCTGGTATCCATATATATCGTTGTAAGAAAGCAATATTCCAGATGAGACGAAAACAATTCGTACATATCGATGGTGAAACAGAAGAGAAGACGATGTTTAATGAAGTGAGATTTGAAACCTCACCGGATAAGATTCGGTTTATTGTCGGATAAACCAACTAACAGTTCCTTCTTTTTCGTATATTGTAAAGAACTTATTCGAATACTATAGAAGATTAAAGTAGATTTAAAAATCTAGTTAGCCTATGGTACGAATAATAGTGAATATCAGAGAAAGAAGGAATCATGTATGTCAATAAATCAAAGAATTCCAACAAATCAAAAAATCCCCAAAGAGAAAGGGATTGACCATACTTTAGATCTTATCAAAGAAGGATATCCATTTATTCAAAAACGTATTAAAAAATATCAGTCACCAATAGTAATATCACGATTATTTGGAAAGAGAGCAATTTTTCTAAGTGGAGTAGAGGCGGCGAAGGTCTTTTATAATGATAAATATTTTAAACGGCATGGTGTGGCGCCTATGCGTGTTCAAAAAACATTATTTGGGAAACATGCAATTCAGGGACTTGATGGGAAAGAGCATCTGAAACGAAAACAATTGTTTATGTCCTTATTAACACCTGAGTATGAAAAGCAGTTAATCGATTTATGTGTATTGAACTTAGAACGTAAGGCAAAAGAATGGGAAAAGAAGCCAAGTATTAAGTTATTTGACGAAAGCAAAAAGGTACTGTTTATAAGTGTATGTGAATGGACCGCTGTTCCGTATCCCAAAGCAAAAGAAAAAGAGATTCTAGAAGACTTTGGATATATGATCTACTCTTTTGGTAGAATGGGTTCATATTATCGAAAAGGTAAACGTTCGAGAAAGTGTGTAGAACATTGGATAGAACAACTTATTGAAGATGTAAGAACTGGAAAATTCGTAGTAGATGCAAGTACTCCGCTATATCAGATGAGTATGTGTCGGAATACGAAGGGTGAACTAGTGAATATAAAAATCGCTGCAAGGGAACTTATTAATCTTCTGCGACCTATTATAGCAATTGCCACATACATTACCTTTGTGGCTGTAGCATTATATGAAAATCCTGAATGCAAAGATAAATTAAAGACGGAAGATTCTTTATATCTAGAGATGTTTTGCCAGGAGGTAAGACGATATTATCCCTTTAGCCCATTCGTTGGAGCTAAAGTAATTAAGAGCTTTAGATGGAAGCAGTGTGTATTCAAAAAAAATACACTGGTGCTTCTTGATTTATATGGAATGATGCATGATGAGAAGCTTTGGAAACAACCCTATAGATTTAATCCAGATCGATTTAAGGACCGTAAGGAATGTCTATATGATTTGATGCCCCAAGGTGGAGGAAATATTCAAAAAGGACATCGATGTGCCGGTGATATACTAACATTGAAGGTTATGATGGCCTTTACTGACTATCTGGTGAATAAAATAGAGTATACCGTGCCGAAACAAGATTTATGTATTCCACTTAATAAGATACCGACACTACCAAGAAGTGGGTTTGTTATGAAGAATGTAAGAACAATAATATAAGCTTAAGAATCACTTGTATTTATTAAAAGTACAGGTGATTTTTTTATCATATTTTTTTATTAAATTTGTTTTATTAAGGTTGTTATGTTAAGGTTAATTAGGAATATAAAAATGGACAATATCAAGAATTGATATTATAATATTGTAAATATGTACTATTTACGGGTTTTTATGTTTAAAACTTAAGAAACTGTAGTTTATCACTTATAAGGGGCATTAAAAATGGAAGATAAAAATTATATTGGGAATTTAATAAAAGGTTTACGGGAATCAAAAGGAATAAGTCAAACCAAATTATGCAGAGGTATTTGTGATAGAGCAGTATTAGTACGGATAGAAAGTGGTAAGAGTACACCGCAAAAATTATTAACAGATGCACTTTTTCAAAGATTAGGTTTATCCATTAATAAATTTGGAATATCCTATACTATGGCGGAGAATAGAGCTATATTATTGCGAAGGGATATACTTGAATCATTATTTTGCGAACAATATGATAATGCTTTAGAGTTATTAGGAATATATGAAAATGAAGTAGGAAGTACAAGTAAAAGTGCGATATTAGAGCAGTTTTGTTATGTTGTAAAGGTTGTTCTTGAAATAACTAAAGGAACGAATATTGAAGAGGTTATAGATTTAATACATAAGGGACTTAGAAAAACATTTACTCAATTTAAAGTTGAAGAGATTATAGATTATCTTTTACATGATGAAGAGATTATGCTAATTATATTGTTAGCAGAGAGTTTGTATATGCAAGGAAAGAAGAGTGAAGCAATTAACACCTTATTCAATCTGATTGAGTATATAGAGAAAAATATATTAGATGATGAAGAATTAGTGCGTATTTACCCAAAAGTTGCGTTATTATTAGCAGAGAAACTAGTGGAGGAAAACAGATATGCAGAATTATATATCTGTGATCGAGCAATTAATATCCTTATCGAAAATAGTAAGATTGCTTATCTAGCAGAATTATTAAACATACAGCTAAACTTTGGTCTCAACGGGGATCGTAGTAGTTATTCAAAAAATAAGAAGTTCTATAAGTCAGTTATACGTATTTTGGAGGAACTTAGAGGAGATTATGAAAAAAGTGGAGTTGAGAAGGTATTAATACCTGCACCGATAACTCATGGGCATGTTATCGGCAATCAGATTCGAGCACTTCGTAAAATCCTTGGAATCACACAAGAAGATCTGAGCGAAGTATGTGATCCGTTAACTGTATCAAGGATAGAAGGTGGGAGAAAACCAACAGACAGGCATTATGAAGAGTTAATGACTTCCATGGGGAGAGAAGGGATTCGCTACTATCCTTTCATCAAATCCAATGATTTTGAATTACATATGTTAAGGAGAGATTTTGGTAGGAGTATGGAAAACTATGATTTTGAGGAGGCTGAAAAGGCACTCTTATTGTTGGAAAGAAAACTGAATCGGTCAGAAGCAGTTAACGAGCAATATTTATTAAGGAGCAGGTCGTTATTAGAGGCATGTAAGGGACAGATAACTCAAGAAGCGCTAATTGAGAGATTAGTAGAGGCACTTAGGATTACTGCCCCCATTAACGAGAACCCTCAGCGCATAAAGAAGGAACTAAGATCTCTATTAACGGAAGAAGAATTAATTAATAGTTTAGATGGGTGGCCATTAACCCAAACAGAGACTGTAATATGGAACAATATAGGAAACGCGAAGGGACAGCTTGGAGATAGTAAAGAGAAAATTAGAATATTGTCTATAGTTATGAATAATTATGAGAAGGATACGGTAAGCTTGCATAACAATCTAAAAGGATATATTCTTACGTGTTTTAATTTAGCAAATGAGCAAGATCGAATTGGAGACTATATGGAATCATTGAAAACATGTGAAGAGGGGATTAGGTATTGTTTATCAGCTGGTGAGGGGTTTATGTTATTTAATCTATTAGCTGTTAAAGCTGACTGTTTAGTTAATGTTAAAGAAAACAAGAAAGCTTGTAAAAAAATATTTCAACAAGCTTTCTTGCTGGCAAAGTTGCTAGAAGATAAAGTTATGTATGAATGGATCAAAATTCAATATAATGAACAATTTAAAATTGAAATTGAATACGAATATTAATTTATATCGTGGTAATCTCTTGGTACGCCACCACGTGTTGTTATTATATTATTATCAGTAGAGTTAGCAAAACTAGTTGGCTGACTAAGAGGTAATACAATAGCCCCTAATAAAAAAAGTACAACAAGTGAGTTTCTAAGTTTTTTTAACATAATGAATACCTCCTCAATTATTTGATGTTTTTATATTACTATAGATTTATAACAATAACCATGACGTTTTGTGAACATATTTGTTTATTCTACGTCATGGTATTTATTTCGTCATTAATTATATAATTGGTGATGGAATAAGGAATATTTACTCAAATCATATAGAATATTAGGAAGGTGTGAAAGTATGCAGGATTCAATATCAATTTTTATATTTGATTCTAACGGTAAATTATTAATGCAAAAAAGGAAAGTTGATACGGATAACTCAGAGGGATTATGGACCAATGCTTGTAGCGGTCAGCCAAAAGAAAATGAAACAATTGAAGATGCAGCCCATAGAAGTTTAGAAGAAGAATTTGGGTTTGATTGCAAATTGGATAAACTGTCTGAATTTTACTATCGACTTGAACCTGGTGATGGTTTATACGAACACGAGTATCACCATATCTATATAGGATTTTACAATGGATATCCAGAACCAAATAAAGAAGAGATTGTATCATGGAAGTGGATGAATGTCTTTGAGATATTGGATGAACTAAGACACAACCCTGATAGTTACATGTACTGGTTTAGATATACATATAGAGGTGTGCTTGACAGAGTTTCAAAAAAACAGAGAAATAGAATATTAGGTCTTTATATTTAGAAGAAATAATGAGATAGAACATAGAGATAGAATATTTAACATTAAAGACTTACTCACTATAATTTCAGATTGTATCTTAATAAAAGGCAGTGTATACTGTTAATGACACTATACACTCAACTGTAACAAGAAAAATAATTTATTAAGAAAGAAATGTAGTGAGATGACAATAGAATTAGAAAAACATTATAATAAATTTTGTGAAGATAAGAGACTAACAAGAAGACATGGCCAAGTAGAATATATCACGTCCATGAAATATATCCATGAGTATCTAAAAGACATGCCAGGTGCTAAGATCCTAGATGTGGGGGCAGGGACAGGAAGATATTCAGTTCCACTTTCGGAAGAAGGATATGATGTAACTGCAATCGAACTAGTGAAGTATAATCTAGGAATACTTAAGTCAAAGAAAAGCAATGTAAAAGCAATGCAAGGTACAGCTCTTGACTTATCAAGATTTGAAGATAATACATTTGATATGACGTTAGTTTTTGGTCCAATGTATCACTTATATCAATATGAAGACAAGCTAACAGCGCTTAAAGAAGCAAAGCGAGTTACAAAGGTTGGCGGTGTGATCTTGGTTGCCTACATTATGAATGAATATAGTGTAATCATCCATGGTTTCAGAGAAAACAATATTAAAGAATGCATAGAGAATGGAAAGCTAACTGAAGATTTTCATGTAGTATCGAAACCAGAAGATCTATATGATTATGTAAGAATTGAAGATATTAATAAGTTAGATGAAGAGGCAGGTTTGCAGAGAATGAAGTTAATTGCTGCAGATGGTCCAGCTAATTATATGAGACCTGTTTTGAATGCAATGGATGAAGAGACTTTTGAACTGTTTGTAAAATATCATCTAACTACATGTGAACGACCAGAGTTATTAGGGGCAAGTTCACATACCTTAGATATCTTACGCAAGGAATAAGTGAATGGAATAATTACTTAAGGGAATAAGGGCTGTAACACGGACGATTGTAAATCGTAAGTGCGATAGCCCTTTTTTCATCCATAATATCTCATTGCAAATATAAGAATATTGTTGTAGAATTAGAGCTAACTGTGTTTTTTTGTATAGATAAATATTATAATAACATATAAAGATAGTTATTAAACAATGAAGGAAGAGATCGATGGCATATAAAGATTTACATCATTTTATAAAAGAGTTAGATGAAATTGGTGAGTTAAAGGTGGTTCAGAAAGAAGTTTCATCTGATTTAGAAATTACTGAGATTGCTGACCGTGTTTCGAAAGCACATGGGAAAGCGTTACTATTTAAAAATGTAAAAAACTCTAAATACCCAGTTTTAATTAATGCAATGGGAAGCTATAAAAGAATGAGTATGGGACTTGGAGCAAAACAACTTGATGACATTGGTACGGAGATTGCTAAGTATCTAGATTTAAGTAATTATTTATCTATTAAGAAGTTATTCAAAAGTATTCCACGTATGTTCCGCCTTCTTCATGTATTTCCTATAAAGAGTAGATTTAGAGGTGCGTGTCAACAAGTGATAGAAAGAGACGTGAATCTGGATACTATTCCGGTATTAAAGTGTTGGCCAGAAGATGCAGGGAGATTTATTACCCTTCCCTTGGTTTTTACAAAGGACCGTTATTCAAAACAGCAAAACGTAGGAATGTATCGAATGCAAATTCTTGATCAAACGACTACAGGTATGCATTGGCATAAGCACAAAGATGGTTCGGAGATTTTCAAAGGCTATGCTGCAGATAATACAAGAATGCCAGTTTCCGTTGCGTTAGGATGTGATCCATCTATTACATATGCAGCGACTGCACCATTGCCTAAGATGATTGACGAGATGATGCTAGCAGGTTGGTTAAGAAAGTCAAATATAAAAATGGTTAAATGTATTACCAATGATATCTATGTGCCAAGTAGCGCTGAAATAGTTTTAGAAGGTTATGTGGACCCATCAGAGGACCTTGTACTAGAGGGACCATTTGGTGACCATACGGGATATTATTCATTGGCGGATTATTATCCTAAGTTTCATGTTACATGTATTACTCATAAAAAGAATGCAATTTATCCAGCAACAATAGTTGGAAAGCCACCGATGGAGGATTGTTATATGGCAAAGGCGACGGAACGTATCTTTTTGCCATTCCTTCGAATGCAAATACCAGAATTAGTAGATCTTAATTTACCTTTAGAAGGTGTATTTCATAATTGTGCAATCGTATCGATTCGTAATAAGTATCCAGGCTGCGCACGTAAAGTAATGAGCAGCATCTGGGGAATGGGTCAGATGATGTATACGAAATTGATTGTGGTGGTTGATGAAACAGTTGATGTACAAAACCTAAGTGAAGTTCGTGATACGGTACTGAATAATGTACATGGTCTAGAAAGTTTAATCATATCAGAAGGACCATTAGATGCATTAGACCATTCTTCTGATAAAGCTTTGTATGGTAGCAGATTGGGCGTTGATTGTACTTTGACGAATAAAGTAGAGGAAGGTAACATAACTAACACGTATCAGATACTTACCATTAATAAAGACAAGCCTTTTAAGGGAAGAGATACATTAGTAGAGTTCTTAAACCATAATCCAGATAAATTTGTCATAGTTGTAGATAATGATGTTGAAAAGTTTGATTTATCGACTGTTATGTGGAAAGTATTTAATAATATAGATGCAAAAAGAGATATTACGGTTATCGACAACAAGTTTGGTATAGATGCTACGAAAAAATGGCCAGAAGAAGGATTAACAAGAGATTGGCCTAATGATATAAAGATGAGTGACGATATTAAAAAAATGGTAGATGAAAGATGGGATAGTTATGGTATCTAAAATAATTAATAAATTAAAAGAGTATGGTAAACTTGTTATGTTTTCACATACAATATTTTCTTTGAGTTTTGCGCTTGTTTCAATGGTAATAGCAGCAAATGGTTTACCTGAGATTTCAACTTTGATATGGATTTTAGTATGCTTTATGGGGGCTAGGACTGGTGCCAATGCCATTAATCGAGTAATCGATGCGGAGATTGATGCGCGCAATCCAAGAACTGCTGGACGTCAATTACCAAAAGGAGAGATGAAAAAAACAGAAGTAATTATATTTACTGCGGTATGTTTTCTAGTTATGCTTTTTGGGGCATATAAACTGAACTGGATTTGTTTATTATTATCTCCAATTGCACTGTTTTTAATGATAATATACTCTTATTGCAAGCGATTTACATTTTTGTGCCATTTAGTACTTGGAGTTACTTGTGCTTGTGCACCAGTTGGTGCGTGGCTAGCGATTACAGGAGAGTTAAGTTTGATTCCATTATTTATGGGAGCTGCTAATACTCTATGGGTTGCTGGGTTTGATATCATATATGGTTCTCAGGATTATGATTTTGATAGAGAGAATGGGTTACACTCCATTCCAGCAAAGTTTGGTGTTGCGAATGCTTTATTGATTGCCAGAATATTTCATATCATTACCTTATTATGCCTAATAGTGATAGGGGTACTAGTACCTCAATTTGGAATTATTTATTACCTAGGTGTAGCTATTATTGCAGGGTTATTTGTTGCAGAATATAAAATGGTATCACCTACTAATCTTACAAACGTTAATATAGCATCTTACAGTATCAACCAATTAGTTAGTTTGGTTTTATTAGCATTTGGATTATTAGATGCATTTATATAGAGGTATAATATGAAAAAGATTATAGTAGGGCTTACAGGAGCAAGTGGTAGTGCTTATTTCCTTCGCCTAATTGAAGTTTTACTGGAATATGAAATAGAAATACATGTTATAGCATCGGAACGTGGTAGTCAGGTGCTTAAGTATGAAACAGGAGTTAGTTTAGAAGAGCAAATCAAGGTTTGGAATGAACAATCTTCTAATACTACGATTACCTTAGAGGATAATAATAATATGTTCTCAGCAGTTGCTAGCGGATCATACCGATGCGATGGTATGATCATAATTCCTTGTTCAATGTCTACTATGGCTGAGATAGCTAATGGGATAACGAAATCACTGTTAACTCGTGCAGCAGATGTGATGATTAAAGAGCAAAGAAAATTAGTGATTGTACCAAGAGAAACACCACTCTCAACCATTCATCTAAAAAATATGTATGAACTTTCAAAGGTTGGAGTGACAATTTTGCCAGCAATGCCAGGGTTTTACAATCATCCTGAAACATTGGATGATATCATAAATCATATAGTAGGAAAAACTCTGGATTGTATAGGAATAGATAATAATAATTATAAGAGATGGAAAGGGAAAGAACTAGAATGAAAAAAAATGTTAGAGTAATTGCATTGTTATTAGTAATGGTTTTCTTAATTACTGGATGTGCAAAGAACAACGAGACGAATAACTCCAATTCAAAGGATAATGTAGGAGAAACACAAACACCGGATTCAGCAGAATCAGATGCAGTTGAAAAAACTGTTTTACGTATTGGTATGATTTCATCTACTGATGCAATTCCTTTTGTGTTAATTGACAAAAACGGATTAGCTGATAAGTATAATCTTGACATACAGTTTGAAGTTTTTAAATCAGCAAAAGATAGAGATGCAGCATTACAAGCAGGAGAATTAGATGGATTCTTAGCAGATCTTATCGCTGTATGCATGTATCAAAATGCTAATTTAGATGTTAAGATTACTGGAAGTACAGATGGTGATTTTGTTCTTCTTGCAGGTAAGAATTCAGGAATTACAGATATTAGCCAAATTAAGGGTAAAAGTATCGCTATTTCAGAGAATACATTAATTGATTATACTTTAGATAAAATCTTAGAGGGTAATAATTTAAAAAGTGATGATGTAGAAAAAGAAATCGTAGATAGAATTCCAGACAGATTAGAACTTTTACGTAATGATAAAATTGATTTAGGCTTAATGCCAGAACCATTTGCTTCATTAGCACTTGATAGTGGGGCCGTTAAGTTAGGAACTGCTAGTGAATATGGTCTATTTCCTGCGATTAGTGCTTTCACACAAACAGCTATAGATGAAAAAGCAGATGCAATCCGTGATTTTTATAAAGCATATAACGAAGCTGTTGAATATATGAATAATACAGATATTTCAGAATATGAAGATGCTGTAATTGAAGCAGCAGGATATCCAGAAGAAATGCGTGGAAATATTAAATTAGAAAAATTCAGAACTAATGAACTTCCATCAAAAGAAGGTGTAGAAGCTGCGATTGCTTGGGCAAGTGAAAGAGAATTATGTAGTCCTTCACTTACTTATGATCAGTTAGTATATAATGTAGATTCTGAATAAAATTAATAAGAATAAGCGGTGAATAGTATGCTACTATTGAAAAATGTATCCATAAGTTACAAGAAGAAAAAAGAAACAATAAACGTAATCAATAACTTTTCTTTGAAGATAGAACAGGGAGAGTCAGTAGTGATACTAGGAGCTTCCGGTTGTGGTAAATCAACCTTAGTCAATACTTTGGCGGGAACAATAGCAGCTGACAGTGGAGACATAATTTACGTTAAGGATCAAAAAAGCCAGCCTTTGAATCCGAAGATTCATAAGATAGGTATTATACCGCAAAATTGTGGATTGCTTCCTTGGAAGACGGTAAAAGAAAATTGTCTATTACCATTGAAAATTCGTAAGGAAAAGGTGAATGAGAGCCGAACTGAAGAAATAACTAACATTTATAAATCGTTAGATATAGATAGGTTACTTCATAAATATCCAAAGGAATTAAGTGGTGGACAAGCACAAAGAGCTGCAATTGCAAGAGCCTTTATATTGCGCCCGGATCTATTGTTGATGGATGAACCATTTTCTGCATTAGATGAAATCACTCGTGAGGAAGCAAGAGAGTTATATCTTAAGATATGGAAACAGCATAAACCTACTACAGTATTAGTGACACATAGTATTGAGGAAGCACTTTATCTAGGTAATAGAATAATTGTTATGGGAACAGATAAAGATAATATGAAATACCAGATGAATAATCCGTACTTTGGAGAGTCGAGTCCACAAAGTTTAGAGTACCTTGCTACTAAACAACTACTGCGAAAGCAATTGATAAAGACAGAAGTGGGGGAAAAGACAAGTGAGTAAACTTATTAAACAATGTATGATTTTTATTCAAGGTTTTTTGTTGATCAATCTATTGTGGTGGCTGGCATCCGCACTCTTAGATATCAATGTTATTCCGGACCCGATTCTAGTATATAAGAATTTTCATAAAATCTTTGAGGATAATATATATATTCATATCGGAGCAAGTTTAAAAAGAATTGGAATAGGCCTGTTTCTTTCACTTTTAGTAGGTATCCCAATTGGAATACTAATGGGGTATTCAAAGATAGCAAATAAAATATTATATCCATTGATTTATTTTAGTTATCCGATACCAAAGACTGCGTTTTTGCCAGTTACCATGTTATTATGGGGTATGCGTGATGGGTCTAAGATTGCGATAATATTTTTAATTATTGTTTTTCAGGTTATTGTCTCAGTTAGAGACAGTGTGTCGCATATAGATAGAACAATGTATCAGGTAACTAGGAGTGCAGGTGCAAACAAGAGACAGATTATTCGTCATGTTACAATACCGGCGATTCTACCAGAGTTACTTACTAATATTAGAGTGGCTCTTGGAACAGCAGTATCCATACTATTCTTCGTTGAAGCATATGGTACCAAATATGGAATGGGATATTATATATTAGATGCATGGTCAAGAATTAATTATATTGAAATGTATCTTGGAATTATAGTAATCTCAATTGTTGGACTGATTCTTTTTGTTTCTATTGATATAATTGCGGATAAGATTTGTAGATGGAGCAATCTATAGGATATATTAAGAAATAGCACTATCATTTTATGAGGAAGCTGTAGGGTAAAATCTACAGCTTCTTTTGGATTTATGAAAAGCAAAACAAAAGATAGTACTGAAAGTGAGTGGCTTACGGTGATTGCCGAGAAATAGATGAGTATGATATAATTGTGAAAAAATTAAGAAACGGAGATAAGATATGATTTTATATTTCACGGGTACGGGAAATAGTAGTTATACGGCAGAGATGATTCAATCAATTACCAATGATGAAATTATGTCAATGAATGATCAGTTAAAAAAAGGAACATGTGATTCGTTAGAATCCAAAAATCCATTTGTGTTTGTCTGTCCTACATATGCGTGGAGGATACCAAAGGTTATAGAAGAATATATAAGGAAAACACAATTTAGCGGAACAAAAGATGTTTACTTTATATTAACTTGCGGGGGTGGAATCGGAGATGCAAAACATTATATACAGAAACTCTGCAAAGAGAAAGGGTTTAATTTTAAGGGAGTATCAGCCATTGTAATGCCAGATAATTATATTGTTATGTACAATACATCAGGAGGCGAAGAAGCAAGAGGAATTATAGAGAAGGCAAAGGGACAAATTAATCTTGTAGCAGAATCGATTAAGAATAATAGGGAGTTAGAGGAAGAGAAAGTTCCATTCATGGGAAGAGCTATGAGTGGAGTGATTAACACCATGTTTTATTCCATGTACGTTAGTGCGAAGGGGTTTTATAGCACGGATCAGTGTATTAGTTGCGGTAAATGTGTTCAACTATGTCCATTAAATAATATACAGTTAGTAGAGGGAAAACCTCAGTGGGGAAGGGATTGTACACATTGTATGGCTTGTATATGTAGATGTCCGAAAGAGGCAATTGAATATAAGAAGAATACAAAGGGAAGAAATCGATATGATGCAACGAAGTTATGATGTTGAGCATGGTATTAATTTGCCCATTATTATAATTCTTATAATCTATAATTAAATTAGATAGCTTTAGAAGCAACTATTCTTTATTTTCAGAAAAGGGGTTGCCGTACTAAGTACGGTAACCCCTTTGAACATATAGATAGTTAAGTTAGCATTAACTATTTATTAATTGATATAATCTTGTCACTATCTTCTGAAAGGAGTCTCATGAAGCCCCACATACCTTGTTCAATATCCCATCGTATACTTGTCGATTGGTACATGTAGTCTCCGGGTTCAGTTTTTATGAATTTGTCTTGATTAATCACTTGGAGATTACGTGATCCACCAATTGTAACAGCACCATATACGCCATTTATCTGAGAATCCATATTCGTTGGTTCATTATGACTTAATTGGTTGTGAACGAAAAGTGGAATTGCCCTAGGTTGACTGGCTGGTACGAAGAATTTCACTACAATAGGGTCATCTACTTTTGCTAAGAATACAGGAGTAAGAGGATCATTCTTATTCTCTTCAATTGATCGGAATACTTCGCTGACCTTTTCGTTTGCTTTCAATCTGTTGAAGAATGGTTCGCTTCTTAGATTAAATCCTTTCATTCCTTGATCTTCTTTATCAAAATCAAATGGAGTTACTAGTGGTTCAAAGAACATCTTTGGCAGTAGATTATCATCTTTATCTAAGAGATAGATTCCGTTATGAGCAAGCATTGAGAATTGTCGATAATTAGGTAGGAATGGATTTGTTATTGTCAACTGGTCACCAGTAGAAGCTATTTTCTCCATAGTGTTGGAAAGTGTAGTGGAACCAACAGGTGCAAGATTAATAGCTCCAAATAATCCATGATGTCGATGGTTTATTGTATCAGCGAAATCAACTAAGATTGCTTGTTGTGCGCTTTCTTCATAGAACCAGTAATACGTGAAGGTGTCGCCAACACCAATTGTTTGGTTAGGGTTGAAACCAACTGTCGTACCATCGGAGTCCAGTATATTATAAACTGCCATTTGTGAATGCATAGAAACTCTTGAACTATTTGGCCATTTATCTTGTACCGGTACTTCAGGGAAGAATGGGACTTCAAGATTCTTTGGTAGTAGATTCGATAACTTAAGTTCTAATAATTCACCAGCATTAATGGTAATAATGAGTGGTTTAGGATTCATCTCTCCACTTAAAACCTTAGGAACATCGTCGTACTCTACATATGTCATTCCAAATGGATCATGATCGCCAAATTTATTGTAGATAATATCAGAGTGTATAGCTGCAACATGGAATGTTCTAGTTTTTGTGCCTGCAGGTACATTCGGTTTTTTCGAAATTGCCATCTCTGGAGGTTCACCAGTTTTACATGGCAATGGTTTTGTTCTTAGTGGTAGTTTTTTACGATCCTTTAATGTATATAATTGAGGGATTCTTGTTCCTCTAACACGAGTAATACCCCAGGTACCGAGCCAGAAATCATCTCTGCCTCCAGAATAATATAACACATCAAAGTCTTTGTTCTTATCTTCACCATCGGTACCATCAAGAGAGAATTCAAAAGTAAATGCTTCGGAAATACCGATGTGATTTTCGTTAGTACGCTTTGAATTCATATTTCTAGTTTGTGTTCTCCAAGAGTACCGATTAAAATTAATGGCATGGGATTCCTCGTGAGAACCATCTAGTAGACGTAATCTTACCGGATCACCAACATAACCTTCGAATATTGGAGTACAAGGATCTCCATGAACAAAAGAACTTAGAGCATATGCAGGATCGCCCTTTCTGAATTGAAGAGGGGCACTTGCATAGTTAAATCCCATGATACCGAAATCATCCATTGCTCCTAATTGCTCTGGTGGATTAAGCGCTTTACCATTTTTATCTACAGCTGGAATAAAATCAGCTACGGCAAGGTTGAATTCTCTGAAATTTGGTAAAAACGGATTCTCAACCGCTATCTGGCTACCCACTTCAGTCTTATCTCCTGTATGACTATCAAAGAAGCAGGAACCTTCTGGCTCCACAATAAGTGCAGCATAAAGTCCATGTAATTGAACAGCATTAGGAAATAAATGATCATGGAAGAAACAAGCACGTAATTCCACATCAGCATACCATCTAAATACAACTGTCTGATTAAAACTAGCACCTGTGAAGTAATTCCAACCAGAATTGGCTCCATCTGAGGATTGTACATCGAATTTAACTAAGTGAACATGAGTAGAAGCAAATAATGTCTCCGTTAATAATTGGAATGGATTAGGTCCTAGTTGTTCAGGGAATTTATTGGTAAAGTGAATCTCAATACATTCACCAGCATTAGCATGAATAAAGAGTGGTTCAGGGCGTTTTGTTCCATTCATTACAGCCTCTTCATCCTTTGCGAGTACATACAAACGACCCTCTGGGTCATTCCAACATTCTTCATTATAGATAAGCTTACGCTGAATTCCTACAATGTCGTATCTACGAATAGGGGCTTCTTTAGGACATGGATTTACAAACAGTGCACCTAATTTTGCATCCGGTACTAGGGCATTCTTTTCTAATTCTGTAATAGGCAATTCTCTGTTCCAACCGCGAGGAGGTACAGGTGCTCGGTTTCCAACAGTACCAGGAATAAAAAATGGAAAACCAGGTATATCATCGGTTGGTATAGGTGGTTTAGGGCGGTCTGGAAGAGGCATTAATTTTGTAATTGGTGTTCCATCAGGATAACATCTTGTTCCATCTTCAAAAACATTATGAATTCTGTGTAATCCCCACATACCTTCTTCAAAATGAGGATATAAGTGGCAGTGATAGATTACATCTCCATATGCTTTTTGCAAACTACCAGCACCATATAATACATGAAAAGCAGCTGTTTGGCCGGGACTTAAGTGAATTGAATCAATAATATTAGAACCAGGGTCTTGTGTATCACTATTCCATTGTTGCAAATGTAGATGGAAGATATGTGTTTCTTGCATACCACCACCAATAGCATACCAATGGATTGGATCTCCAACATAGGCTCTTGGAAGTACTGTAGGAGGTGGATCACCAAAGACCCAAGAATCATGGTGTACTTCTTCACCAATACATTCGGGACATACGATTCCTTTCTCGATTAGGTGCAGACGATTCCTCATTGGCTCAGAACGGTAATTGATAGAATGAGTCATAGCAGCAGATCTTGAATGAGGGTCGAATGCGGGTTCTAAGCATCTGTTTTTAACTGGTGCCTCATCATGGAATATAGTTACATACTCACGAAAATCGGGTAAGAAAGGGTGATGAATATCTGCAAATACACCACTTTTTAGTTTATCACCTGTTTGTGGATCTGTCCAAGTGCTGCCCATTGGTTCAACAATTACTGCGCCAAAGAGGCCATGAACATTACTTCCAAGTTCACTGCTTAAAGGATTTCCAAGATCAGATAACTGAAATCCACCCTGAGTGGTAGCTTCCCATCTATATACAACTGTCTTGCCAGGTGCAACTAATGAAGAGTCGTTAGCTCCTACAAATGCGCCATCAGAAGTTTGTATTTCACAATTAAGCCCCTTTATATTGATCCCTGTTGAGAAGCAGAGCTTATTGGTGAAGGCAATTTCAAAGGTATCAAATTGATGCACACGAATTACTAAAGGCTGAACTAGGTTAACATACGTTCCTGGACATTTCTTAACAGCCTCCTGTACTTTTGGTTCATTATCTTTTAATACGTACATTAATCCATCTGGATCTACATCCCCATATTTGTTATATACAATAGGGATTTGTATAGCCGATACTTCAAAATATTTAGTCATAATACATCACCTACCATGTGTCAGGTATTTTATTTTGTTCGGTTTCAGCAAATAATGCTGATATAGCATCAATTCTAATTTGGAATACGTTATCTTTTAATGGAGCTGACACACCAAATTTAGCATTTATCCATATTTCTTCATTTTCGACATTTTCTAATATGCCGACTAAAAAGAAAGGATAATATTCTATCATAACTAATGCCTTCTTACCGATGCTAGCAGATAATTTACATTCAATACTTTTATTCATAATAAACCATGCTCCTTATAATATATATATAGGTTGATAAAGGTACCCTATAACCCTTTAGCCGCATTAATAAAGTGAAATTCTTACAGCTGGATCGAATGGCATATACCAAGCAATTTGATTCAAAGGAATTATTAATGGAGTTGGGAATATGAATTCTGGAGCCTGATTCATTTTAATATTTGCAGTTTCAATCAGAACAAATTCATCCGTTAATTCCGTTATTTTGCCTACTATAATAGGACGAAAAACTTGGTTTAAGATATTAAGTTGATTTGCCTTTAATACAAACATCACGTCAGTACATAGATGATTTTTTAACATATCAGCTAACAAAGGATTTTTAAGTGTACTAGTAGTACACATTTTATTTTCATCAATATTTTCTATCATTTTACATGCCCCCATAATTAATGATCATGACCAATATTGTCAGGATATATATTAAGCTCTCCTTGTAGTAACTCAGAACCTACTTTAATCTCAGTTTCAAAAAGTGGTGCGGAATATACATATAGCGCTGCAGGAGATTCACAATTTTTGTTTTTTGCATATATCGTAACTTCTCTTGAAGTTTCATCTTCTAAGACCACATGGAAAATTGCTACCATATTATCTCCAGTTGGTGCATGATAACATTCAAGTTTCTTAGAACTAAATAAAAGTTTGCCTAATCCATCGTAAAGAGAAAACTCTCCTAAGTGTGCTGTAAATTCCCTATGAATGCGAATCGTGAATCTATATTGTTTTAAACAGTTTGTGTTTTCATCATAGCAACCTTTTTCACAGCGTTTTGTCTCATTTTCTTGATTGTTTCTCTCATAGAGGGGAGCTTTGACAGTTTTTTCCTCGCAGGTACATTCATTATCTCCACATATGGTTCCATTACCAACAACTAAATCTGCGCTATGTGGGAAACGTGGAACATCACAAACTTCTGGTTCACAAATTGGACCAAAAACACTATTGCACATACTGTTTGATGTGCTAGAATTTGAACAGTCTTCTGCGTGAGCTTTGCAATTATATCGACATTTACCCTGACAATTAGGATTATCACAAATACAATTCTCGTGGTAACATTTTGAACTTTGGTAATCATTATCTGTATTATTATAATTATCCATCAAGACCAAACCTTTCTAGATTTTGAAGTTTAGTGTTAAATACTAATATACAGTATATGTCGAATATATGGGGAATGTGTCGAAATATAAAGAAAATGTAAAGAATAATAAAAAATAAATAAAAAACCGTAAATGACAGAAACAGTTATAATTGTTTCAGTCATTTACGGTTAAAGTACTGTTATGTTAGAATACAAAGGTAGTTGGTTAAGTGTTGCAATTATGATTCAATATGTAAGGGGAATACAGATGCGTTATGAATTTAGTTTTTATAAGGAAGAAGATTTTGAAGAGATTGAACAATTGGTCTTGGCTTCCTATAGCTTCGAGTATCCAGTTTGGGGGTTGAGCAGACAGGAATTTACAAAAGGTTTACATCCAGCTTTCACTGGTCACTATCATACCTTTGAGCATACTGTTGGGGTATATAAAGAAGATGGTAAAATCGTTGCGGTTGTTATGAATGAAGGTAATTATGATGGCGAAGTTTTCTTTCTATTCGATTCACAAGAACGTGGTGAAGAGAGAGAGCTTCTAATAGAGATGATTAGATTTGCTAAGACCAACGTATCTGGAATAAAAGAGGATAGACGAACGAAATACATAGATCTGTATGTACCAGAGTGGAACATAACATTAAAAGAATTGCTTAATGAAAAAGGTTTTACAAAGGAAGAGTGGAGCGAATCGTTATACGTTTTACCATTTAATGATGAGCCTTTTGACGTCAAATTACCTGAAGGGTATACGTTTGCAGATGGGAATGCCACACCTGATTTCTATCTTTCCAATACACATAGATTGTCATTTGGCTATGGTGGTGAAGATCATGCATGTACGCATGGGGAACAGGCATTTCATGACTTACGGCAAATGAAGCATTACAGAAAAGATCGAGATATCTGTGTACTTGATGAACTGAAAAGACCAGTTGAAATTGCAAATTCTCATGCCAAGCCTTCATGCAATATGCATATAGTAATATGACAATTGTCACTTTTAATAAATACTATATTGTAATGAATAATAGCTTATGGTAATATATACCCTGCAAGGAACAATTTAGCTAGTATCGGTTGATGGCGCTAGCGACCGAACAGACGGAAAGTGAGGGGGGATTTCGATGAAAGAGCTATTGTGGAATAAGAGAGGAAAGTTCATACAGTATTTGTTTGCTTCATTTTTGTTTATTGTAGACCATTTTGTACAGATTGTAACGTTCTCTGTTATACTAGGAGCAATTGAGCAAGGTACAGATACTGATATGAAGAAGATTATTGGGATTGCAATCTTCGCAGGCGTGTATAACGCAATCAATTTTATTATTTCAAGGATGCTTCGTATTGGATTTATGCGAGATATCATTCTTGAGGTAAGAAAACAGGCATTTGATAAAATCATGCGAATGTCTTTCAAACAATTTAGTAGAAAATCAAAAGACGTTTATTTATCTAATTTGATTAATGATATTAATACATTTGAGGAGAGCTTTTTTGTAAGCTTGTTAAATTTCTTAATCAATACGGGAATGTTTATCTTAAGTTTTATAGTATTGCTGTTCTTACAACCTGTATTGGCAGGGTATATGTTGATTGCTTCAGCAATCTTGTATGTAATATCCTATTTCTTCTCTAAGAAAACAGTGACATTACAAGAAGAAGTATCAAAAGAAAATGAAGTATTTACTACAAATATCAATAACACCTTCCAAGGTCTTGAGATACTTAAGTTAAATCGTATGGAAGATAAGTTCTTACATAAGAGCTTAGATGGACTCCGTAAGTTAGAACTTAGGAGATATATATTTAATATCTTTGCTGAATGCCAGAAGAATTTAATTAATGTAATTGGTTACGTAATCTCTTGTTTTTTAATGTTATATCTATGTCTTAACTTTGATAAGGGAATGACATTAACAAATGCAGCCATTGTATTTCAGTTAGGAACAATGATGTTTTTTAATCTGATTGAAGCGTTTCCATTATGGAATAAGATCAAGGCTTCTGCGAACATCTATGAAAAGATAACAAAGGACGATGAAGAGAACAATGAGGGCGAAAGTGAAATTAGTGACATTGAAAAGACAGAAGAATTCAAGATCAATAGGCAAATTGAAGTAAGAGATGTATCCTTTAGTTATGGTGACAAAGAGATTCTAAAACATGCAAACTTTGTGATAGAAAAAGGTAAGAAGTATCTAATCAAAGGTGTTAGTGGTGCTGGTAAATCTACATTAATTAATTTACTTTCTATGACCTATGACAACTATGAGGGGCAGATCTTAGCAGATGGCATAGATTATAAGAAAATAAAAGAATGTACTTTCCATGATAAAGTTTCATTCATTTATCAAAATGTATTCTTATTCGAAGATACGATTCGCAATAATATAACCCTATATAAGGAGATTCCTGATGAGCTGGTTCAATCTGCCATAGAAGCATGTGATTTGTCAGAATTAATAGCTAATCAAGAACATGGATTAGACCAAGTATTAATGGAAAACGGAAAGAATCTGTCCGGAGGACAAAGACAAAGAATCTCTATTGCAAGAGCCATTGCCAAAGATTCAGAGATCCTATTCGTTGATGAGGGGACATCAAGTCTGAATGAAGAACTTGGACGGGAGATTGAAAAGGTATTTATATCTCTTCCTCAGACAGTAGTTGCTATTAGTCATAGATATTATGAAGGAATATCGGAACAATATGACTATGTATTAGAAATCAAGAATGGTGAAGTATTGCAAAGCGTTGCGGCAGATTATTTTGGGGAGGTGGTTACATGCTAAAGAGAGTATTACGACCATTTCCACAACTTATTATTGCTTTGATTTGTCTCGCTGCTGGTACAATCTTAGATGGTATGGTATTTGTTAAGATGATGAGCTTTCTAGATTATGCACTTGTAGGGGATATGGCTACTTTGAAAGCAGAGATACCATTATTTTTGTTGCAAGCCTGTTTGCTAATCCCAGTAGGTTTACTAGGAACGATAACAAAATCATGGTTTCGTAAAGATGCCAATCTTAGCATGAAGAAATACTATATACGAGGAATATTTAAGAAGAATATCTCAGAATTCCAACACGAGAATACAGCAACGTATATATCAAGGTTAACCAATGATTGCAATACCCTTGATGCGAATTTTGTAGAGGGTCTATTCACAGTATTCAACGGTATCACTAACTTCGCTGTTGCTATCTGGATTCTATCAACAGTTGGAGAGGGGATGATTGGTTTTGCTGTGGGTATTACCTCAGTAACGGCAGTTGTATCCATGATATTATCAAGGCCAGTATCCAAGAAGGTAAAAGAACGAAGCGATCATTTTGATGGATATACCTCTTATATTAAGGAAGTATTATCTGCATTCCATATTGTAAAGAGTAATAATCTAAAGGAAAAGGTTACGAATGATTATTATGAGAAAAGTACAGAGATTCAACATAAGGGATATATCATAGAGAAGATTTATACATTTATCAATGCATTGCAAAATGGATCATTCTCTCTAATGATTTATCTGGGACTTTGCTATCTGACTTATCAAGCTGTTAAGGGAAATATTACTGCAGCAGGAGCATTAACCGTTTCCCAGGCGATTCAGCGTATTGCTTGGCCGCTTATGATGATGAGTGAAGCAGTACCTAAGATCTTTGCTTCCAAGGATCTTGGTAAGAAGATTAATGAGAGTTTATTGAATAAGAATAAACACGAAGAGACTATCGAATTACATGAATTTACTGACAAGATTGAATTGAAAGGTGTTGGTTTTGCTTACGAAGATGCAGAAGATAAAGCAAAGACACTTCATGACGTGAACATGGAACTTAAGAAGAATGGAAAATATCTAATTGTGGGACCATCAGGTGGTGGTAAATCTACATTACTGAAATTGCTTCGTAAATACTATGACGCTACAGAGGGGAATTTATCTATAGATGGAAAATCATTAGCGAGTGTTAAGAAGGAAGATTATTTCTCATTGATTGCAAATGTAGAGCAACAGGTGTTTATCTTTGAAGATACTTTGAAGAATAACATTACTCTTTACAAAGAATATTCAGATGAGGAAATTAAGGAAGCAATTGAAGTAGCGGGATTAACCTCTTTCGTAGAAAATCTACCAGATGGGTTAGATACTATGATTTATGATAATGGAAAGAATATCTCAGGGGGAGAACGTAGCCGTATTGTTATTGCAAGAGCGATGTTAGCAAAAGCAAGTATCCTATTCATGGATGAGGCATTTGCAGCACTTGATATGGAACGTGCCAGAGAAATTGAGAAGACAATCTTAAGACTTAAGAACATCACGGTAATTAATGTAAGTCATGTTATCTTTAAAGATACCATATCACAGTATGATAAGGTGTTTCATGTGAAGGGAACTGTGACTGAAGGCTAATAAGTAGAATGAATGGCTGTTGCAAAAGGAGTGGGAATCCATTTTGCAACAGCCATTTTATGATATTTACTTGTTCATATCTAAAGAGTGTTATCTTATAGAGTATTAAGAAAAGCATATAGTGCTGGAGCAATCGGACGCTTATTACTGTAGATAACTTGGATATACATTTGAATCTGATAATCAGCCATTTTTATAAGGGATATCTTACCTTCGTCTAGAGCCTCTTGTAAAGTAAAAGCTGGCAGTAGACCAATGCCAAGTTGATTAGAGACAGCATCGATAATGTAATTAGTATAACCAATCTCAGTGGTACAGTTCAAAGATAGATTCCTCATTGTTATATCTGTTTCGAATACATCTCGATAGTTACAACCCTTCTCAGTCAAGATAAAGGGTTCTTGCAAGAGACGATCAAGATATACGACTTCTTCATTGGCAAGTGGATGAGACGAAGAACAGAAAAAAGAGATGTCTACCGGATATTCTCTTACCGTCACTAGATCAGGTCGATGGATTTTATTATCTAATAAGAAGATAACATCAAAGGTACCATTATCAAGGTTTTCTAAGGCTTGTTGGGTAGTAATAATCTGTATGTTTAAAGAAACGGTTGGGTGTGTTGCTGAGAAATTCTGAAAATACTTTGTATAGTTTGAGGAGCATACCGTCTCCATGACTCCAATGTTTAAGTTGCCCTTTGGTTCATTCGTTATAGCAAAATGATTGATTGCCTTTGATTCGTACTTTATAATTTGATAGGCGTACTGTAAAAAATCTTTGCCATTATCTGATAATGTAAGTTTCTTACCATTTCTATTAAACAAGTCAACACCTAGCTCCTCTTCAAGTTGGCGAATCTGCAAGGTTATTGTGGATTGAGCATAGCCTAAGTGAATAGCTGCTTTAGTTATGCTACCTAATTCGGTTACTTTAATAAATGATCGTATATTTCTTATCTCCATGTCTGGGATTCCTCCTA
>JAHZFJ010000005.1:46400-180082 GCA_019421365.1 Lachnospiraceae bacterium
AGTAAAAGTAAAAGTAAAAGTAAAAGTAAAAGTAAAAGTAAAAGTAAAAGTAAAAGTAAAAATAAAAGTAAAAATAGATGTAGTAAGCTCTTAGTTCTATATTAAAATATTTGAAATGTTTTTTTTGTTTAAATATGTAAAATATAAAATTATTAATTTTGTTCAGGTTGTCAATGTCAAAACTTTCAATAATTAGGAAATAAACTTATTTTTATATAATGTATATTAATAAAACTGATATAGCATATTATACATTTCAATTTTGCAATTAGCAAGTTTTATGGTATCTTTATAAGAAATTTATATAATTTTAGCAACGGAGCTAATGTAGTTTATTAGGCATTAACTCCGTTTTTTGTATTATTATATTCGATTTATATAATACAAAAAAGCGACTAGGTTAAGAGATATAAGAAAAGGGAGGAACATTATGAGAAAATTAAGCAAAGTGGCAGCATTGATTTTAGCTGGTGTTATGGTTATTGGTGGCGTAACAGGATGTAGTAAGAACGCAGGAAATTCTTCTAGCACAGGGGTAGAGGAACCTTCATCTACAAGTGAAACAGGAAGTACTGGTTCTGATGTACAGGAATTGAATATGACAGCTGCATCCTTTGGAAACAATTATGATGTACAAGATATGGGATGGCGCTGGATGATGGCAGATTGCTATGAAGGCTTAGTACGAAATGTAGCAGGAGAAAATGGTGAAGAATTCGTTTTAGCAGGCGCTGAGAAAATCGATATATCGGAAGATGGCTTGACTTATACGTTTAGCCTAAGAAAAGAAGCAAAATGGTCTGATGGTAAAGCAGTAACAGCATATGATTATGAATACGGTTGGGAACGTTTACTTAATCCAGAAAACGGTTATGATTACGCTTCTTTCATCTTTAATATCGTAGGTGCAGAAGAATATTATAATGGAAAAGGAAGTCTTGAAGATGTAGCAATTAATGTAATTGATGATTATACATTTGAAGTAACATTAAAGCAAGCAGATCCTACTTTCCAATCTAAATTGGTAGCAACTCCATTATATCCAACTCGTCAGGATATCGCTGAAGCTGCAGGTGATCAATGGGGAAGTGATTGGAGATTATGTGTATACAATGGTCCTTTTAGTATGACTGACTTAGTAGAAGACAATACCATGACTTGGACTAAGAATGAATATTACTGGGATGCTGATAATGTTAAGTTAGATAAAGTTAATTGGTTTCTAGTAGCAGAAGAAGCAACTGCAGCGACTATGTTCGATAATGGACAGTTAGATGTACTTACAGGATCAGGTGATTACATAACAAAATATAACGAGAAAGCCGAAAGTGGCCAGATTCAATCTGTAGTAACTGATTATCCTGGTACAGCAATGCTATGTTATGAATTCACAAATGGTGGTACTAGTGGATTGATGAATAATGTGAAGATAAGAAAAGCAATCTCATATTGCCTAAACAGAGATGAAATGATTTCCGCAGTATATGGTAGATACAAACCAGCATATGGTTTAGTTGCCCCTGCTATAAGCTTTAATGAAAGTTCATACCGTACTCAAGCAGAAGAACCAATTAAAGCAGAATTCGAACAATATGTTGGAAATACAGAAGCAATCAAAGCATTATTCCAAGAAGGTTTAGATGAACTGGGCATTACAACACCTATAAATGAAATCACGTTAAAACTCTTATCTTATGGATCTACAATTGAGAATCAAACAGAGAGAGAATATATCCAACAAGTTATTGAAAATACAATAGGTTGTAAAGTAGAACAGAATACCGTTGGTGATTATACTTTATTCAAAGCAGAAAGAGACGCATATAACTTTGATATCTTCATGTCTGCTTGGTATAGCGATTATAATGATCCTCTAGATTTCTTCGATATCTTCTATACTGGTAGATACACATCATATGGTAACTATAGTAACCCAGAATATGATGCGTTGATTGATAGCCTAAAGGGCGAAAATGATATGGCCAAACGTCTAGAAATTTATAAAGAATTAGAAAATCTATTATTATATGAAGATGCTGCATGTGCACCAATTTACTATGCTGATAAGACATACTTCCTACAAAACTGGGTAAAGGACTTTAAGACTTCATCATTTGGAGCAAGTCAAGAATTATATCAGATATATATTGAAGGAAAGAACTAATATAACAGAATTATTATAATAAGAAATTAGATTATAGAATAATGAACAGAAGAGGGGGAGGAAGTAGCTCCCCTTCTTCTTAGATAAAGAATGAAAATTAAGTTTGATTATACGTAAATTTGTACCTGCGCCAAAAGTTCGCAGGCTTTGAGAAAGGTATGGAGATTAATATGAAAAAATACTTGCTTCGGCGATTTTGTGAAATGGTATTAACACTTTTCTTAATTGCTACAGCAACCTTCTTCTTGTTGGAAGCAGTTCCAGGGGATCCATTAACACAGCGAGCAGATAAGCTTTCACCAACGGTTAAAGAAAACCTCTATAAGAAGTATGGGTTAGATAAACCTTTGATGGAACGTTATGTGATTACTATGAAGGGACTCTGTGTAGGTGATTTTGGTGAATCGTTTGTCTACGCTGGCCAAACCGTTCAGGGATTAATCCATGATCGATTGCCGGTATCTGCTAGACTTGGTATACAACAAATGGTCCTCGGTGTAGGAATAGGTTTACTGTTAGGAATCTTAGCTGCAATGAAGAGAGGTACGATGGCTGATTATGTGGTGGTATGCTTCTCAGTTTTACTTATATCCATACCACATCTGATATTTGGTCTTGTCCTTCAAAAGATATTCGCAGGAAATCTACAATGGTTTCCGACTATCGGCTGGCCTTCGGGGAAAGATCTGTGGTTTGGGGGCTGGAAGTATACGGTATTACCAACGTTAACAGGCTGTTTTACCTATATTGCTACTTATGCCAGATTATTAAAAACATCAATGCTAGATGTTGTCAATCAAGATTATGTACTGACTGCTGAAGCAAAAGGATTAAGTAAAGGGAAGATTGTACGTAAACATATTCTACGTAATTCCTTTATTCCTGTTATGACACAGCTACCGATGTCTATCGCTATGTGTATTACAGGTTCTTTCTTTATAGAGAGTATCTTCTCAATACCAGGTATTGGTCAATATTATGTAACAGCAGTAAACAACCAGGATCTATCGATTGTACTAGGAGAGACAGTTATACTTGCAGCATTGTATATTGTAGTTTTATTCATTACAGATATATTGTATGTTGCGGTGGATCCAAGAATAAGTATGCCAGGTAGTAATAAGTAGAAGGAGGTAGCTATGGCTGATTTAACACCGGATAAATTTGAGATAATTGGATATAGCAGTGAAGATGCTAACCGAATTGAAAGACCTACCATCTCTTATTGGCAAGATGCCTGGAGACGTTTAAAGAAGAATCCTGTTGCTATGGTTTCTTTGGTAGTTATTGGACTATTAATTATTATGGTTATCATTGGTCCATATATTCGAGGTTATGATTATGTAGGAATGAACATCGTGGATAAAAACCAAGGTAGTAGTAGTAAATATTGGTTTGGAACAGATAGTCTTGGAAGAGATCTATTCTCTAGAATCTGGGTTGGTGCGAGAGCATCAATTATAATAGCTTTAATTGCAACTGTCTTGAAATTGGTAGTTGGTACTATATATGGTGCTTGTATGGCACATTTTGGCGGGTGGGTAGATGACGTACTCATGCGAATTATTGAAGTAATTAACTCTGTACCTAATTTACTAGTAACTATTCTAATTATGATGGTATTAGGTAATAACTTGTTTGCGCTTTTAGTTGCACTAAGCATCACAGCATGGTGTAGTACTGCAAGACAGGTTCGTGGAATGATTATGCAGCTGAGAGAATCAGAATATGTATATGCTGCAGAAGTATTAGGTGCTAGCCCAATACATGTCATAATAAAGCATTACATTCCTAATATGCTAGGTATATTAATTCTAGAGGCGTCTACAGCAATTCCATCATTTATATTCACAGAGGCGGGTCTTAGTTTCCTTGGTATTGGGTTAAAAGCACCAGCTATTAGTTTAGGTGTTTTAATTTCACTAGGTCAGCAGTCTATGGATTTCTATCCTAGTCAATTATTTTATCCATGTTTGATACTTTGTATTATCGTTATGGCTTTCAACTTATTAGGAGATGGTTTGCGAGATGCATTGGATCCAAGACTTCGTCATTAAGAAAGAGTAAAGGGTGATATCAAGTTATGAACGAACAGAATACTATCTTGTCTGTGAAGAATTTAAAAGTCTCTTACCATACGTATGCAGGTGAAGTGAAGTCTGTCCGCGGTG
Organism: Lachnospiraceae bacterium; assembly: GCA_019421365.1. Taxonomy (GTDB): domain Bacteria; phylum Bacillota; class Clostridia; order Lachnospirales; family Lachnospiraceae; genus Anaerosporobacter. Next base: position 50,736 of record JAHZFJ010000005.1, read on the forward strand.
TATCCTTTGATTTAAAAAGAGGAGAGGCACTAGCTATTGTCGGAGAATCTGGTTGTGGAAAATCCGTGACTGCAAAAAGCATTATGGGTCTAATCAAAGGACCTCAAGGTGAGATAAAAGAAGGCAGTGAAATTCTTTACAACGATGTTAATATATTAAATTATAATAAGAAAGAGTGGCAGTCTTATAAGGGCGGCGAATGTGCTATGATTTTCCAAGATGCACTGGCATCATTAAATCCTACGATGCGTGTAGGAAAACAGATTATGGAAAATCTGATGGCGCATAAAAATATGAGCAAAAAAGAAGCAGAAGCAGAAGCTGTTAATATGCTTCGTCTAGTTGGAATTCCTGAACCAGAAAGAAGAGTGAAACAGTATCCTCATGAATTCTCTGGTGGTATGAGACAACGTGTTATGATAGCAATCGCTTTTGCTTGTGATCCCAAGTTGTTAATATGTGATGAACCTACAACTGCGCTAGATGTGACTATACAAGGCCAGATTCTAGATATCATTAAAGAGTTACAAAAGAAAAACAATACATCAGTTGTTATGATTACGCATGACCTTGGTGTAGTAGCTAATATTGCACAGAATATTGCAGTTATGTATTCTGGTATGATTGTAGAGAGTGGAAAATGTGAAGACATCTTTTATCGTCCGAGACATCCATATACATGGGCGTTAATTCAATCAGTTCCTCGCCTTGATTTAGAGAATAAACAAGTTCTCGCTACCATTCCAGGAGCACCACCGGATTTATTAAATCCTCCAGTAGGATGTCCATTCAGCACCAGATGTCAGTATTGTATGCAGATATGTAAAGAAGAGGTACCAGAGAAAACTGAATTTGGAGATGGACATTATGCGGCTTGTTGGTTGCATCATCCTATGGCACCTAAGGTTGAGATGCCAGAACTTAAAGGAGGTCAAGCATGAGTGAACAAAAGGAAGTGATTCTATCTGTAGAACATTTAAAAAAACATTTTCAAGTGGGAAGAGATGGAATATTAAAGGCAGTAGATGATGTAAGCTTTCAGATATATAAAGGTGAAACCTTAGGTATGGTTGGAGAGTCTGGTTGTGGTAAGACAACTTGCGGACGTACTAGTATTGGTCTATATGATAAAACAGATGGACAAGTATTATACAAAGGCATTGATGTACACAACTTGAGCAAGAAAGATAGAAAGAAATTCAAAAAAGAAGTTCAAATGGTGTTTCAAGATCCATATGGCAGCCTTAATCCACGTATGACAGTATCAGATATTATTGGTGAAGGAATTGACATCCACCACTTAGCTAAAAACAAAGCAGAACGACAAGAAATGATTTTTAAATACCTAGATATGGTTGGTCTCAATAGAGAGCATGCTAATCGTTTTATTCATGAATTCTCAGGGGGACAAAGACAAAGAGTTGGTATTGCAAGAGCATTAGCTGTCCAACCAGAGTTTATTGTTCTAGATGAACCAATATCAGCATTAGATGTTTCTATTCAGGCACAGATTGTAAACCTATTGATTGATTTACAGAAGAAGATGGGTTTGACTTATCTTTTCGTTGCTCATGACTTGTCAATGATTAAACATATATCTGATCGTGTGGCAGTATTATATCTTGGTACATTAGTAGAGTTAACTACATCTAAGGAGTTATACGAGAATCCTCTACATCCATATACACAAGCATTATTATCGGCTATTCCAATTCCAGACCCAGAGGTGGAGAAGGAAAGAGAAGCTACAAAGATTCGTCTTGAAGGCGATGTACCAAGCCCAATGAACACGAAGCCAGGTTGCAAGTTTTATAGCAGATGTAGACAGGCTATGCCTATATGTGAAAAAGAGATGCCTAAGTTAATCAATGTAGGTAATGAACATTTTGTTGCCTGTCATTGTTGTTCAGCTGATAAAGAATAGTGGTGATTTGAGTAATGAAGAATGTGAAATTAGTAATAATGGATGTTGTAAAAATATTTATAATTGGCTTAATAACTGCAATAGTAATAACAGGTTTATTTTTTTTATTTGGTATTATTGTAGGAGAACACAACATCTTAAGTGGAATTGAAGTTGCTAAGAACGGCACGTTGATTGTTAGTTCCATCGGATTTTTTTTACTAGCAGGTATGATTATAACAAAAGGAAAACAGAGTGCTAAGATTCAACTACAGGATAGTTGGAAGAAACATTTCCATATAATCGGTTATAAAACTTCTGTAGGAGTAATTAGTATTGCTTTTATCCTTATGGCAACCATTATGGATTATGTTCAAATGATTAGCATTAAGTAAAGGATTAGAATGAATATGGGATTAACTAGAGAAAAATGCGAGGCATATATACAGATATTGAGAGAAGAGTTAGTACCGGCTTTTGGCTGCACGGAACCAATTGCGATTGCATATTGTGCCGCGAAGGCAAAAGAGATATTAGGAAGTGAACCCACAGATGTAGTAGTGGAAGCAAGCAGTAATATAATTAAGAATGTTAAAAGTGTTATTGTACCGAATACAGGTCAGCTGAAGGGAATATCTGCAGCTGCAGCGGCTGGCATCGTAGTGGGAGATGCGGCAAAAGAACTTGAGGTTATTTCTTATGTAGCAGAGGAAGAAAAAGAAAGAATCAAAGGCTATCTTGACCATACGAGATTTACGGTAAAGGCTATGGAAGATGGGGAAAAACTAGACATCCGTATAACCGTTTCTGATGGGAAAGATTCCGCTGTTGTTAGAATATCTAAGCATCATACCAATATTGTCAGAACGGAAAAGAACGGAGAAGTTCTTTGGCAATCAGAGGGTGATAGCACCGAAATAGGTATCAAAACTGATAGAACTTTACTTAGTATCGAGGATATCGTGTTGTTTGCTGAGGAAGTAAATCTAGAGGAAATAGATGACATATTGAGACGTCAGGTGAAGTATAATTACCGAATTGCGGAAGAAGGAATTGCTAATCACTGGGGTGCTAATATGGGAAGTGTATTACTAAAGACTCACTCAGATGATATTCGTACAAGAGCTAAGGCAATGGCAGCAGCTGGTTCAGATGCTAGAATGAGTGGCTGTGAATTACCTGTAGTGATTAATTCAGGAAGTGGGAATCAGGGAATTACAGTTTCTGTTCCTATTATTGAATATGCGAAAGAAATGAATTCTACAGAAGAAGAATTACACAGAGCGTTAATCGTATCAAACTTAATCGCAATCCACATTAAGACTGGAATTGGTCCGCTATCTGCATTTTGCGGAGCAGTAAGTGCTGGTTGTGCTGCAGGTTGTGGAATTGCCTATCTAATGGGAGAGAGAACGAAGGTTATCTCCCATACATTAGTAAACTCTTTGGCAATTGTTTCAGGCATAATCTGTGATGGAGCGAAGCCATCTTGCGCTGGTAAGATAGCGGTATCCGTGGATGCTGGAATTTTGGGATATACGATGTATAAGGAAGGTCAACAATTCTATGCAGAAGACGGTATTGTTTCAAAGGGTGTTGAAAATACCATTCAAAACATATACCGTCTTGGTGCAAAAGGTATGAAAGAGACAGATGAGGAAATTATCCGCATCATGACTCATTGTGATTAATCAAACATCGTACTTAATGATTTCGAGGAGTAGATATCTGCTATATTCAACGAAAAACCCGCTCTCGCTTAGCTTCACACGTAGCAGTACTAAGATTTCGCCTTGCGAAATCAAGTACTGACGTGTTCAGATAGTTTTTCTTATTAATATAGCAGTTATCTACTCTGAATGAAGTTTTATGTGCGAAGTTTGAGTTAATTATAATTGGTGGATTATTATAGGAAAATCGTTATGATTCAAAACCTATTAATAGTCCACCTTTTTCTGCGTAGTAGCTACATAATCCGCTTGTTTTCATGATTTCAATATCACAATCAGGGAATTTATCTCTAATTTTAGACACTACATAGTTTGATACTTCGCTTGCAAAGCAATGGGCAATAACAACTCTACCACCTTGATAATTTTTCTCTAACATCTCTTTAATTGCTTTATCATAAACAGCCATTTTACCACGGCACTTATGTAGCAGATCAATAGTTCCTTCTTCACTAGCAATACCTAGGATTTTAATACCAAGTATTCCGGCCATACTAGCTTTTAAACGACTGATTCGACCATTCTTAACCAGATTATCAAGTGATTCAAGAATAAAGAGTAGATTCGTATGCTTACAGTACTCATCAATATTCTTACAGATATCTTCAAAAGCCATATTATCCATCATATATTCAGTCAATTTACGAACGATAAGTGACATCTCAGGGCCAGTTGATTTTGAATCAATAACATAGATGTTTCGATCTGGATATTGATCTTTAAAAAGCTCCATACCGATAACAGCGCTAGAATAGCTAGCAGATAGTGTCCCTGTGATTGTTATAGCAAAGACATTCTCTGATTTCTCATATGCTTTCAACCATTCATCGGGACTTGGTGCAGCACTTCCCGTCTTTCCCTTATAGGAGTACATCTCCTCCATAAATTCCTCGATATCAAGATCAAAGGAATCGATAAATTCTTTTTCACCAATATCGAGCTTTAATGGTGATCTTGTAAAATCTATTTTATCAGCGACATCCTCTCTTAAGTGAATTAAGTCACATCCTGAGTCAACAACAATACCATATTTCATACTTACCTCCAGACTAATCTAGTAAATATAGATTATTTACAAATACTTACAATGTGGTTTTGGATACTACATCTCATTGTACTACAGTCTATAATGTGATACAATTTACAAAAGCGGCAATTATGTAAACATATTAAATCAACGAGGTATTTCCTAAGAAAAGGGGGATGAATTATGAGGTTATCAGAAGGTGGAACAAATCTTACTACTAGAAATCAGTATATTCGGTTATGTATTGCAAGATCATTACTAAAATTAATGGAAGAAGAAGCATTTGAGAAAATTACAATAACAGAGATTGTTAACAATGCCAATGTATCAAGGATGACATTTTATAAATACTATAAATCCAAGCTAGAAGTTTTATCTGATTACATGTATGAGATTGTGAATGAGTATATGAAGGAATCGAAGATACGTACAGATATTGGTCAGTTTCGAGATTATAAACATATCTGTCATTGCTTTACATTCTTTAAACAATACAGTTCATTTATCTTAACTCTAATTCATGCCAATATGCATGCAGTGATAATGAATGCTTTGAATGACTATATGGATACATACGTATTGCAGACATCGGAGTATTCACGCTATGAATTATATTATTATGCGGGGGCTCTATGTAATACATATCTGAAATGGATTGAATCAGGGATGCAGGAAACTCCAGAAGAAATCGCTACGATGGTAAAGACAGCGGTTGGATCTAAGTAGAACCGTTAACTGATGTTAGATAAAGGATATACCAATAATTCACAGAAAATCATATAGAAATGCCAAGACATTGACATAATCAAGGTTTACCATAGTGTTAAAGATAGGAGGTAAGCCTGATGAAAAAAATGAATAAAATAATTGCTTGGGCGATGTTACTTGTCTGTATTATTACAGGTGTTGAGCTTTTACCAAGTAGCGCAAAAGCTGCTGAGAAGGTGGCAAAATCCTCTGGGCTTGTAGTAAAGGATCAAGGATATCTATTCTATAAAAAGGGAACAGAGGGATCTAGTTATAAACTAGTATCACAAAAGGAAGGATCTACAAGAACAACTACATTAACTAGTAAACAAGTTAAGAATTTTTATGTTCAGAATAAATATGTGTATTATGTCGCTAAAGATAATAAAACAAGTAAGAATAGCATTTACCGAGTAGGACGTGATGGCAAGAATACAAAATGTCTAGTAACTGTGAACAAAGGAGACATTATTGGAGTTATAGGTGATTACGTATACTATTCTTATTATAAGAATTACGATAAGATGATTATCGCAAGAATTAACGTGACTGGTAAAAAGGGAACGAATAAGGTCCTTAGCACGACAAGTACAAACTATTATAATTTTAAGCCAGTTATAGCGAATAATAGAATCTATTATACGAATAACAAACGTACCATAATCTATTCCATGACGTTAGGTGGTAAGAAGACGGAGAAACTTATTACAGGTACTTCTGTGGATAGTTTGACAGTAGGAAAAGATGGTTTATATTATCTATGTAACAAGAATAAAGGAACGATAAAGAGTAGTACTACGGATGTAATGAAGGTTTCTTTTAAAGGCAAGGTAACAAAGCTTGATTCCTTTGATCTTAAGAAAGTAAGTGACTATCGTGTTAATGCAGGTGGAGAGCCAGCAACAGATTATACTAATTTTCGTGTTGTGTTGCATCAAGTGACAACTGATAATGTGTACTATTCCTTAACGGAGGATCAGTATATCTCTTATCTCTTTAAAGCAGCTACGAATGGTAGCAGTGTTAAGATGATACTTGATGAGAAAACATATGAATCCTATGATGATTATGTTGTTGGAGTAAGTGATTATGTAAGTTCTAAGAATTATAAGTTATTTGCATTTGGTAATGGAGAAGATCCAGATCATTATTACTATCAAGATCAATCAGGCACATATACTCTAAATATCAACCCGGCTGATATTAAGATAGTTGATGGTATCGCTTATTATCAAGTAATACAATCAAAGAAAAAGGTATTTAAAAGTACTTCGGTAGAGAACTTGTTTACTAAGTAATGCAAAACTCAATTTACGTTTTCAAGGCTTAGTGATGGCGATATTGTTGAGATTGTGGTTGAGTGATTGACTATGAAATGATAAAATATTAGTAGGTTTTAGTGTAGAAATAGGTGAGGGATATTATGACAGATAAAGAAGTACAACATATTTTATCAATATTAGATCAAGAGTATGGAACAACTAAGGAAGGTTTCTTACATAATGCAGATTGGCAGCTTCTACTTGCGATTATGTTGAGTGCGCAAAGTACAGATAAGCAAGTATATGATGTCTTACCAAGATTGTGGGATAGATTTTCTACGGTTGATCAAATGGCTGAAGCACCAGTTGAAGAGATAGAAGAGTATATTAAATCCATTGGTTTATACAAAAGTAAAGCTAAGAACATGAAGCAATGTTGCAATCAAATTATTACGGAGTTTAATGGCATAGTTCCAAAAACTATAGATGAATTAGTGAAGTTAGCTGGTGTTGGTAGAAAAACTGCAACTTTGTTTTTAGCAGATGCCTATGGAATACCAGGGGTAACGGTAGATACGCATGTGTTAAGAATTGCTAAAAGACTGGGATGGGCAGTAGGAAAGAATCCAGTACAGGTTGAGAAGGAATTGATGCAAGTACTACCGAAGGAAAACTGGAATCGTATAAACTTTCAATTGATTTATCATGGTAGGAGCATATGTACTGCAAGAAAATGTAATTGTGAGAAGTGCTTGTTGAGTGAATGGTGTGAGAAAAAGGATATATAGAAGTTATAATGGCAACCAATTTGTGTATGAATTGGTTGCCATTTTTTATATAAGGTGCATTCTTTGCTTGATAATTTACTTTTTTGTTGAATCATGCTATTGTATTATATGTAGCTAACTATAATTAGTTGGTTAAGATAAAGTAAATTGGTTGAGAAACTTCCAACCGGATCTTTGTTTTTAAATAAAGATTCAGATTTTGGAAAGGAGTATGGTGATAAATGAAATTAATCTCATGGAATGTTAATGGAATACGAGCATGTGTTCAAAAAGGATTTTTAGATTTTTTTAAAGAAGTCGATGCAGACATCTTTTGTATTCAAGAGAGTAAATTACAAGAAGGACAGATCGAATTAGACCTTGAAGGCTATAATCAATATTGGAATTATGCTAAGAAAAAAGCATATTCTGGAACGGCTATATTTACAAAGCAAAAGCCGCTAGAAGTAACATATGGTTTAGGAATTGAAGAACATGATCAAGAAGGTCGTGTCATTACATTGGAGTTTGAACAATTCTATATGGTAACAGTCTATACGCCTAATTCACAAAATGAGTTAGCTAGATTACCATATCGTATGGAATGGGAGGATGCGTTCAAAGATTATCTTAAAAAGCTTGATGAGAAGAAGCCAGTGATTGTGTGTGGTGATTTGAATGTGGCTCATAAAGAGATTGATTTGAAAAATCCTAAAACCAATCAAAAGAATGCAGGATTCACAATTGAAGAGAGAACTAAATTCAGTGAATTACTTGAAAAGGGATTTACGGATACGTTCCGATACTTTTATCCTGATATGGAAGAAATTTATTCTTGGTGGTCTTATCGATTCAAAGCACGAGAAAAGAACGCAGGTTGGCGTATTGATTATTTTCTAACATCAAGTAGTTTAGATGAACGATTAGTAGGAGCGAAGATTCATACAGAAGTGTTAGGATCAGATCATTGTCCAATAGAGTTAGAAATCTCTTTTGAGTAAAAAATAATAAGTTGGCATAGTAGATGGGAATCTAGTATGCCAACTTATTTTTAATTAAGTCATTGAATTTGTGGTTTTGTATTTGTAAATCATCTCGATAGTTATTTCTTTGGTCTTACAAAATACTGTGTATGCAATAATTCATGCGCTTTGTGACTCAATGGATGATCCAAGTATTTGTCATAAATCACTTGAACAGTTGGATTTTCATTGGAACGACGTAGGGTAAGTGAACGGTCAATGTTATTAAGTCCTTCCATACGTTTTTCTAATGTTTCAGCACGTTTTTTTGCTTTAGGTTGTCCGCCACCGCCAATGCAGCCTCCTGTACAGGCCATAATTTCAATGGCATGGAAGAATTCTTCGCCAGATCGTATCTTATCTAACATCTTCGTGGCTTCTTTTAGTCCATGTGCAACACCAATTCTAAGTGTTAATTCATCATCAACTTTGATTTCGCTACAACGGAATCCGTCCCATCCCCTAAGACATTCGAATTCAATATTATCGAACCTTTTACCAGTTAATCCTTCTAGAGCAGTACGCGTAGCTGCCTCTATAACACCGCCTGTACGACCGAATATAATACCAGCACCGGTATATTCACCCATAACTTGGTCGATTTCTTCATCTTCAATCTCGTGCAAATCAATTCCTGTATCTTTAAATATCTTTATTAATTCGTTTGTTGTTAAGACATAATCCACATCATAGTTTAGATCTCTTGAGAATTCAGGACGAGAAGCTTCATATTTCTTCGCGATACAAGGCATAATAGCTACGGATGTAATATCTGATCGATCTAAATTATGTTCTCTTGACCAAAGATCTTTAGCAACAGAGGCAAACATTTGCATTGGAGATTTGGCACTAGAAGGTACATCAAGCATATCCGCATAATTTTGTTCGATGAATTTAACCCAAGCTGGACAACAAGAGGTTAGGATCGGTAATTTTACCGTTTCATCTCCAGCAAGATGTCTTTTTAATCGATCAGTAAGCTCAGCAGCCTCTTCCATAATAGTTAAATCAGCAGCCCATGTTGTATCAAATACGTAATCTACACCAAGTGCACGTAATCCGGCTGCAATTTTTTTCTCTACATTCACACCTGCATCAAAGCCAAATGCTTCACCGATTGTGACACGTACAGATGGAGCCATCTGTGTAATTACAACTTTACCGGGTGTAACTAAATCACGTAAGAAGAGAAGACTGTTATCACCATAAGTAATTGCATTAACAGGACAAGCTGTTACGCAAGCACCACAATGTGTACAACGTACATAGTCAATAGAATGTTGTTCCTTTACGCCACCTTCAATACAATCGACTGGACAGACACGATTACATGCATTACAGCCAATACATTTATCGGTTATTCTTAGTTTAGTCAGATGGTGACATTGAGAGGTATAACAACATTTGTCTTCAATATGGTCAATCAATTCCTCATAGAAGTGGTTAATGATTTCTTCTGTTACATTATGTTTTTTATTGATGGTTTCGATAACAATATTTGCCAATTCACGGAGAAAGAAGATATCTCTCATATTCGAACGACCTTTGGAGATTCGGTCAAAGATATCACCCATTGATTTCATTTCTTTTTGAATTGGAATATATCGTGGTATTGCACCAGATTTAATTTGTCCATTGAGGTAATCAAGATAGAATTTTGCATATTGGATAATACAGTCATCACTTGATAAGATTATAATACTATGTTTAATGCCTGTTTCAAATAATGAAAAATCAAAAGGCTCATGTAAATTATCTTTCGTTAAGAGGCAACCAAATGGCATACCAAGTTGTGCAGCTTTAAATGTTCCCTTACCAATCAGACCGCCTGCTAAAGCGATGATATCTTCTAAGGTAGCACCATCGAATACTTCAACAATTCCAGGTGAGTTTACCCTTCCGCAAACAGCTAATAATCTTTTATTGCTTTGTGTTATTTCATCTAAGGTATCATCACTAAAAACTGTGAATACAGATCCTAAGGAACTTTGAAGGAGTTTTTGTTTGTTGTTTTCCATAAAGTAATTCACTCGCTTTCATAATTAAAGATATTGAAAATGACAACAAAATCTTAAGATTAAATGTTTAATGTCGCCTACAATTAGTATAACAATTCTGGAAGTAATTTCAAGGGGAGATTATAGGAAGATTAATCAATCATTTTCTTTATTTGCATTGTTACTTTGTTTAAATCAGGGTCACATAACAAAGATAAAATATCTACCAAAGCTTTTGGTTCAAAGTCCCACCATTTTAAACGAAGTAATAATTCAATAATCTCATTTTCAAATTACCTCCAACGATACTATGTAGCAATTGTATCATATGAGCATGAGTTTTTCTATCAAATCACCAAGTTACAAAGTGAAGAATCGAAAAGGTAGAGGCAACAAGATCTATGTTATATAAATTTTGTAAAAATTACAAAAATATGGTTGACAATTTAGATTAAAAAGAATATATTATATAGCATACTTATCATATCAAAACAATATGGATTATAGGAAAAGCGGGAGAAATAAGTTTTACAGGAGGGAATTGAATAGTTTCATATTATTAAACATACATAATATATTGATAGGTTAGCTTTAAGAGGTTAAAGGGGGTATAAGTTTAATGGATATAGAAGTTATACAAGAATATATTCCGCTTTATGTGGAGGCAGCTAAATTAACCATAAGTATAGCTATAATAGGAATTTTAGGAGCGATTGTAGTAGGATTTTTATGTAGCATCATTCGGTTTTATAAGATTCCAATTGTACATAGGATTGTAGGTGGGTATATAGAATTATCTAGAAATACTCCTCTGCTAATCCAGTTATTCTTTTTATATTTCGGCTTGCCGAAGATAGGAATTGTCATGAGTTCAGAAGCATGTGCTATCGTGGGATTGATTTTTCTTGGAGGTAGCTATATGTCGGAGGCTTTTCGTAGTGGTCTCGAGGCAATACCTAAGATACAAGAAGAATCGGGACTTTGTCTTGGACTTACAAGGTGGCAGGTGGTAAGATCAATATTATTACCACAAGCAATTATGATTTCTATGCCAGCATTTTTAGCGAACATAATATTCTTGATTAAAGAAACTTCAGTGTTTAGTGTAGTTGCATTAGCAGACTTAATGTTTGTAGCAAAAGATTTAATTGGATTGTATTATCAGACAGATGAAGCACTTTTCTTATTGGTTGTTGCATATCTGATTATACTACTTCCTATATCTATCGTATTCACAATAGTAGAGAGGAGGTTAAAACGTGTGGCAATCGGCAATTAATGTATTGTTCCAAGGAAGAAACTTTATACGTCTGCTTGAGGGATTATGGGTTACAGTTAGAATTTCCTTATTATCAGTTCTACTGTCCATTGTTTTAGGAATTCTTCTAGGATTCATAATGACTAGCAAGAACCCGATAATAAAAACAATTACAAAAATTTATCTGGAATTTGTACGTATCATGCCACAATTGGTTCTTCTATTCTTAGTTTATTTTGGCTTGTCTAAATCATTACATATAAATCTATCAGGAGAGTTTTCGGCTATTCTGGTATTTACAATATGGGGCACTGCAGAGATGGGAGATTTAGTAAGGGGAGCACTTGAATCGATACCAGTACATCAATATGAAAGCGGCAGAGCATTAGGGTTAACTGAGAAACAGTTGTACTTGAATGTTATTTTACCTCAGACTTTTCGAAGATTGATACCTCAGTCTATGAATCTTGTAACTCGTATGATTAAAACAACATCTTTAATTGTTTTAATCGGAGTAGTTGAAGTTGTAAAAGTGGGGCAGCAGATAATAGAAGCATCTAGGTTGACAGCCCCTGGAGCAGCACTAGTGATCTATGCGACTATATTCTTTATGTATTTTATCATATGTTTTCCACTATCTAAAATAGCTGGAAGACTAGAACAACAATGGAAAGATTAGAGGTGAGATATGCATGAATGCAAATAGCAATGAAATTATACTGCAAATCAAAGAGTTAGAAAAGAGATTTGATGAGACTAGTATTCTAAGTAACTTATCACTTGAAGTTAAGAAGGGAGAAGTTATTGTAATCTTAGGACCTTCTGGCTGTGGAAAGAGTACTTTACTTCGCTGTATTAACGGATTAGAGAATATACAAAAGGGTGAGATACTATTAAATGGTGAAAATATTTGTGAGAGCAAACAAAAGATGTATGCCCTTAGACAAAAAATCGGTATGGTATTCCAAAGCTATGATTTGTTCCCACATATGAATATTCTAGATAATATTACGCTTGGCCCAGTTAAAGCACAGGGGCGGAAGAAAGAAGAAGTTCGTAGAGAAGCAGAGCAGTTATTAGAGCGTGTAGGGTTACTAGATAAGGTGTCTGCATATCCAAGACAACTTTCCGGTGGTCAAAAGCAGAGAGTTGCCATAGTAAGAGCACTTTGTATGCACCCAGAGATCATGTTGTTTGATGAAGTTACGGCAGCACTTGATCCAGAGATGGTAAGAGAAGTATTAGACGTAATGTTAGAATTAGCAAAACAAGGAACTACAATGCTGATTGTTACCCATGAGATGTCATTCGCTAGGGCAATTGCAGACAGAATTATATTCTTAGATGAAGGTTCTATTGTAGAAGAAGCAGAACCTGAGACATTCTTTACAAATCCAAGCACAGACCGTGCCAAGAGATTTTTAGATGTCTTTACTTTTGAGAATGTACATAATATTGAGACAGAGTAGATCATGAATTAATAAAAAAAACAATAAAGGGGAATTTATTATGAGTAAAATAGGTAAGATTCAGAAAAAATTAATTTTAGTGGCAACATTAGTATTGGTATTGGCGATGGGATTAACTGCTTGCGGTAAGAAATCTTCTGATGAAGGCAACAAATCAACAGCAAGAACTCTACAAGAGATAAAAGATAGTGGAGAGGTAGTAATTGGAGTTTTCTCTGACAAGAAACCTTTTGGATATGTAGATGAGAATGGTGAGTATCAAGGTTATGATGTATACTTCGGAAATCGTATCGCCAAAGACCTTGGTGTTGAAGTAAAATATGTTCCAGTAGAAGCTGCGAGCCGTGTAGAATACTTACGTTCTGCAAAAGTAGATATTATCCTTGCTAATTTTACTGTAAACGATGAGCGTTCAAAGCAAGTTGATTTTGCATTACCTTATATGAAAGTAGCACTTGGGATTGTTTCACCAGATAGCGCGTTAATTACAGACGCTGAACAGTTAAACGGTAAAACATTAATTATTAGTAAGGGAACAACCGCAGAGACATATTTTTCAGAAAATTATCCAGACGTTAATTTACTTAAGTTTGACCAATATAGTGAAGCATACAATGCCTTGTTAGATGGAAGAGGGGATGCCCTATCAACAGATAATACAGAAGTACTTGCTTGGGCAATTGAGAATAAAGGATTTTCTGTTGGTGTAGATTCTCTTGGAAATCAAGATACAATTGCTGCAGCTGTACAAAAAGGGAACAAAGATTTACTTGATTGGATTAATGTAGAGATTCGTTTATTAGCAGATGAACAATTCTTCCATAAAGCTTATGAAGAAACATTAGCGCCAGTTTATGGAGATGCAGCAAATCCTGAAAATCTAGTAATTGAAGGCGGAGTTATTGAATAATTAGTAAAATAAAAAATGTCATAGAACAATGTGTTCTATGACATTTTTTTTGAGGATTCGAGAGTAAAGGTGCAAAACGCTTGGAAATGTATAAGAGTTTTGCATTTATCAAATGATATTCTTTATTTAAAATGTGGTAATTCCATTCAAGTCTGCATGTTCGTTTTCAGCCATTGGTATAATGATACATTTCTTACCGTTAATTACTTCGTATGTTATCTCTTGTACCTTCTGTGGTTTGACACGAAGAACAACATCGAAGTTACCATCTTCTGATTCAAGAGACTCAGAAGTTTGCATTGTATCAAGATCAGTTCCAGATTGTTGAATGTCTGATTTCAAGGAAGTTACTTCTTCTAGCTTTTCTTGTAACTGTTGAACCTGTTCTACAAGTGCCTTTTTTTCTCTAAGTTGTGCACTAGCTGCTAAGACTTTGCTATCCAATAGATGATCTACTACTGGTGGAGTATCACCGAATTTTTCAACATATGAGGACTTAATAGTCTTAGAAATATCTTCAGGTAATTCACAAGATTCAATAACTTCTTCTATGGAATCGGTGGTAAGAATAATAGGTTCTGTCTTTGTGTCTTGAAACTGAGCTTGTTCATCCACAAGTTGGTTAAGAGATTCTTGTATCTCCATGAATACTCTATTACTCTTTTCTTCATCACGCACTGCATTATTAATAATATTTTGGAAAGCGTGCTTTTGTTCGGTTGCTGTTTCTTTTGGAGGACAACCAAGTACGAATTCCATGAATTCCTTATGTGGTTCTTTAGTATCTTTTGTGTAGTACATAACGGAATGAATATCCGTGCTACGGTCAGAGAATGCTGGGAACACAAATCCAGTATCAGGAGCATTTACAACCCAGTCACGATTACGTGGTCCAATACGATTTTCGATTTCCAAGTAGCCAAGCCCTGCTTTCGTTAAGGTAACAGGACATATAGCGCATAGTAAATATTCATACACCTCTTCGGACTCGTCCAATTTAAGATTATCACTTGTCTTTGTCATGACATCGTAAGCATCGTGGAATAATAAGATCAGGTAATTACCTGCATAATCGTAATTGTCTATGATTAATTGGTAGAAGGATTCCAATAAACCTTCGTTTTTTAATTTACTTTCTCTGAGGCCCATAAGAAACTGTTGTTTTCCGCCTGCCTTTTCCTCATCAAGTGGAAATTCAAGCTGAAGTATATTATTACCGACTGTACCAGAGAGTGTCTTTTTGGCAATTTCTAAGTACTTGTAGAATTCTTCTTCATTAAGATTTAGAAAGGTTTCTTCTAGATTAAGGATTCTATTCTTTTCACCGTTTACATAACAGCCGCATAGTTTTGTAAACGTACATTCGTTCTTTTTCAATCTTCTCTTTAGCTCTAATACATCTTTCTTTGTCATATAACTATCCTCCATTCTGTATTATTAAGCTTATCAAATACCTATTATACTTCATTTATCAAATAAGAACCAATAGTTTTTTTAAAACTAATAAGAAGTAGGATAGTAATAAATTACCATATATAGGATAAGGGAAAAAAAGTTAAAATAATACTAGAGTGAAGTATAATTAATGGGAAAATTAGCTGATAAAATGATTTAATAAATTACACTAAAATGGGACATAGCATTGTTCTCAACATTAATAAAGTAAAATTTTAAACATAGATATTGTTGGAAAAACAGAATATATTATTACTATAATCAGTAATTATGATATTATATGGCAAATTGAACTTACATTATAAGAATAAATAATATACATAACATACAATAACTGTTGAAAAATTCCAAAAATAACTTATTATTAAAGTGTAGAATGTGTTATATATTCAAATTCTACGATACTTATTAACTTAAATTGTTTGATACGATTTCCAATGATGGGAATGGTATCAGAATGAAAGGAGGAAAAGAAAAGCAAGGCGTTAGAAGTAATAGTATTTTTATTGAACCAAGTAATAGTAGAATAGGGAAAAGGAGAGTAGATAATATGAAGAAAAGTAAAACATGGAGATTATTAAGTTCAGTTTTAATTGTATCACAATGTATTTACCCATTTAGTGGAATGTATGCAGTAGCAAAGACAACGACTGATACTCAAACAACAACGTATGCGGTAGAAGCAGACTCGCCAAGTATCTATGAACAAAGGTTCCTTGAGTTATATAATGATATATATGATGAAGAAAATGGGTATTTTAATGAGCAAGGTATTCCATATCACTCAGTTGAGACACTAATGGTAGAGGCTCCGGATCACGGACATGAGTCAACAAGTGAAACTGCAAGTTATTTGCTTTGGTTAGAGGCAATGAAAGGTAGAATTACAAAAGACTATTCCGGTATAGAATCTGCATGGGATACAATTGAAAATTATTATATACCAACAACAGAAGATCAACCAGGTCAGCTTAATTATAATCCTAATAGCCCTGCAACATATGCTGCGGAATATCCATTACCTGATTATTATCCAAGTGAATTACAATTTAATGTTAAAGTAGGACAAGATCCTCTTTACAATGAACTTAAAAATACATATGGAACACCACAGATGTATGGTATGCATTGGTTATTAGATGTGGATAACTTCTATGGATATGGTAAACGTGGAGATGGGGTATCAACGCCATCTTATATAAACACATACCAACGAGGCGAACAAGAGTCTGTTTGGGAAACAATTCCTCATCCATCTTGGGAAACATTTAATTGGGGTGGAGATGAAGGTTTCTTACCTTTCTTTACAGGAGATAAATCTTATGCAAAACAATGGCGTTATACAATTGCAGCTGATGCAGATGCCCGTGTCGTACAGGCTATGTATCGTGCCAATCAATGGGCAAAAGAAGATAATCAATCTCTGACTCCATATGTTGCTAAAGCTAGTAAGATGGGTGACTACTTAAGATATTCTATGTTCGATAAGTATTTTATGGAGATAGGTGCACAGGGAACAACGGCAGCAAACGGCCGAGATTCCGAACATTATCTTTTATCCTGGTATTACTCTTGGGGTGGTGCTACTGATGGTAGTTGGAGTTGGAGAATTGGGTCTAGCCATAATCATTTTGGTTACCAGAATCCGTTTTCAGCTTGGGTTCTTTCAGAGGATTCAGAATTTATTCCTAAATCGCAAACAGCACAAAGTGACTGGGCTAAGAGTTTAGACAGACAGTTAGAATTCTATCAATGGCTACAATCATCAGAAGGTGCAATTGCTGGTGGTGCGACAAACTCCTACAATGGTTCTTATGACAAGTATCCTGCTGGAACTAGCACTTTCTATGGAATGGCATATGAGGAAGCACCAGTATATGCTGATCCAGGAAGTAACGAATGGTTTGGTATGCAGTGTTGGTCTATGCAACGTATGGCAGAACTCTATTATCAAACAGGGGATGAAAGAGCGAAAGCAATCTTAGATAAATGGGCACAATGGGCAGTTTCTGAAGTTCAATTAAATGAAGACGGAACATACTTAATTCCTAGTACTCTAAAATGGTCAGGTCAACCAGATACATGGCAAGGAACATATACAGGAAATAATAATTTGCATGTTACTGTAGCAAATTATACTCACGACATTGGTGTAACATCTTCACTTGCAAACACTTTAACTTACTATTCTGCTGGTTTGCAAAAATATACACAAGATGATTCTTACAAGGGATATGTAAGTGTTGCAAAAGAATTATTAAACCGTATGTGGGATAATTATAAGGATGATAAAGGTATCGGTGATAAACAAGAACTTACAACAATGATGGACCGTTTCTTTGATCAAGAAATAGCCGTACCTGATAACTATAGTGGAACAATGGCTAATGGAGATAAGATTGAAAAAGGAGCTACTTTCTTCTCTATTCGTACAGAATATGAAAAAGATCCAGATTTCCAAAAACTAAAATATGCTTATGAGAATAATTTGCCATTTTCTATGGTATACCATCGTTTCTGGGCACAAGCAGAAACTGCAATCGCTCTTGGTGTAATGGACGAATTTTTCCCAGAAGACGACGATGTGGTAACACCAGTTGTTTCAATTACAAGTCCATTAAATGAAGCGACTTTTGATTGGGCTGACTGTGAAACTGGAATTACAGTAAAAGCAGATGCAACGATTGCAGAAGGTTCTATTCAAAAAGTTGAGTTCTATGCCGATGGAGTAAAATTTGCAGAAGATAACAACGCAGATTATGAAGTTGTCTACATTCCGACAAAGGAAGGCACTGTTGATGGTAAGAAGACTGTCGTATTAAATGCAGTTGCCTATGCTGATAATAATACAGTAAGAACTTCAAAGGATGTAACAATAACAATTAATATGCCAAAGGCAGAATTACCAGTAGTTCGTATTGTATCTCCAGAGGATAAAACTACATTTGACTACACGAATGAGCAATCCCCTATTGTTGTAGCAGCTGAGGCTTTTATTAGTAAAGGGGATATCGCAAAAGTAGAATTCTTTGCAGATGGTAAAAAGATTGGTGAAACAAACGGTCCTTCAGGAAACATAAACTTTGTTCCAGCGAATGAGGGTACTGATGTGGCTGGACTAAAAGTAATTGAACTTACTGCGATTGCGACTACTACTGATGGAGTGGCAGCAAGTGCAGAGCCAATACAAATTAACGTTCAATTTAAAGTTATACCAAAACCAGATGTAAACATTAATGTAGGATTCAAGAGCCAGGGGGGTGATATAAGTAATACGATAGGCGGACAATTTAGCGTTACAGCTGATAAAGAAGTTAATTTATCTGAGGTAAAGATTCGCTACTACTACACATTAGAAGATCCTGCTGAACAAAAAATAATTATAGATAATGTTGGATTAAGTGTACCTAGAGAACCATGGTACATAAGTCTGAGTTCTGCAACAGAAGCAAAGGTTGTACAGGTATCTGGAGATAAATATTATCTGGAAATAGCATTCAATACGCCTCAGACATTAGATCAGAACGGAAAAATTGAGATGGGTGTTCGAGTGAGTAAAGATAACTGGTCTAACTATGATCAAACCAATGACTATTCATATAAATCTGGAGTAGTTGTATTGTACAAAGGAGAAATTGTAACAGGACAGAGTCCATATTAGAAAGAGTTATTGTTTTACATGTGTTAGAAATGGAACCATAGTATTGGTTTCCAAAAGAGTAAGCCTAATAAAGGCTTACTCTTTTGCACACATAACAATCATAACTATAAAAAGTTCGCGAAGCGTGCTTCCTACCGTTTATTAGGTATCAATACTATGAGGGATAGTATTGTAACATTTCGTAAGAACCTAGTTTATAATAAAAGTAAATGGGGGATAAGAATGATAGGGATAGGGATTTGTGATACTGATTTAATATTTTGTGAAGAACTTCGCAAAATATTACAAGATTATTTTAGCAAGCAGTTAGTAAAATATTCAATTACTATTTATTCCTGCGCATGGGATTTAATAAATTGTAATTTAGAAGAATTTGATTTGTTCTTTTTAGATGCAGTACTAGATAATGATTTTGATGGGATTGAGTTAGCAAAGATCATAAGACGAAGTAATCAAACGGCAGAAATCGTTTACATTACATATCGGCTAGATAAAGCCTATCAGGCTTTTGAAGTTAATACATTTCGTTATCTGCTAAAACCATTAGTAATGGAAGTATTCATTAATACTTTGGAAGGCTTTATTAAAAAGAGAAAAGAGAAATCTTCTAAATTAATTATCTTAAAGCAAGGGCAAAAGTATTTAAAGATTCCATATTTGAAGATATTATATTTTGAGACACTGGATAGAAAGTTGAAAGTAATTACAACAAGTAAAACATACCTTGTAGATAATAAGATAAATGAGATTGAGCAAAAGCTTGAGGATTGTGAGTTCTTTCGAATTCATAAGTCATATCTCATTAACTTTGCCTATGTTAAAGAACATGACCGTTCAACTGTAATTCTGCTTAATGGTGATGAGGTGTATATAAGTAGGCTAAAAGCAAAGGATTTTAAAGAACAGTATCAAGTCTTTATTCAAGAGCAATATAGTAGTAATCATAATAATAGTAGTAGAACTAGACTTGAAAAAGCAATCGTTTAAGTGGCTTCTTTTGAAAAGACAAAGTCGATTTTAAAGAATAAATCGACTTTGTCTTTTGTTATTTATTTAAGTACATACTTCATGATTCCACTTGCCACGCCGTCATCTGTAACAGAATCCGTTATTTCCTTTGCAAAGGATTTAACATAGTCAGAAGCATTGCCCATAGCGATGCCGCAATTAACGGTAGATAACATCTCAGTGTCATTATCGCCATCTCCAAAAGCATAACTATGTTCAACTGGTATCTTAAGGTAATCTAGAGCTCTTAAGATAGCAGTAGCTTTCGTATTCTTTTTATTATAGATCTCAAATAAACGTGGATCAATACTCTTAAAGCAACCGTATTCTTCATGACTTTCAATTATGTCGATACATTGTTTGGCTACATCGCCAGTAGGACATAACGCTTCAATCTTTAATATGCCAGTGTCCTTTGGTGGAAGAGTTCGTTTTATATATGTGGTTGGTATTCCGATCTTTTCGTAAAAATCATAAAACTCAATCGAATGTTCTGGAATATAGGAATTCTCAGTAGTTTCCAAGATGTATTGAATACGACGATTGTTGAATTCTTCTAGAATCGTCTCATAGAAGGAGTTGTTAAATGGACTTTGATATATTGTAGAATTATTAATTATGATATGTGCACCATTAGCTAGAATGAAACCATCAAATCCAAAGGATTTAAGATTCTCATCTATAAAAGCATAAGGTCTACCCGAGGCGATAAAGGCATAATTACCTTTTTCTTGTACCTTCTTTATTGCTTCTTGTACCTTACATGACATAGTATATTGTCCTTTTAAACAGTTTATAAGTGTTCCATCGATATCAAAAAATATTGCCTTCCTCATGTTGCCTCCTAAGTAGAATGAAATATCGTATTCAATAACTGATTTCATAGATATTTATTGTTAATTATCATTTGTTATTGATTATTATTAGTTATTATCATTCTATACTGGATATTACTGATTGTCAATTGTAATGATTGCATGCATATGTTATACTAAGTAAAATTCTAACTGTTCAGCGCCAAATAGAATAATCCAAAAACGCATTCCCGAATGCAAGCATTCAGCATGCATTTTTTATTATTCTGCTTGGCTCTGAACAGGTACAAATAACAGTTTTTTGATCTCATAGAAGAAGGAGATAGATAACCAATGTTCACACAAGAACGCTATCAATACATAATCGATAAATTAAAAAATGAGGGGAAAGTACTTGTTAAAGATTTAAGTAATGAATTTCAGATGAGTGAAAGCATGATACGAAAAGACCTACAAGTACTAGAGAAGAAAAATCTATTACAGCGAACCTATGGAGGAGCAATTTGTAAGAAAAGTTCAATTCTTCCATGTGAAAGCTTTGGCTATCGAATTGATAAGAAACGAGAAGAAAAAGAAGTAGTTGCACAAAAGGCAGTAGAATTAATAAGGGAATGTGAGACAGTTTTTCTCGATGTGTCAACTATATCATATCTTATTGCAAGGTATGTAATTCAGCAGGATATGGATATAACTATTATTTCGAATATGTATGAGATTGCTACGCTTATCCCAGAGAAAGGGAAGACGAGGTTCATCTTCATAGGCGGTGATTATAGTCCTATTGTTGGAGGAAGCATAGGCTCTTATACATGTGAGAATATCAAGCAATATCGTTGCAATAAGGCATTCCTGGGCTGTGCAGGAATTAATCTCTCTGACGGAACAGTAAGTACAACCATATCAGAAGATGCTAGTACAAAGCGAACAATTATAGAAATATCTGAGGAACATTATTTACTGATGCTAGGAGAGAAGTTTGGTGTGAACGGCAGCTTTCCGTTCTCTAATCTCGAAGACTATATAGGTGTTATTACGAATACGATACCAGATGATGAAGTGAAACTTGTGTTAGCCCATTATAGCGTGAAGATAATTTAGGTTATAATAATTAGATTCCGAAAAGCATACATAATCGGAATATTACATGATATTGGTAGACGTGTGGGTGTAGTATCGATACCAGTTCATGTATTTTATGATATGGAAAGATAACCTTACAGAGTGTATGAAAAAAAGTCTGTAAATACTAATCTTCTATGATAATGATAGGGTTGAAGGTTCTATGATGAACTTTCAACCCTTGCTATATATATAGCACATACTGATGTATGTCAAGAGCAGGCGAAATATCTGCCTGTCAAAAATCATATGAAAAAATCTTTATTCCGGTAGTCGACTCTAATACATAATGCTAAGCTCGCCATAGACCTGTCTAAAAATTGTGCTGTGAAGGATATTCTAATTATCTATTCTGACGGATTGACAGGTATCAAAGAAGCCATAGTAGCTGTATATCCTAAGATAGAATAGCACAGTTGTATCGCTCATCAGGTAAGAATCCGTAACATTAGAGATAGAGCTTTCTGAAGCTTCAAATCCATATATCCTCCAGTGTGTCAGAAATCTGTCTTGTTGTCATGCACTTTGCATACAAAGAGATAATTTTCTGATCTATGTCTGGGATATCTTTCAGACGTTTTCTAACAATCTGTGGTACATAAAGTAGAGTCCCGATCTTGTAGAACTTCTATTTCCATGCTTCCGTAGTTACTGTTTACTTTTTTGTTCTTATAGCCATTGCGATAATCATCACTATCTTAACGTTCGGATTTGCTATAGCCAAGATGATCATCCATTTCAACTTCCATCATTTCTTTGATAGTACCGCCGAGCAGATATTTAAGGGCTTCCTGAATGTGATGGGCAGATTCGATATCATACTCATCCAGAAGCTGATGGATAATGTTTCTTTTCACTCTGTCATTTGAACTTTATGTACTGGTTTCTTTTCTCTTGCCATAATAAAAGGCATTTAATTAATATTTTATCATAGAAGACCTAAAAAATCCTATTTACAGAAAGACTTTCACAGACTCTTAGAGTAACTTGCGTACACTACAATTGTAGTAGAAAATAACCACCTAAATGATTGTAATTATCATACATCAATTTAGAGGTTTATATAATCTTTGGTAGAGTATCACAATTTCTATTGTTATTTATATTTGATTATTTATTATCTATATGGTTCATTATATTTCTATGTAAGGATTATATCATTTACTATTTCTTCATTTAGTTATATTATTTTTTTAACAATCTTGCAAAATAAAAAATTAATAACATTATAACACTAATTGGAAATACAATAATGGCAATGATAATATTTATAGGAGTTAAAATCGTTATTAATAGTATCATAACGGGGAATATAATCGCCATTACATACTTTCTATAAAAGCACATAATAAATTCAATAACCAAACAAATAATTGATAATAATAATATATCTGTCATTCATGTTTACCTCCTTCCATACAATAATAATTCCAAAATATAAATCCTCTATATTATAACACAAATACGAAAAATGTCAAATTAATGAAAAAATTTGACATTTTATAAAATATATTGTAATATATAAGCAACTTCATTTGATAAAATAATTATTTATAAATAATTTTGAAAGGAGGTCTTTTTTATTAAATGTTGTAATCTAATAACAAAAAGGAGAACATTATGATAAAGAGTATAAAAAAGTTTGTTAGCGTATCTTTAATTTTAGGTTTATTTATATCAAATAACAGTATAAGTGCAGCTCAATATGAGGATTATCATTCCCAACAACCATTTGAAGAAAATTTTGTTATTTCAGATTCTAATGTTAATGATTATCAAGAAATAATTATTAATCATGGTTTACCAGCGGAACAAATTTCGCAATTATCAAGTGAGGAAATTCAATCAATGGCAGAAGCTATTATAGAGGATCCTAATAACGTTACTTTCACCACTACTAAAATGTATGTTGATAATTTAGAAATAATTGAATTTGTAACAAATTCCTCCGATTACGAGCTTGAAAATTATGGTTATTCTGAAAGTGACATTAAAGAAACTAGGGACCAAATTAAAATAATTCAAGATGCATCTTGTGAAGAACTGGTTTCAAATTATAATATTCCTATGTCAGAAGCTAGAATGATAAAAATGTCAGCTACACCATCATCAGAATATGAAGCACCAAAAACCTCTGACGATGTATTTACAACGTCTAGTTCGATTTCTCAATCTGAACTAACATTTACTCTAGGTGTAACTAGCTCTTCCACATCAACAAAACCAATTTATAATGGAACTATATTATTTTCTTGGAATACACCGTACTTTATGACTATTTTCAAAGACCGTATAGGTTTAGCTTGGGGTGGTGGTTCATTAAATATAACCGATATAAAATCTAACGTAGACTATTATTCAGTTAGTGGTGTTGCCGGGGCTTTTAAATATAATAATTTTTATACAAGTAAGTCTTGGAGCTATAATGAAACACCTAATACTGGTGTAGAATTCTATACTCCACAATCTATTACTAATGTGACTGATATTAAAATCAAATCAGGGAAAATTACATTTGTCCTCTCACAAACTAAGAAAGAAGGAAAATATACAAATATAATTGCTCAATATGGTCATAATGTCTACCAAGTTGTTGGATCTGACCTATCATTAGCTGGTGGTACTGTAACTTTTTCATCAGGTTATGATGTAAGTCCATCAAGAAGCGTTACAGTAATGTACTAAAAATATTATTAGGACTGATAATTTAATGAAATCCAAAAAGAAAATTTACTTAATAATTTTTCTCGTATTATTGTTTTCCCTAGGTAGTCTAGTTATCTATTATTACTTCTCTATATATGCTAAGAGAATTACATATAAAAACCAATGGGGACTGTACAATTATGGGCAAACTGTTGAGGAAAATAAAGGTACCAATGGCATTGACATAAATATAGCGTCACTAAATACTAAATCATCTGATACAAGAACAATAATTGCACTTATCGATTCTGGTATTGATTTATCAATTTTTAATAGTGATAATATATTTATTAACAATGGTGAAATACCAGATAACGGTATAGATGATGACAACAACGGTTTTATTGATGACATAAACGGTTGGGATTTTTATAATTTTGATAACACTATATATGATAATTACCTTAGCGATTATCATGGTACTTATATTACGAGCTTAATTATTGGTAGTAGTAAACAAAACGATTTTATTCCAGTTTCTCCTAATTCAATTATACTTCCAATAAAATGTGTCGAAGGATCAAAAGGGGATATTGACGATTTAATTTTAGGAATAGAATATGCTCATGCAATGGGGGCAAAAATAGTCAATTGTAGTTGGGATTTTGCAGACTTCAATGACAAACTTTATTCTACTATAAAAAAATATGATGATATGTTATTTGTATGCACTGCTGGTAAATTTGGAAACGATTTGAAAAATACTCCTGCTTATCCGGCTTGCTTTAATTTGGATAATATAATTGTTGTAACCGCAATTGACAATAATGGTGATGTTGTTTCTAATTCTGGTTATGGTTCTTATTCAGATATTGCAGCCCCTGGTAAATCTATATATGGAATATTACCAGAGGGGGATATTACGTATTCTGATGGTACCTCCCCAGCCACTGCATACGTTTCAGGAATCGCATCTGTAATTTATGAGTATTGCGGGACACTCTCCCCAATGGAAGTTAAAGATATAATAAAAAAAAGTGCTAAAAAACTTAATAAGCTTGATGGTATCGTTGATTCTGGGGGGATTGTTGATGTAGCAAAATGCATAGATATTGTTATAAAGAGCAATATTTCTAATTAAATATTCACATCTACTATTTTTATATATTATACTTAAACTCAATGAAATCGATAATACATTATTGATGCTATTTATCAAACTAAAGGCAAGTAAAGATTTTTATCTTTAACTTGCCTTTAGTATTATCTTACTATTGCGTCTGGTTCCTGTGTTGTATAAAGAACCAAATTGATAATAGATTTGTTAATAGTTTAGTAAAGGCGAAGACAAACAAGCTGATTTTATACTTAACTGTATTATACATCTATATTATACATTTAATAAATCCTCGACAAATACCAATAAAAATAAACCATTTAGTGAATACATCATATCTTTAATGATAGAATTATGATATGTATCATTTTTGTGCTAATATCATTGTTTAATTGATACTACTGCATCAATTAGCACATAGCCTGTTTTTATGGTGATTAATTTTTGGTTTTTCCTTAAATACAAAATAGTTTTGAATTTAAGAAACAAGTCGTCCGTTTTAAACTTAAAATAGAGAATCATCCACAGACTCCGAGGGAAAAACCAGGTCATAAACTGGAACATAATATTTTGGAAATCAGAGCGACTAATAAGGGTTTTGGCTATTGGCGTATTTATGGAGAAATAAGAGAGCAAGGGGTGGTTTTAAACAAGAAACGTGTTCAACGAATTGTACAGAAGATAGGCCTTTAAATGAGGCCGTAGGAGTCACAAGAGACTGTAAATACAGACGTGCATTCCACTTAGATCAAGGATGGGTTTATCAGATGAATGCATATATTCATACATTTAAGGACAACGAGATTTTTCAAAGTATGTCCTGGAACGGTAATTGTTACAACAACTCCGTAATGGAAAATTTCTTTCACACTTGTGGGCAATGTGAATTTTGCCTTACTGGAAATGATAACTATTGTCCAGAAATAAAATATTGCCGAGGAATAAACTTAGATGGTGGATTAGCAGATTATACAGTTGTGTCTGATGAAAATACAGTTAACGAAATTATGAAAATTACTAATGGACGAGGCGTTGATGCCGTGATTGACTTTGTTGGTATTGATGCTACATTTAATATGGCTAAAGCAATAACAAAAAGTTTGGGAACAATTGTTATCAACGGCATTAATGAGGATTCATTAGGCGTTGCTTATGGTAAAATTAAAGGTGGTGTTGATGTTCGTGTCAGTGAAGGCGGTACATTAAATCAGATGAGACAGCTAGTAGCATTGGCTCAATCTGATAAATTAAAGATTAATGTTGAGCATTACGGCTTTGATCAATTACCAAAGGCTTTAGATGATTTACGTAACGGAAGAATTACAGGTCGTGGAGTTATCAATTTGATTAAATCTGGTTTGCGTTTCAACAATATAAAGCTCTAAACATTTTTTTGTAAATGTTTAGAGCTTTATATTGTCTTTTACTTAACATACCTATTAATAAAATCAATTATTGTTGACCAATATAATTCAGGATCAACATCTTTTGATTTTGCGTGTCCAGCACCAGCTATTATTAATTTTTCCTTTTCAACTTTAGTAGCGCTATATAGCTCATCTAACATATGAGATGGTACGAAGGTATCGGAATCACCGTGAATGAATAGCATCGGTGTTTTTGAATTCTTAACTTGGTCGATAGCAGAGGCTTCCCCTAACCAATAACCAGCTCGAATCTTACCTATTAAGCTTGCAGTATGCATCATCGGAAAAGCAGGAAGGCCAAATAATTCCTTAAGCTGATATGAAAATTCATCCCAAGCAGAGGTATAACCACAATCTTCAATGATTGCCTTAACATTGCTTGGCAGCTCTTCCCCAGAAACATTCATAACAGTGGAAGCACCCATTGAGACACCGAATAGTACAATTTGTGAATCCTCATTATCATCTACAATATACTGAATTAAGTCGATAATATCAAATCGCTCATCCCAACCCATTCCAATATAATCACCTTCACTTAGTCCATGCCCACGTAAGTCAGGGAGGATAACGTTATAGCCCATGTCATAGAATTTCCTTGCGTAAGGGGCCATTAACTTACCTTCAGAGGTATAGCCGTGAACAGCAATAATCCATTTGTCTGTAGAATTATTAGGAAGTAAATAGTTGTGAAGTTTTAAGCCATCTTTTGATGTAACATAAAAATCTTCATAATTACTTTCTTCGAGAAACCAAGTGGTATCATCAATTGTTACAGTACCGCTTGTTTCTTCTTGGTTTACATCTTCTGCCGATGCATTATGGTCAGCATTAAAGATGAAATCTTTCGGTGTGTCAGGGTTAAGAGCTAAATTATATAGATAGTTGGAACCAAAACCAAGTCCAATTATTAAGACCAGTACGATTACAGTAAGTAATCCAATTATAACTTTTTTATACTTTTTCATACGTATATTAACTCCTCTTTTGTTTTGTGAATTATTATAACATGGAACTAGTATGAAATAAAGCTTTGATTATCAAAACAATCTAGTATAATACTGCCATAAAGAAAACGTTTAGCTTTTGAATAAAATATTGACTTGTAATAGTTTTAGAAGTAATATTCGATAGAAATCAGTATACATAGGGATTTTGCGCCCTATTTTACTTACAGAGGAGAGTAGAAAGGAGTACATATATGGATTTAGTTACATTGTTGAGTCTTATATTTTCTTTTATTGCATTAATATTGGCATTTGTTTTAGATGGTGGTGTGTTAAGTGCATTGTTAGAACCAACTGCGGCATTAATTGTATTCGGTGGAACGCTTGGTGCAATCGGTATGTCATTCGCAGCGAGTGATTTAGCCAAAATACCGAAGTTATTAGCTTTAGCTTTTCGTAAGAAGAAACAGAGTAGAGCTGAACTACTTACTTATTTTGATTCCATATCAACTATGGTTAGAAAAGAAGGCCTTTTATCGTTAGAAGGTAAGATGAATGAGGATAAGAATATGGATCCTTTCCTTGTGTCAGGTCTACAGATGGTTGTAGATGGTATTGATATTGATGAAGTAAAGGAAACATTAGAGAATCGAATAATGAACATGCAACAACGACATGAAAAAGGAATTGGTATCTTTGAGGCAGCAGGTGGATATGCCCCAACTATGGGGGTACTGGGTACTGTTATGGGCTTAGTACATGTTCTTGGTGATTTAAGTCGTCCTGATGAATTAGGTGGTAAGATTGCCATAGCTTTCATTGCGACATTATATGGTGTAGGATCTGCCAATCTTATATGGCTTCCTATTGCTTCAAAGCTAAAAGAACTTGATGCGGATGAGACCATAACGAAATATATGATGTTAGATGGTATCACTATGATTCAAAGAGGAAGCAATCCAAGATTAATAGCGGAGCGTTTGGAGGGATACATAGATAATGAAAATGCAAAAGAAGAAATCAGGAAATAGTGAGCGTTGGCTGTTGACATATTCGGATTTAATAACTCTATTAATGATCCTTTTTATCTTATTATATGCCATCAGTAATGTTAATCAGGCAAAATATGATGAATTAGCAGGTTCTCTAAGTGAATCATTGGGAAAAGGTTCGAATGGCTCTTTAAATGGTTCTGTTTCCGTATTACCGGGTGGTTTAAGTGTACTACTAGGAGATGGAGCAGTACTGCCAGGTGGAAGCAGTGAAGAATCAGATAATACAACAGATTTAAACGACGGAAGTAATGCTGATAACGGAATTACGGCAGATCAATCACAGAATTCTTCTACAAAAGACCAAATGGAAACATTAAATGATGATATTAATAAAATTATTACGGAGAATGACTTAGATCAAGATATCACTACAAATAGTTATGAGGATGGGTTAGTTATTACATTCCCAAGTAGCGTGTTCTTTGACAGCGGAAATGCGGTTTTAAAAGATACTATGAAGCGAGCACTTGATATCATTGCTGATAAATTGAATGAAATTAATAATGATATTCTTGTAAAAGGATTTACCGACAATGTACCTATTAAAGATAGCATGTTCCCATCTAACTGGCAGTTGTCTGCTGTTAGAGCAGCTAATGTTGTTCAGTATCTTATAGAAAAAGATAATGTGGATGGAACACGTTTGATGGCAGTAGGTTGTGGAGAGAATAATCCAGTTGCATCGAATGATACGGTAGAAGGAAGAAACAAGAATAGACGTATCGAGATGATCATATTAGCTGATGAAAATAAAGTAAATTAGATAATCAGGTTTTAAGGTAGTTTCTAATAATAGTCTCAAAAGGTGACAGACACTTGACACGAACACTTTAACGTGATAATCTTTTATTATGAAAGAAGAGCAAAGATATTTGCGGATTATACAGTGATGTAGTCTGCAAGTATCTTTTTTTGTCGTATAGAATTCTTAAGAAATTCTTTTCCTTGTTTTAGTACATACTATAACTTATAAGATAAGCAGTTGAGAAATTCAGTGTAATGGAGAAGAGTTTCGCAATTGAGTAATAACTTCAGAGAATTCACAAAAGATTGCTCGACTATAGAAAGGAATAATGAAATATGCAATGGATTAAAGACAAAAAAGTATGGGCTGATATTTTCTGGGAGTGTTTCGGAAGTTTTTTGATAGCGATTGCTCTCTATAATTTTGCCCTTAATGCGAATTTTCCGATGACTGGTTTTTCTGGTATTGCGATGATTTTTTATCGTCTATATGAGGCTCCCATCGGTATAACAACAATTATTCTAAATATTCCTGTAGCGTTTATATGTTATCGCTTAATTGGTAGAAGTTTTTTACTACGTTCCTTACGTTGTATGGTAATTTCATCGTTAATGATTGATTATTTAGCTCCTTTATTACCATTATATAATGGTAACAGAATGTTAGCGGCTATTGTAACAGGAACATTAGGTGGTATAGGTTATGCAGTAATCTATATGCGCAATTCATCCACAGGTGGTTCTGATTTCTTAATTATGGCAGCAAAGGCGATTCGACCTCATATGAAACTAGGTACGATTGCATTCCTATCAGATATTGGTATTATCTTAGTTGGTGGTATTATCTTCAAAGATATGGACGGTATCATATATGGTATGATAATTAATTTCTTATTTGCCGTGGTAGTAGATAGAGTTATGTGTGGTTTGAATTCAGGTAAAGTTGCTTTAATAGTTACTAAACGAGGCGAAGAAGTATGTGATCTCATAGATGAATGTTGTGGACGAGGCTCAACGATACTTGATGGTAGAGGTGGCTATAAAAAAGATGAGAAACAAGTTGTTATGGTTGCTTGTAATGCGAAGCAGATGTATCAAGTTGAGAAGGCAGTTAAAGAGTTAGAGGAAGAGGTATTCATTATTGTGATGGATGCCAATGAGATACACGGAGAAGGATTTCGTGTGTTTGGGTAAATAGCCCAAATCAATGTTAGGTGATTACTTTTAGGTGATAAAATAAATTACTGTAATATGGATAAAATCACGGATTAGTTAGCATCTTAATCTTATATTAATTTTTTGAGGTATAGAGAAGCTATGAAGAGAAAATTTATATTTCCATCAGCATTTACGGTTTTGTTTATCGTTCTACTTTTAGCAGCAGGGTTAACATATCTAGTTAATGCTGGAGCATATGCTAAGTTGGTTTACGACCTGGAGAATCAGATCTTCATTGAAACATTTCCTGATGGAACAACTAGAGAATTAGAAGGCACGCAAGCAACATTAGATGAATTAGGAGTCTCTAATGATATAGCTAAGTTTCAAGATGGTAGTATTAATAAACCGATAGCGGTACCAGAAACGTATGAGAAGGTGAAGCCTAATCCACAAGGTTTTGGTGAACTGTTGTTGGCTCCGATACAAGGTGTCTATGATAGTATAGGTATTATCTTGTTCGTATTTATTATTGGCGGCGTGATCGGTGTCATTAATGAAAGTGGTGCAATTAATGCGGGAATAGCAGCACTATCGAGAGCAACAAAGGGACATGAATATATGTTGATTGTCTTTGTAACATTCCTAATATCATTAGGTGGGACAACCTTTGGACTGGCAGAAGAGACAATTGCGTTCTATCCTATCTTAATGCCCGTATATCTTGCAGCAGGATATGATGCGATTGTATGTATAGCAGCTATCTATGTGGGATCAGCAATAGGGAACATGTTTTCTACTACAAATCCTTTTTCTGTGGTTATAGGTTCTAATGCAGCAGGTATTAACTTTACGCAAGGGATTACATTTAGAATGATTGGTTTGGCCATAGGATTCATAATTGCTACGTTATATATTGTGCGTTATGCAAACCGTGTCTATAAGAAACCAGATGAATCTCTCGTATATGAATTAAGAGATGATATTAATACCCATTTTAAGAGGGAGGCTAAGGTTGCTGAATTCACATCAAGACGTATCGCTATATTAATAATCTTTGTTATGAGTTTTGTAGTTATGATTTATGGTGTATCTAATCTTGGTTGGTGGTTTGAAGAGATGACCGCATTATTCCTGGTGGCAGGTATCGTTATAGGAATCATTGCTGGTATGGGTGAAAAGGTCTTTGTTAATACGTTCATTACGGGAGCAGCAGATTTAATGGGAGTTGGTCTTGTAATAGGTATTGCTAGGAGCATTAATATTATCTTAGAGAATGGTTTAGTTTCTGATTCCATATTATATAGTTTATCTACAATGGTCTCAGGTATGGATCGTAATATCTTCGTAATTTTGATGATGTTTGTGTTTATGATTTTAGGATTCTTTATTGCTTCCTCATCGGGCCTTGCAACTCTAGCAATTCCAATTATGGCTCCTTTAGCGGATGCAGTTAATGTACCAAGAGATGTCATAATAACAGCATGTATTTTTGGGCAAGGACTTATGTCCTTCATAACACCAACAGGCCTTATACTTGCTAGTCTTGAGATGGTACATGTTACGTATAATAAATGGTTGAGGTTTATCTTACCATTATTAGCTTTCATGACAATCTTAGCAATTTTCATATTATTACTTGAAATTAATATATAGTTTTGTGTGATTATGTTAGTCAGAATTGTTTACCATGTGAAATATCGCGACAAAAAATTAATTTTTATCTTGAAATTTTGTTGAATTTGTGCTA
The DNA here is from genome assembly GCA_019421365.1 of Lachnospiraceae bacterium. Classification (GTDB taxonomy): domain Bacteria; phylum Bacillota; class Clostridia; order Lachnospirales; family Lachnospiraceae; genus Anaerosporobacter. The sequence continues at coordinate 83,730 of JAHZFJ010000005.1, forward strand.
AAATAAACTTAAATTGTACGAATGATATTAGATTGTGACTGGTAAAGCAGGCAAGACTAACTTGTGGAAGTGTATGCTTCTGTAAAGTTGGTCTTTTTTATTTAATAATGTAATGTTAGGAAATTCTGATTTTCACTAGAAGTTTTTCTAGCAGGAGGTAGGCAATGTGTATAAGATAGCAAAGCTGATTAATAATAATATAGTATGTTCTATCGATGCAGAAGGCAATGAAGTCATTTTGCGAGGATTAGGAATTGGATTTAATAAGAAGGTTAACGATATTATTGAAGATGAGAAAGTTGAGAAAGTCTATAAGATGGCAAACGAAGCTGCATCGAATAAACTTCAAGAATTGTTAGCTGATATTCCTATAGAATACGTTACCATTTGCACGGAAATCATAGAGTATGCAACAAAGAAACTGAATAAGAAGTTGAATGATAATATCTATATAACTTTGACAGACCATATCAGTTTCGCAATTACTAGGAAAGAAAATAAGTTAGAATATCGTAATGTATTATTATCTGAGATTAAAACCTTCTATGAGGAAGAATACGAAATAGGAGTTCAAGCGTTAGAGATAATTAAAGATAAATTAGGTATCGAATTGTCTTATGATGAAGCAGGTTTTATTGCTTTGCATATAGTTAATGCTGAACTAGATACCAATATGGGAAATATGGTTATGATAACCGAGTTAATACAGAAGGTAATGGATCTTATTCATAATTATTATAATAAAGACTTTGATGAAAATTCATTAAATTATAAGCGTTTTATAACCCATCTCAAATTCTTTGGGCAACGTTTATTCATGGATAAAGTGACGGAAGAGGATGATGATGAATTTAGAAGTCTTGTAAAGAATAGATACCCTATTGATTACCAATGTGCTGAGAATATCGGTAAATTAGTATTAGAAGAATATAATAAAAGAGTTACGGAAGAAGAATTAATGTTTCTTACAATACATCTTCGAAGACTACAGATGTCATAAGAACAGAATAGACCGGATTGTGACTGGTAATGCAGGCAAGACCGAAGTAAAGGTATAGCATATGAGATAGTATGTGTTATTCTATTGCTTTGGTCTTTTTTATTCAATTATGCATGGATGTTGAATGGATTATCCATTTTTCATATACATCACATAATGACATTACGTTATTATGTAAAAGGATATAAGTAACAACAGAAAGGTAAAGAGAAACAATGAAAGACAAAATATTTGGTATTTTACAAAGGGTTGGAAGATCCTTCATGTTACCAATAGCGATTTTGCCTATAGCAGGTTTATTTCTAGGGATTGGTGGATCGTTTACAAATCAAACTATGTTAGAAACGTATGGTTTAGTTAAGTTTATGGGTGAAGGTACAGTCCTTAATTCAATATTAACAGTAATGAATGCAGCCGGAAGTATTGTGTTTAGTAATTTACCGTTGCTATTTGCCATGGGTGTTGCAATCGGTATGGCTAAGAAGGAAAAAGAAGTTGCAGCTTTAGCAGCAGCGATAGCTTTCTTCATTATGCATGCTTCTATCGGTGCGATGATTGAAATTAATGGTGGTGTTGAGAGCCTATTAAATGGAGCGACAGAAGAAGTATTAGGAATCACTTCATTACAAATGGGTGTATTTGGCGGTATTATAGTAGGTCTTGGTGTAGCCGCGCTTCATAATAGATTTTACAAGATTGAATTACCTCAGGTACTTTCTTTCTTTGGGGGAACAAGATTTGTACCAATTGTTAGTACTGTAGTTTATTTATTCGTTGGTATTGCTATGTTCTTTATATGGCCTGTAATTCAATCAGGTATTTATAAAATTGGTGATATTGTATTACAATCAGGTTATGCAGGTACATGGGTATATGGATTAATGGAAAGAGCGTTAATTCCATTTGGTTTACATCATGTATTCTATATTCCATTCTGGCAAACAGCTGTTGGTGGTACAGCAGAAGTAGCGGGCGTACTTGTTGAAGGTGCACAGAATATCTTCTTTGCTGAACTTGCACAACCAAACATTCAACATTTTAATGTAGAAGCAACTAGATTTATGTCTGGTAAATTCCCACTTATGATCTTTGGTTTACCTGGTGCAGCACTTGCTATGTATTCTTGTGCTAAATCAAATAAAAAGAAAATTGTTGGTGGATTATTACTATCTGCAGCGTTAACATCTATGATAACAGGTATTACAGAACCACTTGAATTTACATTCTTATTCGTGGCACCTGCACTTTATGCAGTTCACTGTGTATTCGCAGGTTTAGCATACATGATTATGCATATGCTTAGCGTTGGTGTAGGTATGACATTCTCTGGTGGTTTAATCGATTTATTCTTATTCGGTATTTTACAAGGTAATGCTAAGACAGATTGGATAAACATTGTAATTGTTGGTGTATTCTACTTTGCAATCTATTACTTCTTATTCCGTTTCTTAATTTTGAAATTCAACTTTAAGACTCCAGGACGTGAAGATGATACTGAGGAAACAAAATTATATACAAGAGCAGATGTTAATGCTCGAAAGAATCAAACTGGTAATGTAAGTAGTGCAGCAGGTACAGCTGATGAAACATCAGTGTTAATTACAAGAGGTTTAGGGGGAAAAGCAAACCTTAGTGATTTAGATTGTTGCGCAACAAGACTACGTATCACTGTTAACGATGCATCATTAGTTGATGAAGAAACACTTAAAGCAAGTGGTGCAGCTGGTGTTATTAAAAAAGGTAACGGAATTCAAGTAATTTATGGACCAAAAGTTACAGTTATTAAGTCCAACTTAGAAGATTTCTTACAAACACCTGAAAGTGACCATGTAATGGAACAAGAAGCTCCTGTTTCAACAGAAACAGTTGATAATAAAGAAGAAACTATTAAAGAAGAAACTAATAAAACACAAAATAAGGGAATGCTTTCTATCTACTCACCTATGGAAGGAAATACAATGCCACTTAATGAAGTAGGCGATGGTGTATTCTCAGAAGAATTATTAGGTAAAGGTATTGCAATAGAACCAAGTTCTAGAATTGTTAAAGCACCATTCGATGGTGAGATACTTATGATCTTCGATACAAAACATGCGATAGGATTACGTTCGAATGACGGAGTAGAAATTCTAATTCATATTGGAATTGATACGGTTCAATTGAATGGTAAACCTTTCGAAATTAAAGTAACAAGCGGCCAAAAAGTGAACAAAGGAGATATTCTAGCAGAAGTAGACCTTCAAGGTATTATAGATGCAGGTTATCGTACAATCACACCAGTTATTGTATCAAATACTGAAAACTATGAAGAAGTAATTGCTACAGCAACAGGCAATGTAACATTTGGTGCAGAAATTGTTAAAGTTAAATAACAGGCAACTATTAAACTTCAAGATAAAAATGTGTAACTAAATAGTACACAATGTGAAAAGAGAGGATAAGAATATGAAACAATTTAATTATATTATTACAGATGAAGCAGGAATCCACGCTAGACCAGCAGGTCTTTTAGTTAAAGAAGCAAAAAACTATAGCTCAAAAATCACTTTAGAAGCTAACGGTAAAACTGCTGAAGCTACTAAATTATTAGCTATTATGGGAATGGCAGTTAAAAACGGCACTACTGTAACTGTGACAGTAGAAGGCGAAGATGAAGAAAAAGCATGTGTAGAAATGGAACAATTCTTTAAAGCTAATTTCTAAAAGATAAGGAGTTATACTATGCAAAAATATAGTGGAAAGTCTATTTTTAAAGGAATAGCGATTGGAAAGATCTATTTCTATTCTAAAGGTGAGCAACAAGTAAAGAGAAACAAAATAGAAGATGTTGCAGCTGAACAATTACGTTATAATAATGCGAAACAACAAGCAATTGAGGAACTAACAAAACTTTATGACAAAGCGCTTAAAGAAGTTGGTGAAGACAATGCTGAAATCTTTAACGTTCATATCATGATGTTAGAAGATGAAGATTATAACGATTCAGTAAGTAATATTATTGAAAGTCAATTAATGAATGCAGAGTATGCAGTAGCTAGAACTGCTGACAATTTCTTTGATATGTTTTCTAATATGGAAGATGAATATTTCAAAGCAAGAGCTTTTGATATCAAAGATATCTCAGAACGTGTTATCTCTATCTTAAACGGTGCTTCAACTGGCAGTGATATTGGTGATGAACCAGTTATTATCGTTGCAAACGATCTAGCACCAAGTGAAACAGTACAGATGGATAAAGATAAACTTCTAGCATTCGTAACTGAATTAGGATCATCTAATTCACATACAGCAATCCTCGCTAGAACTATGAATATTCCAGCTTTAATTGGAGTTAAGATTCAGGAATCATGGAATGGCAAGATGGCTATAGTAGATGGTTATACAGGAACATTCCTTATCGATCCAGAAGAAGATATTCTTAATGAATATAGAGCCAAAAAAGAGGAAGAAGAAAAAAGTAGAAAATTACTTCAAGACTTAAAAGGCAAAGAGAATGTAACATTAAGTGGTCAAAAGATTAATATCTATGCAAACATTGGTAATGTAACTGATCTTGCTGCTGTACTTCAAAACGATGCAAGTGGAATCGGTCTATTCAGAAGTGAATTCTTATACCTTGAATCAGACCATCTTCCAACAGAAGAAGAACAATTCCAGGTGTATAAACAAGTTGCAGAAACTATGGCAGGTAAGAAGGTTATTATCCGTACACTAGATATCGGTGCCGATAAGCAAGTAGATTACCTCAACCTTGGTAAAGAGGATAATCCAGCAATGGGATATCGTGCTATTCGTATCTGTCTTAATGAGCCAGATATCTTCAAAACACAACTTAGAGCCATTCTAAGAGCAAGTGCATTTGGTAATATATCAATCATGTTCCCAATGATTATCTCTGTGAATGAAGTACTTCAAATTAAGAAAATTGTAGCAGAAGTGAAGGCTGAATTAGATGCTGACGGTATCGCATATGGTGAAGTAGAGCTTGGTATCATGATCGAAACACCAGCAGCAGCGGTTATTAGTGATCTATTAGCTAAGGAAGTTGATTTCTTCAGTATCGGTACTAATGACTTAACTCAATATACGTTAGCGATTGACCGTCAAAATGCGAAGTTAGACCCGATTTATGATTCTCATCATGAAGCTGTATTACGACTAATTCAAATGGTTGTTGATAATGCTCATAAAGAAGGAATCTGGGCTGGTATTTGCGGTGAGTTAGGGGCTGATTTATCATTAACAAAACGATTCCTTGAAATGGGATTAGATGAGTTATCAGTTTCTCCGACCTTTGTTTTACCAATTCGAAAAGCGGTAAGAGAAACAGAATAATAATATGATTAAGGTGTCAAAAGCCAATTTTAATTTTGATCTCGTCAATTTGCACTATTTAATGCGTGAGCATGTTATACCAAACGTAGTTCACTCGCAACTCGCTCTCGCTTGGATGAAGTTCGTAGTGGAACATAAGGCTCTTTAATACAGAGCCTAAGTACCAACGACTTCATACAGTTGCTCATCGAACTACGTTAGGCATAACATAATTCAAGTTTCATATGTACAAATTGACGGATGCAATTTTACGAGAGGCTTTTTGACACCAAAATCAATTATTTAATAAAAAAGAACCATATATGTGGATACAGTTAGTATCCACATATATGGTTCTTTCCGTTTGCTCAGAAAATTAGTGAGCAAATAAGCTTGTATTACGACAATCTTGATGTTAAAATTAGTAAATAAACTGTAAGATAGTTAGGTCAATCGAAGCAATTGATGTTTAAAGATCAGGAGTGCCTAGTTTACTGAGCGACAATATTAGGAAAGTGAGAATACGAATGAATGTTAATCGGAAGAACAAATCAGTAATTGCATTATTTGTAGTGATTTTATTAGTTTTTGGAGTATCAACCTATGCAAAAGCAGAAGAAACAGCGAATTATTTTCTAGCGATTCATGAAAAGACCTTGTCAAACGGGGAGTCATTCAGTTTACAAGTACCCAGTGGGGTAAACTATGAATACACCATTGAAGGAAATTATTGCTCTGTGAGCGTAGATAGAGATGAGTATTCTAGCGCTCTTCTAGTAACAGGATTATCAAGTGGAGAAGCTACAATAGTAGTATCGCTCTACGACCAAGAATGGAATTACATAGCAAGCGATTCGTGTAGAGTAACCGTAATAGAAAAAGATCTAGGAGAAGAATCGGTAGTATGTGCGGTTGGAAAAACAACACAGTTACATTTGTCAGGTTACATACAAACTCAAGTAGGTACATGGACGAGTTCTAATCCATCTGTAGCTACAGTTAACGAAACAGGTTTAGTAACTGGCATATCAATGGGGTACGCAGATATAACTGTGAATTGTATGGAATACGATGGGGTGATGACAACGTATACATGCCGTGTGGCAGTGAGTGACCCTAAGATTCAAAAGACTTCCGGAAATCTAGCAGTGGATTGTACTCGGGAATTAGAGATTACAGGATTGCAACCAGAGAGTACAGTAGCAATTACAAGTAGTAACGAATCGGTGGCAGAGGTATGGGAATATTCGAATTCAATCTACGCAGTGAAGAAGGGAACAGCAACTATTACATGTATGGTTGATGGCGTTAAGTTGACATATAAAGTGACTGTGACAGATCCTCAAGTGAAGGTTCAATTGCTTACACTTGTTAAAGGCAAGAAAGCGAAGATTAAGGTAACTGGTACGAATAAGAGTAGCGAGGTCAGTTATAAATCTTCTAGCACTTCAATTGCAAAAGTTGATAAGAGTGGATATGTAACTGGTAAGAAGGCAGGATGTTCAAGTATTCAAATTAATGTTGATGGTAAAGATATGGTTATTCCGGTGTCAGTAGGTAGTAGCAAGGTGATAGGGGCACTAGAGTATGCGATGAAGGCAATAGGAACTCCCTATAGTCAGGCTAAGAGAATGGAGAATGGATATTACGATTGTAGTAGCCTAATTTGGAGAGCCTATCATAGTTCCGGCGTAGATATAGGGAATAAATACTGGGCACCAACAGCAGCAGACATGGCAAAAACATTAGTTGATAATAAGAAAGCAATTGCGTATAAGGCACTACCAGTAGAGAAATTACAGCCAGGAGATTTGCTTTTCTTCGCAAAGACAGATGGAACAAATAATGGACGCTATAAGAACATCTATCACGTTGCTATCTATTGTGGAACCTATGGAGATGAATATGGTAGTGGTTTGTTATTAGAGGCTAGAACAAATAGCGTAGGTATGTTTACATATTGGACCACTGATCGTAATGTGGTTGTAGTCGCAAGACCTACGAAATAGTAGTAAATTCATTGCCACATGTACTTTAGTCTAGAAATGCCTACATCCCATAGCTTTGCGTTACCGCTAACTATAATTTTAACCTCACTGATTCTGTCAAAAATAAGTTCCATAGACTCCATACCATAAGTTGTGGCATTAGTATCATAAGCTAAATCCTCGTTAACATATGTTTTGGCACTACCATTTAATTTGGCACCATCTTCTATACAAAAATTAGCATAAAGTAGAATGGAAATTTATGTGTAGAACTATATAGCATAAGAAAATGAATTATGATAAACTGGAGATAAATAAAAAACTCGTAGAGAAATGGAGGATAACATCATGAAAAAGATAACCTTAAAAAAAGAACTTACAATACTTATGATGTTAGCTTCCACGTGTACATTATTATCGGCGTGTTTTGCTATTTTGTATGTTTTCTTTTCTTTCTTTATTGGAAATACCCAGGAAGATATAGAGTATGTGTTAAATAATATAAGCCAGCAGTATCAGTCACATATGCAGTTTATAGAAGATGGTGCGGTATCTATCAGACATAATACTATGTTGGATTCATTCTTTGAATATAACGAATATGATGATGAAACAGTCGAAGAGCAATTATCCTATAGTATGGAACTGTTTTCTGACCGAAATATAATTGATCGTCAGATGCCGTTTGTAGTAAGTGTTTTTTTGTTCAACGGAAAAGATGATTGTGTAAATGAACATTATTATGCATCGACACTTGCAGCGGAGAAAGAACAAGAAAATAAATACAAGGCATTACAACAACAATTTAAGAAAAGCAATAAGCAATATGAATGTACATACAATGATGATAGCGTCAATCTGATTTTTAGAATTTATGATGATTATATGCAGGAAAAAGGAATTTGTATTGCAGTAATTAATCAAGAGGCGATTAGTACAATCTTAGATGGAGTAACATCTTATAGCAATAGTGCAGGGGGCGTTATAGCTGATGATAATACAATCATTGCTTCTATTGGCGACCAAAATTATATTGATCAATTAGCAAAGTTAGGAACTGTTTGGAGCGGAAATCAGTCCTTAACAGATTTTGAAATTATTGGATGTGGTGATACCTGTGGGTTTGGAATAAGGACTGTTATCGCAGTAGGACAGAGTAATATATTTTCAATTTTGATGCCAACAATGTTGATGTTTGCTGCAGGATTAATAGTAGTCCTTGCAGTTACCGCCGTCGTTGCATTCAGTACAAGTTACAGGTTTACTAAACCGGTTACAAGAATGATTGAAAGTATCAGCGCTTTTGGTAAGCAGGATTTTGATGTTAGAATGGAAGATTCTTCTATTAAGGAATTTCATGATATAGGGAGTGTATTTAATGAAATGGCAGATCGAATAAAGTATTTGATCATGCAGGTATATGAAAAACAGATTTTAGCAACAAAATCACAGGTAAAATACTTACAAGCACAGATTAACCCTCATTTTCAATTTAATATTTTAGCTATGCTCAGTTTGAAAGCAAAAATGGCAGGAAATGAAGAGTTATATGAAGGACTACATGCATTCTCAAAACTAACTCAAGGAAAAATCTTTAGAGAAAAAGAAATCAAGATTAAAGTATCTGAAGAACTTGAGATAGTAAGTTTCTATTTGTGCTTACAAAAAAGCAGATTTCAGGAAAAAATTTCTTATGAAATTACTTTAGATGATGATCAGATTAATCAGGACCTGATTCCACGTCTGTTGATTGAGTCTTTGGTGGAGAATGCTGTTTCCCATGGATTGGAACCCAAAAAAACTAATGGAACTATAACAGTTCATTTATATGAACTTGACGAGACGGGGATAGAATCCTCAAGCAAGGAAGGTGAAGAAAACAAAGCTCAAAAAATGCTTCATATCTGTATTGAAGATGACGGAGTTGGTTTTGATACAGAACAGATAGCAGAGAGTGATACCGATAAAGGAACCTGGAACGAAACAATAGAACATACTCATACTGGACTAGAGAATACAAAACGAATGTTACAGATATTATATGAAGATAATTATGAATTCTTAATTAGTGGCGGAAAAGGAAAGGGAACAAAAATTGAGATTGAAATTCCAGTAGAAAGAACAACGATGATTTGCTAAGGAGAAAAGTAAAATATCGCTATTGGATTTATTGTATGGTATTTTGGAGGGTAAAACTATGTGGAATGTGATGGTGGCAGATGATGAAGCTTATATGAGGGAAGCGTTACAAAAATTAATTGATTGGAAAAAGATTGATTGTACATTGTCAAAAGTTGTATGCGATGGACAAGAATTACTCGAACAAATGCAGGAAGGATACCCAGATATAGTAATTACAGATATTCAAATGCCATTGGTAAATGGATTGGAAATATGTAAATTTGTATATGAATACTGTCCTGAGACTCAAGTGATTTTACTGACTGCATATTCAGATTTTGAATATGCAAAAACGGCTATCAAATACAGTGCTTGTGAATATGTATTGAAAATATCAATTATGGAAGAACTTCCGAAAGCAGTAAAAAAGGCAATTGAAAAATTAGAAAAAAGTCGTGGAGAAATAGAGAAAACGGAAAAAGAAGAACCAGGAACATTGTACTTGCAGATTGAGCAATACATTGAACAAAATTATAAATTCAAAATATCATTGGATGAGATTGCAGATACGTTGCATGCCAATCGCAGCTATTTAAGCAGATTATATAAGAATAAAACGGGAATCAATTTGTTTGATGCGATATTAGACAGAAGAATTGAAGCAGCGAAAGAATACTTGATAACTACTAATATGAAAACATATGAAATATCTGTAGCAGTTGGTATTGAAGATGCAGGATACTTTTCTAAGATGTTCAAGAAAAAAACAGGTTTTTCACCAAAAGATTACAGAAAGAATGAAAATTATGCGAAAAAATAATAGAATTCAACTGGTTATGATAGTTTTACTCTGCTCTATTTTAACGGGCTGCAAAAAAGAAGAAATAGAACCAATTACAATTACAGTTATACACGCATGGGGAAGTACAGAGGCTGATCATGTCGCAATGCGTGATATTTATCAGGGATTTCAAGATGAAAATCCAGATGTGCGTCTTCAACTTATTTCTATGCCGACGAGAGATAAAATGCTGAAAAAAGTTGAAGATATGATTATGGTTGGTGATACACCGGACATTGTATGTTTTAGCGGTATGGGACAGAATAGAACTTATGATTTTATGGTGGAAAATAATATGGCTTTGGATTTAATGCCATATTTGGAATCAGATCCTGCTTTTGCTGAAAGTATATCGAACACTAACTTAAAATATTGGGTTACAGAGGATAATCAGCTTTTTTCAATTGCAGATGTATTATCACTAAGCGGAGGATACTGGTATAACGAGGATATTCTTCAAAAAGCAGGCATAACCGAAATACCGAGCACCTGGGATGAGTTTCTTTTGATGTGTGAAATACTGAGTAATTGGTCTAAAAAACAAGATGCTGAAATGAAATCTCTTCAGTCATCAGCAGAGGGATATTTGTATTTTGCTGATCATATGCTTGCAGAAAATGGAGGATATACACAAAAGGCAATACAGAATAATCAGATGATTATTATTGATGATGAATTCGATATTATTATTAAACAATTGAAAGAAATCTATAATTTTTCCACATCGGAAAGTGAGAATTATAGTTATCTGGACGAGACAAGCCTGTTTAATGAAGGAAAACTAGCAATCTATGTAAATGGAGTGTGGGGAGCACCAATGATTGCAGGAAATATTAATGCAAAGTATGCCTTACTGCCGACAGAATCAGGTAACTCTATGTCATGTACATCCACATGTCTTGGGTATGTTTTAGGTAATAGTGAAAATGAAGAAAAGGAAGAGGCATCTGTTAGATTCATTAAATATATGTTGAGTGAGAATATTCAGACTAGAATTTTACAGGAAACGGAACAGATTCCTGCAAATCCACATATTGATTTAAGCAAATTTGAAATAGAAAAACCTAGGTTGTATCAGGCGGCATCATTAGTTCTAAGTGCAGACCGAAAGATTGAAGTACCAGATAATTTATGGATAGCTTCAAAGAAAAATAGTTTTATAGGTAATATATTTAAAGTTTTATCAGGAGAATTATCGGATCAAGACTTCGAAGAATTATTAAAATAAAGAAATCATAAACGAATACAGGTTGGTAATTATGTATAGAAAAATTACTAACCTGTATTTTTTTTGTATGTAAAATTGTAATCTGTTGCAATAAAGTAAATAGAATTACTTTTTTATTATTAAAATGGTCAATATTATTCTAGAATAGGTATATTAAATCTATTCAAAATGCACAAAAAATAAGCTAAAATTAATATCATCAAAGTAAAACACACAAAACTAGGAGGATGTATATGAAAAAGAAATTATTAAGTTTATTAATGGTTACAGCAATGTGTGGTTCTGTATTAGCTGGATGTGGAAGTAGTGTTTCAAAAGAAACAGCTACTAATACAAAAGAAACTACAACAGAAACTACAACAGAAACTACAACAGAAGCTGAAGTATTAGAATTTTATCATGGTTATTACCAGGATGAAAGCGAATGGGCTGCTGCTCAGGTTATGAGAGATATTTATGATGAATTCGCAAAACAACATGAAAATGAAAGTGTAATATTTAAACCAATCGCAGTTGAAAATCGTGATGATATTGTAAGTGTTAAGGTAGCAGGTGGTTCTTTCCCAGACATGGTTGATGTAGGTGGTTCAGGTATTCCACTTGCAGCAATTGCACAGGACCTTGTATATGACTTAAAACCATATATTGATGAAAATAACCTGCAGGATGCAGTTGGTCTAAACTACACACAGCATGATGTAGATGGACATATATATTCAGTACATGATCAGATTGAAAGTCGTGGACTTTGGTATAATGAAAACGTTTTTAAAAACGCAGGAATAACTACTGATGCATTCAAAGACTGGACTACCTACGGCGACGCAATGTCAAAAATCACTGCTCTTGGTGATGGCTCATATGCATATATCGCAGGACAGGGATCTAGCTATATTATTAATGCAGTTATGGCATCAACAGAAAATGGTCAGAAAATGTTAGCATCTGAATTGACAGAAGATATTATTAATTCTGATGAATTCGCTGAAGCATTCAAAACAGCTGCTACATTAGATCAGGCAAATGGTTCTGAACATACAACAAATGATAATGGAAACCTAATGGCAGACTTCAATACCAATGGTACAGTTGGTGTATTGTTCAATGGTGTATGGAATGCAAGTGGTATTGATGAATCTCTTACAGATGCTATTCAGCCAAATCTCTACCCAGGAAACATTGCAATTGCATCAGCTGGTGGTGGACTTTCAGTTGCAAACGGAATGAGCGAAGAGAAAACAAAACTTGCACTTGAATTCGTAAAATATATGACAAGCGCAGAAGTACAAGAAAAAATCTTTACCCAAGTACAGGCACATCCTTGTAACACAACTCTTGATTTGAATGCACTTGCAGAGGCTAGTGAAAATGCTGGAACAAAAAAACTTGCAGAAGCATGTTCTCAGGTAAATAATGCTGATACAGTTGTTATTGATTTGAACTACACATGGGGTTCAGATGTTAAATCTTCAATTATCAATGCTTTAATGGAATCTGCAGTTTCTGGAACAGATATCGACGCAAGATTTGAACAGCTTAAGAAAGAATTACTTGCAGTAATCAGTTAATCTTTTTTGAAACAAGTCATGAAGCAATGTATAAGGGGAGGGAATAAATAAAAGTCCCTTCCCTTTTTGGAGGTATATAAAGTGGCAGATACTCGTACATATAAAAAATATAAAAGCAAGCTCAGTATGCGTAGAACAGGATTTATATTTGCATTTCTTGCACCTACACTGATCGCATTTTGCGTATTCTATCTATATCCTATTATCACAGTACTTATAACATCTTTTTGTAAATGGGATTATACTAATATTACGAGTCCAGAATTTTTTGGATTTAGTAATATGTGGGAAAATTATAATTATATATTTAAAACATATCCATTCTTCTGGGAAGCTTTTGGCAATTCAACAAAGTGGGCAATTATCGGTGCAGTAGTGCAGATTCCAGTGGCTACATTAATAGCTCTTGCCTTATCAAGAAAAGTCAAAGGAATCAAATTTGTAAGAAATGTTTATATTATTCCTAACATGATTTCGACAGCTGCAATGGGGATCATTTTCCTTCAGTTATATAATCCTTCTTACGGAATTATTAATCCGATTATTCGATTATTCAATAAAGATTTTTCTGACAATATTCTTTTACTTAAGGGACCTGCCTTTATAGCCCTGACATGTGCATATATCTTTTTCACAGGTACTACGACACTGATGATATTGGGGAATGTTATGGCAGTGTCAGAAGAAGTTCGTGAAGCAGCAATGTTAGATGGTGCAAGTGGATTAAAACAGGATTGGTATATTACAATTCCAATGATTAAAGGTACTCTTAAAACAGTTTCAATATTAGCGGCAACATCAGGCTTCTTAATTTACAATGAAGTATACTTCCTGACCAAAGGCGCAGCAGGAACATATAGTATTAGTTATATAATTCGTGAATTAGCAATTACCAGTCAAAGAACACAGTTTGGTAGAGCTAATGCGGTGGCTATGATTCAGATACTTGCAGGTATGATAATTATACTTGTAATCAATCTGCTTTACAGCATATCTTTTAAAAAGAAAAGGGGATATATGGAGGGAATAAATCATGAGTATAAAAAGAAATAAAAATGTAAAAGGCATTGATACTATGCCAATTGGTACTCGTATATTTACCTATATATGTCTTGCATGGGCATTAATTGTGTCACTTGTTCCAGTGGTATGGCTTATTATTTCTAGTTTAAAGAAAGATCCATTAGCAAGACCAGGTTTCCAACTCCCTGAGTCAATTTATCTAGGTGGATATATATCTACATTCAAAGATTTGCATGTAATGCAATATTTTGAAAACAGTTTGTTTATTTCAATTATATCCGTAGTAATTAGTGTTTTAATGATTTCCATGTCTGCTTATGTTGTTGCAAGAATGGAGTTTAAAGGAAAAGCTTTGGTGAATATTCTTTTATATTCTACAATGTTTATACCAGCCACAGCACTTACATATCCAGTATATAATCTGATTAATAGATTGCATCTTTACGATACAAGATCAGCTTTGATATTGATATATTCCTGTAGCGGTATTGCAATCAGCTTTTTTGTAATTAAGAATTATTATGATAATATCCCAAGAGATCTGGAAGAAGCAGCTAGAATTGACGGCTGTGGTTATATACAGACTTGGGTAAAAGTAATCTTCCCTATTGCACGTCCTGGTATTATGACAGCTGCAGTACTTGCATTTTTAAATAACTGGAATGAATATTATTGGTCATCACTTGTATTAATTACGAGAGAGAAACTAACTGTTCCAGCATTACTTTCTACATTCACCACATCGTTCAACACTAACTATAATGGTTTATTTTCCGCAATGGTTGTAATCATACTTCCACCAGTTTTACTATATTGCATCTTTAGCAGATTCTTTATTGAAGCATTATCAGGTGGAGCTGTTAAAGGTTAGGTATATTTTGGGGAAATAATAGAAGACAATAAGTTTTGAAAATAAATAACATAAATTTGGAGGTAATTGATATGAATCAAGAAATCAGAGAACGTACAAAGTGGTTCATGGACGCCAGATTCGGCATGTTCATTCATTGGGGATTATACTCTATTCCAGCATGCGGCGAGTGGATGATGTCAGAAAAGGAAATGACAGTAGAAGAATATCGCACTTATTTTGATCAGTTTGATCCCGTAGATTATGATCCAAAGAAATGGGTTAAATTAGCAAAAGAAGCTGGAATGAAATATATTGTTCTGACAGCAAAACATCATGATGGATTTTGCCTGTTCGATTCTAAACTGACAGATTATAAATCAACTAATACTAAGGCTGGTCGAGACTTGGTCAGAGAATACGTTGATGCATGTAGAGAAGAGGATATTCGAGTTGGATTGTATTTTTCTATTATCGATTGGAGTCATCCGGATTTCCCTAAATATGGTGACAGACAGCACCCAATGCGTAATAATGAATCATATAAAGACGAAAAAATTGATTTTGATTGCTATTTGGAATATATGCATGGTCAGGTAAAAGAACTCGTGACTAACTATGGAAAATTGGATTTGCTTTGGTTCGATTTCTCCTATGATGATATGACGGGTGAAAAATGGCGTGCTACAGACTTAATTAAAATGGTTAGAAAATATCAGCCAGATGTTATTATTGATAATCGTTTAGAAGGCGCTGGCGACAATCATGGTAGTATTGCTACAGAGCATCCACTAATTTATAGTGGTGATTTTGCTAGTCCGGAACAGATCATTCCACCAGAAGGTGTATGTGATGAAAAAGGCGAACTGATTCCATGGGAACTTTGCGCAACAATGAATAATCATTGGGGCTATTGCAACTTTGATCATCAATATAAAACTCCACAGATGTTAGTACGTAAGCTCGTTGAATGCGTAAGCAAAGGTGGAAACATGATTATGAATGTGGGACCTGATGCAAAAGGAAACATTCCTGGTGAGAGTGTTGACATTTTAAAAGAAGTTGGGAAATGGATGTCAAAGAATAAAGAAAGTATATATGGTGCGGGAATTTCTAAATTGGCGAAACCTGATTGGGGAAGATATACACAGAAAGGCGATATTATATACGCACATGTTTATGAAACACCTCTAGGAGCATTGCCTTTGTATGGAATTGGACCTGATGAACTTGATAAAGTTGTGTACTTAGCAGATGGAAGTGAGGTAAATCGTGGAGAAGCGTGGAACACAGCACTTTATCCAGATGTTGCTTTTGTCTCATTTGGTGATGACCCTGTATTTACTTATCCACTGCCAGATGAAAAGGATACTGTATTAAAGATCTATCTTAAATAATAGAAAGCACGCTTCGCGAACATTCTATTGTCATGAATAAACAAGATGAAACGATAAATCGTTTTACTTGTCATGATTTATGTAAAAGGAGAACGATGAAACTTATAACATTACAAACCAAAAAAACGACATATCAAATGGGTATATCAGAAACTGGATTCTTGCTGCATTTATACTATGGTGCAAAAGTAGATAGCGATATGAATGATCTATTGGCATATTATGAGCGAGGAATGAGTGGTGTGCCATATGATTATAAGGGTGATAACACATTTTCTTGTGATGTCTTACCACAAGAGTATCCGTGCTTTGGAAGTGGAGATTACCGTAGTCCTGCTTTTTGTGTTCGTACTAAAGATGGCATATCCAACGTTGATTTACGCTATAAAGACCATTCGATAAAACAAGGAAAATATACGATCGCAAAACTTCCTTCTGCTTATGGAGATAATGAAGATGTAACAACTTGTGAAGTTGTGCTTGAAGACAAAAACATAGGCGTAGAAGTGATACTCAGGTATGGAGTATTTTTTCAAGAAGATGTGATTACAAAAAGTGTGAAAGTTATAAATACTGGAAAAGATTGTATTTATATAAATAAGGTTTTAACTAGTACGTTAGATTTTGTATCTGGAGAATATGATCTTATCCATTTCCATGGCAGACATATGATGGAACGTATCCCAGAAAGATCAAGAGTTGGACATGAAAAACAGTGTATCGAAAGTCGTCGTGGATCATCTAGCCACCAACAGAATCCATTTGTTATATTGGCTGAAAAAGAAACAAATGAGAGAAATGGATTATGTTATGGTTTGTCTTTTGTATATAGTGGAAATTTCCTGGTAGAAGCAGAGAAAGATCAATTTGAACAAACAAGAATTCAAATGGGACTTTCAGATGAAATGCTGGATTATGAATTATGTAAGGAAGCTGCTTTTTTTGTACCAGAAGTTATTATGACTTTTACAGAGCAAGGATTAAACAAGTTATCACAGATATTACATAATTTTATTCGGGAGCATATATGTCGTGGTAAATACAGGGATATACAAAGACCGGTGCTTATCAATAACTGGGAAGCAACATATTTCGATTTCACGGGAGATAAAATTATTCAGATAGCAAAGCAGGCTGCAGAACTAGGTATAGAGATGCTTGTTTTAGATGATGGCTGGTTTGGCAAAAGAAATAATGATTGCACTGGACTGGGAGATTGGCATGTTAATGAAGAAAAACTTGGTCGATCGTTAAATGAAATCGTAAAAGAAATAAATCATATAGGTCTAAAATTTGGACTATGGATTGAGCCAGAAATGGTAAATGAAGATAGTGACCTATATCGTGCACATCCGGACTGGGTGTATCAGATACCTGGACAAAATCCTGTGTTAGGAAGAAATCAGTTAGTATTAGATTTCAGCCGAAAAGAAGTTGTAGATTATATATTTGATAGAATTAGTAAAGTTCTTGATTCTGCAAATATAGAATACTTAAAAATTGATATGAATAGAAGCATAACTAATGTATATACGGCAGCTGCAGCACGACAAAATTATGGAAGCATCTTGTACAATTATGTATTGGGTGTGTACGATTTTCTAGAAAGAATGTTACAACGCTATCCAAATATCTTAATTGAGAGCTGTAGTAGTGGCGGCGGTAGATTTGATGTAGGCATGCTGTATTACACGCCTCAGATTTGGTGTAGTGATAATACAGATGCTATTGAGAGACTGACTATTCAGGAAGGGACCTCCTATGGATATCCTGTTTCATCAATTGGAGCTCATGTATCGGCTGTACCAAATCACCAGACAGGAAGGACAACTAGTTTACATACAAGGGGCGTTGTTGCAATGTCTGGAAACATGGGTTATGAACTTGATCTGACATTGTTAACGGATGCTGAAAAAAAAGAAATTGCGCAGCAGATTCAAAATTATAAAAAGTATTGGAAGCTGATTCAACACGGTTTGTACTATCGTGGTGATTCGCAGGAGAAGGGTGGAGAATATACAACATGGAATTTCGTTTCAGAAGATAAAAGCGAAGCACTACTCAATGTTGTATCCACAACTACACACGCAAATCGATCAGTTTATTATGCAAAATGTGAAGGCTTAGACAAAGACAAACAATATTATTGCAATGAGACCGGAAAAGTATATTCAGGAAATGCATTGAAATATATTGGGATTCCGATACCGGTCATTAATGAAGAGTATTATGCATGGCAGTATCATTTGTCTTTGAAAAATTGTAAGTAAAATAAATGACTCAGAAAAGATATAGATTATAAGAGTAGTGTGAATTTTTGAAAAGCATAATTCACACGGCAAATTTGTGCTGTGGCCCAAATTCGCAGTTATTTGGCAGCATGTAGGATTAATATGAGAAGGAGGATTGTAATGAAACAGATTACAGCAATATTGTTAGGAGCAGGCCAAAGAGGCGCCGAAGTCTATGCTGCTTATGCACTACATTTTCCACATGAGTTTAAAATTGTTGGTGTAGCAGAGCCCAGAGAAGATCGAAGAAATGCTTTTCAAAAGCTTCATCAGATATCGGATGAAAATTGTGTAGCAGATTGGGAAGAATTGATGAACAGACCTAAAATGGCGGACTGTGTTATTATTGCAACTCAGGATAACATGCATTTCTTGCCATATAAAATAGCGGCAAAAAAGGGCTATCATATCCTGTGTGAAAAACCTATGAGCTCTGATAAAAAAGAATTACAGGAAATGGCGACAATTGCTCAGAATGCTAAGCAAATTATCAGTATTTGTCATGTACTTCGCTATTCTCCGTTCTTTTCAGAGATTAAAAAGCTGTTGGAAGAGAAAGCAATTGGTGAGCTGGTCAATATTCAGCATATTGAAAGTGTTGGTTATTGGCATATGGCACATAGTTTTGTCAGAGGAAACTGGAATAACAAAGAAAATAGCAGTAGTATGATTTTACAAAAATGCTGTCATGATATGGATATCTTATTATGGCTTGCAGGGGCAGATTGTGAAAAGGTGTCCAGTTTTGGTAGTTTAGCACTATTCAAAAAAGAGAATGCACCAGAAAATGCACCCGCATATTGTATGGATGGGTGCGCATATCGAGATAGTTGTCCATATTATGCACCACGTTTTTATCTGGAGCATCCTAAGGCTGTTTTTGATGGATTTGCAAAGGTCGTAAGTATGGATGCTTCTAGAGAAGGACTTCTTAAAGCACTTCAGAAAGGACCTTATGGAAGATGTGTATATCATTGTGATAACAATGTTGTAGACCATCAAGTGGTAAATCTTGAATTTGCTAACGGTGTTACTGCTAATTTTACAATGTGTGCTTTTACAGAAAAGTGTGAAAGGGTAATCAATTTGATGGGAACAAAAGGACAGATTCTCGGCAACATGGAAGAGAATACAATAGAAATCCGTGATTTTGTGACAGGACATCATACAAATATTGAATTACATATTCCAGCAGGTGGTCACTCCGGAAGTGACGAAACGATGATGAGAGAATTTGTATCATTGATTGATGAGTATGGTAAAAAACAAAACAGAAATAGTGCAGTTACGGCAGCGCAAAGTCATTTAATTGCATTGGCGGCAGAAGAAAGTCGTTTAAGAGGTGGTGAACCCTTAAAACCATGATGGTAAATTCAGAAAAGAGTAAAGTGTTGGAAGTCTGGGCAAAAAAGCTAAAGATGCCAGATTTATGTATGAAAACGGCACTTAAATATCAGCTTTATGAAGAAGAATATGTGGAATATAAAACACTGTTCTGGAATAATATTGAAAAATTTTTCTTAAAGGTAAATTCTAAAGCTGATAGTGAGTTTTTGTTTTTGGCTATTTATTTAAGAATTTCTTATGAGTTCCAATATGAAGATGGAACAGAATTAGAACTTGTTAAATGTGGCTTTTATCTATCGGCTTGTCAGGATCTGGTGATTTGGGCTGAAGATGCCTATAGAAGACATGGTTACTATGGAATGTCAGATGGGCATTATGATTTTGTTGGAAGACTATTAAATACCAGTATTGTGCGACTTGGCAGATTAGAATTTGAAAAATGGAAGTTGTCTCAGCAGGTTGAAATAGCTGGCAAGATTTTTATGAAAGATAGCCCGGTTATAAATGTACACATTCCAGCGAGTGGCCCATTATGCTATGAAGATTGTGAAGTATCGTATCAGTTGGCATCTACATTTTTTTCTGACTACTGTGAGAAAGAAACGACTGTTTTTGTATGTGAGTCTTGGCTGTTATGTCCAGTTTTACAGGAGCTTTTACCAGAAGATTCTCATATAAACAGATTCCGTAAAGATTATAAAGTGTTTAGAACATTAGATGACAGACAGTTGGAGGAACGGGTTTTCGGCGGAGAGATTCTGGATAATCCAGAAATGTATTCAAAAGTTACCAGTTTACAAAGGCTGGTCAGGGAAAGGTTATTGCAGGGAGAAAAACTAATGTCAGCAGAAGGAATATTTGTATTGTTAAATAGACAACCATGGCTACTCAGGTAGCTACGTAAATTCTACATGCATTATTAATTTTGAGGAGGTATTATATGACAAAAATTTTCAAAAGATCTATTAGTATTTTACTAGGGATTATTCTGTTCTCTACCACACTATTTGGTAATGTGCCTAGCACAGTGAAAGCTGAGACATCTACAGATTATTACCTATCAGATTTAACGTGGGTTTCCGCAACCCATGGGGATGCTACGCAGAGTAAAGTGGTTCAAAAAGACCATCCATTTACACCGGGAAACAATAATCTAGATACGAAAATTAGTTTGAAAATGGCAGATGGAAATACTCGTACATTTGATAAAGGACTAGGAACGATAGCAGCAAGTCCATCTGTAATTACGTATAATATAACTGGTGCAGGAGTAACACAGTTTCACTCATACTTTGGCATAGATCGTAGTGCAAATCACCCAAATGAAAATTATGCAGTTATTGAGAAAATAGAGGTTGTCGTAGACGGTACAATTTTATATACTACTTTGACTGATTATCCAAATGGTATTAACTATAATACTGCTGCGATTGAAGTGAATTTGACTATTCCTGAAAATGCAAAAAGATTTCAGATAAAGAGTTATGCAGGAGCACAAACATGGGCAGATGAAGTGGACTATGCAGATGCACAATTCGAAGCAAAAGGCCCATTCCTAGACCCAACTAATTGGGTTCCAGCAGAAAAGAGACGAGAAATATCGAATACGAGTCCTTTAATGATTATTCCCTTATATGCTAATGGTGTTACGTATGAACAACAAAATCGTGAGTATGGTTTCTGGGGAGATGATACATTAATTGGTAAATGGGAAAGCGTACCAGATGACTTGAAACCATATACAGTGATTGAAATTCATCCAGATGATTTGCCAAAACGTGACGGTGTAGCAGCTGACTTTTATGAGCATATTTTGCAGCAAGCACAGAACTATGTGAACCCAAAAACGAATCAAAATGAACCGATTCCGATTATATTAACCGTATACACTGCAGGCAATCAATCTTACTATACAGCGGCACATTGGATTACGATTGATTGGATTGAAGAAATGTACTTGGAGTATAGCTGCTTACAGGGAATATTCTGTACGGAAAATTATTGGGTTTGGGCAAGCGGCATAGAAAATATGGCGGCACAGTATTTAGAGGTATCTGCAAAATATGGTGGATATTTTATATGGTCAGAACAAAACAATGGTGGTTCTATTGAAAAAGCATTAGGATCACAGGGACAAACTGCGTTTAAAGCAACATTAGAAAAATATTGGGAAAACTTTATCTTCATGTACAAAAACACTCCAGCAGCAGAAGGAAATGATGCACCAACAAGTAGTTATATGACAGGACTTTGGTTGACAGATTACACGTATCAATGGGGCGGATTAATGGATACGTGGAAATGGTATGAAACTGGGAAATGGAAGTTATTTGAGCAAACCTCGATTGGTAAATCACAGGGAAACAGACAATGGCTTACAGAACCAGAGGAATTACTTGAAATTGAAGCAATGAACATATATTTAAATGGTGGATGTGTCTATAACTTTGAACACCCTGCGTATACGTATGGAGTACGAAATCAGCAGTCACCATTGTATACCAATGTTATTCAGGAATTTTTCCGCTATGTCGTTAATCATCCAGCACCATCAAAAGCGGATATGTTAGCAAAAACAAAAGCTATTATTCATGGTAATTTTACGAGTATGAATAATGGAAATTTCTTTGTTGGATTGAATACAGAAATGGCACAGTCACCTACATACACGACAGGAAGATATGGTAATATCCCAGCAGTTCCTTCTGTTATAAGTAGTAATGTGTTGCAATCAAAATTAGCAGGTACAGGTATAGAGATAGTAGAACAAGGTGATACAAGACTTAGTAGCACAGCTAATAAGATAAGTTATTTTAATAGTTTGTACCCAGCAGAATATTCAGGGGATATTTTTGCACAGAGGTTAAATAACCGTTGGTTTGTATATAACTATAAATACAATACAAATGTCAATCAAACTGCTCAACAGATGACGTTACTGAATACAGAAGCAAGTGGTCAGGAATGGACTGCTGATGCAACATTGGAACCACATACATCTTTAGTATTGGAAGGAAGCAGTAATACTGTTTCTGTTAAACTGAATAATTATCGAACCAATAAAGATGAGCTTTGGGCAGGAGCAACCACTGCGAGTGAAGCTCGGGCACTTGCTCAAGTAAGCAAAGTTGATGCACTGAATTGGGTTTATACAAATTATATAAACAATACTCAGGATCAAGAACGTCGTACGACAACCATAACACTACATGGTCTTGATTCAGCGCCTACTATAACAAATGTAGCTGGTTTGACAGGAAATTATACGACACCAAGTGTAACATATGATTCAGTTAATCAGAGTGCGACGATTACTATCACGAGCAATGGATATGTTTATTTTGACGTGGTGTGTCAATGACAAATCTCTATTGATAAGTATCTAAAAAGAATATTGGAGGTTTTATGTGCGAAGCTTAAGTATGTAACATTAAAAAGATAATCTTCAAATGGTATATGTGGTCTACATAAACCTTTGAAGATTATCTTTTTTTCAGGTGTAAAAGCATTTATAATCTTTAAACACTTCGTTTGATTAAACTACATGAATAATTCTTATTTAAAGAAATTTATAAAAATAGTTATAATTGCAGAATTAAAGAAGTCTATGAATAAGCAGCCTACTATAGGAACAACGAAATATGGAGTGTGTACAAATCCAAATTGATTGGTGAGTTCATCCATATTTGCGATTGCATTCGGAGTTGCGCCCATACCAAAACCGCACGTAGCAGAAGAAAACACAGCTGCTTCATAATTCTTGCCCATAACACGGAAAGTTATGATATAAGCAAAGAGCCCTACGAGTAAAGTTTGAGAGAATAACATTACGATTAATGGTAATGCCAAATCGAATAACTCCCATAATCGTAGTCCCATAAGTGCCATAGTTAAGAAGAATGATAAACTTAATCCACCAAGTGTTTCAATTTCTTTTTCAACAATATCTTTCTTTCTAAAATCATAGATATTACGAATAACGGCAGCAACAATCATCGCACCAATATACGATGGGAATGTTAGCTCAAGAAGTTCAATAAAATCAGATAAGATTGATCCAAGACCCATTGCAATGAATAATAGACAAGCCCCATTCATTAGGCGTTTGTAGGAAAGAATATTGTGATTTTCTTCATTATAGTCACCTACTTCATCGGGTTCTTTTTCTGAGTTTTCATCTCTAATCGTCTTCAATTTATGTTTATGAATTAAACCTCTTGCAACGATTCCACCGATAATACTACCCATAACTAATCCAAATGTTGCTGAAGCAACAGAAACTGTAGTTGCACCGACTACGCCCATATCTTCAAGGATTGGACCAAATGAGCCAGCAGTCCCATGGCCACCAATCATTGGTATGGATGCAGTGCAAAGACCAAGAAGAGTAGGTAAATTAAATAGCGATGCCAAAGTTACTCCAAGTAGATTCTGTAATATTACTAACGAAACTGCAAGACCTAGATAGATGATTACTTTGAAACCACCCTTTTTCAAAACTTTAAAGCTGGCAGTGAAGCCGATGCTTGTAAAGAAGGCTGTCATGAATATATTTTGTAGGGTTGTATCAAGATTGATAGTTGCTACTCCTGTAATTTGGAATATAAGAATTAGTAATGCAAATATAAAGCCCCCAACAACAGATGGTGGAATGCAATATTTTTTTATAATAGAAAACTTGTTACGAATGAATTTTCCTATATAAAATACAATGGAGACCAGTGCCATAGTCTTATAGATGTCTAAGTTAATTTCCATAGCTTTGTTTCTATCCTTTCGTATTTTAATTTGCAGCGAGCAGTTGGGTTGTCACTAAACGTGCAGTATATATAATATAGTAAAAAAATGAAAAAGTAAAGATTAATACCAAATTTGAAAATATTTAACAAAACATACTGGCCTATTCTTTCATTACATTAAAGTTAGTTTCTCCAGTTGTATTTAAAATACTCAAACAGAATATACTAAAATTAGTTAGCTAAAAATAGCTGATGTAATGATTTTACATTGACAAAGTTGATAATAATTACTATTATTAATATAAAATATAGAAGATTTAGAATTCCAAGGAAGGGGGAGGTTAACTTGAATTATATAAAGATAGCCGAAGATATTATAGTCAATGTGGGCGGAAGAGAGAATATTGAATCTTTAACACATTGTTTTACTAGATTACGTTTTATACTTAAAGAGGAGAATAGAGCAAATAAACAAAGGATAGAACAACTTGAAGGAGTTATATCTGTGGTACAAGCAGGTGGAGAGTACCAAGTGGTTTGTGGAGCAAAAGTAGAGCATATCTATGATGCTTTAATTCAACTCTTAGATACTGAGAAATTAAGTAATCATACAAAAACTGAAAATGTAAAACAAAAAAAATCATTGAAACAGGTTGGAAATCAACTGTTACAGACGATAACTCAGATCTTTACACCTTTAGTACCAGCGATAGCGGCAGCGGGCTTAATTAAAGGATTTCTGACTGCAGCGAAGTTAATTATGAGTAATCAAGGAGTGGATATAACAACTTCTGATACGTATACAATACTGTTTGCTGTCAGTCAGGTGATTTTTTATTTCTTCCCAATATTCTTAGCCATGACTTGTGCGAAAGCACTTCGTAGTAATCAAGTAATTGCTATGGTAATCGCAGGTACGCTAGTTTATCCAGGGATAGATACAATGATTCAAGATGTAGCTACTAAGACTACGATATTTGGTTTGCCTGTAGTGAAAGGCGCTTGGCAAATAGGTGAATCAGTAAAGGTATTCTCCTATACAGAGTCGGTAATACCAATTATACTTGCTATATGTGTTATGGCCTACTTAGAGAAATGGTTAAAGAGGTTGATACCTGAAGTTATACAGTTAATCTTAGTACCTGGTTTGGAATTATTAATTATGATACCATTAACATTATCTGTATTAGGGCCTATAGGTATCTATATTGGTAATGGAATTCAAATTGGTTATGATGCGGTAATTGGAGTTAGTCCAATCCTTGGAGGGGCTTTAATAGGTGGCCTTTGGGGTGTGTTCGTAATCTTTGGTGCACACCGAGCATTATTACCTATAGGACTTAATGATGTTGCACTTAATGGTCATCAAAATATTCTAGCATTCGCAGGTTCGGCAAACTTTGCACAAGGTGGTGCTGCTCTTGGAGTAATGTTACGTACGAAAAGTAAAGAGTTAAAACAAATAGCTGCTTCTGGTACATTAGCAGCAACTGTTGTCGGAGTAACTGAACCAGCAATATATGGTGTTAATCTAAGATTAAAAAAACCTATGATATGCGCAATTATAGCAGGTGCTGTAGGTGGTGCGATTATGGGATTCGGCGGTGTGTACGGTGATGCATTTGCCAATAATGGTGTGTTAACAATCTTCACATATGCCGCATTCGGTATGAGAAAGTTTATCTTTTATTTAGTTGGTATAGCAGTAGCCTACTTTGGAGCAGCGGCCCTTACTTATATAGTAGGATTTGAAGAAGGGATAGATGAAGATAGTAATTCAGTGAATTTGGAAGCTGATTTATATCCTGATTTAGAGAATAAAGAAGAGTCAGAAGACATAGAAGAATCAAAAGATAAAGAACAACCAAAAGAAAAATCAAAAAAAGAATCAAAACAGCGTCCAGATGAAGACAAACTGGCTAAGATATACGCTCCGATTGAAGGAAAGTTAGTTACACTCGCAGAAGTAGAAGATCAAGTATTCGCATCTGGAGGAATGGGACAAGGTATTGCCATAATACCTAGCAAAGGTGAGGTTTTGGCTCCTGAAGCTTGTACGGTAAGTATGATATATCCAACACTACATGCAATTGGTTTGCAATTAGATAATGGTTTAGAGATGTTAATTCATGTAGGGATGAATACAGTAGAATTGGATGGAAAGCATTTTACTAAGCACGTAGAAGTAGGACAACATATAGAAAAGGGAACAAAAATTATATCTTTTGATCTTGAAGAGATAAAGAAGACGGGATATGATTTGACTACACCAATTATTCTACCAGAGGTAAAAGAATGCCAAATCACATTAACAAACCAAAAAAGATGTAATAAGGATACAATAATTATGGAAGTAAAGGATGTAGATTAGATGAAAAAAGATAGATTTCCACAAGAGTTTTTATGGGGAGCTTCCTCCTCAGCGTTTCAAATTGAAGGAGCCTGGGATGAAGATGGTAAAGGTAAGACGGTAGCAGATCATAACTCTTTCAAAAAATCAGAACGACAAGCAGATAGTAAGGTTGCTAGTGATTTTTATCATCATTGGAAAGAAGATATAGCGCTTATGAAAGAATTAGGGCTAACGATGTATCGTTTTTCTATTGCTTGGTCAAGAGTAATCCCTGATGGTGATGGTGAGGTGAATGAACAAGGAATTCAATTTTATAGACAGATTATTGATGAGCTATTAAATAATGGGATTGAACCTTTCGTAACATTATATCATTTTGATCTACCATATGCTCTTGTTGAGAAATACAATGGCTGGGAGAGTAGAGAATGTGTATATGCATTTGAAAGATATGCAAGGATCTGTTTTGAAGCCTTTGGTGATAAGGTTAAATACTGGCAGGTACACAATGAGCAGAACCTGATGATACGTGTCGATGAACGTATGAATATTAATGAGGAGTCACTTCATAAGGCGGATAAGGTAAGAGCGCAGATGGATTACCATATGTGTCTAGCGCATGCGTTAGCAATACAGGCTTGCCATGAAATTGTAACAGGTGGAAAGATTGGACCGGCAATCTCGTCAACTTGTACGTATCCCCTTACTAACAAACCAGAAGATGTGTGGGCAGCTAAGATGAATGACTGGTTTAAGACAGAATACTGTTTAGAAATGCATATGACAGGGGAGTATCCTGGTTATTATATGCGTTATCTGAAAGAGAGAGATATAGTGCCTGATATGTTAGAAGAAGATAAAGAGATTCTTAAGAATGCTAAGATGGACTATATTGCAGTGAATTACTATCGTACGCTATGTGCTAGTTACCTTAAAGAAGAAGAAAATCATCCAAAAGGAGAGAGAGTATTCCGTGGTAACGAAGTAGATTTTGACCAATATGGATATTTCCGTGATGAAAAGAACGAGAATCTCTCAGCTACCGAATATGGAGCACAGATAGACCCTATGGGACTTCGTATTGTATTAAACGAGTATTATCGCAAGTATAGAGTTCCACTTGTAATCACTGAGAATGGATTAGGGGCGGTAGATGTCTTAACAGAAGATGGGAAGATTCATGATGACTATCGCATTGATTATATTAGAAAACATATTGAAGCATGTGCACTAGCAATTGAAGATGGTGTGGAATTAATGGGATATAGTCCTTGGTCGGTTATGGATTTACTAAGTTCTCATCAAGGTTTTAAAAAAAGATACGGATTTATCTATATCAACAGAGAAGATCATGATTTAAAAGACATGCGAAGAATTCCAAAGGATAGTTATTACTGGTATCAGAATGTTATTCGCACCAACGGAGAAGAATTATAATAGATAAATATTGAATAATCCTTTCAGACTTGTACAGAATAAACGGTGTTATGGGCAATCGTATAATTATTTATTAGGAAAGGAGATTCGATATGGAGAAAAAAAACGATATCAAAACTACCAGCACAACAAATGGAGCAACGAACAGGAAAGAAACAAGCTCAAACAAATCGACTAGGAATCAAGAGACTGACAAATATAAATTTACTAATAAGATAAATATGGATTATGACTGGAATTCTGAATATGGAGACGGAGACATTCCAGAGATTGATAAGTAAGTTAGCAATTCTATTATTCTAGGATTGCATAATTAAAGCTATAGGATTATAAAAAGACAATCTTCAATGGTTATACGTGGAATTACGGATATTCGTACCGAGTTCCACATAAAAATCATTTGTAAGATTGTCTCTTTTATTAATTACCAGATAAAACAGTTTGACATGATACTACATTTTAGGTATATTTAAAAGGAAATTGTTTTGTCTTGATACTTTAACGCATTAATGCGTATAAGCGTTGAAATGTAACATTACAATTCGAAATATAGATAAACTAAAGAAGATAGAAATTAATATCTTGGAGGACGTATGGAAAGAGAAAAGTTCAAGTCGAGATTAGGGTTTATACTCTTGTCTGCAGGCTGTGCAATTGGAATCGGTAATGTGTGGAGATTCCCTTATGTAGTTGGTAATAGTGGAGGAGGAGTATTTGTATTATTCTACTTGTTCTTCTTAATTATATTAGGATTACCGATCATGACAATGGAGTTTGCTGTGGGGCGTGCTAGCCGTAAGAGCGCAGTTAAGGCTTTTGAGGCACTTGAGAAGCCGGGGCAAAAGTGGCACCTACATGGTTATGCTGCTATGTTTGGTAATTATTTATTAATGATGTTCTATACAACTGTATCTGGTTGGATGTTGAATTATTTTGTTGGAATGGCATCTGGTAAATTCGAAGGTGCTGATGCGACAGGAATTCAAACTCAATTTTCTAATATGTTAGGAAATCCTAAAGTGCTAACTTTTTGGATGGTAGTAGTTGTTTTAATTGGTTTTGGTATCTGTTCAATGGGATTACAAAAGGGCGTCGAGAAGATTACCAAAGTTATGATGCTTGCTTTGCTAGCAATTATGGTAGTTTTAGCGGTGGTTAGTATTAGCATGGAAGGTGGCAAAGAAGGATTAGCATTCTATCTTGTACCTGATTTTTCGAAGATGCATGAGATTGGAGTAAGTAATGTAATCGTATCTGCTATGAACCAAGCATTTTTCACACTTAGTTTAGGTATTGGATCTATGGCGATCTTTGGTAGTTATTTAGGAAAAGAGAGATCATTACTTGGGGAATCTATTAACATTGCATTTCTTGATACATTTGTTGCAATTGTAGCAGGTTTGATTATATTCCCAGCTTGTTTTGCATTCGGTGTAAACCCTGATAGTGGTCCAAGTTTAGTATTCATAACATTACCGAATATATTCAACGCTATGCCAGGTGGTCGAATCTGGGGTAGTTGTTTCTTCTTATTCATGGCATTTGCATCGCTATCAACTGTTATAGCCGTATTCGAAAATCTTATGTCTTCGTGTATGGATCTTTGGGGCTGGAGTCGTAAGAAGTCAGCATGGTTGAACATTATCTTCATGATCATTGCTTCTATGCCATGTGTACTTGGCTTTAATGTATTAGCAGGTTTTGAACCACTTGGAGCAGGAACGACCATCTTAGATTTAGAAGACTTTATTGTAAGTAATCTATTATTGCCAATTGGTTCGTTAATCTTTACATTATTCTGTGTAAGTAGATATGGTTGGGGATTTGATAATTACTTAAAGGAAGTGAATGAAGGCAAAGGAATTAAGATGCCTAGGTGGATTCGTGGATATTGTAAATTTGGATTACCTGTTATCATTGTTATAGTTATCGTAAATGGGTTATATTCTTTCTTCAAATAAATACAAGCTTTTAGAGATACAATAACCCCTAAAAGTTAATATTTTAATGTATTCTGTCGATATTAATAGTGTATAATGGTCAACAGAGTACATTAGTATCGTCGACCTGGGAGGAGAAGATATATGAATGTTAATTTTAAGGGGTTAGGTAATCCAGAGCGGAATGATAAGATGCATTTTGAAGTTGCAACGAGTGGAAAGAAGAGTCTTGAAAATATTAGACAAGTAGAGAAGCAAGGTTTACAAGGAAAAACCTTGAATGCTGCAGATCTATCGTTAGGTAGAGATGTGGCAGCACAAAAGAAACTAGATGCTAGAAAAGAGGCAATGAAGAAGTTAGGAGATGTTTTCTCTAGCCAACTTAAAACAGAAAACAATATTGCATCTCGTACAGAGCGTATGACAAAGTTAGAGGAAGAAGCAGTAAATGCGCAAAAAGAACTTGATAAGGTTACACAAAGTAAGGCAGAATTAGCGGAAGCGTACAAGGATAACCTTAATAGCGATGAATATATTACAGAATTAAGTAATTTAGATAAGGCGGAAGATGAATGGACTGCGAGAGTTCAATCTGCTAAATCTCAAAAAGCAGAAGAGAGTGCTACAATTAGTGCAATTCATCAGGCATTATTAAAAGCGGATCCAATGGTTAAGGCGACAAAAGCAGCTGATAAAATCATGGAAAAAGCGAACGATGAAATTGTAGACGAATTGGTCAATCAAGCCAAAGAAGATATAGACGAGAAGTTAGAAGAAGAAATTGAGGAAGTTAAGAAAGCGAAAGAAGAGAAAGAGGAAGAAGAAAAGACACAGGTCGAGAGAGAGAATAGTGAAGTTAACGATGCTACAGAGGTAATACAAACAGCAGATGCAACACATGACAAAATCCAGAGTGAAATTAAAAATCTCATCAGGGCGCAACAACTGATTGAAGAAGATTTAAAAGGATTAGAAGTTGATCAACAATTATAATAATAAGCGTTGTTAATTGCGCGTAACACGTCTGCTCGGCATGAAGTTTTCAGACTTTTGAAAGGAATATAGCATAATATGAAAGTTGTAATTCAGAGAGTAAACAATGCTGCAGTCGCAGTAGATGGTGAGACAATTGGTAAGATTGGTAAAGGACTTTTGATTTTTCTTGGTGTAGGGAATGAAGATACCAAAGAAATCTGTGATAAATACATTGATAAGATTAGTAAGATGCGTATCTTTGAAGATGAGAATGGGAAGACAAATCTATCGATTAACGATGTGAATGGTGAATTGCTAGTAATCTCTCAATTTACATTGTATGCAGATTGTAAAAAAGGAAATCGTCCAAGTTTTGTGAATGCAGGGAAACCTGATTTAGCAAATGCATTATATGAATACTGCATCGTGGGATTTAAGAAGTTAATACCTGTTGTGGAAACAGGTGAATTTGGTGCAGATATGAAAGTAAGTCTGGAAAATGATGGACCATTTACAATAGTTTTAGATGATAGTATGATTAAGTAATAAAACTAAGGAATAGATAAACAGATAGAAGTGCTAACAATAAGATTATTCCGTCAGTGTAGATTATAGGTTTATATATAGATACGTAACCTTATTATCTGCACTGTTACTATGTAAATTAATAACTATCAATTTATTTCGTTGGCATATCTGCTAATAATTCCGTTGAAATATCAAATTAAGGATTGACAAATTGGAATAATATACTTAATATATAGCTATATATCCTACGTGTATACTAGGAAAAGTAAAGAATGTGCGAAAAATTGTAGAATATTACAGTATATGTAAGAATAAATATTGCTAAAAGGGACAATTAACAGGGGAAGGAGAACGTATGGAACCAATTATTCAGATTAAGAATGTTTCCAAAACATTTGAGAGTAAATCAGGGCAAGTGAAAGCGTTACAAAACATTTCGATAGATATTGAAAGAGGAGATATCTTTGGAATGATTGGTATGTCAGGTGCCGGAAAGAGTACTTTAGTTCGTTGTATCAATTTCCTTGAGAGACCTACAGAAGGTACCGTTATTATAGATGGCAAAGACTTAGGGAAGATATCAAACAAGGAATTACGTAAGACTAGAATGGAGATCTCGATGATCTTTCAACATTTTAATCTACTTATGCAAAGAACAGTTATCGATAATGTATGTTTTCCATTAGAGATTGCTGGTGTTAAGAAGAAAGAAGCAAAAGAAAGAGCAAGAGAATTACTTAAGATTGTAGGATTAGAGAATAAGGAAAATGCATATCCAGCCCAATTATCCGGTGGCCAAAAGCAAAGAGTTGCCATTGCAAGAGCGATTGCTAATAATCCTAAAATCTTATTATGTGATGAGGCAACAAGTGCGCTCGATCCAGAAACAACGAATGCAATACTGAATCTGTTAAAAGATATCAATAAACGATTTGGAATTACAATTGTTGTGATTACCCATGAGATGAAGGTTATTCAAGAAATCTGTAACAAAGTTGCAATCTTAAATAGCGGTAAACTTGCAGAAACAGGCTATGTAAAGGATATCTTCGCAGAACCAAAGACGGAAGAAGCAAAGAGACTTGTATACCAAGGAACATCAATGATTTCTCTTATGGAAGGAAAGCAATTTGTAAGAATTGTATTTGGTGAACAATCTTCTTTTGAACCGGTTATTGCCAATATGATCCTTTCATTCAATACACCAATTAATATTATGGGAGCGGATACTCGTAACATTGGTGGTAAGG
Source organism: Lachnospiraceae bacterium (assembly GCA_019421365.1). Taxonomy (GTDB): domain Bacteria; phylum Bacillota; class Clostridia; order Lachnospirales; family Lachnospiraceae; genus Anaerosporobacter. The sequence goes on from JAHZFJ010000005.1 coordinate 116,920, forward strand.
CGATGGGAGAGATGATTCTGCAACTCCCAGAGGATGAAGAAATTGCTGAAAAGATGATAATGTATCTAAAAAACAGAAAGTTAGTAGTTGAGGAGGTGGACCTTAATGTTTGATCAAGGAATCATCGATATGTTAAAGACAGGATTGTTTGAAAGTCTTTATATGATTTTGGTATCTACCCTTGTAGGGTATTTACTAGGATTACCAATGGGTATTGTATTAACGATTACTGATGAAGATGGAATAAAACCCAATAGAGTCATTTATAAGATACTAGATGTATTCTCTAATATTGTACGAAGTATACCATTTCTAATTCTTGTAATATTAATAATTCCATTTACAAGACTTTTACTTGGTAAGAGTTATGGTCCAACTGCAACCATTGTTCCATTAGTAGTTGCAGCAGCGCCATTCATTGCTAGAATGGTAGAATCTTCACTTAAGGAAGTTGATCACGGAGTTATTGAAGCAGCACAAAGTATGGGGGCTTCTACGTGGACGATAATTTACAAGGTACTTTTAGTAGAGGCACGAACTCCATTAATCGTTGGAGCAACGATTGTAACTGGAACAATTCTTGGTTACTCTGCAATGGCAGGGGCAGTAGGTGGCGGCGGTTTAGGTGATATAGCTATCCGTTATGGTTACTATCGCTATCAAACCGACATTATGATAGTAACAGTTATAATACTTATTGTATTAGTTCAGTTATTCCAAGGTATAGGAATGTTCTTATCAAAGCGCTTAGATAAGAGAAGTACTAAATAAAAGCGTTTTATGTAATTATAAAAGGAGGAAGTAATATGAAGAAAAAGTTATTAGCAGTAGTTATCGGAACTTTATTGTTGGTATCTTTAAGCGGATGTAAGAAAGCTGACAATAATAATGCATCAAATTCAAGTAATCAGCAACCAGTAGAGACAACAGGAACAGAAGATACGGCAGAAACAGAAGAAATAGTGAAAAAAGGAACAATTACAGTAGCAGCATCTACAACGCCACATGCAGAGATTCTTGAACAAGCGAAGAAAATCTTAGCTAACGATGGTTGGGACTTACAAGTTACAGAATTCAGTGATTATGTACAACCAAATTTAGTAGTAGAAAGTGGAGATTTTGATGCAAATTATTTTCAACACATTCCTTATTTGGAACAATTTAATGAAGAACAAGGAACACATTTAGTGAATGCAGGTGGTATCCATTATGAACCATTTGGTATCTATCCAGGAAAAAAGAAAGATATATCAGAAATCGAAAAAGGTGATGTAATTGCTGTTCCTAATGATACTACAAATGAAGCTAGAGCTTTATTGTTATTACAAGCCAATGGAATTATCACATTAAAAGATGGAGTAGGTCTTGAAGCTACTGTTAAGGATATCGTTGACAACCCATATGGTGTTAAGATTCAAGAATTAGAAGCTGCTCAAGTATCTAGAGTAATTCCTGAAGTAGCATTCGTAGTATTAAATGGTAACTATGCATTAGAAGCAGGATTCTCTGTAGGAAAAGATGCAGTTGCATATGAGTCATCAGAATCAGAAGCTGCTAAGACTTATGTTAATGTTATTGCAGTAAAAGAAGGTAACGAAAACAATGAAGGTATCAAAAAGTTGATTGAAGTTTTAAAATCAGATGAAGTTAAGCAATTCATCAACGATACTTATGATGGAGCTGTAGTACCTTTTGAAGAGTAATATATTATAAAATAAAAGAAAATCCATACAAGGAAAAGCTCGTGAAGGTTTGAAATAATAACTGTTCACGAGTTTTTTGGCTGTTTCCATATAATATACTTATCTGTAACCAATCAAAGTTCTTAATGCATTATATTGATAAATAGAAAAGAATTAACGTATCCTATTATCATAAAAGAATGAAAATGCCGAAACATAATATGGAATTCGTTGGGAATGGAGTAAATATGGAAGTTACAATTTTAATAGCAGAAGATGATCCTTTTTTACGAGGATTGATACGGGATATGTTAAAGAAGGAATCTTATACGGTTATAGAAGCAAAGAACGGTATTGAAGCATTGCAATTCTTCTATGACAACAATGCAATCGATCTAATTATATTGGATGTTATGATGCCAGAATTATCAGGATGGCAGGTTCTTGACGAAATACGGATGCAATCGGATACACCTGTTGTTATGTTAACAGCCCTAGGCGATGAACGAAATGAATTACAAGGACTTCATGCAGGGGCAGACGATTATATTACAAAACCATTTAGTTATCCAATCTTTATAGCTAGGATTAAAACTCTCCTACGTAAGATAGAGAAAAATAAAATAGCAACGTTACAATGTTGTGAGATAATGATGAATAAGTTAGAACATAAAGTTTATGTCAAAGAGGAAGAAGTTATTCTGAATAACAAGGAATATCAGCTGTTAGAATATTTTATGAATAACAAGGGACTTACTTTGACAAGAGATATGTTAATAAATCAAGTGTGGGGGCCTGATTTTGATGGAGAAAGTCGTTCACTTGATACTAATATCAAAACGCTGAGAGCTAAATTACAAGATGCCGGAAGATATATTCGAACAATCCGTGGGACAGGGTACCGTCTTGAGGAACTTTGAAAGAATGAAAAGGAGGAGAATAATTGAAGATAACGAATAAACTTATATTAGTTTTTACTAGTTTTACAATTCTATTGGTAGGTATGGGAATCTTCATGAATCAAGCCTTCCTAGAAAAATATTATATCTATAAGACTGAGAGAAGTTTTTTACAATTTCAAAAAGAGATTGAAGACGTATACCTGAATTCTACTGAAGAAATCAATGCATTTATATCAGAAATAGATAAAGATGAAGGTGTGAATATATTGATTCTAGATAAAAATATGAAAGTTTTGCATTCCTCCTATTTTAAAAATCGGATTGAGGATATTGTGGTATCGAAGAAGATACAGAATATGATCAAGAGATATTATCTATGGCAGGAAGAGGGACATATGTATCAAGTACTCGAAAGAAATAATGGATTACCACCCAAGATTTTCTTCACCTCAACATTAGGCGATGATGTGTTCCTTGTAATTACCAAATCTGTTAAAGGGATTCGAGAGAGTGTAGCTGTAGCCAGTGAATTTTATCTAGCTTCAGGTATTGTTATGATTGCCATTGGTATCGTAGGAGTGCTTTATTTGTCTCGTAGAATTTCTGGTCCTATTATAAAGATGAATCATATAGCAAGGGATATGAGCCATCTAGAATTTGGCGAGAAGATTGAAATACAGTCCAATGATGAAATTGGAGAATTAGCAATAAGTATCAACTTATTATCAGATAAATTAAGTAATAGTATTAAATCTTTACAAGATGATATCGAGGAAAGAAAGGTACTTGTTCGTGATATATCACATGAACTAAAGACGCCGATTGCGGTTATCAAAGGTTATGTAGAAGGCTTAAAATATAATGTAGTTGAGGAAGAACAAGCAAGAGATAAATACTATGATGTAATTGTAGATGAATGTGATCGAATTAATGAGTTGGTAAAGGAATTATTAGATCTTTCTAAGTTAGAGGGGATGTCTTCAGAATTGCAGATATCGCAAGTTTCAATGAGAAATTTGATTGATGATTCTATTGAAAAATTACAGCATATCGCAGATATGAGAAGTATAGATATTAGGTTTACATGCGAGGAAGATATAGTAGTCAATGTAGATGAACATCTGATAGAAAGAGTGATTAGTAATTTGCTAAGTAATGCTATCAAATACGCGAATTCGTCAGGGTATGTTGAAATTGATCTCAAAGAGAAAAGCCAAGGCTGTGAACTAAGGATCTTTAATACAGGAGCTAATATACCGACAGAAAGCTTGGATCAAATCTTTAATGTATTCTACAAAGTGGATCAGGTAAGAGGACGAGATGATGAAGGGCATGGAATCGGGCTAGCTATTGTAAAGAGGATTATGGATATGCATAAAGGAACGTATTTTGTAGAGAATGAAAGTAATGGAGTAACATTTACTATATTGATACCAAAGTTTTCACCGTAATTTCACGTTGGTTTATTAAGATGAAAAAAAGGAGGTAGAAGATTATGGAACAAACTAGTAAAAGAAGAAGTAAATTAAAGTTGCTTATAGCTTGTCTATTAATTGTTATAACATTATCTTCAAGTTTGATTGTTTCCTGTACAGTCAATTCAAAATTCATTACAGCCCAGAGTAATATAGCTATAGATCCATGGGAATATCAAAAAATATTAGGAAAGGGGATGGACGTAGATTGGTGTAAGACTTCAACAGGTAGAAAAAATTATAACGAGCAAGCGGTTAAAGATTTTAAAGCAGCAGGAATAAGTCATGTTAGGATTCGTATTAAAGATAAAGCAACAGAGGATTTATTAAAGGATCTAGATAGACAAATCAATGATTGTCTTACAAATGGTTTAATACCTGTAATTGCATATCAGGCTGATGAATTCAAAAATGAACCAACAGAAGAGAATATCGCTCAAGTTGTTGAGTGGTGGTCTACAGTGGCTAACCGTTATAAGGATATCTCTCATTTGGTATCTTTTGACTTATTGATAGAAGCGACAGATGCATTGAACAAACAGCCGGAAAAATTAAATGAAATTTATGAACGTTTAGTAACGGAAATTCGGAAGACGAATGAGACTCGTATTATTATGATATCGCCAAGATTACGTTCTGACGCAGCGTACCTTTCGGAATTAAAGATTCCAACGAAACACAATGGATATCTAATGGTGGAATGGCATTTCTATGCATCGTGCCCAAGTAAGACAAATGAACGTAAGCTTTGGACAACAGGAACACAAGAAGAAAAGAAGAAAATAACAGATAAAATACGATTAGCATTAGAATTTCAAGAAAAGAATAATATCCCGACCTGGGTAGGAGCATGGATGGCTGGGAATTATAATGATGGGAATGATTATACAGTAGAAGAACAAGTTGTTTTTGCTACATATATGACAGAGCAATTAACAAAAGCAGGAATACCATTTGCAATTAACTCTGATACAAAATTTTATAATCGAGAGACAAATACATGGATTGAAACGATGAAACCAGTATTCAACACAGTTTTTGGAAAATCTCAAGATGATTCAACTAGTCAAGATACTGAGAGCTATGCAAAAGGAATACAGGTAGGATTTAATGCAAAAGGAAGTTTATCGGTGAAAGAACAAAGTTCATACCTAAGTAAGCAATTAGAATCATGGAAGAAGGATAAGGTGGATACAAGCAAGATTTGGATTCGTCTTCAAGGTGGTACGATATCACAAAAAACATATCCAAAAGATTGGTCAAACGATGAGTGTGAACGATGGGCTCAAATTCAAAAGAAGTATAAGATAAAGCTGATTTTTGTTGTAAATCTTAACGATACCGCTTCTAGCCAATTAGGTTTATATAAGAAAATGGTGAAAGCAGGTCTTAAGTTCTCTGCAATTGAATTAGGGAATGAACAATACCTTGCTCGCTACAAAACTTCATTAACAAATAAGTATGATGAGGTTACAAAACGTACATCAGCTATGACTCCAGCTAAATACATTAAGTTATGCAATGAATATATCAAAGTAATGAAAACGTATAAATTACCATTTTATGTTCAATTTGCTCCAGAGAATTCTTCAAACAAAGATTATGCTGCGTGGAATAAAGAAATAGCAAAAGCAATTAATGATGAGAAGTTCTTATCGACTAATATGCATGGAACAATTCATCTATATGAAAGAAACGGTAGTGGTAGTTTGAATGAGAAACAGATTTCATCTATTAGAAAATTAGTGAACAAACCGATTCATATGGCTGTTACAGAATCTGGTGTTGTAGACAAAAGTGGAAAATTAACAGAGAAGCAGTACATTAATCAAGAAGTAGCATTAACAAAACGTCTCTTAAAGGAGATGAAAAAGGGAGATATCATCCTTAATCAAGTTTTATATACCGACTATAAAACTATTGGTTCAGCAGTACTTCATAGTAAAAGTAAGGGGATAACCAATAAGGGGAAAGCCATCTATAAATTGTTTAAACAATTTTGGTAAAAATTCTTAATTAAATACAAATAATTAATACTCATTTGACGCAATATAGTTACTGTAACTATGAAAAAATTAACAATATATTTTTAGTTGAAATCGAAACTAAAATGTAATATAGTAGAAAATACAAATTTATAAAAAAGAGCAAAACAGTAGGGAGAAGAAGTGTCAAATGAGTATTAAAAATGAACCATATATGTTAGTCTTTGGTGTTTCCGTGTATGATATTATTGGATTTACCTATCAAAATTATAGAGCGCAGGATTCTAATCCTGGAAACGTTAGAGTTTCATTTGGTGGAGTGTGCCGAAATATTGCAGAAAATATGGCAAGATTACACGTGAACACTAAGTTCATATCCATAATTGGTAACGATGAAAAGGGAAGAAGCATTCTCAAAGCAGCAGAAGACATTAATTTGGATATGAAAGATTCATTAATTGTGGAAGGAGAATCCACACCAACATACATGGCGATTCTTAATGAACAAGGTGAGATGGAATCAGCGATTGTTGATATGAAAATTACGGATAATGTAACAGAAGAATTCATTGATAGTAAAGCAGACATTATAAGAAATGCTGAATATATGGTTCTTGATACAGACAATCCTAAAATACTTGAGTATTTATTAACAACATATAAAGATGAGACAAGATTCGTATTAGATCCAGTTTCTGCATCGAAGGTTGCGAGAATCAAACATCTAGTTCCTTACTTCCACACCATTAAGCCAAATCGTTTAGAGGCAGAAGTGCTTTGTGGATTTGAATTAAAGAATAAAGAAGATGTAAGAAAAGCTGGAGCATATTTCCGTAGTGTAGGTGTACAGAATGTATTCATTAGTCTAGATGCTGATGGTATCTATTATAATAATGGAGAATGTGAAGGAATCATTAAAGCGAATAAAGTATCAGTAGTGAATGTTACTGGTGCAGGGGATTCCTGTGTAGCTGGTTTAGGTTACGGATTTATGAATGAGCTATCTATCGTAGACACCGTCAAATATGCGATTGCAATGTCAGCTATTACGATCTCACATGCGGAGACAATTCACCCTAATATGGGACAATCCATTGTAGAACAATATCTACAACGAATGGAATGGGTAGAAGAAGTATTTTAAGAAATAATGTAGAAATGTGATGCAATATTTTGTAAATAAAGGTATAATGTAACTTATCAGAGGGAAATCAAGCACGAACGTAGTGAGTATTTGATTTCACCTGATAAGTTAGCGAAAGAACGAAGTTCTAGAGGTATTACGCGAAGGAACTTGTTCCGATGTGTAACTTATGCGAAGTGATAAATAACTTCTCATAAGTTATTTTATTATTCAGAGTAGTAGAAAGTTGGGGGAATGATGGAGCAAGTTATTATAGTTGCAAAAGATGGAAGTGGGGATTATATAGATATACAGTCTGCAATTGATGCGGTTCCTGCTGGTAATGCAGAACCTATTACAATACGTATTCGTGAAGGGATTTACAAACAAGTAATTACAATCCGAGAGGATCAATCTCATATTAAACTTGTAGGAGAAGGCATCGATAAAACCGTTATTACCTATGATAATTATGCGGGTCTCGTTAATGAACAAGGTGAAAAATTGGGTACGTTTAGAAGTCCCACGGTTTTTGTTAACGGAAGCCATATTACTGCAGTAGGAATAACATTTGAGAATTCGTATTTCCAAAAAGGTTTTGATGCGATGGGCAGGCAAGCAGTAGCGGTAAGTACTAGTGGAGAATGTAATACTTTCATTGAGTGTTCTTTCAAAGGATATCAAGATACGTTATATGCTATGGAGGGTTCCTGTTATTTCTTTCATTGTTATCTTGAAGGAGATGTAGATTTTATATTTGGTGCAGCTCACGCAGTATTTGAAGAGTGTCAAATCCATTCCCTAGATAGGGGGTCTTTGACTGAGAATGGTTATGTGACTGCAGCTAGTACAAGAGCAAGAGATGAATTTGGATTTTTACTTATTAATTGTAAACTCACAGCAGATGAGGGGATTGCAGAGAACTCAGTATATCTTGGAAGACCATGGCATCCAAGTATGCGAACAGAGCCTGTATGCTCTGCCACAGTGTTTAGGAACTGCGAATTAGGAGTACATATTAGAAAAGATGGTTGGACGAGGATGCATGAGGCATATCCTGAAACTGAGCGATTATATGAATATGAGAATACTGGTTTAGGTGTATGTGTGAATGATCAAAGAAGACAACTAACTACTGAAGAAGCTAAGGCTTACACTAAAGCAAATGTTTTAGGTTGGTAACAAAAGAAAATACGATTAGCATATATACGTGTTGTATCTCGATTAAAACGTCTATGGACGATTTAATAATAAATGTATGATGTAAGAATGATGTTGTTCAAAAACAGCATTCATTAGGAAAGGATGAAATTATGAAGTTACTTGACGGTAAAGTAGCCATTGTAACTGGCGGGACAAGAGGTATTGGATTAGCAATTGTTAAGAAGTATTTAGAACAAGGGGCTACAGTAGTTCTCTGTGGTTCTAGAGAAGAGACTGCAACAAAAGCAGTAGAAGAGTTAAAGGCAGAAGATCCTACATATAAGGTATCTGGTATTTGGACAGACCTATGTAATCATGAAGAGATTAACAGAGATTTTGAGAATGTAAAGAAAGAATATGGCTCAATTGATATATTAGTAAACAATGCTGGAATATCAGCTAGAGAATCTATCTTTGAATATAATCCAGAAGAATTCGATAAGATTATGGATTTGAATGTGAATGCAGTTTTCTATTGTTCTCAAGCTGTTGCTAATATCATGAAAGAACAAGGTGGCGGTGTTATTCTTAATACTAGTTCAATGGTTAGTCTCTATGGACAGCAATCTGGTTGCGGATATCCTGCTTCTAAATTTGCTTTAAACGGTTTAACGAAATCGTTAGCATTAGAACTTGCGCCTTATAAAATTCGTGTGAATGCAGTAGCACCAGGTGTTACGAGAACAGATATGGTAGCAAGCTTACCAGAATCTATAATTCAACCTCTTATTGACACAATTCCGCTTGGTAGAGTGGGTGAACCTGAAGAAGTAGCAGATGCATTCGTATTCTTAGGTAGTAATATGTCAAGCTACATAACAGGCGTTGTATTGTCTGTAGATGGTGCAGCAAAGAACTAATAATCGAATTGAAATTAGATAGCTTGTAATATAGAAATTATTGTGGTAATCTAGACAGTATGTTTAGATTACCATTTTTAGTTTTTTTATAGGAGGAGCTTTTGTTATGAAGGCTAAAACAATATCAAGTTGTGAATGTTGTAGCAATTATGTATATGATGAAGAATATGGTTATTACGAGTGTGAAGTAAATCTTGATGAGGACGAGATGGTTCGATTCCTACAAGATAAATTCTATAACTGCCCATATTTTCAATTGGATAATGAATATAAGATTGTAAGAAAGCAAATGTAATGTTGTTTATGTAGCAATATAGATTCATTACTTTGATATGTTACAAAAATGTTAAATCGATATTAACAGATTATCGCAAAAAAAGAGGCTCTGGTAAAAACCAGAGCCTAGTTATTAACAACCGAAGTTTAAATATTTACAAATAGCATTAAATAACTCGGAACAGCTTGTAAAATTAAAACACATAGTTTCGTCCTCCTTATTTCTTATTTGTATTAGCTAAGTACAAATATATTGTAACAATTTTGTAACAATTAAGCAACAGGAAATTGATGGATAATGCGAGAATTGGTGAAAATACTTGATTTACATGTAATTGTGTTGCTTTTAAATATTACAAAAATGTTACGTTAAATAAAAAGGCTCTGGAAAAAACCAGAGCCCGAATATTAACAACCGAAGTTTAAATATTTACAAATAGCATTAAATAACTCGGAACAGCTTGTAAAATTAAAACACATAATTTCGTCCTCCTTATTTTTATTTGTATTAGCTAAGTACAAATAGATTGTAACAATTTTGTAACATTTATGCAACAGGAGATTAATGGAAAGGTAGGGTTTGCCATGACAGGGAAAACAAAAGAGGAATTTTTAGTGAAAACAGCAGTTGTATGTTTTCTAGCAACAATATGTTGTACATTATGGGGGAGTGCATTCCCTGCAATTAAGTTAGGATATCAATTTTTTGAAATCGGAGGAAATGATTCTGCAACGCAGATCCTATTTGCAGGATATCGTTTCGCTTTAGCGGGAATATTAACTATACTATTAGGAAGTATAATGAATCGTAAGATTTTAATACCCAAGAGACAATCCTATCGTAAGATATTCATATTATGTTTGTTTCAAACAGTTCTACAATACGTATTTTTCTATATAGGATTAGCAAATACGTCAGGTGTGAAAGCGGCTATTATTAATGGTTCCAATGTATTCGTAGCAATTATTATTGCATATGTGTTCTTTAGGCAAGAAAAATTAACTTGGAAAAAGATAATCGGCTGTATTCTTGGTTTTGCGGGGGTTGTGATTATTAATCTAACAAAAGATGGACTGGACATGCATATGAAGTTTACCGGAGAAGGATTCATTTTGCTATGTACGATTGCATATGCAATGTCATCTGTAATCATCAAAAGTTATTCGAGAGATGAAAATCCCGTAGTGCTAAGTGGATATCAATTCTTTGTCGGTGGTGTAATTATGATAATATTTGGTGCTATAGGAGGTGGAAAGCTTACTGTTATTACCGGTAAAGGTATTGGTATGCTAATTTATCTAGCTATGGTATCTGCTGTAGCATACTCTATCTGGGGAATCTTATTAAAATATAATCCGGTATCAAAAGTTGCAGTTTTTGGTTTTGTTAATCCAATAAGTGGAGTGATTCTATCTTCGATATTTTTAGATGAGAAAGGTCAATCATTTGGAATGAAGGGAATACTTGCACTAATCTTAGTTTGTATTGGAATCTTCGTAGTTAATTATCAAGGAAGTAATTCTACTATCAAAGGAGAAGGCGAACAATAAAAGAAGGAGTTGAATAATTGAGATGAAGGAGCAAGGTTTTCAAGTAATAGGAGCAGTTGATAAGAAAGTATTAGAAGAAGAGGGAGCAATTTACTTCGAGAGAATAGACGAAGGATTTTGTAATTATAACAATAAGATACTTGAGGGAAACAAGGAAGAACTAAAGAATTCAATATATTCACTATGGCAAGAAAATGGTGATGATGGGGCTTATGTAGATTGGTATTATGGTACGCTTAAGCCGGATGAAAAAGAAAGAATCCGCAGTGTCTTATCAGATGAAAGTAGAGACACGCTTAGTCGCTATGAAGCATGTACAGATCTTATATTCATTCCTCTTAATAAAGAATTATTTGATTTGACAATGGAGTTGAATCAAACAGAGGCTTTATTCTGTACGTACTATTTTTGTAAACTACCTTATACTGTTTGGGGAAATTATGATAATAAATACCCTTGCTTCTTTAGATAGAATTATAATGCAATGAAGCAATAAAATAATAAAACAAAAAAGCAATCTCAAAAAGTTGTGTAACAGTGGAGAATATAATATCCTCCCTAGGTATTCAACAGTTTGAGATTGTTTTATTATGGCGTGTATTGCTTATTATTATGGATTAATTATTTTTGCCCTTTAAGAAGTCTTTACAACCAAGTAAATCAACAGGTAAGAAATAGCCTTGTTCATATAAACAAACTGGACATTTAAGCGGTGCTTGAGTACCTTCGAAGATGTAACCACAATTCTCGCAAATCCAAACAGATGGTGAGGCAGAAGAATATAGTTGGCTATTCTTTATTACTTCAGCTAACTTTTCAAAACGATCGCAATGGACTTGCTCGACCTTAGCAATTTCAGCGAAAGAGTATGCGATTTTAACAAATCCTTCTTCTTGTGCTTTCTGGCTGAATTTGAGATATACATCATTAGCTTCTTCATATTCGTTATGCTTAGCAAAATTCAGAAGGTCCTCAAGATTCTCCGATACATTAATAGGATAAGCAGCTGAGGAGATTTCGATATTCTCTCCAGTGAATTCTTGAAGGTGATCATAGAATATCTTAGCATGAGCACGTTCTTGGTCGGCAGTAAATCTAAACAGTTCTTCTACCATTTTTTGTTTTTGTTGTTGAGCTAACTCAGCAGCAAAGGTATAACGATTACGGGCTTGACTTTCACCAGCGAAAGCACGCATTAGGTTTTCTCTAGTTTCACTTGTTTTAAAATCTACAGGCATACAATTTCCTCTTTTCTTTTAGAATCGTCAATTGGAAAACTCTTCTCCATGTCGACAAAATATCTGTGGAGTTTTACAATTGACTAATGACACATAAACAAGTGTAGTATCTGTAACTAATGGAAAACTATACTTTATAAAATTATTTTTTACTATACGTGTTTTGTGCATTGACCGTCAGCAAAGAGGCTGTGAAAAAGTACAAGAGTTTTGCTTTCTAGTCTTCGAATATTGTTGAATAGTCTATACCATTATGATATAGTGAAAATTGGTCTGAAAAAATAAGTTCTTTTATTTATGTCGGAAATAAAATTAGAAAGTTGTGGTACATAGGATGAAAGATTTAACAAAAGGGAAACCAATCAAATTAATTTTTCAATTTGCCTTACCGGTATTAGTGGGTAACATATTTCAATTATTGTATAATTTAATTGATACTAGAATCGTTGGAGAGACGTTAGGAGAGCAGTCGTTGGCTGCTGTAGGAGCAACAAATTCCATTAATTCATTAATAATTGGTTTTTTGCTAGGGTTAACCAATGGTTTTGCGATTAATGTCGCGAAAAGCTTTGGTGCTAAAGATGAGAAAGAGTTGCGTAAGGCAACAGCTATGACAGCGGCATTAGGGATAGTGACTACATTAGTACTTACAGTCCTAAGTGTAACTTTCCTAATGCCATTACTTCGTGTGTTGAATACACCAGGTGAAGTAATACAGCAATCATATGGATATATCCGAGTTATTTTCCTTGGAATGATTGTTACCTTATCGTATAACATCTGTGCTAGTGTGTTGCGTGCAATTGGAGATACGATAACACCTCTTATATTCTTAATCATTTCAACTATACTTAATGTTGTTTTAGATTATCTGTTTATTTTAGGATTCCATATGGGAGTGGAAGGAGCAGCTTACGCAACTGTATTGGCACAAGTATGTTCAGTAATAATGTGTCTTGTGTATATTTGGCGGAAGTATCCGATGTTGCATCTAAAGAAAGAAGATTTTAAGGTGGATTGGCACTATATCAAACAAATGTATTCAACAGGGTTATCAATGGGATTTATGTTGTCATTAGTCTCTCTTGGTACAGTGGTATTACAAAGTGCAATCAATACTTTCGGAACGAAGACAATCGTGGCTCATACAGCTGCAAGAAAGATTACAGAAATCTATATGCTGATGTTTGGTGTTTGTGGAACTACAATGACTACCTATTGTGGTCAGAATCTTGGAGCAGGTAAGATATCACGTATCAAAGAAGGAATCCGTAGTGTTATTATAATAACATGGATATGGTCGGGGGTTGTGATAATTTCTAGTTATACTATTGCGCCTTGGTTGGTACATATGGTAACAGGATCTACTGATCCTGAGATTATAAAGACAGCAGCGTTATATCTAAAGATCAATACTGTGTTTTATTTTGTCCCTTCTGTGATTACAGTATTACGTAATGCTATGCAAGGCATAGGGGACCATACTACACCGATTGTATCTAGTATGATAGAACTTGTGGGTAAGGTATTGGTCGTAATTCTACTCGTGCCACACCTTGATTATATGGGAATAATACTGGCAGAACCAGTTGTGTGGATACTAATGGTTATTCCTTTAGTTATTAAGATTAAGAAAAATCCGGTTTTGAAAGAAAAAGAGATTACGAATATTTGAATATAGTTTTAGATAAAATATAAGTAAAAGTGGTTATCGTGAATGAGTATGCGATAAACACTTTTGCTTTTTTTTGATTGAAAGAGAAGGGAATAAGCAAAAAAAATCGATAAAAGTGAATTTGTTTGACTGAATATGAATTAAAATGAAAGAAAATGATTGACGATGAAAGAAAATGGTGGTATTATATGACTATACTAGTAATGAGAAATCGAGGGGGAGAATAAATATGCTAACACAGGAACGACACAATCTAATACTTCAAGTTTTACAAGAAAGAAAGGCTGTTACTGTAACAGAACTTACTAAAGAACTAGATGCATCGGAATCAACAATAAGAAGAGATCTCATTACACTACATGAGATGGGAAAACTGAACAAGGTGCATGGTGGAGCAACAGTATTAGAAGATATAACATCATTCGAAGCAGATGTAGAAACTAAATCAGCCTTGAATATCGATGAGAAGAATGAGATAGGCCGCTATGCTGCTTCCCTAATAAAAGATGATGATTTTGTCTATATTGATGCTGGGACTACAACATTGAAGTTTGTTGACTTTATAACGAATAAGAAAGCAGTTTATGTAACCAATGGTTTTGTACATGCTAAGAAGCTAGTACAAAAAGGTTGTAGAGCTTATGTAATTGGTGGAGAACTAAAGTTAGCAACAGAAGCATTGGTAGGTGCTGAAGGTATTCATAATATTAAAAAGTATAACTTTACGAAGGGTTTTTTAGGAACGAATGGCATTAGTATTCATCAAGGAATGACAACGCCTGAAATTGAAGAAGGACTTATGAAAAAAGAAGCAGCAGCTCGTAGCTATATGACATACATATTAGCTGATCATACGAAGTTTGGGAAGGTTTCTTCCGTGACGTTTGCATCACTTGACCAGGTATGTATTATAACTGACTATGTACCAGATGAAAAGTATAGACAAGCAGCTATTGTAAAGGAGGTATGTAAACAATGATTTATACAGTAACATTTAATCCAGCACTTGATTATGTAGTAAGAGTAGAGCAGTTGATAACAGGACATGTAAACAGAACCACAAGCGAAGAAATCTACTATGGTGGTAAGGGAATCAATGTGTCAGTGTTGTTACAAACACTTGGGTTAGAGAATGTTGCACTTGGATTTATAGCTGGATTTACAGGAGATGCGATTGAACAAGGTATTAAATCACAGGGAATTAAGACAGAATTCATACGATTACCAGAGGGATTAAGTCGTATTAATCTTAAGATTAAAGCGGATAGCGAAACAGAAATTAATGCCAATGGTCCTTCTATCCCAGAAACAGCAATTAATGAATTGTTTGAGAAGTTAGATAAATTGGTTGAAGGGGATACTTTAGTATTAGCAGGAAGTATACCTAGTACATTACCAGATAATATATATGAACAGATAATGGAACGATTATTTGAGAAGCAGATTCGATTTGTAGTGGATGCTACTAATGATTTATTAAAAAATGTTCTTAAATACAAACCGTTCTTAATTAAACCAAATAATCATGAATTAGGAGAAATGTTTGGTGTTTCAATAGAGACTGAAGAAGATATTATAAGATATGCCTATGAGTTACAGAATATGGGGGCTCGTAACGTATTAGTCTCTATGGCTTCGGAAGGTGCGATATTAATAGATGAGAATAACATGGTACATCGCATGGGAGTTCCAAGTGGTAAGGTTGTTAACTCAGTAGGTGCAGGTGATTCTATGGTTGCAGGATTTTTAGCAGGATATATTAAAACTGGTGAATATAGCGAAGCATTACGTTTGGGGACGGCTTCAGGTAGCGCAACGGCTTTCTCACCAGGGCTAGGTAGCAAAGAACTTATTGAATCATTATTGAAAAAGCTTTAGATGTTAGTTCAAATTTGAACAGCTATCTCATAGATAGTAGTTCAGTTGATATGGGGCATAACAACTAATTTAATGGTAGGAGGTAGTAGAATGAGAGTAACAGATCTTCTAAAAAAGGATGGGATAGCATTAAACGCTACACCAAATTCAAAAGATGAAGCATTACAGATCCTGATTGATCTACATGCGCGAGTTGGTAATGTTAAAGATAAGGAAGAATACAAAGCGGGTATTCTTGCTAGAGAAGAGTTAGGAACTACGGCAATTGGAGAAGGACTAGCAATTCCACATGCAAAGAATAAAGCAGTTCTAAAACCTGGACTTGCAGCGATGACAGTGCCTTCAGGTGTGGATTGTGATTCTATGGATGGCGCGCCTAGTAACTTATTCTTTATGATTGCAGCACCAGAACAGGGTGGCGATGTACATCTTGAAGTATTAGCTAACCTTAATGTTATGTTAATGGATCCTGCATTCAGACAACGTTTATTAGATGCGAAGACTCCAGAAGAGTTCTTAGCAATAATTAATGAAAAAGAAATTGAAAAATTCGGAGAACCTGAGAAAGAAGAGTCAAAAGGGTATCGTATCTTAGCAGTTACAGCATGCCCAACAGGAATTGCACATACTTTCATGGCAGCTGAAAGCTTAGAGCTGAAAGCAAAAGATCTAGGATATACATTAAAGGCTGAGACAAATGGATCAGGTGGAGCTAAGAATGTCTTAACGAAAGAAGAGATTGAAGCAGCAGATGGTATTATTGTTGCAGCAGACAAGAACGTTGATATGGCAAGATTCAATGGAAAGCCTGTACTAAAAGTTAAAGTAGCCGATGGAATTCATAAACCACAGGAATTAATCGAAAAGATTGTTAATAAAGAAGTACCAATCTACCATCATTCTGGAGATGATTCAGGTGAAGTAAGTGAAGGCAATGAAAGCTTTGGTAGACAATTATATAAGCATTTAATGAATGGTGTATCGCATATGCTACCATTTGTTATTGGTGGTGGTATTCTAATCGCATTAGCTTTCTTATTAGATGATTATTCAATCGATCCAGCAAACTTTGGTTCAAATACACCACTTGCAGCGTTCTTTAAGCGAGTAGGTGATACTGCATTTGGATTTATGTTACCGATCTTAGCGGGATATATTTCAATGAGTATTGCAGATAGACCAGGGTTAGCAGTAGGTTTTGTTGGTGGATCCATAGCAGCAACAGGTATGACACTAACTGCAACAGAAGGAATATCAGCAGGTTTCTTAGGAGCTTTATTAGCCGGCTTCATCGGTGGTTATCTAGTTGTTGGTTTAAAGAAACTATGCAGTAAATTACCAGATAGTTTAGAAGGAATTAAACCAGTATTACTATACCCACTCTTTGGTATTCTGTTTATGGGATTGATAATGTGTGCGATTAACCCAGTTGTTGGGGGTATCAATTCAGGTTTAACAGATGTATTAAATGCCATGGGTAGTGGAAGTAAAGTACTGCTTGGCTGTGTTGTAGCAGGAATGATGTCAATTGACATGGGTGGACCATTCAATAAGGCAGCATATGTATTCGGAACAGCCGCAATTGCCAGTGGTAATTATGATATCATGGCTGCGGTTATGATTGGTGGTATGATTCCTCCATTAGTAATTGCATTATCTACAACGTTCTTTAAGAACAAATGGTCTGAAAAGGATAGAAAATCAGGTCTTGTAAACTATATCATGGGATTATGTTTCATCTCAGAAGGTGCAATTCCTTATGCGGCAGCAGATCCACTTCGTGTAATTCCTTCTTGTATTATTGGTTCTGCAGTAGCAGGTGGTATTTCAATGGCAATGGGTTGTACACTTCGTGCACCACATGGAGGTATCTTCGTATTCCCTGTAGTAGGTAATGTGTTAGGTTATATTATAGCGTTAGTAGTAGGTTCTATAGTTGGTATGTTAATCCTTTCATTCTTGAAGAAACCGGTTAACAAATAATCAAAGGATCAATAAGGGATAAGAATAACAAATATAGATATAATAAAATTATTATATACAAATAGGTAAACAAAATTAATAAATAAAAGGAGATTAAAAAAATGGTAAGTAAAAAATACACAATTAAAAATGAACAAGGACTTCACATGAGACCAGCTGGTATGGTAACAAAGGAAATGATGAAATTTAACTCAGATGTTAACTTTGTAGTTAATGGAGCAACAGTTAATGCAAAAAGTATTATGAACGTAATGGCAGCTTGTATTAAATGTGGTACTGAAATCGAAGTACAATGTAATGGTGCAGATGAAGAAGCAGCATTAGCTAAATTTGATGAATTATACAACAACGGATTTGGTGAATAAATCCTAGGTTGATGGCACGTCGACATAGGTAGATAGGAGGTATGCTATGTATAATGGCATTGCAGCGTCTGCTGGAGTTGGAATAGGACATATTGTTTTACTAAGAGAATCGGTAATTGAATATGATAAAGACAAATCAGTTGACGTAGAAACAGAATTAGAACGTTTCAATAAAGAATTGGATGTTTTCACTACGAATACAATGCAAGTTGCAGAAGATGTAAGAGAACGAATCGGAGATAAGGAAGCTGAAATTATTGAAGGTCAAGTGATGATTATATCTGATCCGGCATTGAAAACGGAAGTAGAAGCAGCAATTAAATCTGGTAAATGTGCGGAACAAGCAATGGAAGAAGTTTGTGACACATTCATACAAATGTTCTCAGCAATTGAAGATGAGATGATGAGACAGCGTGCAAGCGATATCCATGATATTAAGACGCGTTTCCTTAAACAATTAATTGGAATTCAAGATGTAGATATTAGTAAAGTGCCAGCAGGAACAATACTTGTAGCACGTGATTTAACTCCATCAATGACTGCAGGAATTGTGAAAGAGAATGTAGTTGGAATCATAACAGAAGTAGGTGGTGTAACTTCTCACTCAGCAATCCTAGCTAGAGCTTTAGAGATACCTGCGGTTCTAAGTATAGAGAATTGTACTTCAAACTTACAAGATAAGGAACATGCTATTGTTGATGGTGAGAAAGGTATTGTCATTATCAATCCTTCTAAAGAACAACTAGATGAATATGAAGAAAAATACAAGAAACATCAACAAGAGAAAAAAGATCTATTAGCATTCCAAGGTATGAAAACAAAAACTGCTGATGGGATAGCAGTAGAATTATTCGGTAATATTGGAACACCAAAAGAAGCACAGGCAGTTGTTGAATCAGGTGGAGAAGGAGTTGGTTTATTCCGTACAGAATTCTTATTCATGGATAAATCCTCACTACCTTCTGAAGAAGAACAATTTGAATCGTATAAAGAAGCTGTTACAGCGATGAACGGAAAGCCAATTATAATTCGTACATTGGATATCGGCGGAGATAAAGAGATTCCTTATCTTGAGATTCCAAAAGAAGATAATCCGTTCCTAGGATATCGTGCTATTCGTTATTGTCTCGATCGTCCTGAAATCTACCGCGCACAATTACGTGCATTACTTCGTGCAAGTGCATTTGGTGATATTCGAATTATGATACCATTAGTAACTTGTATTGAAGAAATCCGTAGTGTAAGGGAATTACTTAAGAAGTATATGAAAGAATTAGATGCAGAAGGTTTATCATATAATTCGAATATTCAAGTTGGCGTAATGATTGAGACACCAGCAGCATCTTTAATAGCAGATTTATTAGCGAAAGAAGCAGATTTCTTTAGTATAGGAACAAACGATTTAACACAATATACAATGGCAGTTGACCGTGGTAATGCAAAGGTAGCAGCATTGTATTCAACTTATCAACCAGCGGTTTTGCGTAGTATTCGCGGGATTATTCAAGCTGCAAAAGCTGAAGGTATTATGGTAGGAATGTGTGGTGAATCTGCAAGTGATCGAAGATTAATACCATTATTACTTGCATTTGGATTAGATGAATTTAGTGTTAGTTCATCAGCTATTCTAGCAACTAGAAAGGCTATTTCTGAGATTTCCATGGAAAAAGCTAAAGAAATTGCTGAAAATGCATTACAACTTACTACAGAACGAGAAGTGTATGAATATCTTTCTCAAAATATGTAAAGTATAAGTAGAGTCCCCAATTAAACAAATAATATAGATATGTAACTAAAAAGGACAATTCGCAAATGTGAATTGTCCTTTTTATGGTCAGAAAACAGAACAAGAAAGAGTACCATGTCTTTAATAGTTTTAAACTGCGCCTTAGTTATTCATTAATCAGCAATTGGAAGAAATTCTCTTTTGGTGTGATTAACATACGATATATCTCGTGATCCCAGGCAGTTTTTAGTCTTGCATCTGTTATTTCTATTTCTTCAATTGTAAGATCAATCTCAGTAAGAATAGATATAGTACCTAGATCACCGATTTGAATCATTGTCTTAGACATACAATCGGCGGATTTATCACAGGAGATAACCCGAGGCTTTTCATAAGTCATTAAACTAATCACAACTTGCCCATCTTTATTAGAGTCTAGTTTGAAAGAGTCATCAATTGTAATAGAAGTGCCTTTATTAAAAGTAACATGACGTTGATAAGACTCTATACCAGCTTCTTTAGGATAGGCAGAAGCAATATCCATACAAATATGACAGTCATCATCTGCTAATGAGACATCAACATTAGTAGCAAAGTAATCGGATCCAGGTTCTTGCATGATTCCATTTATGGTAGGAAGATTATGATAAGCTGATTGCATGGTCCAGATTTCATATCTTCTAGGTGAGAATGTTTTTTGGCAGTATGTCTCAACACCAACATCGATTATGAATGGATAGCCTTCTTTGTATATCGTAAAACTTCCGGTATCATTATGATTGTGGCTGTCACCATTATCGCCTGCCTTAACGGCCAAACAATACTTAGAATCTCTAGCGATGAAAAGTCCAACGCTTGAATAATATATGTCAGGGTGAAACAGTTCTTCATCAGTTTGGTAGTTATTAATTTCGGTAATCGTGTATGCATTTTGTAAACGGTAATATAGATTGATTTCATTTGCAAGTAAAAGATCATTAGCTGCGTGGAAATCCTGTGAAGCAAATTGCATCATTGCAGGGTTATTAATACGTTTAGCAAAGAGAAATTCTCTAACACCCGCACGGCCGGCAACAGGTGAACAATCAGCGAAATTAGTATAATACTTGTCATGAATATGTACATTCATTATATAAGTAGCTATGTTTTCTACTTTTTTTTCTTGATAAACATCAATAAATAAGTTATTTGTAATGCCATTCAAAATCTCAATCGTGTTAAAAAGACATAGTCCTGAATGTCGGTAATATTGAGCACCTTCATCGCAACAACCATCATCGCCATAATCTTTCAAGAAGTAATCTACACTTTTGCAAGCCTTTAGGAATACTTCATTCATGAAATCAGGGTCATTAGGAAGTAAGAAAACGGATAATAGAATATTTTGTGTACACCAGATCGTCCAGTTACACATTGGCTCATCACCATTACCCATCCACCAGAAGTGTTTAGAAAGATAAGGTGTGTATATACGGTGCTGTAATTCATATCGAATTCTTTTGGTTATGAATGGGCTTATAGCATCGAGCTTCTCCTCTAATAGATAGTGAATCGTAGCTAAAAGTGCTCCTGTTTCACAGGAGAATAGATCAAGAACAGGATCAGTCGCATCGGGTAATGGTAAGCAAGGAGTATCTCTTATATAGGAGTTATGTGCTGGTAGTTGCCATGCAGATTCTTCGCATATAGAGAAGATACCGTTAATAATAGCATCCATAAATTCACCTGAGTTAGAAGCACATTCAGCTAGAACTAATGCATTAAGTGCGCGGCGTTTTTTAAAGAAAATATCTTCGTAATTGGATCGGTTTCCAATTCGTGTAAAGTCTAGAAACATGGTTGCTGGTAGAGGAGTAAAGGTAAAGGATTTGAAGGAACGCCCTGCTTCAATGGTAGATTCTATCCATATCGAATCGAGGCAATCCCAAACTTTTCTTTGTAAAGCAGTAGCGTATGGTAGGTAATTAGTTAGCTTACCTTCGTAATTTTTAGCAATTTCATAAAACATAGTTATTGTCCTTTCTCTTGTATAATAGGTGAATTATTAGCTTGTAGATAGTCTCTTGGGGAACAGCCTTCAACTTTCTTGAAAACTTTACTAAAATAAAAAGCATTCTCAAAACCTAATTGATCAGCAATTTCATAGATTTTATAATTGCCAGAAGCCATCATAAGCTTGGCCTTTGAAATCTTTCGATTCGTTATGTACTCGGAAAATCCAACATTGGATTCCTTTTTAAAAATCAGACTGAGATAATTTGGTGTAATACCAAATTCGGAGGCTGTTTCATTCAAGGTTAATTTCTCGTCAATATGAGAATTAATATAGTCGATAATGTTGTCAACTAACTCTTCTTTAGAAGATTTGTGGTGACTTTGTAGATGTTTACATAAATTAACCTGGAAGAATTCTAACCAGGATAATAATTGGTCCATCGTAGTTTGCAGATAGATAGAATGGTATCCATCTGGGTAAGAGGAGAAGATATTATTGATTATAGTTTCTCCATCTGTAAGGAGTGAGACGGAAAGGTATAAGATATTACAAGCAGCATCGAGTGCTTGAATATATTTGGTAGGATGCATACGAAACAAATCGATTATCTCAGATATTGTATCGGAGAAGGCAATGGCATCATATTCCTCAAAAGCTTTTCGAATTGAGGCTTTGAATAAGCTTAAATTAAAAATGTTCGTATCTATCTTGTGCGTACTCTGCATTAATGTATCATACATAAGTAATTTCTTTTCTAATGTAACATAGGTATTAATTTGTCGTGCATTTTCATACGAATCAGCTATCTGAAGTGGTTCTCCATATTGTCTACCAACACTTGATAATATCCAAACATTAAAGTAATTATGTATCATATTGCATGCAGATGTAAGTGCTTCTTCTATCAGAGCATTACATTCTTCTTCATTTGTACTTGGTAATAAGAAAATAATACAGAAGTGTTTGGTATCTAGTGAGGTACAATAGCAGGTTACGTATTTGCTCACTATGTTTTGTAGCATCTCCATGGCACTAAAGTACAGATCCATTGATTTTTTGGGATTTAAAGTATCTACCTGCTCGGGTATTATGTTGCAGAGACTTACTGCGTAATTCTTGGCCATAAAATCAAGAGATAGTGCCGTTGCCTCTTCATGAAATTCATCATTGGATTTGAATAGATTATGAAGGAGGGAGATGAAGAACTTATCATGAAAAGCCTTTAGAGCAGTTTCAGACTTTCGCAGTGATGTAGTATTTTTTTGTTCTTCTAGTATTAGGAGTGCCTTTTGTAGCACTTCGCGTAAAGATTCCGCAGTTAATTCTAATTTTACAAGGTAATCTATAATGTCATATTTAATGGCTTCTTTAATTAAATTAAAATCTTCATAACTTGTAAGGATGATGAATAGTGGTAACTTTCCGTAGAGCTCTCTACAATTCTTTATTAGTTCCAAACCGTTCATAATAGGCATTCGAATATCAGTAATAACAATTTCAGGCATATACTCACCAATATATTCGAAAGCTTGTTTTCCGTTCACTGCAGTGCCGCATATATCAATACCAAATTCACTCCAGTTTATGATTGATTTAATTCCTATCTGCACAAGTGGTTCATCATCAACAATAAGTAATTTATACATCTAGATCTTACTCCTTCCAAGTACTTATTCGTATCATTGTCCCAGCGGCTCTGCTGGTTGGGAAATTAACTTTGGTAATAAAATTGTTATTATTGTGTACTCACCTTCTTTACTATGAAATTGTAATCCATAATTAGTACCAAAAGCATACTTGATTCGCTGGTTTACATTATTAACGCCAATCTTTTGAAATAAACCTGAACTAGAATTATCGTTTGTTGTTAATATAGAAGATATTTGCTGCTCTGATAGTCCGATTCCATTATCTTCAATCGTGATTCTGATGGTCTGATCATCAAGGGATTCAATAGTTATTACTATCTTACCAACAGATCCTTTGGGCTCGATGCCATGAAAGATTGCGTTCTCAACCATCGGTTGTAATGTGAATTTAGGAATCTGACATTGATATAATTCTTCGTCTATTACGTTGATATCTAATCGAATTGTTCCACCATAACGATAATTTTGAATAATAAAATAGTTATTAAGTAAATCTAATTCCTGTTGTATAGAGATGATTTGATTGGTATCCTTGGATACGGATTTCATCAGCCTTGATAGAGAAGTAGTCATCTCTGCTATACCTGTTGCATTCTGGATTGTAGCCATCCATTTTATTGAATTTAAAGTGTTATAAAGAAAGTGTGGGTTAATCTGACTCAATAACATCTGATATTCCAAAGATTGTCTCTCTTTTTCATCTTGAATTTTATCATTAATTAGTTCAGCAATATCACCGGATAGTTTATTAATACCAATACCAATGGTGCCAAGCTCATTATCCCATTCGATTTCTTTATCGACGCTAAAGTCGCCTTTTGCAATACACTCGATTTTTTTCTTAATTTTATAGATTGGTCGGTTAATCTTTCTATTAAGATAGATTAATAAAAGTACGCCAAGTAGCATTACGATTCCACCGACTAACAATATAATAAATATGTACATAGATTTCTGCTTATTAAAGACACTAGCAGAGATTGTTTGAGAAAGTGACCAACCACTCAAATTACTATTATAGGTAACCAGTGTTTCTTTAGTACCTGATTCCGTTCTAATAGTACTTATAGTTGTTTTGTCAGTTTTTCGGTTTAATGAAACAACATCATCTAAATCATCTGTTAAAGTGAACGTATCGTTAGCAATTAAGTACGTCTTATCTTCAATCGTTAGATACACCTTACTATCAATAGGAATCGAATACAATTTAAGAGCATCTGTTAAGATATTGGAAGTTACACTGATGAATACCCAACCTATTTTATCAGGTGAGCTTTTGTCATAGATTGGGCGAATAATAGGTATTATTAAATCTTTTGTGTTATCACCGTATTCATTATTTAGTAATCCAATCCACTTGAATGAGAATTCATTATAGAGAACATCAAAATAGTCAGATTCCTGTATATGCTCTGATATCTTAGTCGCCTTCGTAGTACTTCGGCCGGTTGCTTGTAGATATTTACCTTCGAAGTTGCTAACAACAATCCTTTCTATATAATAGTAGGCATGATTGTTTTGATGTTCTTCAGTTAACCGGTTCCACGCTTCTAGAGATGTCTTTTTATCCTCCTTATCTTCATTAGTAAGATAATTAGCTAAGGTGTAATTCATACTACACCATCTGGCTAATGTCTGTACATCTGTCATGTTCGACGTAAATGATTTCATTATTAACTGTAGGTTCGACGAAGTAGAGAGCTGTAAGCTATTTTTTAATAGAGATTCAAAGGAAATAAAGCAAATAGAAGAGATTGAAATAGATAAAATTAAAGTAAATAACATGGTGGTTTTAATGATTGTGACTTTTATACTGCGTGACTTGTGATATTTCATCTTTTGCACCTACTTTACCAATAAGATATATTCATAATATACAAGTAATTGTTCAATGTCAATAAAATATGAGCTATATTTATAAGTGAATATGGGCGAATTACCGACGACTGTAATTTTTTACATGTTTTAAAATAAATAGTATATGTTTTATTACTTAAAGTAAAAAAGTCGCTGAAAAGATTAAAATAATGAATATTATAATAAAAATATTACATTTTATAAGCAAGATCAAAACTATATAATAAGTTTATGGTTGAGGAACACATACAACTGTTACAAAACTTTTAGGAGGGTATTTTATGAGAAAAGGAAAGAAAATTATTAGCTTAGTACTAAGTTGTGCATTAGTATTAACAATGTTCACTGGTTGTGGAACCAAGCAAAACGACAGTAAAGAAGATACAAAACAAGAAGATGCAGCAACAGATACGACAGCAGATGCAGAAACAGATACGACAGCTGAAAAGACTAAAATTAGATGGGCTGTTTGGGACGTAGCAGCAACTACATATTATCAACCACTTATTGATGCTTATATTGCAAAAAATCCTAATGTGGAAATTGAATTAGTAGACCTTGGCTCACAAGATTACATGACTGCATTAGCAACTCAATTAGCAGGAAACGATACAAATTTAGATGTTGTTACTGTAAAAGACATTCCAGGATATATGAACTTAGTATCTAAGAATGTTATTGAAGCAGTTGATACAAGCGCACTTGACTTATCTGTCTATGGAGGTATTACTGACCAAATCAAAATTAACGATCAAATCTATGCATTACCTTTTAGAAGTGATTTCTGGGTTTTATTCTACAACAAAGACATCTTTGATGCAGCTGGTGTTGATTATCCAACAAACGATATGACTTTTGAACAATATGATGAATTAGCTCGCCAAGTTACTAAGACTGATTTAGGTAATGAAGTATATGGTGCTCACTACCATACTTGGAGATCAGCAGTTCAATTATTCGGTATTCTTGATGGTAAGAATTCAATCATAGATGGAAACTATGAGTTTTTAAAACCATATTATGAAATGGTTTTAAATGAGCAAAAAGATGGCGTTAGCCAAGATTACGCAACACTTAAGACAAGCAGTTTACATTACTCTGGAGCATTTGCACAAGGTAACGTAGCTATGATGAACATGGGGTCATGGTTTATTCCAACTTTAATCGAAAAAATTAGTATTGGTGAATATTCAGATATCTCTAATTGGGGTATTGCTAAATATCCTCATGCAGAAGGTGTTGAACCAGGATCAACTTTAGCAACTATTACTTCATTAGCAGTAACAAGTGCTTCTAAGAACAAAGAAATTGCTACTGATTTCATGAACTTTGTATGTGGAGAAGAAGGTGCTGAAATTATAGCATCAACTGGTACTTTCCCAGCAATCAAGACTGACAGCGTAGTTGCTTCTATCTCTGGTATGGAAGGATTCCCAACAGATGCTAACAGTGCAGAAGCATTAAAAACAGCTAACACTTATCTTGAAATGCCAGTTTATGAAAAGAGTGCTGAAATCGAAGTTATCTTAAATGACGGACATGATTATATCATGACAGAAACAATGACAATTGATGAAGGTATTGCTTACATGAACGAAGAAGTAGGTAAAATTATCAACAAATAGTCAATAAGAAAAGCTATTAATAAGGTCAGGTGGTGCCATAAACCACCTGACTAAAAAACAGGGTAGCTAATTAGTTACAGGACAACAAGTTGAGACAACGCTGCTAATACATGTAGAAATGTTAGTTCGGGTGTCAAAAGCCAAATAATCAAGCTACGAGAGTAAATATAATCGATTATTACAGGTACTATGACTTTTGATACCCGAACTAATATTATGCCCTAAATGTTATGGCAAAATATTAGAAATACGAAAAGGAGGAGGTAGGCCGTTACTGGCTTATGATCATATGAAAAATAGAGAATTGTCTTTACAAGAAGCAGAAGAAAAGCAAAAAAAGTTGAATGAGCTTAATGCGAAGATGAAGCAGCTTCAAGAGAGATTGATGACAGAATTCAACACTTGGGGGCTTGATAGTAAGAAGGATAAAGAAAAGATCAAAGAAAAAGATAAGCTTCTTAAAGAAATGCAGAAGACACAAAGAACCATAGAAAAATTGAAGACAGGCAAATTACTTAGCCGAGATGCAAAACGTAGTATAGTAGCTTATTCATTTATCGCACCAAATTTTATAGGTTTTGCAATATTTACTTTAATTCCTGTAATATTTGCATTTATATTGGCATTCATGTCATGGGATGGTAATAATCCAATTCAGTTTGTTGGCCTAGCAAACTTCAAACGCTTGGCTGATGATACGCGTTTCCTAGCAGCTATTAGGAATACGATTGTATATTGTGTTGCAACTGTACCGCTTACATTGGCAGCAGCTCTTGGATTAGCAATCTTATTGAATAAGAAGATAAAAGGTAGGGCAATCTTTAGAGCAATCGGATTCTTCCCATATGTAGCTTCTTTAATAGCAGTAGCAACAGTGTGGAATAATCTTTTTAGTCCTGGTGCTGGTCTTGTAAATGTTATTCTTACTAATTTAGGAGTAGCAAAGCAAAACTTACCAGGTTGGGCGGCTGACTCTGATTGGGCAATGTTCACCGTAGTAGCATTCAGTGTATGGAAGTCGATGGGTTACTACATGGTTATCTATCTTGCAGGTTTACAAGGTATCTCAGGCGAATTATACGAAGCAGCAAGTTTAGATGGTGCAAACGCATGGCAAAAATTCAAGAATGTCACATGGCCACAATTAAAACCAACGACATTCTTCGTAATCATTATGCTTACTATTAACTGTTTTAAAGTATACGATCAAGTTTACATGATAACTCAAGGTGGACCAGGTACATCAACATTAGTTCTTGTATACCACATCTATCAAACCGCATTTGTTACCTCATCTGATTATGGCTATGCAAGCGCTATTTCAATGGTACTGTTCGCACTGGTATTATTAGTAACAGTGGTTCAGTTCAGAGGAGAGAAGAACTATGCAAATGATTAATGAAATTGAGATACAGGAGGTGGCATAATGATAAAGAAAAGCAGTAAACGTAAAATTAATAAAGTGTTATTATATGTAGTACTCATTACAATTACAGTAGTAATGTTGGTTCCGTTCTTATGGATGTTGTCAGCATCACTTAAATTCGATAAAGATGTATTCACAGTACCAATTAGATGGATACCTGAAAATCCAAAATGGGATAATTATAAAATCATATGGACTAAGATTCCTCTTATGAAGTTCGTATTAAATACTTCTAAGATTACATTAATTGTTACAGTTCTTCAATTGTTAACAAGTAGCTTTGCTGCATATGCATTCGCAAAATTACAATTCAAAAGTAAGAACGCTTTATTCCTTGGTTACATAGCAACCATTGCAGTTCCTTGGCAAGTATACATGGTTCCTCAATTTATCATGATGCGTTCAATTGGTTTAAATGATACGCACCTAGCAATCATATGCTTACAAGCATTCTCAGCATTCGGTGTATTCATGATGAGACAATTTTATCAAGGGGTTCCGGATTCCTTATGTGAAGCTGCAAGAATTGATGGTATGAGCGAGTATAAGATTTATAGCAGGATAATGCTTCCGTTATCGAAGCCAGCATTATCAACATTGACAATATTCACATTCGTTGCGACATGGAATGATTTCCTTGGACCTAGTATCTATCTTACAACGGAAAGTAAGAAGACATTACAGATTGGTTTACGTATGTTTATTGGTCAATATTCATCTGAATATGGATTAATTATGGCAGCTTCTGTAATATCATTAATTCCTGTATTGATTGTGTTCCTATGCTTACAAAAATACTTTGTAGAAGGTGTAGCTGCAACAGGAATTAAAGGATAATAAAACTCGAACTTCGCACTTGAAGATTTCGAGGAGTAGTTAACTGCTATATTCAACGAAAAAGTTAGAGGTGTAGGGGGGTACTGCCACTGCACCTCCTAATTTGTTTTAGTGGTGATATTTGATTAATAGACAGGATATTCATAGTTTATGAGAGGATATTACTAGAGTAAAAAATATACAAATAGTATTATAACAACAGATAAACAAAAATATAAACAAAGTTAGGAGAATATATATGGAAAAACTATTTATAGATATGCCTATTATTACCCAAAATGAGATTAATCAAGCGTTAGAATTTTCATCAAATCAAATTATTAATAATTTACCAGAATTTACTTATAAGTTTCAGAATGCTTATAGTGAGGACGGGTTCTATCAACCAATTGAAAACGACTACTGGACAACAGGATTTTGGACAGGTGAAGTATGGTTAGCATATGAACATTGTAAAGATGAAAGAATTAAAGAAGCAGGATTAATACAAGTTGACAGTTTCCTTAATCGTATTAATAAGAAGATTGAGGTAGATCATCATGATATGGGATTCTTATATTCTCCTTCTTGTGTTGCAGCATACAAACTAGTAGGAAGTGAAAAGGCAAAAGAAGCAGCTATTAAAGCAGCAGATCAATTAATAACACGTTTCCATCCTGTGGGAGAATTCATTCAAGCTTGGGGAAACATGGATGAAGCTGATAACTATCGTCTTATAATTGATTGTTTGTTAAATCTTCCATTATTATATTGGGCTACAGAAGAAACTAAAGATGAAAAATACCGTGAAATAGCAGAAAAGCATATCCATACTGCAATTAAGAATGTAATTAGAGAAGATTATTCTACATGGCACACCTTCTATTTTAATATGGAAACGGGGGAGCCAGATCATGGTGCTACATGTCAAGGTTACCGTGATGGATCTGCATGGGCGAGAGGACAAGCGTGGGGAATCTACGGCTCTGCGTTAGCATACCGCTATACAAAAAGAGAAGAGTATGTAGATGTTTTCAAGAATGTAACGCAGTACTATTTAGAGCATCTACCAAAAGACATGGTTCCATATTGGGATTTAGAATTCGGTGAAGGTTCAACAGAACCGAGAGATTCATCAAGTGCTTCGATTGCAGCTTGTGGATTGCTTGAGATGTCAAAGTATCTGAACGAAGAAGATGCAGCTTATTATACAGTATTAGCTAAGCAGATGATGAAATCAGTGGTTGATCACTATGCAGTTAAGGATAGCAAAGAATCCAATGGATTAGTCCTACATAGTACATATTCCAATCATTCTCCTTATAATACATGCAACCATTATGGTGTGGATGAATGTAATTCATGGGGAGACTATTTCTACATGGAGGCATTAACTAGAATGACTAAAGAATGGAATCAGTATTGGTAAAATTGGAGGCGTATTAATGAAACACTCAAGAAAAAAAGGTTTTGGTGTAAGAGCCAAGATGACTGGTGTGTTTTTGCTCCTGATTGTTATGATGATATGGATGGGAATTCTTAATTATACTCGTGCAAGAGATGCAATTGTCGATACTTATGTTAAGGATAAAGAACAAACCTTTAAGGTTACGGGGAATTACATGGAAGTGATTTTTGAGAATGTAGCTACCCAGGCTGTTAGAATTATGACGGATGAGAATGTTAAAAGATTCTATTCTTCAGTGTTTGCGTCGGATAAAAAAGTACGTCTAGATGCGAAGAAGAATGTTGATAGTACAATCGTCTCTATTGTTAACACTGATAAATATATTAATGGAATCATGTTAATTGTAAAAGATGATATCGTACTATCGTCAAATCAAGTTCAGATAACAAGCACTTTTTATGATGAGTTTGCTGCTTCGACTGAAGGGCAGAAGATACTAAACACACAGGATACAACTAGTTGGATTGGAACACATCCATTCATAGATTCAGTATTTAATACAACTACCAATTCCTATGGAATGAGTATGGGAAGAGGTCTTGAGGGGGTTATAGATGGTAAGGAAGGTGCTATCATCATTGATATTAATAAGTCTGTAATAGTTGATTTGTTAAATGAACTCGTGGATAAGAGTGAATCCATGGCATTTATAACGGATGATGGTAGAGAAATTTTTTCTGATGGAGCTAGTGAAAGTCTTGTAGATACAACATTTTATCAGAACAGTTTAATTTCAGAGACAAAATCAGGATCAGAGTATGTAACGTTCAATGGTATTAAGTTTCTATATACATACTGTAAGATTGGTGAGACGAATAATATGTTATGTAGTCTTATTGAACAGAGTGTAATACATCAAAGTGCGGATAGCATTAAACAAACTACAGCCATGATGATTTTAAGTACAAGTATTCTAGCATTAATTATTGCATCAATCTATGCTTCGAGTTTAAGTGGTGCAATCAAAAAAGCTGTACAAGGTATTTCAAAAGTTGCAGAAGGCGATTTAACGTATACTATTAAAACTCGAAGAAAAGACGAATTTGGAATACTTACAGAGAATCTAGATCATATGCGACATAATATAAAGAAATTATTAACCAATACATCATTAGTAAGTTCTGAGGTAAAGGATTCAACAATAGAAGTATCTAAGTCTTCGGATGTTATTACTAGCTCAATGGCAGCGATATCAAGTGCAGTAGATGAAATAGAACAAGGTATGGTTGAACAAGCGGATGCTGCTAATAATTGTTTGAATCAGATGAATATATTAGCTGACAGTATTAATGAAGTAACAGAAAGTACAGAAACAATGGTTTCTCTTGAAAGACATACTAATACCATAGTAGAGTCAAATTATGAATCGTTACATGAACTATGCGAGAAAGCGCAAGGTACTTCTAATATAACAGCTAAGATTGTTCTTGATATGGAGGCATTATCTATGCAATCGAGTTCGATTACACAGATTATAGACACAATAGAAGATATTGCAACGCAATCGAATCTATTAGCTCTTAATGCATCAATTGAAGCTGCAAGAGCAGGAGCTCTTGGTAAAGGATTTGCAGTTGTTGCTCATGAGATTGGTAAGTTGGCAGGGCAATCATTAGAAGCTGCTCAGGATGTGAAAGTTATAGTAGATGGAATATCAAAACAAACAAAAGAAACTTCAAGGAATGTAATGGCTGCTAAAGAGACTGTTTCTGAACAATCAATCGCATTGAATAAGACGATGAAAGGTTATAATGACATCAGTACACAGATGCAAGAATTAATGAAACAGATCAATAAGATTAAAGAGGAAGTATATGCAATTGAGAATATTAAGAATGATACCTTATCTGCTATTAGTAATATCTCAGCAGTATCTCAACAAACGGCAGCAGCAACAAGAGAAGTAAGTGATAAGACTGGATATGAATTTGAAAGTGTAGAGAATTTAAATAAGATTATTATTACACTGGAGGAGAAAGCAAGGAATCTGGAAAAAGAAATAGGCGTTTTTAAAATCTAAATTCACTATTTAAGGTAGGTAGATAGGCAACGTTGACTTAAGGAGGTATGAAGATGGATAAGATTAAAAAATCATTTAAGATGAAATTATATGATGATATGGCAAAAGAATATGAGAAGAGACATAACGAACTTTGGCCCGAGATGAAGGATATGATTCATGAATATGGCGGGAGTAATTATTCAATATTCCTAGATTCTGAAACTAATGTATTATACGGATATATTGAACTAGAAGATGAGGAAAAGTGGGCTAAGTCAGCAGATACTGCTATTTGCAGAAAATGGTGGGATTTTATGGCTGATATTATGGAGACTAATGAAGATCATAGCCCTGTATCAAAAGATTTAAGTTTAGTATTTCATTTGGAGTAATAGATAAATATCCTTCTAATAAGTAAAATGTTTAATAATAGTATAGAAACAAGATTAGTGTAACTTTAAAGAATATATTGCAATATCAGTAAAGTTTGGTAAACTTAAATAAAACAATATATTTATTGGGGGTTCAAATGAAAAAATTACTCTACAGAAACTTAATTATTGTTATAGTGAGTGTGCTTTTGCTTATTGTGATGACAGTCGCCAAATATGGTATTTCTCATCAGACAGCGATATCTATTGTTTGTCTAATGTTGGGATCGATATTGTCAATAGCTATATATTTTTGCAAGCTTTCACTAGACAAGAAAGCAATTGGTATGTTATGGATTATATCTGCATGTGCTATTACATATTCAATTCTTATAGGAGGCAGTTCGACAGCAGCTGTGGCACTATATCTAACATTAGCTATGGCGGCATCATATTTTAGTTGCAAGGTTGTAAAACTGTATTTTATACCTGTGGGAATACTAATAATGATAATGGGAATCATCATGCCAGAGGCAATTGAAGGACCAGAAGGGGCTACGATTTTAGGAGCAGTATCTAAGGGATTATTGTTCACATTCTCTGGATATGTTATCTACCTAGCAACTAAACGTGGAGAGGATATGGTTAACGAATCGGCACAGATGTTACAGAGTTTATCTGAGAATAAAAAAGTAGCAGCTGAGATTGCTATGGGTCTTAGTAATTCATTAGAACAGACTACAGGTGAAGTGAACACAATGGCTAGAGAAGCTAATCATGTTCAACTATCTACTGAACAGATGAGAGAAGCCATAGGAAGTATGACACAGGCAGTAGTAACGGTAAATGAGAAAATCGGAGATGCAGTTGTTAGTGTTGATAAGAATTATGAGCTAGCAAGTAAGTTAGATGAAAGATTCAAAGAAGTTACTTGTGCTGTGAAGAAAGGTAATGAAGGCGCTAACAATGTGAAATCGTCACTTGATGATATGGGGCAAACTGCCCTGTCAGCAAAAGAAGCTACAGGTGTACTACTAGAAGAGATGAGTAGAATCACAAGTATCTTGGACGAGATTAATTCAATAGCATCACAAACTAATCTTTTATCATTGAATGCTTCTATTGAGGCTGCAAGAGCAGGTGAACATGGAAGAGGATTTGCTGTAGTAGCTGATGAGATACGTTCTTTATCAGAAGATAGTGCCAAAGCTTCAAGCCATATTCATAATATTATTGTTAAATTAGCAAGTACCGTGGAACTGGTATCAGAGAGAACTACAGCAGGAGCAGAGGCTGCTAGTATCGGTGTTGCTAGGATGGATGATTTAATGAAGTTATTATACAACATTGATATTAATGCGAATACTGCCGAAGATGTGGTACAAGAAGAATATAAACTAATTCATGAAATAAAGCAGAATTTCGAAGTGATTAATGGTGAAATAGAGGCACTAGTTGCATGTTCAGAAGAAAATGATGCAATGGTTACGAGCATATCTGAAAACATCACTATTCATAATAATGCAATTAATAATTGCACGATTGAACTTGATAAACTTGAGAAAATTATGCGTCAATTAACAGAAGCATCTGAAAAATAATAAATAAAAGTAATCACTAGATAGTTATATGTTAAAAACGGAGCTATTACAAAGCAGTAAAATCCACTTTGTAATAAACTCTGTTTTTTATTTTTAATTAGTTATGTTGGTAATAAGTATGTTATAGATTTCCTTCGTCTTTTCATCCGTAGAGCCGCTGATGACATATTTTTTACCATTTTCTTTCGTAATCATGATAAAAAGGTGATTTTTAGGGTTAAAACAAACGGTACATGAACCATTACCAGCTATACTATAGGTACCTTTACAGAGATTAGAGAATCCTGTTCCATTATCTTTCGAGATATCAGGTAATTCATCCCATGTTTCCACTGTCTTAATATCATCAAATAAAATGTCATATGTGGTTTTAAAATGTTTAGCTGTAATACTATCTTCGTCAATGGTTAGTAGTAATGGAGAAAATTCACTTTGAATCAGTCCAATTGCAGAGATTGGCATAGCTAATAAAATTAATGCTATAATGACGGCGAAGACTTTACCAGCTGGTTTGGCGCAATTCAAATCAGTTCCTAGTCCTACTCTTTTCTCTACTAATAGATGCTTATTGTTTGGATTGTAATAAAGCAAACCATAGATCCAGTAACAATCTTCATCTGTAGTTAAAGAATTCTCTGTTTGTATACTGAATTGTTGTTGTGCTAAACGAACCTTAAATTCGGCACGTAATACCCACCATAAGATAAAGAAAGTATAGAATAAGGTAATAAGTAAGAAGATAAGAATGCTATCTATATAATGATTAATATACATCCAAAACAAGATTGTATATATAGCGTTAGTATACGATAGTCCTATAAAACATTTACCGAAGTTATACCTGCGAATTCTTGTGAGCGTCTGATTTTGTAACGAATCACGACTAACGATTTCTTGTTTTGTCTTATACGCAATATGAAACAAGAAAGGGCATAGGAAGGTTAGTAATCCAACACAGGTAGTCGTGGCTATGGATAACAAGGTAGAATTCTTGTTTGCAAGTCTATATATGTCAATAATAATTGGTGCACATGTTAATAATATGGCTGGTAAAAACAAATACTTGTTCAAAGGATTCGGTTCCTCTAATGTTACCTTAAGATCAACAATTGTAGTACCTTCTTCATCAACATGCCAATTCTGTTCTTTCTTTAGTTTATGTAACTGTAGATTCCCTTTAATAAAGGGAATGAAGAAGATAAAGCAAATTACTGTTATCCAAGTGATAAATATGGCATAAACTATGGAATCGTATTGTGTTATGAGAGAGGTAAAAGGAATGATTGAAAAAACAATAGCAATACTGCGTATACTTTTCTTAGCTTTAGTTACAATCTTCACAACTTCTGGATTTTGTAATTCATCAGATGGTAAGGTAACGCCAAGAATAATATTCTTGTGTGGTTCTAATTCGTTCTTTAATATAAAGTACATAATTGGAAGTATAGGATAACAGAATACAAACATAATGATTTTCATGAACATGGATTAACCCTCCTTATTATAAAGATCAGTGCATAGGGATAAAAATTGCTCTTCGGTGATTCCTTGTAATCGAAACTGTGAAATTAATAGTTGAAGCTCGTTATGAAGGACTCTAGGGATTACATTAGAGGAGGAGTTTCGAGGTGCAACTTTAGCTCCATTTCTTCGGTCAGCGGTAATATATCCTTCTTGTTTTAACAGCTGATATGCTTTGCTAACAGTCATCATATTAATTCCTGATTGATCCGCAAGATTTCGTATCGTTGGTAACTGGTCACCTGGGAGTAATTTACCATCGGAGATGGCAATAATAATTTGATTCCTAATCTGTTGATAGATTGGTATATCACTGGAGAAGTCTAGTGATAAAAGCATTTAATCCCTCCTTATACTATGAGATATATTTGCATTATATATAGTAATGCAAATAATGCAAAAGGTCAAGAACAACTGGAGCACCTGATATAAATTTGGCGAATAAAAGAAACAACCCCTTGTAATTTTGTGATTTTGTGTATATAATAATACAAAATACGTTATATATTATTATATAACTAATACGTGAATAAGAAACAATAACTATGATGAAAGCTACGATTAAAGAATTTCTTCAGAGAGCCGATGGTTGGTGTGAATCGGTGAAAGGACTAATCTTTCCACTTTCGGAGTTGTCAGCGATGAGCTGAAAGGTTCGTACCCTTTATCGTACAATGAAGTGGCTGAGAAATCAGCAATTTGGGTGGCAACACGGAAACCTTTCGTCCCATATCGTTAGATATGGGATGAAAGGTTTTTTTATTCTTATTCATGAGACTACTATATTAAAATTATGGAGGAACAATTATGTTAGATTTAAGATTTGTAAGAGAAAATCCAGATGTGGTAAAACAAAATATTAAGAACAAATTCCAAGATAGCAAATTACCTTTAGTTGATGAAGTAATAGCGCTTGATCTTGAAAGTCGAACAGCGAAACAAGAAGCAGATGCACTTCGTGCAGAAAGAAATGCTATATCAAAACAAATCGGTGGATTAATGGCACAAGGCAAAAAAGAAGAAGCAGAAGAGTTGAAGAAAAAAGTTACTGCTGAATCAGAACGTCTTGCTGAGTTAGAACAAAAAGAAACAGAATTACAAGAAAAAATCACTAAGATTATGATGACTATTCCTAATATCATTGATCCATCTGTTCCAATTGGAAAAGATGATAGTGAGAATGTTGAAATTAAACGTTATGGAGAGCCAGTTGTTCCAGATTTTGAAGTGCCATATCATGCTGAAATTATGGAAAAATTCGATGGACTTGACCTAGATAGTGCTCGTAAAGTAGCAGGTAACGGATTCTATTATCTTATGGGAGATATCGCTCGCTTACATTCAGCAGTTATCTCTTATGCTAGAGATTTCATGATTGAACGTGGATTTACTTATTGTATACCACCTTATATGATTCGTAGCGACGTTGTTACTGGCGTAATGAGTTTTGCTGAGATGGATGCCATGATGTACAAAATCGAGGGAGAAGATCTATACCTTATCGGTACAAGTGAACACTCAATGATTGGTAAATTCATCGATACAATCAATCAAGAAACTTCTTTACCATATACTCTAACAAGCTATTCTCCATGTTTTAGAAAAGAAAAAGGAGCTCATGGTATTGAAGAACGTGGTGTATATCGTATTCACCAATTCGAAAAACAAGAGATGATCGTTGTATGTAACCCAGAAGATAGTATGATGTGGTTCGAGAAATTATGGCAAAACACAGTTGATTTATTCCGTTCACTAGATATTCCAGTTAGAACACTTGAATGTTGTTCAGGAGATCTAGCAGATCTTAAGGTTAAATCAATCGATGTTGAAGCATGGTCACCAAGACAACAAAAATACTTCGAAGTTGGAAGCTGTTCAAACTTAGGAGATGCACAAGCTCGTCGTCTTAAGATTCGTGTAGTTGGTGAAAGAGGAAAATATTTTGCTCATACACTAAACAACACAGTAGTAGCACCACCTAGAATGTTAATTGCATTCTTAGAAAACAACTTAAATGCAGATGGAACAGTTAATATTCCAAAAGCATTACAACCATATATGGGTGGAAAAACAGTTATCAAATAGATAAGAAGCTAATAGATAATTTTGAGAGTTTTACAAACTTAATATTTAATATAAACAAAAAAGTTATAACTGAAAATTATCAGTTATAACTTTTATTAATTATGAGATCTTCGACTTTACATCTCGTCTATAATAATACAAACATCTTCCATACATATAATCAAACAAGAAGATGAAAACTTCAACTACTAGGATGAATAAGATAAAAGATGGTATTTTCAGTGATACAAATAGTTCCTTGCAAGTGAAATATATTGTAAATATACTGATATTTGCAACAAGATAATTAACTGCATGAACAAGATATTTATTCTTTGCTTTAGTATACCAGTAATACCAGATTCCATAATGTCCAAAGAATAAGATATAAGGTATGATTGCAAGTTTATTTGGCAATACCAGTAAGGAAAGTAAAGAAGAGGCTACATAAAAAGCGATACTAGCTTGTAGATTACTCTCTTCTAGAATGATAATTACGAATATAGAACTTAAGCAGTACGATATCATCTGGATATTCGTTATACTACCTGCTAGGAACAAAAACAGCAAGGTAAATACTAGGAATATACCACACAGACTGATTGTCTTGGTGGAAAATGCCGAAGATTGTTTTGGTGAATTTGACTTAGACATGTTTTCATTCTCCTTATATAATTTAGTCGCAAGTAGTACAATGATATTTCTTGTATATTGCATCTGTCTTTTCACGTATGGCGATACATAATATATTGAATACAATACCTTTATAATCAACAAATTCCATTTCTGTATATAGATAAACGATTTGAAGTAGTAAGGAATTGATATGTTGTTCTACCTCTCTTAAGAAAGTTTCTTTATCTTTTTGATAAGCTGCAAGCATCGGATTGAAAGCATGTTCTTTATTATCTTTCTCTAAATCATCTAATGCATCGATACAATACACCCATTGTCCGAGATAATCGAATAGCCTGCTCACAGAGTCTTCTTGTACCGTGATTACTTGTTTGAACATATCGCGAAGTGTCCTGCCGAATAATTTTCCTAATTCTATATAATCTGTACAGTTTGCAGACTCCATTTCGTGAAGCCTTTTTGTGTATTTTTCAAAGCATTTGACTTCATCTGGATACTCTTTGCATATCTTCTTATAATTTCTATGATAGACAAGATTACTAGTTTTAGCTTTCATACCGCCTTCATCGTGTAAATTATCCTGTATTTTACCATAAGCAAAAATAACATTCATATCTGCCATGAATTTGGTATAGGCGTTTAGACGAATCGGTTTCTTTTGATATACATGCAGTGCACAACGGTGTGTAGTTTGTGTGGTCTTCGTATCTGCAAGAGAAGATAGTAATAGAGCAAAGAATGCTACATCATTACTAAGGAGCAGTCTAGGCAATTCACCTTGATGCTTCTTTAATTCTACGCAAACACCACAGTAGAAGGAACGATATTGTTTGTATTCATAAACACGAAGATCGTCTACCTTCGGTTTTAGATATCCTATCATTGAATACCTCCATTAACAGCAATTCATGCAATCGCAACACATCATGCAAGTGAGGCATTGACAACAATCATCACAGCCATCATTTCTATGAGGATAGCTTGAATTTTGACCAGAGCCATAGAAGCCACGATTACCGCCATAGAAAGAACCACCAGATTGTTTTGCAGCAAGAATCTGATCTTTTACTGTATTACCGACAGCACGATATAGATCATTAAGTTCTTGGTCTAGGTTGTTACCATATTGTCTACACGCAGATTCATAAGTCTGTTTCGTTGTACGACGAACATTCTCAAGTTCACTCATAAGTCCAATGAATTGATAATTAGCTTGAGCGGCTATAGGAGTTCTTTGCATCTCCTCGTAAGCTACTTTTAGTACGGTTGGAATATCATTATAGATACGAACGGGTTCATGAGCGATTAATTTATCATATTTTGATTGAATGGATGGGTAGATGCGTAATGCTTGGAGCACAATTGTAATCGTTTTATTCATCTCTTGTTCAATTATAGGACGAACCATGTTACTGAATTCATCTGTCGAGGAATAAGAATTGTTATTGCCGTATCCAGAATAAGAAGAGTATTCAGAATAACCAGTAGCGCCTTTTTCAAAACGATCACATAATTCGTTGTACTCTACATTAATTTCTTTCATCTTATCTAAGTCACCGCCATTATCGGGATGGTAAACACGTATTAGTGACTTATATTGTTTCTTGACTTCGTCCATAGAAGTCGGATTATTAAACCATTTCATGGAGATTCTCCTTTATTTTAACAATTACGAGTTTGCTTTATAGTAAAGCTTATCTGATTATAACACGACATAGAATTATTTTGATAGTAACAAATGTCATATTTAATAAATTTATAAGATATGAAAAAATAGAGTAATTAGTACTGATGTTAAAAAGAGTATTTGGTGTAATTGCAATATTATATAGAAGAGCAATAAGAAACTAACTCATGATGTGACTTCTTTTTGCATAGAATGAGAGTAAAGAAGGTTACTAAGGAAGTAAGAAACATGGCAGAGAAAAGGATTATCCTTATATTAGTTATTATTTTGTTGTTTATAATGGGAAAGCTGTTTAAAGGGGATATCTTTAAACCCACTATGCAGTCGGAGATAATAGAAGATTCGGCGATAGAGGAGGAGATAGAGCAAGAAACTAAGCAGCAGGTACAACAAGAGACAAAGCAAGATGAAACTGCAAAGAAGGAAGATAGTGCTGAGATTTCCCGTAAGGAAGAGTATATGGAACTTTATCCAGATATGTATGTAAAAAGTAATGCTAAGATTCCGCTAGCAGCAATTGATAATAAGGTACTTGATTATAGAAAATACATATTTAAATACCCAATGAATGATAGTGTACCAAGTGATAAGAAAGTAGCCTATCTTACATTTGATGATGGACCAAGTGAGAATACACGTGAAGTATTGGAAATCCTAAAAAAATATGATATTAAGGCTACTTTTTTTATGATTGCAGGGTCTGTAACGCCAGATCGCTACGACCTTATTAAAGAGATGATTAACCAAGGGCACGTGGTTGGTATCCATACATATTCTCATAATTATAAGAAAATCTATGCTTCAGTAAAAGATTATCTTGATGATTTTTATCTCGCTTATACAAGAATGTATGAAGTAACAGGGGCACAACCAGTTGTTTTTAGATTCCCCGGTGGTAGTTATAATAAGTATATGAAAGGAATAAGAAAACAAGTAATGGCTGAGATGGAGAGGCGTGGATTTATATATTATGATTGGCAGGTATCAGCCGAGGATTCCATTGGTAATCCAACAAGAGCATCTGTAACTAGGAATGTTTTGAAAGACTTTAAGAAATATAATAAACCTATAATACTTATGCATGATTCATCAGTCAATGACGTAACAGTACAATCTCTAGAGAGTATTATTAAAACAATTAAAGAAGCAGGATATACATTTGATACTGTGGATAAGAGATAATATAATTTTATAAGATTTGTATGGTTTTACTTAAAAAACATAAAAATATATATCAATGATGTGCGCTTTTGTAGAAAAGTATAGTATCTCTTATAAAAAGTATATATATTTAACAAATGATTACAGAAAATACAGAATAAATTAATAAAAATATATAATTTTTATATATTATTACATTTTTATCCTCAACCTTCGTTGCTATACTGAGAATTGACAAAGTAGATGAGAAAAATTATTTACTCGTCTGAACTTAAGGTCGATGGCTATTACCATCGACCAACGAAGGAAAGGAGAAATGTTATGAAAATGCAGCTCGGTTTTAACAAAGGTAGTAGATTATTGCTATCGCTATTGTTATCGGTATCGATGTTAATGGGACAGCTTGTG
Organism: Lachnospiraceae bacterium; assembly: GCA_019421365.1. GTDB lineage: Bacteria > Bacillota > Clostridia > Lachnospirales > Lachnospiraceae > Anaerosporobacter. Next base: position 159,130 of record JAHZFJ010000005.1, read on the forward strand.
ATACCAGATGCAATAATTAGTTCTGCAGCGGGGGTTGAGGGGACAGTAGAATCAGTTGATGTTAAATCGTCCTTGCCAAAGTACATGAAGAAGTCTAGGTTGAGTTCAATGCCGACAAGTATTGAGGTAAGTATTAATGGAGGCAATACAGTTACGACTCCAGTTACTTGGTCAGTAAAATCAGGAAATGCTTCTTATATTGGAAGCACAGTAGTATTAAAAGGTGTTTTACCCGAGGTACAAAACTATGAGATTACTACAAGTGTAGTAATCTACTCCACAAAACTTATATATTTTGTAGACTGTGGTTCTGTAGCCAATAGTGTTACACCAACTGTATATAATGATTTGAAAACTTTAGATGGTGTAATCCTTAAAAACACGGTAGCTGATCAGAATTCAGATGGAACATGGGGATTTACAACAACAGCAGCAGGTAAAAAGGGTAAGAACGATACACTTGCTGGTAGTTATCTAACACAATTGAATGCAACAGGATATTATGGTAATTCAAGTACTAGTAATAAATTGGGTTATGTATTCAACCTTGAGGAGGGTACATATCAGATTACAACTGGTCATTATGAATGGTGGCAGGGACCTAGAACTTGTAATGTATCTGTGAATGGAACAAGCATCGGTACCACTACAGTAAGTTCCAATCAGATACAAGGGTATGTTTCAGGAGAATTTAAGATGGATACTGCCGGAATGGCTACACTTACAATCTCAAAAGGTACTAGCGGAGATGATTCCGCTCTATCTTATGTAGCAATCGAGAAGATTGAAGCAAATCCAGATGTGGATTTAGCAGTATGGAATGCAATTCTTGCAGAAGCAAACGATAAGATTGCTTCAAACATCTATTCTGAAACAACAGAAGTAGCTTTACAAACAGCAGTAGATGCAGGTAAAGCATTAATCAAAGTTGTTGAGATAGAACAAGATGTAACAGACGCTGTATCTAAGGTACAAGAAGCTATGAGAGATCTTGAGTTAGCTGACAAAACTACATTAATTAATTATGTAGAAGAACCATTAGACACGGGATTGTATGTAGATGATGCATCCTTTGCTAGTTACAAAACATTAATAAATAGTAGTGAAATTCTTAATGTGTACAATGCTAAAACTCCAACACGTACACAAATTGCAAATGCAATTAAAAAGATCGAAACTGCTAGAAAATCATTAGTAACTACACGTACGCAAGTCGTTGTAGATGGTAATGATATTGATGTAGATAATAATGGTAATGTAGTAAACAAATTTCAAGGGTTTGGTGCTGTTACTTGTAATAATACATCGAACTTATTAATTGATTACAAAGAAGAAAATCCAAAAGAGTATTGGGAAATGATGAACATGCTCTTTAATACAGAAACTGGAGCAGGTCTTAGCCATGTTAAGGTTGAACTTGGTGGCGATGTCAACTCTTCATCAGGGACAGAACCAGCAACAATGCGTTATGAAGATGAGGATGCTAATGTACGTCGAGGAGCTGGTTGGGTTTTCGCAGCAGATGCATTAACAATCAATCCTAATATTACAGTTGAAGCACTTCGTTGGGGAGAACCAAACTGGACCTGGAAGGGCGGATACGAAGCTAGATACAAATGGTATAAAGAAACAATTGATGCCGCATACGATGAATTCGGTATTAAATTATCCTACATAAGTCCAGGGCAAAACGAAAACAATGCAGGAAAAGGTTCCATCTCAGTAAGTGATAACCTTGCATGGATCAAATACTGTGCACAAAGATTAAACGCTGAAACAGAAGGTAGATATGATTATAGTGCAATTAAAATTGTTGCAACAGATTCTCATAGTGGAAGTGCAGCAATTGCCAATTCTATGTTAGCTGATCCAGAGTTATTAGAATTAATTGATGTAATTGGCGACCATTATACAATTAAGGGAAATGCAGCGCTTACAAAGTTAAATGAAGAATATGGTAAAGAAGTGTGGTACAGTGAAGGCGTTGCACCAATGATTAATGCGAAAGAACGTATTAATGCACAACCAGAGTTAGGTGGTGTTGGTGGAACAATTGGTATAATAGATCTCGCTACGCGTTATATCAGTTCTTACAAATACGCAGATACAGCTTACGCTGCAAAGATGACAAGATGGGAGTTCCAACCTGCAATTGCTGGTTTTTATCAGGGAAGTGCATATAGTCCCAAACAATTAATTGGAGCGTTCTATCCTTGGTCAGGATATTATGAAGCCGATGGTGGACTTCAAGTAGTGCAACATTTCACTTTATTCTCAGAAATCGGTTGGAACTATATTGAGGGAGCTTGCTATGGTGATGGAACATATAGTGATGGTGGTGTCGTTGCCAATACAGGTACAAACCATTACCTAACGATTACAGATCCTGATACTGATGACTATTCAATGATTTTTGCTAACAACACGGAAAAAGAAAGAGTATATCAAGTACAAGTTAAGAACTTAGATACATATAAGAATGATTTAAATGTTTGGGAAACAAGAGGACCCGATGAAGGCGAAGAATACGATGCTAACTGGTTGCAAAAGATTGATACGGTTTCTCCAACTGTAACTTCAGGAGGTGGAGTAAGTTACTTTAATATCACTGTTAAGCCTTATTCTATGATTACTGTTACAACATTATTAGATAAAGGTACTTCTTATGTAGTCGGACAGAATGAATCTAGTGCTACGAATGATATTCTTGCATTACCTTATACGGATGATTTTGAATATTTGGAATATGCAGTTGATGAAAATGGTATGACATATCTTGAAAGAAGAGCAGGAACTCCACGTTATACAGCGGATCAAAGAGGTGCTTTTGATGTAGAGGAAGAGAACTCGAATACTGCCAATCATGTTCTAACACAGGTAATCACACAAGATATTATTGGTGCTGAATGGAACGTATGGGGTGGGGGAATCTATACGACATATACACCGAATACTTGGTTAGGTGACCAAAGATGGGCAAACTATAAGGCGAGTATTGATGTTAAGATTGATAATTCGGGAACAGACAATAATTTTGCCGGCTTAGGTATCCGTCAGAATGAAGCATCTGGTGGAAGTGATTCGTCTGCTTATGCTATCAGAATCTATAGTGATGGTAAATATAAGTTAACAGATAGTGGGAATACTGTTGCGGAAGGTACCGTTGATAACTTTGACAACACAATTTGGCATAATATAGCCATTGAAGGGAAAGAGAATGTAATCGTTGCTTATGTAGATGGTGTAGAAATTGTAACTCATACAGATACAACAAGTCCAAATCTTTGTGGACGTCTTAGCATCATAAGCGGCTATTACAATACTTATTATGATAATTTACTTGTTGAGCCAGTTGATGGTTATGCACCATATTCAGAAAAATATGATGATGCAAGCAAAGAAGTTACTTTTAGTAACACAGGTTGGACATTCAAACAATCGGGATATGCACATTATAACAGAACATTAATGGAAGGTTCGGAATCTGGTTCTATCAGCTATGATGCAAAAGCAGGAGTAGCAGGAGAGATGAACAAGATTTACTATTACCATCCAGCTGGTGGAAGTTGGACATTGAATTATGGAAATGCCTATACGAATGTGGCTGGTGCTTATGCAGAAGTGACTTTTGCTGGCACAGGGTTTGATTTTTATGGTGGTTCTCAATCTAGTGGAACGAATGTAAATGTCTATGTAGATGGTATATTACATGGTAGCGCAGATCTTGGTACAGGTGGTGGATTAGTGTATAGTGTATCGGGATTAACAGATGGTACGCATACTGTTAAGATCGAACAAGCTACTGGATATGCAAGTATTGTTAAATTCAAGATTCATGATTCAGCAGAAACTACATCATTTACTAGTGATTTTACAGGAACAGGATTCAATTTATTCGGTGCCACAGCTGCAGCTGTTATTGACGTTTATGTTGATGGAGTATTAGTTGATGATAACGTAGCAATCGCTGCCACTGGAAATCGCGATTGTTCCTACTTTATGAGAGGTCTAGAAGATGGATCACATACAATTAAAGTTGTGGTAGAGAGCGGATCGTTTACTTTAGATGGTATTGATGCAATTGGTTCCGTATATGGGGCACCAGCGAATAAAACCATTACAAGTATTGAAGTGAAGAAGGCTCCAACTAGAGTAGAATATGCTACAAGTGAAGCAATTGTAGATTTATCAGGAATTGAAGTAACTGTTAATTATGAAGATGGTTCATCAGATGATTTAACAGATCCAACTTTATTTACGCCAAGTGCAATTGATCAAGATACAGTAGGAGAACAGATTATAACGATTACGTATAGGGGATTTACTACTTCATTCACAATTAATGTAGTATCAGGGGGAGTAATATTAGATCCAACTGAAATATCTGTGATATCTCCTCCGAATAAAACAATTTACGGTGTTGGAGAAGAACTTAATCTGAATGGTCTGGTGATACGAGCAGAATTTGAAGATGGAAGTCATCTTGACATTGATGATACCAGAGCTCTTTCTGTTACCGAATTTGATAGTAGCAAGTTAGGAATTCAAGAACTTACCGTTACATATAAGGAAAAGACAACCACATTCACTGTGACTGTAACTGATTACGAGACGGGCGCAACTCTTGCTGGAATTCAGATTGTATCACAACCAGATAAAGTTACGTATCAAGCTGGAGAAACATTAGATACGAGAGGATTAGAAATCGTAGCTTATTATAGTGACGGATCACAAAGTAGCATTACTGACCTATCATCAGTTACATTTAGTGGTTTTGATCCTAATAAAGATGGATATCAAATAGTAACGGTAACATACCAAGGGAAAACAGCGGCATTCTATGTTGAAGTAATAGGCAACGAGTCTTCCAATAATGGTTCTTCGGGGAATGATTCATCAAACGATAATGAAACGAGTGAAGAGGCACCAATCACCACTGAAAATATTGGTACAGAGGATTCCGGTAACACAGATCAACTTATAATTCCAGCAACCATGAAAACGCAAGTTAATAATGGTACTTTACTTGTTGTCATAGATGTGAATAAGAAGATTGTTGAAAATTTAGTTAATAATAATCAACAAACAGATAAAAATGATCTTACACTCAAGATACCTGCTACAGACAATCTAATTAATAAGATAAGTTCAGATGAAGTTACTTCAATTTATTCTAATATCAATATAAATAAGGATTTCTTATCAAGTGCAAGTAAGATAAACATTAATTCTATTGATGTTAGCAAGGATATATTATCCGCTTTACAAAAAACTGGTAAGAAGATGCAAATTAATATTGTTGATGAAACGAATACAATCTGGTATGCATGGGTGTTTGATGGCACACAATTGAAGAATTCAAACGATTCCTTAAGCGATGTAAACCTAGCATTAAAACTATCGGATTCAGAAACGAACAAGTTGGTAGATGGATTGATTAACAAAGATAAGAATAACACATTAGGATATATCTTATCTGTAGATGATACGAGTAAAGTACCTAGTGGAACAGTACTAAAAGTTAATGTAAAAGCACAACTTGGTTATCAAACAGGTAAGAAATTGTATCTATATCATTACAACGAAGAGAGTGGCAAACTAGAAAGTATGTCCAAAGTCAAATACACGGTTGATAAAGATGGATTCATCAATTTGAATACCAAATACGTAGATAAACTTGTTATAGTTGAGAATGAGGCAAATACATTAGTTAAAACAAGTTTGTTAAAACAAATTACTTGTTCTACTAAAAAAACAACCTTAAAGAAAGGTAAAACATTAACAGTTGCACCTACATTACCAGAAGTAATTGCCGTAGTTCCGAATTTTAGTGCTAGCAATACTTACAAGTATGGAGATGAGATAATGCTCGCTATGGTAACTTATAAATCAAGTAATTCTAGTGTTGCTACAGTTGATAAAGTGGGTAAAGTAACAGCTAAGAAAGCCGGTAAAGTAACAATAACAATTACAGTAAATCTTGAGAATGGCAAGAAGACTACTTTCAAAAAGACTGTTACTGTTAAGTAAAGGTATTAGTAATAGAAACGAAAACACGACATATCATATGTAACTTATATAAGTTACATATAGAATGTCGTGTTTTCGTTTTTTATAGAGTTACATATTGATAATATGATCGACCGAATAAGTGATTAAACAAGTTCAGCAATTCTTGATACACCAACATAAATTTGTGAAATCTTATACCATGTTGGAAAATCAACAACACCAGTAGCAGGAAGATTGAATATTTCTTGGAATACTTGCACGGCTTCTTTGGTCTTTGGACCATATATTCCATCAGCAGCAATCTTTGGAATTAATGGATAATTTCCAGCAATAACATTCAATTGTTCTTGCATTTGTTTAACTTTAGCGCCACTACTACCTACTGTCAAGTCATACCCTGGCCAAGAAGAAGGAACACCTGCAATTTCATCGGCAGTATTAATATACATATTTTCGCCATAGAAATTACGAAGAATCTCAATAGCACTATAGCCTTGATCTCCAAGATATTTAGAGCCCCATTGGGTCATCCTTATTGTAATAAAGGGCGTAGTAGTAGAATAGGGTGATAATATTCGTACATCAGGTTGAGCATCTATCAATAAATTTAGTAGGTAATATTATTTTTTGAGGCAATGTTTGATATCCTTTGATTCTTGAAAGAAGTAAGTTCGCTGCAACTGCTCCAATTTCCTCTTTTGGTACATGATAGGTAGTTAGTGGAGGATTGGAATACTGAGACATTTCGATGTCGGACATGCCAATGACAGCAACTCTTTTTGGGACAGGGATACCATTTGTATAGAAACTTTTCATTGCAGCCATAGCCATTAAGTCACTTGCAGCAAAGAATGCCGTTGGATAGTTGTTACTTTTACATAATTCATCAACCTTTGTAACACATTCATCTTCATTCCAATTACAATCGATGATCCATTCGTCATGGATAGGTAAGCCGGCTTTATGCATAGCGATTAAGTAGCCTTGGTAACGCTGACTATCTTTGATATCTTGAGAATCCCCGCTTCCTCCGATGAATCCAATTTCTTTATGTCCTTTCTTAATTAGATGATTCGTTGCTAAGATACCATTTTGTAGATGATCATATCCTACATCATCAATATCATCTCTTAAAGTATCAATACCTACAATATGGGGAACACATTTTTTTATATACTGATAAATATCTTCTTTTAAGGGTTCCATAAGAATTAAACCATCTAAAGAGTCACTGAATGTAGTAACTAGACAATTCTTATCATCTAAAATTGCTGCAGGTTTAATGAAAGCTAAATCGATTCCTACGGTTCGTAAATGTGTCTCTACTCCTGCTAGAATTGACATGTAGTAGGGATCGTTATAGCCTTTCTTGGTAACTCTTAAGATGCAGCCAATCTTCGCTGTAAGTTCAGTTGTAGGGAGGGAATTTGACGATTTCTTTTGCTGTAATTTAGTAGGTACATAATTTAATTGTGTAACGGCATCTAGCACTCTGTTTTTTGTTTCTTCGGTCATTTTATATTTGGTATCTTGATTTAGAACACGAGAGACAGTAGCAATAGAGACGTTTGCTAATTTTGCAACTTCTCGTATAGTACTCATAGCTGGAAACTCCCTTCAATGTTTAATGTAGTTGAGATTTTGTTTAGTTAATGTTACGTTATGTGTTTACTTTACCTCATATAGAGTAAAATGTCAATATTTATTGGTAGCTATAGTTAATAGAGAAATTTAATTTATAAATTAAGATTTTTTCTATTTACAAAACATATAACAAATGCTAAGATGATAGCGTAACAAAAGAAAATATTACGTAACATATAGGCGATTGTTACGTAATATAATGGTAGAAAGGAAGCATAAGGATGGAAAAGCCAGTTTTAGTAATTATGGCTGCTGGAATGGGAAGTAGATACGGCGGTCTAAAGCAAATTGATTCTGTTGATGAACAAGGACATATTATTATTGATTTCTCTATATTTGACGCAATTAAAGCAGGATTTAGAAAAGTGATTTTTATTATTAAGAAAGAAATGAAAGAAGAGTTTAAAGAAGTAATAGGAAATCGTATTGAGAAGATAGTTGACGTTGATTACGTTTTCCAAGAGGTTACGAAGGTGCCAGAAAACTTTATAATACCAGAAGGTAGAATGAAACCTTGGGGAACTGGTCATGCAATATTATGTTGTAAGGACAAAGTTAAGGGACCTTTTGCAGTAATTAATGCAGATGATTTCTATGGTAGAGAGGCGTTTACTAAAATCTATGATTTCTTAAACTCCATTAATGAAAATCAGAATAATCTGTATACCATGGTTGGTTACCAGCTAAAAAATACTTTAACGGAAAACGGTTCTGTTGCAAGAGGAGTATGTGATGTTAACGAGGAAGGCTTCTTAACAGAAATTACAGAAAGAACAAAGATTGAAAAATTTGAAGATGGTGTGAAATTCTATGATAGTGATCAGGATATATGGCAAGATATCTCTATTGATAGTACAGTATCTATGAATCTTTGGGGATTTAAAGAGAATATCATGAATGAACTAGAGAAAGAGTTCACTATATTTTTAGATAATGAAGTTTCGAATAATCCACTAAAAAGCGAGTTTTTTTTACCAACGGTTGTTCAACATATGATTGAGAAACAAAAAGTGCAAGTTAAAGTGTTGCATTCAGATGATAAGTGGTTTGGTGTTACATATAGAGAGGATAAAGAGATTGTCCTAAAAGAGATAGCAAAATTAAAGGAACAAGGAGTATACCCTACAAACTTGTGGTAGAAGGAGCATATTTAATATGGCAAATGAGATAAAGGTTGAATTAATAGAAAAAGCAATAGAGCAGTTCAAGGTAGAAGGAGAGTTTGTTAGTTATGAAAGGTATGGCAACGGGCATATTAATGACACGTTTGCAGTAGTCTTTAAGAAGGACTCAAAACAAACAAGGTACATAATGCAACGTATTAATCATAGTATCTTTAAGAATCCGGAACAATTAATGTTTAACATCACTCAAGTAACCTCGTTCTTAAGAGAGGAAGTAGAAAGAATTGGAGGAGACGTTAATAGAGAAGTGATGACGGTAATCAAAACAAAGGAGGGGAATTCCTTTTATCAAGATAGTGAAGGGAATTACTTTAGAATGTATCTTTTTATAGAAGATGCAACCTGCTTTGAGCAGGTAAGTAAACCAGAAGACTTCTATCAAAGTGCAGTTGCTTTTGGTAGATTTCAAAAATTACTATCTAAATTTGATGCATCAAGTTTGTATGAGGTAATACCGAATTTTCACAATACACCATTACGATATGAAACATTCTTACAGGCAGTGAAAGAAGATAAATGTAATCGTGTCAAAGAGGTAAAGGACGAGATTATGTTTTTTATCAAAAGAGAAGAGGATATGCAGTATTGTAGAAGAGGTTTAGAAGAAGGAAAGATTCCACTTCGTGTTACTCATAATGATACCAAGCTTAATAATGTTATGATAGATAATAAGACAGGAAATGGTTTGTGTGTCATTGACTTAGATACCGTAATGCCAGGATTATCAATCTATGATTTTGGAGATTCAATTCGTTTTGGTGCCAACACAGCAGCAGAGGATGAGAAGGATTTGTCTAAGGTTAATTTGGATTTAGATTTATTTGAACAATATGTTCAAGGCTATCTAGAAGGTTGCGAAGGAAGTTTAACAGAGGCAGAGATTACGTTGCTACCTTATGGAGCGAAAACTATGACTTTGGAATGTGGAATGCGCTTTCTAACAGACTATATTGAAGGTGATGTGTATTTTAGAATTCACAGACCAGAACATAATTTGGATCGTTGTCGTACACAGATGTCATTGGTTTTAGATATGGAACAAAAATGGGATGAAATGAATGAAATCGTTTCAAAAACTATAAGGAGGTAACATATGTCGATATTAGTCACAGGTGGTGCAGGATATATAGGGAGCCATACATGTCTTGAGTTGTTAAGAAAAGGATATGATGTGGTAGTTGTAGATAATCTTAGTAATTCTTCAGAGGAGGCGCTAAAGAGAGTTGAAAAACTAGCGGGTAAAGAATTAACATTTTATCAATTCAATGTTGAAGATAAGGAAAACTTAAGTAAGATATTTGAACAGGAGAAGATTGAGGCTGTAATTCACTTTGCAGGTTTGAAATCAGTTGGAGAATCTGTACATAAGCCACTTGTCTATTATTACAACAATTTGGTTTCAACCCTCGTGCTTTGTGAAGTGATGACAGAGTTTAATGTTAAGAAATTAGTATTCAGCTCTTCTGCTACTGTATATGGTAATCCGCAGACTGTTCCAATTAAAGAGGATTTTCCACTTTCTGTAACCAATCCATATGGCAGAACAAAGTTAATGCAGGAAGAGATGTTAAGAGATTTAGTGGTTGCTGATAGCGAATGGAAGATTATTTTGTTACGTTATTTTAATCCAATAGGTGCAGATAAGAGTGGCATGATTGGAGAAGATCCACATGGAATTCCTAACAATCTCGTTCCATACATTACACAAGTAGCGGTTGGTAAGTTAAAGGAACTTCAGGTTTTTGGAGCTGATTATGATACAAAGGATGGAAGTGGAGTAAGAGATTATATCCATGTAACCGACCTTGCAATTGGCCATGTGAAATCAATTGAGAAACTTAACCAGATCGAAGGTGTTAAGACTTATAATTTAGGTACTGGCAAGGGCTATAGCGTATTAGAAATGGTGGCTGCTTTTGCAGAAGTTTGCAAAAAGCCGATTCCATATGCAGTGAAAGAAAGAAGACCAGGAGATATTGCAACTTGCTATGCAGATCCAAGTTTAGCAAAAGAAGAACTCGGATTTACTGCAGCGATAGAGCTCTCAGAGATGTGTGAGGATGCATATCGTTGGCAGTGTAACAATCCAAACGGATATTGTAAGTAATCTATTCGGGTGTTAAAAGTCAATTTTAAATTTGAAACGTCAAGTTTTAAGAGAGGCTTTTGACACCCATTGTTATCTAACGCGAAACGGAAATCGTAGATTGACACATTCGCTTATATTCCTGAGGCGTGAGATTTGTCATCTTCTTAAACGCCTGTGAAAAGTAACTTGGTGAAGAGAACCCAACAATCTGAGAGATGGACGATAAAGAATGGGAGGTACTTGCTAGAAGATGTTTACTCTCTTCAATACGTCTTTTGTTCAGATAATTAATTGGCGAGGTTCCAAATTGCTTTGAAAAATTATGTACAAAATAGTATTTATTCAGGTGCACAAGGGAACTAAGAGTATCGACTGTGATATTCTCTCGGAAGTGTTCCTCGATGTATTTTTTTGCAATATTACATTCCCTTGTTAAACTAGGCCCTGTGACCAAGGATATCTTAAATGCTTCATTGCGAAGGATCAGCGTGAATATGATATTCAATAAATTCTGACAGACAAAGTCTCGATATGACTGGTCACGTTTCATCTCGTGGGCAAGCGTATTAAAGTATAGATGCAAATCAGATTTATAAGTGGAGCTATTTAAGATAATGTAATCTTGGTCCTCAGCTTGAAACTTAATTCCCTCTACCCCTAATACAATATACTCCATTGGTTTAGAAGGATTAGAGATCTCGGTATGTTCAATAGTTGGATTAAGAATGATTAAGTCATTTGCTTTGACATCTAAGATCTCAGACTCAACAGAGAACTTCCCTGTACCATTCGTGATATAGAAGAATTCTGTAAAGTTGTGAGAGTGTGGAAGACTAATCCAGTCATTCCCGTATTTAGATAAAGCTACATATAGCAAAGTTACATTAATTGCTTGGCTACCATGCTTAACATCAGGGTTAAACGTATAGGAAAGGGTAGAATCATCTCCATGAATCATGGACGCTTCACAGTCATTATCTGTCGTGAAATTGTATCGACTATTACTCATAAAATGCCTCCTTACTATTATGTGAATAATATACAAAAAGGTTCTGCTAATATAATGGTTGATTGTTTATATTATATATTATACAGCAAGATTTATAAAGAAGAAAGCAATATTTCTATTGTTTATTTAATTCAGTATTGTATACTTAGTACATAGTCATAAAGGAGGATAAATATATGAAAAAAATTGGTTGTATTTTATTAGTACTTACATTGATAATGAGTTCCCTCGCTGGTTGTGGCAAAAAAGACACAACAAACAATGGTGATACAACAACACCTACGGGAACTACAGAACCCACGAACGAGACACAAGAGGAAGAAACTACTCAACCAGAAGAAACAAAAAGCGATGTTACAATAAAAGTAGCAGCGATCGAAACAGCTTATGGTTCTGAAATGTGGACGAAGGTTTGTGCAGCATTTGAAGCTAAGACAGGTATTAAAGTGGAACTTACAACAGATAAGTTATTAGAAGATGTTATTGGTGCAGGAATGAAAGCTGGTGATTATCCAGACGTTGTACATTTAGCAACAGGCCGCCCAGCAGCTTTAACAGAGACTCTAATCAAAGAAAATGGTTTAGAAGACATTACTGATGTATTAAGTATGACTGTTCCAGGAGAAGATAAGAAAGTTATCGATAAGATAGCTGGTGGATTTACAGAATCTTCTTTAACAAATCCTTATAACGATGGTAGAACTTACATGGCTCCTATGTTCTACAGTCCATGTGGTTTATTCTTTAACCAAGGCTTATTTAATGAAAAAGGCTGGACAGTTCCAACAACTTGGGATGAGATGTGGGAACTTGGAGAGAAAGCAAAAGCAGAAGGTATTGCATTGTTTGCATACCCAACAGCAGGATATTTTGATGCATTCTTCTACGCTCTTCTTTATGAAGCAGGCGGTGCAGACTTCTTTGAAAAAGCGACTACATATACTGAAGGTATTTGGGATACTCCAGAAGCAAACACAGCATTTGACATTGTTGAAAAGTTGGCTTCTTATACAGAGAAATCAGTTCCTTCTAATGCAAACAATGACAACTTCGTAAAGAATCAGCAGTTAATCTTAGATAACAAAGCATTATTTATGCCAAATGGTACTTGGGTTGTTGGAGAAATGGCAGATGCTCCTCACGCTGATGGATTTGAATGGGGATTCACAGCACTTCCAGCTATTACTGAGGGAGGAGATTCTTATTCATTTACTTGGTTTGAGCAATTATGGATTCCAGCAGCAGCTGAAAACAAAGATGCAGCAAAACAATTTGTTGCTTATATGTATTCTGATGAAGCAGCTCAGATCTTTGCGGAATCAGGTGCTATCCAACCAATCGTTGATTTTGCTGATACACTAGAAGGCGACAACAAGATGTTTTATAGTATCTATGATAATGGTGCTAAGGCTGCTTTAGGCGGTTTCGCAACTACAGATCCAGTTGAGGGTGTTAATTTCTCTGATACCGTATTCGGTACAGTAAACTCTTTAGTAAGTGGAGACAAAACAAAGGCTCAATGGATTGAACTAATTAAAAAAGATAGTGACTTGCTCCGTGCTGCATTAAAATAATGAAACAAAGAAAGCATACTTTTTAGTAACGAGTAGGCGAATACAAAACGGCGAGCAGATTTTTTACTCGCCGTTTTTATAATAGGAGATAGACATGAAAAATAGAGAAAAATCCATATTTATATTCTTATGCGTAGCACCTGCAGTAATTTTGTTTACGATCTTTATGATCGTACCAACGATTAATATATTTAAAATGTCTCTATATAAATGGGGTGGATATTCGCCAAATAAAACCTTTGTAGGATTAGATAACTTTAAAAAGCTTGCAAATGATATGAAGTTCTTGCAATCTTTCGAGAATACGGTGCTATTAATTATTATAGTTAGTATAGTAACGATAGCGTTTGCTCTTGTATTCGCAGCAATATTAACTAGAGAGAAAATCGTTGGTCAGAATTTCTTCAGAATCGTTTTTTACATACCAAACATCTTATCAATTGTAATCATCAGTGCAATTTTTAGTGCAATTTTTGATTCACAAAATGGATTGTTAAATAGTATTTTATCTTTATTTCGAGGTAAGGGTAGTGAACCAATTTATTGGTTAGGAGATCAGAAAATAGTTATCTTTTCAATTGCTATTGCGATGATATGGCAAGCCGTAGGTTATTACATGGTTATGTATATGTCAAGTATGGCAAGTGTCCCTGAAAGTGTATATGAAAGTGCAAGTATTGAAGGTGCTGGTCGTATCCGTCAGTTTTTTACTTTAACAATTCCGTTAATTTGGTCCAATATCAGAACGACATTAACTTTCTTTATCATAAGTAATATTAACCTTAGTTTTATGCTTGTAAAGGCGATGACAAGTGGAGGACCAGATGGTAGTACAGAGGTGTTCTTAAGCTATATGTACAAACAGGCTTACACCAATTCTAGTTACGGATATGGTATGGCGATTGGTGTTGTAGTGTTCTTGTTCTCATTCGCATTAAGTGGAATAGTGAACTTGATTACCAAGCGTGAACCAATAGAATTGTAGGGGGGAGAACACATGAAAAAAGGAAAAAAACTTCCATTATCGAAAATATTTATATATATCGTACTGGGCTTGTTAGCAATTTCAATTATTGTACCAGTAGGCTGGGTATTCCTAGCGTCAATCAAGCAAAATAGTGAATTCTATCAAAGTCCATGGAAACTCCCTGCGTCTGTTTATTTAAACAACTTCAAGGAGGCTTGGAGCAGCGCTCGTATGGGAGAATATATGTTGAACAGTGTGATTGTTACAGCTGTTGCACTTGCAATACTCTTAGTAGTAGCGCTACCAGCTGCTTATTGCTTAAGCAGGTTCAAATTCAAACTACGTAAGATCTTAAATGTACTTTTTATGGCCGGACTCTTTATCAATGTAAATTATATTGTGGTTCCAATTTTCTTAATGTTTATTGATGCAGATAATGCGCTCAAAGGTTTTGGAATGTCGCCAATTTTCTTGAATAACATCTATATGTTGGCTCTAGTTTATGCCGCGACTGCGCTTCCATTTACCATCTACTTATTGTCTGGTTATTTTGTAACCATATCAAAGACGTATGAAGAAGCAGCGTATATTGATGGTAGTGGTTATTTTAGGACGATGGTAAAAGTCATATTGCCTATGGCTAGACCAAGTATTATTACAGTAATATTATTTAACTTCCTGTCGTTTTGGAATGAGTACATCATAGCAATCACCTTGTTATCGGATCCAAAGGGGCCAAAGACGTTACCAGTTGGATTAATGAACCTGATGAAAGCACAGAATGCTGCCGCCCAATATGGTCGTATGTATGCAGGACTTGTTTTAGTTATGTTACCAACCTTGATTCTATATATGATAGTACAAAAGAAGCTAACTCAGGGAATGACACTTGGTGGATTGAAAGGATAGGTGCTATATGGAAAATACAATGAAAGTGCTAGGAATTATTCTAAAATGTATATGCCTTGCCATCTGCGTCGGTTTAGTCATCATAGGTCAGAAGAACGTTAGTTATCAGGGGTTAGGTATAATGCTAGCAGGTTTATGTGGAATATTATTATTGTTGTATCTTTATAACAGAAAATATAAGTAAATAAATTTTACATAATATATGTCCTTTAGTGGGGTGTGCCTATTGTTGGTACAGTCTTACTAGAGGTGCCAAGGAAAAGAGTAAGTGCGTGACAATCATGCGCAGGAATAGAGGTCAATATGAATAAAGATAGGATACTATCTGGACACGTCACCATACCAACAGATGTTGACGTTGTTCCAGAAACGATAGAGTTATTGAATAGATGGGGAGCGGATGCTATCCGTGACTGTGACGGTACAGATTATCCAGAAGAATTAAAGGCAGTTGATGCAAAAGTGTATAGCACATATTACACAACTCGTAAGGATAATGAATGGGCAAAAGAACATCCAGAAGAGGTTCAACAATGCTATATTATGACAGCATTCTATACTGCAACGGAAAGTTCTTTACGTATTCCATTACTAAAAGGAATCGCATCAGATCTGATGAAGGTCAATGACCGTGACGATAAATATCGCTGGTGGGAAGTGATTGATCGGAGTACGGGATGTGTAGTTTCTACCAAGGACTGGACTTATGATAAGGAAAACGGAGAAGTTGTAATTACAAATTGTAGTCTATTTCATAATTATACAGTTAGTTTTCTAGCTTATCTAATATGGGACCCAGTCCATATGTATAATGCGGTAGTAAATGGCTGGCAGGGAGTAGAGCATCAGATTACCTTTGATGTTAGACAGCCAAAGACTCGTGAGTACTCTATGATGCGACTTCGTAAATTTATTGAAGAGCATCCTTATGTAGATGTTATACGTTATACAACATTTTTCCACCAGTTTACTTTAATCTTTGACGAGATGTTGCGTGAGAAGTATGTAGATTGGTACGGATATTCTGCATCAGTATCGCCTTATATCTTGGAACAGTTTGAAAAGGAAGTGGGATATACTTTCCGTCCAGAATTCATCATTGATCAGGGGTATTATAATAATCAATACCGCATACCAAGTAAAGAATTCAAGGATTTTCAAGCATTTCAAAGACGTGAAGTTGCAAAGCTAGCCAAGGAGATGGTGGATATTACTCATGAATATAAGAAAGAAGCCATGATGTTTCTTGGGGACCACTGGATTGGTACGGAACCTTTTATGGAGGAATTTCAGTCAATTGGACTAGATGCGGTTGTTGGAAGTGTTGGAAATGGTAGTACTCTTCGCTTAATCAGTGATATCGAAGGGGTGAAGTACACGGAAGGAAGATTCTTACCGTACTTCTTCCCAGATACCTTCTATGATGGGGGAGACCCTGTAAAGGAAGCAAAAGTCAATTGGGTTACCGCAAGACGTGCCATTTTAAGAAAGCCTATTGATCGAATTGGATATGGCGGTTACTTAAAACTTGCATACCAGTTTCCAGAGTTTATTGATTATGTGGAATCTGTCTGTAATGAATTTCGTGTACTATATCAAAACATTAAAGGTACAACACCATACTGTATCAAACGTGTAGCTGTGTTAAATAGCTGGGGTAAGATGCGAGCTTGGGGTGCTCACATGGTACACCATGCACTTTACCAGAAACAGAATTATAGTTACGCTGGTGTTATTGAAACTTTAAGTGGAACACCATTTGAAGTATCTTTTATTAGCTTTGATGATATAAGAAATGATTCAAATATATTAAAAGATATTGATGTTATCATTAATGTTGGTGATGGAGATACGGCTCATACCGGTGGAGAAGCTTGGGAAGATGCTGATATCTCAAGTGCAATTCGTCAGTTTGTTTATGAAGGCGGCGGTTTGATTGGAATAGGTGAACCAAGTGGACATCAATACCAGGGACAATATATTCAGTTAGCGAATGTGTTTGGAGTAGAGAAGGAAACAGGATTTACTTTAAACTATGATAAATATAACTGGGATCAGGTTGACACTCACTTTATCACGAATGATTGTACGAAAGAAGTGGATTTTGGTGAAGGCAAGAAGAATATGTATGCCTTAGAAGGAACTACAATTCTTGTACAAAAAGATAAAGAAGTACAGATGGCAGTGAATGAATTTGGTAAAGGAAGAAGTGTTTATCTAAGCGGCCTACCATATAGTTTTGAAAACAGTAGAGTCCTTTATCGAAGCATACTTTGGAGTTCTCATGAGGAAGATAATTTAAAGAAATGGTTCTCTAGTAACTTCAATGTAGAAGTGCATGCTTATGTAAAGAACAATAAGTACTGTGTGGTTAATAATACGTATGAACCACAAAAAACAACAATTTACCGAGGAGATTCGAGTTGCTTTGAACTTGAGTTAGAGGCAAACGAAATCATTTGGTATGAGATCTAACAGTGTAACACAACAGAAAAGTTAAATAACTCAAACTTCGCAATTGAAGATTTCGAGGAGTAGGTAACTGATATATTCAATGAAAAACCCGCTTTCGCTTAGCTTCACACGTAGCAGTACTAAGATTTCGCGTTGCTCAATCAAGTGCTGACGTGTTCAGATAGTTTTTCTTGTGAATATAGCAGCTACCTACTCTAAATGAAGTTTTTATGAGCGAAGTTTGAGTTAATAATTTTTATATTTGAGTAGTAAGTCAGGGTTATTTAGCCCTGACTTACTACTATATGTTTTATTTTATTGGATATAATTAGGAGCGAAGTAATAGAAACGTAGTGTAGCATTGGTTTTATCATATACAATGTGGTGAATTAGGCTTGATAGTATGATTTGTTTATCTGAACTCGATACTATTTCAGATTGCAGTATTTCTGCCAGAGAAAGGTATATGGGATTGGTTAATTCTGGATCGGTGTTATTTGAAGCCTTATGTAGATCTTCTTCAATTTGTTCAACTTCTTTGGTTAACGTAAGCTTGGTTAAGGTGTATTCTTCTAAGCTATCGATACCATTAAGATAAGCATCTTTTGCACGTTGCAATCGCATTGAGAGTTTATGCAATTCTTCTTTGTTAGCCTTAAGACTTTCGGCTGAGGTGTGCATAGTGTGAACAGATAGTTGGTATATATTGCTATTTTGTGGATAAATATCCATAAGTGAAGAGGTCAGTGTGGATAAAAGCTTCTTCTCACTAAGTTGATGAGATTGAAGACATCGTCCCTTTTGATAACCGCAACATTGTAGATTATAGTAGGTTTTGTTTTGATTTTCAAGTTTTCGTTTAAAAACGAGAAGGGAATTACCACAATTACTACATTTAACAATTCCTGATAACCAATGTTTACAACCTATGGAATGATCTTTTGGTTTCCTAATTCTACTTGCAAAATAAGTTTTTACAGCTTGGTATTCCTCTTCAGTAACAACAGGCTCATGAAGCCCTTTCGTTAGTATAGAAGTGGAAGCATCTCGTTTTATTTGAAAGCGTATATAACCGGCATAGAATGGATTTTTAAGAATGTATTCAATCGTACGTTTTTCAAAAGGGTTATTTCGCTTGGTTAGAAAGCCTTTGCGATTTAATTCTTTAGCTATTTCATAAGGGGATTGGTGAAAGTTTAGGAAAAGTTCAAAGATTGTACGTACGATTTGTGCTTCATCTTCCTTGATTGTTGGGATTTCCCTAGCATGCCTGATTTCGTAGCCAAGCGGAGGGGCAGCTTGATAACCACCACGAATAGCTTTTTCAGTCATTCCTTTTAAAACTTCATCAGATAGATTAAGGGAATAGTATTCCGCCATAGCTTCTAATATTGCTTCAAGAATAATAGAGAATTTGTCATCCTCTAAGTGTTCCGTGATACTAATTACGCGTATTCCACATTCTCTTCTTAATAATGATTTATATAAGATACTGTCTTCTCTTGAGCGGCTAAACCGATCAAATTTATGAACAAGAATGACATCAAAGGGACGTGGCTTTTTCTTTGCCATACGAATCATATGCATGAAAGCAGGACGTTTATCGGCTCTCCTTCCAGAGATCCCTTCATCGATAAAGATATATTCGTCTGGGACTAGGAAATTATTCTGTTTGGCGTATGTTAATAAAAGACGTTTTTGCGCGTCGGGAGAATAATCAGATTGATCTTCGGTACTAACTCGTATGTAAATAGCAGCA
Source organism: Lachnospiraceae bacterium (assembly GCA_019421365.1). Taxonomy (GTDB): domain Bacteria; phylum Bacillota; class Clostridia; order Lachnospirales; family Lachnospiraceae; genus Anaerosporobacter. The sequence goes on from JAHZFJ010000005.1 coordinate 178,731, forward strand.
GTATTCATAGCTCTCAAATCCTAATGTATTACCTTAGTATATGATATTACGTAATATTTGACCAATATGCGTGATATACTGTTTTAAGCGTAATTAAATGGAAGTTAATTTAGGGAGAAAAAGTCAATGGATAAGTTGAAATTTGAAAATTATATATATTATCCGGATAAAGTCATTAAGTTTGAAGAGCTAAATGACAATGAAATGAATGAGTTCCGTAAGCAGATGATTAAAATTTTGTTAGATCAAACTAATCTGGAATGTAAGGAAAATAGCAAAGAGAACACGAATAAAATACTAGAAGATGGAGAAAATATTCCCAAAACAATAAGTGAATAACTCAAACTTCGCATTTGAAGATTTCGAGGAGTAGGTAACTGCGATATTCAACGAAAAACTCGCTCACGCTTAGCTTAACACGTAGCAGTACTAGGATTTCGCGGTACGAAATCAAGTGCTGACGTGTTCAGATAGTTTTTCTTATGAATATAGCAATTACCTACTCTGAATGAAGTTTTTTATGCGCGAAGTTTAAGTGAATAATTGTAGCGAAGTAGAAGGAGAACATATGAAAAAGATTATTGTAGTTATGTTAGTGGTAACGCTGATGGTTAGCCTGGTAGGGTGCAAAAAGAGTAAAGAAGTTGATGTTAAGACACAGGACCTAATTAATTCCATAGGGGATAAGATAGCAGAGGACGCGAATCTGTCCTCCAAAGAAGAACTTGCTTGGAATGAAGTGGATTTATTAAGTGAGAATGGTTCGGCTATTCTTGAGATGATGAAACTTGATCCCAATATACTTGAAGAAGCAATCTATTATGAGAGTCCTATGAATGTGAAAGCAGATCGTATTATCATAGCGAAAGTTAAAGAAGAGAAAGATGTGAAAACGGTTAAGCTTGCATTTGATGAAATGAAAAAATCCCATGAAGCTGACTGGGAACAATATCTTCCTGACCAATACAAAAAAGTGAAAGAGGGTCAGGTCTTTGTGAAAGACAAATTCGTATTCTATTTGGTATACGATGATATAGCAAGCCTTAAGAAGATTTTAGATGATGCTTTAATACAATAACAAAAAATTATTTACTTTTTGCACTTGAGGATTTCGAGTAGTAGGTAATTACTATATTCAACGAAAAACCCGCTCTCGCTTAGCTTCACACGTAACAGTACTAAGATTTCGCGTTGCTCAATCAAGTGCTGACGTGTTCAGATAGTTTTTCTTATGATATAGTAATTACCAACTCTAAACGAAGTTTTTTATATGCGAAATTTGAGTAAATTAGAACTATGTCCTGGTATAATTAAGTTGTAACACCTTGGTATAAAATTTTGATATAATAAAA
>JAHZFJ010000050.1 GCA_019421365.1 Lachnospiraceae bacterium
AATAGCCCCTTATAGGGGCAGAGCAAGCCACCAGCTAAGCTGGTGGTCTTGACTGTGCTAAGTAGTTATAAGTTAGAGTCATATCGCTTTAAAAGATATGGATAAACAACAGTAATCCATAATACAAGAATAAAATAACGAAGCATATCAGCAGGAATCGTGCTTCCAAGAATGAACTTTAAACCTACTTTTAGTAATACGGCTATACCAATACCAATTAAAAACTTAATTACCTGTTTGGAAGGGGAGGCTGCTTTTTCATTGAAACGAATATAAGTTGATTCAATATACCAACCAAGTGAAAAACCAATACCTGCGCCAGCAGCTTTACAACAGTCAGCAGCATATTTTGTATCAATTATAGAACCTCGTAATAGAATAAGAGAGTATACGGCAACTATAATTGATATGATACTTAATATGAGTGCGGTAATCTTATAGTTCTTATCAAGTAGTTCAAAACGTTTAATAAGATAATTCGTTCCATAGGAAAGAATTAAGGTAAGTCCAAAGGATACAAGAACATCTTGCAAGGTGTGTACCCCAAGATACATACGTGATAACATGACACTGAATATAATAATGTAACATATAATTCGGTTTCGATTCTTCTTCGTATTCCAAGCAAATGTACTGTAAAGCGCGGTTGCGCACTGTGTATGGCCGCTTGGGAAAGAATAACCAGTTGCAGTTGAGACGGCCTCTTCTACAGGAACAAAGGAAGGATCTTTAATCCAGGGTCTTGGCACTCGAAACGTGATTTTTAACGTCTGAACAAGTAAACCTGAAGTAAAAAAGGAAAAACAAATTCGATACGCAAGGCGTTTATTATAACACCAATAGAGAAAACAGATGATAGCGAGTACGAGGACTTCCTCTCCAAAGAAAGTTAGTAGAAGAAACAAACGATCAAGAAGAGGGGTACGAATAGATTCTAACACTTTTAAAAACTCCATGAAATACCTCCTTAAATTTAGGAATTATATTTGTAAATCTAATCACATATTATTTCAAATTGAGTATATTAATATTATAGCAAAGGAGTCGGTTGAATAAAAGCTTCAATCTGATAATGCGCAATTTCTGTATAGTGTTTCTGCATAATGTGTAATTGTTAAATTGATACATATCGACAACACGCAACCGATTTTATTTACAATGGTTAGGATAGAGTATTGTCTTGACTCAGAAACGTATTTTCTTTGCTATGGTAACGTACGAGATTAGTTGGTTGCTTAATATATAATATAATTTGGCCATCGCATAAGGAGTATTCCTTATGCGTATGGCTCTTTGTTTATTCTGGGAATTAATACTTAGTTTTTATTATTGAAAAAAATGAATTCATTTGTTATAGTGAAAAGTAAATAAATAGAAAGAGGGTAAAAAATGAAAAAGCTAATAAAAGTTTTAATGATTGTAATTGCATGTATAGTAATAGCCTTACCATCTAGTAGGGTATTGGCTGATGAAAGCGCAGAACCATCGGTACAGGGTTCAATTATAGACGCAGATACAAACTATGATGTAACAGAGTTTAAAACGAATGATTTAGACATAACCTTAGAAGAAGCCAACTATAAAAGCTATTATATAGATGTTCCTAATAGTCAGAGCGTAGTTGTACCAATAACACTAGATGAAAAAGGGAGATTGTATTACATATATGATTTTAAAAACGAATACCAAGATCAAAAGTCTTATTACCTTGATGTGTATACAGATGCAGCATGTACACAGATGGCCGAATACTATAACTATGACACCTATTATGGAGAATTAGACGTTACTAAAACAGGTACATATTATATTAAGTTCTCTGTAACAGATTCAACTTTGCAGCCTGATACTTTTAACTATTTTAAATTTAGTTCATTCTTCGTAAATTCTCGTAATGAGACCTTATCCAGTGGGAAACAAGTAGTTACTGCTTTTTTAAGCTATGACAAACCAGTTTATTATAAAGTAACTGTAAGTAAACCAGGAAGTATCTCCTTTAACATGCAATCTGCTTATGGTGGTAACGTAACTTTATGTAATAGTAAGAAAAAGGCAATTTCTAATGAGTCTAAATTAACGGATAAGGAGCATACCTTTGTGTATGCAGTATCAAAGGGAACATATTATATTAAAGTTACCTCTTTTTCTAGCTATGCATATGTGATGCAGACGACTAAGGGGATTACGGATAAGAGTGGACCGAGCAAAGAAAAGGCTAGTACATTAAAAGTAGATGGTTCAGAAGTTAAAGCTTTAGCATTATCAACAGAGAAGTCTGGTAAAGCCGATTGGTTTAAGTTTACTAACGATAAAAAGAGAAAAACAATTATAGATGTGACTGGAACAGTAGCCTGTGGTGGTTTAAAGATAGACTTCTATGATACGAAGGGAACAAGTTGGGGGTCTAGATACTTCTATCCTGCAAACAATGCAAATGGTGGAGTTAGTACTATCTACTATGTCTTAGATGGCACAGAAAAACTACCAAAAGGAACATACTATATTAAAATATCTAAAACTTCGGCAAAAACAAATGCTACGTATAGTGTGGGAGTGCGTAGTAAGTAAAATAGGAATAAAAAATTAGTGTAATATAATTAACTTACACAAAGTTTGACAAAAAATAAAAATATGGAATAATTTGTATTGTATGAAAAAGACAAATATTGTACGTACAATACAAATTAATAGGAGGAATAAAATGAAAAAAATAAAGAAAATACTGTTTACAATGTTGGCAATGGCACTTGTCCTAGTACCTGCCAATAAAATTTTTGCAGCTGAAAGTAGTGTAACTGATTACGATACAAGATCTGAAGTAACAGAACTTGAAACAAATGAAATCAATATAGAAGGATCTGAATTTAATTACAAATACTACTATGTAGATGTGGCAAGCACTGGAACGGATTCGGAGTTAATTGTTCCAATTACATTAGAGACAAAAGGGAAGTTGTATATAACTGCTGGATTAAGCAATTTAACTGATAAGATGACGCCAGATGTTCAGTTATTTACTGATAATGCATGTACTAAAGAAATCTATGCAAATTATTCAAATGGTTATTATGTAATACCTAGTGATGGTACATATTACTTTAAAATTAGTGTTCATGATTCTACTACTATCTATGAACCAACTGCAGTACCGGTTGAAATTTATAATTTCGTATTCGGCACTGTTTTTATGAACGGAGGAAATAGAACATTAACAAACAAGGTTGAAGTTCTTTCTTCATTTGAAGGCTATGATAAACCTGTCTATTACAAAGTGACGGTATCTAAACCAGGCACAATTACAATTAATGTTGATAGTGAATATTCAAGTTATGTAACATTATGTAATAGTAGTAAAAAAGCAATCTCTGATGAAACTAGCTCATCAACTGCAAACGGCAAATTTACATATGCAACATCCAAAGGTACATATTACGTTAAAGTTAAAACAAGTTCTGACTATGCTTATGTGAAGAGTACAACTAAAGCGATTACTGATGCTAGTGGTTCAACTAAAGCAAAAGCAGCAAAACTTACTGTAAATGGTAGTAAGAAAAACGGTTTAGTTGTAACATCTGACAAAGCAAATAAAGCAGATTGGTTTAAGTTTTCAAATCCTAAAAATCAAAAAATTACAGTGTACTTCAATGGGGCAATTACTTCAGGAGATCTAGAAATTGAATTTTTCGATTCTAAGGGTGAAAGCTTTGGTACTAAAAAGTTCAGTATATATTCAGATGGAGATGCTTCATTCTCACCATATGTAGGCTCATTTGCATCTACAAGTGGTAAATTACCAAAAGGAACATACTACATTAAAGTTACTAAGAAAACTGCAAAAGCATCAGCTTCTTATAGCATTCAAATTAAAAATAAATAATAACTATGAATATAGAAAAAGGTACTAGGCATACTTGCCTAGTACCTTTTTTCCTATATAAGAATTATTATAACGGCATCTTAGCCACATAGAAGTACATTAGTACGAAGTGGCAAAAGCTACCCCCTAAGCAGAATAGATGAAATATATCATGAGAGTTAAAGTTTTTGTGCATACTGTTAAAAAGAGGGAGTTTAAGTGCATAAATTACGCCACCTATCGTGTAGATAATTCCACCTGCTAATAACCAAGCAAAAGCAGGACCAGATAATTTAGCTAATAATTGGGGGAAAGCGAAGATACACATCCAACCCATTGCAATATATATAACAGAAGATACCCAACGTGGACAGTGAACCCAAAACGCTTTTAAACACATACTAGCAAGTGCCATTGCCCAGATTACAAAAAATAACGTCCAACCGGTACGACCACCAAGTACAATTAAACAAACTGGAGTATATGTACTTGCTATAAGTACAGAGATACTCATATGATCAAATTTTTTAAGCCTGCGATTAACGGTTTCTGTAGAATTAATGGAATGGTACAATGAACTTGCAGTGTATAAAAGGACTAAACCAAAGCTAAAGATAGCAAGTGATATAGTGTGCAAGTAATCTGATGAATTTGCTAATTGTATTAGCAAGGGAATCGATATAAGTAATGCGGTTACAGAACCCACGATATGCGTAATTGCACTAGCAGGATCCTTCAAGTGTAGTCTTTTCATAATAAACGCCTCCATAACTCGTGTAAGGTTTAATAATAACTCTACATCTAGTATTAATAACTACGTGTGATTATATGTATATTACACCTGTATAATTTAAAAATCAATAGGAAAATATTTATTCATATGATATAATTACTGCACTTAAAGTAATTGAATAAATTTTATTAGAAATGAATCAGTTTAGAAAGGGGTATTGTTATTAATATGGATTTGAATATAGGCGATATAATTAAATTAAAGAAACAGCACCCATGCGGAAGCAGTGAATGGGAAATACTAAGAGTAGGTATGGATTTTCGTCTAAAATGTACGGGATGTGGACATCAGGTTATGTTACCAAGAAAGCAAGTTGAAAAAAGCATACGAAACATTCGCAAGAAGGAAGAAGAATAAAAGTAGCTAAAGGGTAGCAAATATATAAAATTGTAAAAAAAAAGTTGCATAAGTCGTACAAGTATGTTAAAATCATAAATTGTGATATATTTAAAATAATTAATCCTTGCTCTTTTTTAATGAGTTAAAAAAGAAAAGGGCCAAAGACCAGAAGGAGGTGCAAGCAACTATGAACAAATATGAATTAACATTAGTTGTTAGTGCAAAAATCGAAGATGATGCAAGAGTAGCGGCTGTAGAACAAGTGAAAGAATTAATCGCTAGATTTGGTGGTACAGTTACTAACGTTGATGAATGGGGTAAGAAAAGATTAGCTTACGAAATTCAAAAAATGAAAGAAGGTTTCTACTACTTCATCCAATTCGAATCTGACTCAACAGCTCCAAGAGAAATCGAACAAAGAGTTCGTATCATGGAATCTGTTATCAGATATTTATGCATTAGACAAGACGCATAAAGAAGGAGGAATTCCTTTATGAATAAAGTAATCCTAATGGGCCGTCTAACAAGAGACCCTGAAGTGAGATATTCCCAAGGGGAAGGTTCACTAGCTATAGCAAGATATACAATCGCGGTAGATCGTAGATTTAAACGTGATGGTGATCAACAGACAGCAGATTTTATCAGTTGTGTATCATTTGGTAAAACAGCAGAGTTTGCAGAAAAGTATTACAGACAGGGAACGAAAGTGCTCGTAACTGGTCGTATACAGACTGGTAGCTATACGAATAAGGATGGACAAAAAGTCTACACGACAGAAGTTGTTGTAGAAGAACAGGAATTTGCAGAAAGTAAAGCAGCAGCTAGTGAATCTAGCAGCTTCGGGCAGACAGCAAGACCTGAACCAAGCCAAGCAGTTGGCGACGGATTCATGAATATCCCAGATGGTATTGATGAAGAATTACCATTTAATTAATATGACTTAGAGTTAAAATATAAATATACATTATTATGTATAAAACCCGGATAAGGAGGTTGTTTTATGCCATACAATAAGAATGATAGAAATGATAGAGCTGATTCTCCAATGAAGAGAAGAGGCGGACGTAGAAGAAAAAAAGTATGTGTATTCTGTGTTGACAAAAACAATACAGGTATCGATTATAAAGATATCAACAAATTAAAAAGATATGTATCTGAAAGAGGTAAAATTCTTCCTAGAAGAATTACAGGAAACTGTGCTAAACACCAAAGAGCTCTTACAGTAGCAATCAAGAGAGCAAGACATATCGCTTTAATGCCATATACAATGGACTAAGACCTTATTCTACTAAGGTTGCAGAAATTGTATAAGTCGGTTTACACGACTTGCATACAAAACTGAGAATAGCCGTTACATGACTTAGATGGGATAACCCATTTTAGTTGTGTAACGGCTTTTTTGCATAGATAGATTATTTTATACAGCTGAAGATTACTACATTGCGATTGATGCTGGTTTACCTAGAGTAAAAGAGGTAATTAGTTTCGTATGCTAATGTGCAAATGTCGTATGAAAAGAAAATATCAATATATTATTTGGGATAAATATGTTGTACAATAAAAATAAATTGTATGACAAATAGGAAGGTGTGGTACATCAATGAATAATGTAATCAATTGGCTTCTTGAGGATGAAAACCCAAAGGTGAAATACCGTACAATGATAGAGCTTTTAGATATACCAAAAGATGATCCCGAAGTGAAAAAGGCATATGACAATTTGTTGAAATCAGACAATGTCGGTTTAATCATGGATAAGTTTAAGCTTAATAAAAAATGGGAGGATGTCACTGCTTTGTGTGCGCTTGCGGAATTTGGCTTAACACGCGTTGATGTTCCCATTGATGATTATATTGAACGTGTCATCAAGAATATGAACTTTGGTATGAAGTGTGCCAAAATATTGCTGTTAAGAAATTTAGTATCTCTTGGATATTACAATCATACGTGGGTAAAAGAAGAAATATCTTTGGCTTTTTCCACCATACGGGAAGACGGTTCATTCCGGTGTCTGGATAAAACTAAGAATACAAATGACTCTAAGCTTCCAGATATGGGGTGCTACAGACAAACTACAACTTACCTTTTACTTGCGGCGGAGTTAAAAAAGATCGGTGTTATTCTGCCACAGTTTGAATTATTGATAAACTTTTATATCAATCATTACGTTGCATTTCACCCTGATAATCAAGAAAAGGCAATCATTGACGAAATGGTGGGGACATATTATCCGTTTGACCATGTGAAGTTGGGTTTACAAATGACTATATACGGTCTTTCGGTTCTTGGTGGGGCCAATCATCCTAATTGCAATAAGGCGTTAGCATTGTTAGATAGTAAAAAGGATTGTGAGGGTAAATACATTCTTGATAAATCGTTTCCATACTTTGAGGTAGGTAAGATAGGGGAACCTAATAAATGGATAACATTATATGTATTGCTATCAGAAAAGTATCGTATAGTATAAGCACAATCTGCACTAAAACAATCAAATTTATCGAACGTTTGAGGATAACGCCATGTTTTGTTAATAATATACTTACTAAATTCTACTACACTTTGAAAGCTATTTAAACTAATAAGTTTTAGTAGCTTTTTTCTTTATATTAATGTAACCAAGTTAATAGAAAATATTAGAACGTGAAGGGAGATTAATTATTATATTAAAAATAAATAATTTCTAAATAAAATTGTCCGCATAGTTTGTAAAACCATGGAGATAATGATAGTAATGATTTCATAATTGATTTAAATCGTTATGAAGCAGTTTTATTGAATATCATACCAATATTTTAGCAATACTATGATGGCAGATTAATAATTGTAAAAAAAGGGATCAGATCTGTCATAAGAAAGGACAAGGTAAAATATGATGAAAAGACGTTTTAAGAAAAGCATCATTGCACTTATTGTAATTGTTGCAATGATGAGTGTTACTGCATGTACCAAAAAAAATAATACTGCAAACAACAAAAACAATGCAGTAAATGATGGTAGTAATACAGGAGATAATACTCCTAATGACACAAAGGTAGAGGAGAATGTAGGCAATCAAGCTGAAAACGGTGGTATCCTAGACAGATACAATACGTTATTAAAAACCGAAACAAATCGTGAGAATATCTATGGATATATCGGTGAAAACATTACAAATGCAAGTGAAGAAGAAGCAGATGAATTAATCCGCGGTGTACTAAAATATGAAGATACTTATGAAGATGTAGACTATGCTCATTTATATGCTTACAAAAACTACGTTTCTGATGAAGTAGAAGAATTCTTAGAGTTAATGTATGAGAACCATGAAAAGCCATACATGAATGGTACTGAATTAGGAGTTACATTAGATGAATTATTAGACCGTGCCGAAGATTTTGAAGAACTTATTACAGAATTCCCTAATGGAATTACTACACAACATTCATATGATATGTATGTAAAACTTATGGATGCAGCTATCGTTGGTGGTTATGATAAAGAGAATAAGGTTGCTAACTACTACAAAGGCGATGCAAATAATCGTATTGATGGACGTGCAGTTGATGAATATATGAAATTCTTAGCTGATGAAGAAGATGACAATGATAAAGTAAATACAACAAACAATAACACCACAGGTACAAATAATACAACAAACAATAATACTACAGACAACAACGCTACAACAAATAACACAAAAACAACTGGAAATGCAACAACAAACAACACAAATACTACGACAAATAATACAACAAACAATACTACTAATACCAACAATAACACTACCACAAACGTTGGCGATAACACAAAAGAGCACTTTGATGCACCAATAACAAGAAGTATTGTTCAAGCTTATGTTGATCTACTTGTAAAGCATAAGAATGAAATTACAACTGAAGTAGAAGATTTTTATGCAAATCTTAATACTTTAATAGCTGAAAAATTCGGTATGTAGTACCAAATAATATGAGACTGTCTGCAGGTGTTTATAACTACTTGTGAGGCAGTCTCAAAGTAGTTTATAACTCGATTAATGTAGAATTATAGAAGATATGATGAGGTTAAATAAATAATTATATAATGTGACTACATATTAAAATTAATTTCCGAAAAAATGCGAAAAATATAGTTGATTTTAACATTGATGTGTGGTATTAATATAATAGTATTATACATATTAACTAAATAAGGAGAGAGTATATGAAACGAAGTAGTATGAGAAAACGTATAATGAGTTTACTAATGATACTTACAATGTTATCTGGACTAGTACCTAATAATTTGTTTGTACAAGCTACAGAAATACAAGCAACAGAAGAACAAGTAACAGAAGAACAAGTTACAGAAACACCAACTACGGAAGCAGAAGTAACAGATTCAGAGCTACAAGAACTAAAGAGTCCAGTTATTAATGGAGACGGTACCGTAACATTTAACTATATAGGTAATAGTGCGCAAAATGTTATCGTTAAAGGTGCATTTGATAATTGGACAGAGCATAAAATGGACATGAAGACGACAATAGAGGGGAATATCTACTTTACAGCTACAGTTGATGTTAAAAAAGATCCAGGGATCTATCCTTATGGAATGAATGATAATAATGGTGGAGGCTGGTTAGGGGACCCACTAAATAATGCATACTATAATCCTAATAATAACAAAGCATTTGTTAGAAATCCTATTGAGACAGAAACCGGTACGACAATCTATTATCCAACAACTGAAGCAGGGGCAAAGTTATATTATAAAAAAGTTGGAGAAACAGATTATCAATATATAACAATGGAAACGGCAGCGGCTTTTAGTGGTGGGATGTATAGTGCTACTGTAACAGAAGCCGGTACATATGAGTATTACATAGAAGATGCGTTAGGAGTTAATATTGGGGATCCTAATAACCTTGTGAGCGAAGATACTACAAAGACTTTTAAAGTTGCTGAAATCGATAACGAGGTTGCAAATCTAAAGAGTCCAGTTATTAATGGAAGAAGTGTTACTTTTAACTACTACGATGCAGTAGCGACACAGGTGCGTGTAGCAGGAAGCTTTACAAGCTGGCAAGATAGTGCCTTATCAATGATTAAGAATGATAAAGGTATCTGGTCAGTAACTTGTACACTAGAGCCAGGGGCTTATACATATAAGTTTATTAAAAATACAAGTGATTGGATCACTGATCCTAAAAATAATACTACATCTGATGGTAATAGTGCATTCTATATAGAGGGCCTTACATTAGGAAAAACTCTTGATGTTAAGAAAGGACAGGCAACCACATTACCAACCACTGGGAAGTTGTATACAAGTTTAAAAGGACAGGAAGTTGCTGTAGACTATACTTTATCAGAGGAGGACATTAAAGCTGGAGTAACAATCACAGAGGGTAAGATTACAATCCCAACGGATTATGCTAATACTACTCTTGCATTAAAAGTGACTTCTGGATCCTATGAGTATACCAGTGTGATAAATGTTATTGATAAACTATATACCTATAATATTAAATACTATCGTGGTGATGAGAATTACTCTGATAAGGATATTTGGTTCTGGGGAAGCGGAATAAATGGCGTACCTGTAGCATTTACAGATACTTATACGGATGCAAAGGGACGTACATGGGCAACAGCAACCACAACATTTAAGTTAGATAAAGCTGACTTTATAATACGTACGGGGTTTGATAAGTGGACTGCACAAGAGGTTACTAGAAGTTGTGCAATACCTACTGGTTCAGAAAGTGCAGACTTATGGGTTGTTTCTACACTTGATGATGTAGCAACAGAAGAACCTGGTGAAATTGTTGTTCCTGATACACGATATGTAATGTTGCAATATGTTAGAGAAGATGGGGATTACACTGATTGGAATGTGTATACTTGGACAGATAGTACAAGATATATAGATTTCGACGAGAATGGAATTGCTTTAGTTCCAGTTAATCAAAGCACTACGCAGTTGGATTTTGTAATCCGAAAAGGATACCCAACGTCAAATGATGAGTGGGTTAAAGATGGTGGAGATTGTTCTGTTAAGATTCCATTGAATCAAACAATTGTGAAAGGAATCATACCTAGTGGACAGACAAGTAACATAAAGATGCTTCCTTACAATAGCGGTTACACCTTAGATGGTAATAATAAGATTATTCATTTTACGTATAGAGATGACAATATGTTTAAAGATGGTATCTTAGATACACTTGCTGAAGTAAGCGTTGAGGTAAATGGAACTAAATATCCTATGACTTATAATAGTGAAAATGAACGTTATGAGTATGATTATAAGATAAGCAAGGATGGGCAATTCTTATACTGCTATTATGTTAAGAAAACAGCTGAGTCTGAAGAAGAGGTAATACTTGATAAGTATAATGACAATGTAGTTGATGGGAAAACTGTATTAGAGTATAAGGATATTACTGCAGATATAACTGCAAGCGTGCAATCGTCTAGTATAAATTACAGACAGAATGCAGTTTTATCTATTAGTATTAATAATGGGGCTGGAGAAACTACCTTAATTCCAAATGAAGCATATGTAGATTTAAGTAATTTAGGTGGTGATTCAAAGGTATCTGTAGAAACGGATCTAATGGAAATTAGTATCGGAGTAACAGAAGCAACTAAACATGGTAATAAAGAGATTCCAGTAACGGTTGTGGATCAGTATGGTAAAAAACATGTTACAATAGCAATCGTCAATGTTGTAGCACCTACCAATAATAGTAACGACTTTGATTGGGATGAAGCAGTTATTTACTTTATGGTTACTGATCGATTCAAAGATGGTAATACCACGAATAATGATGCATATGGAGTGGGAGATTATAATATAGATCCAGAAACAGGAAGTAGCAGTTATCATGGTGGAGATTTTGCGGGTGTAACATCGAAATTAGACTACTTAAAAGATTTAGGAATTAACACAGTATGGATTACACCTATTGTAGAGAATATAACTGAAAGCCAGACTTCTACAGAACCACCGATGGAATCTTACGGATATCATGGGTACTGGACAAGTAATTTTGAAGAATTAAATAAACATCTTGGAACAGAAGCTGAATTAAGAGAGTTGATATCAGAAGCACATAATCGTGGAATAAAGATCATGGTTGATATAGTAATTAATCATGCAGGTTACGGAACTGAAGAAACGTTTGATGGAATGTTCCGTGATAAAAATGTTCCTGGTGATACAATCTTAGATTCTCTTGCTGGACTTCCAGACTTTGCAACAGAGAAGGAAGAGGTTCGTAATAAGTTAATTGAATGGCAAACAGCTTGGATGGAGGGTTATGATATTGATTACTTCCGAGTTGATACAGTTAAACACGTTGAGACAACAACATGGTCAGCATTTAAAAATGCCCTTACAAAGATTAACCCTGAATTTAAGTTGATCGGTGAATATGCAGGAGCTGGTACCACAAATGATTTTGATTATCTGAATACTGGTAAGATGGATTCATTGCTTAACTTTGATTTTAATAATATGGCATCGGATTTTGTAAAGGGAAAACTTGAGGAAATAGAAACGCAATTAGAAGTAGCAAATGATATGTTAAGTAATACAGGCACCGTTGGTAATTTCTTAAGTTCTCATGATGAAGATGGATTTTTGGCTACATTAAAGCAAACACAGACAGAAGAAGTAAGTGTGAGTTTAGCTAAGATAGCAGCTACTTTACAAATGACTGCAAAAGGTCAGCCTGTTATCTATTATGGTGAAGAATTAGGACAGAGTGGACTTAATAATTACCCATACCAAACAAACCGGTACGATTTTGACTGGAGTGCTGCTAACGACGAGAATAGTATGTATACTCATTATAAACAACTGTTAAAGGTGCGTAATGATAATACAAAGGTATTTGCAAAAGGATCTAGAAAGACAGTTGCAGGAAGCAATGCAGATGGTTACTTAGTAGTGGAAAGAGAATTTGGTGGTAAGAAAGCATTAGTTGCATTTAATCTAAATGATACCGAAAAAGAAGTAACTATTAATGTAGGTACAACTAACGGTAAAACTATTATAGATCAATACAATAGTCTAGCATATACTGTAGATAGTAAAAATGATATCACATTTAGAGTTCCAGCAGTGCAAGATGGTGGAACATCCATATTGGTGTATGAGAGCAAAGCGCCTGTAATTGATAATGGTAACTCGGGTAATTCAGGAAATTCAGGTGATACAGGTACAATATCTAATCCAACTTCAGAGAATTGGTCAGCTGTAAAGACGGCGATATCAGAAGCAATCAAGAATGCAACAACTACTAATAAAGAAACTACAATTACGATAGATATGAAAGATGCTACAACAATACCAGTTGAGGTGATTTCTTTAATTATTAATACGAATATTAATCTCATATTTAATATGAAGGACTATAGTTGGACAATATCAGCTAAAGATGTTGATATGGAGGAATGGTTAGAGTTCGCAAAGAATAACACAGTAGTTGATTTGCTAGTTACAAAGATTACTAATGAAAATGTTTTATCAAGCATAGATAAGGCATTAGATAACAATAAAGGTTTGTGTTATCTTGATATTAAACATGCCGGAGCAATACCATTTAATGCAGTACTTAATTATTGTGTAGGAAAAGAGTATGCAGGAACTTCTCTCTTCTATAACTATTACAATGAGAAAGAGGGTAAAGTAGAACCAAGAGGATATGGAAAAGTAAATGAAAAAGGTTATATGAAACTATCTTTCAATCACTTCTCTATGTACGTAATTACTGCAGAAAATAAAGTATTACCATCGCTTGTAAAATCTAAAACATTGTATATTAAGAAAACATATAATATACAGTCAGCAATTAAGAATTTGTTGAATGACGATCAAGTATTTTTCAAATCAAGTAATAAATCCATTGCCACTGTAAGTGATGAAGGAACAATTACTGCTAAAAAGGCTGGAACAGTAACAATTACCACACAAGTTGTACAGAATGGTAAGATATATACATATAAGACAAAAGTAGTAGTAAAGAAGCCATATATAAAATTTACAGCCTCTAAGAAAACAATTAAAGTTGGTCAAACATATACCTTTAAAGCCAAAGTTTATGGGGATTCATCTAGTATAACGTATAGTGTTTCTGATACAAAGATTGCAACAATTGATAAAAAGACAGGTAAATTAAAAGCTAAGAAAGCCGGAAAAGTTGTAGTGACAGTAAAAGCAGGCAGTATCAGTGAGAAGTTTACGGTAACCATAAAGAAGTAAATGTGGTGATTTATAAACCAATGTAGTAAATACCAAAAATCGTGTAGGAGAGGTAAAAACCCCTTTTATACGGTTTTTGATTAACTGGGCAAGTTTAATTTAATATGTTACCCTCAACGAAATATTTTCGAAATATTTCGCTATATTGTTTAATTAATACTTTTGTTATGGTATAATACGGTATATAACGCTAGTTCGGAGGAACAAAATAGTGAAAATTAAGACTGAAAGGAAAAACATATGGATCAAAAATACCAGAAACATCCGTATTCAACAAAGCAATTTAACGAATTGTATTTCTATGATAAGAGTGATTTAGGAGTTACTTATAGTAAAGAGCATACAGGGTTTAAAGTCTGGGCTCCAACAGCTGATAAAGTCGCAGTAAAACTCTATGAAGAGGGACTTGGAGATAATTTTATTAAGAAAATATCTATGTATAGAGGAGTTGCAGGTACATGGGAGTTAATAGTAGAAGAGGATTTGAATGAAGTCTATTATACATATGAAGTTACTATCGAAGATACCGTTAATGAAACCATTGATCCATATGCGAAGGCAGCAGGTGCCAATGGTATTCGAGGGATGATTCTAAATTTAAATCGGACTAACCCAAAAGGTTGGTCCGAAGATAAAAAACCAGAGTTTAAGGAAGATACGGATGCAATCATTTATGAGCTTCATGTAAGAGATCTTTCTATGAATAGCGACTCGGGTATTAAGAATAAAGGAAAATTCCTTGGAATCGCAGAAACAGGTACTATAAGCACAAGCGGATTGACCAGTGGAATGGACCATATGAAAGAGCTGGGTATCACACATGTTCATCTACTACCTGTGTTTGATTATCATACAGTGGATGAGACACAATTACAGTTTCCTCAATTTAATTGGGGTTATGATCCTAAGAATTATAATTTACCGGAAGGTTCTTACTCTACAGATCCTTTTCATGGAGACGTACGTATTAAGGAGTTCAAACAAATGGTTAAAGCACTTCATGACAATGGAATTCGTGTAATTATGGATGTTGTCTATAATCATACATTTGCAAACGAAGAGTCAAGCTTCCATAAGATAGTACCTGAATATTATCACCGTGTAGTGAATGGTAAGTTTAGCGATGGTTCTGCATGTGGTAATGAAACGGCATCGGAACGTTCTATGGTTAGAAAGTTCATTGTAGATTCGGTTGTTTATTGGGCTACAGAGTACCATATTGATGGATTTCGCTTTGACTTAATGGCATTACATGATATCGAAACAATGAATGCTGTTAGAGAGGCAATTGATAAGATTGACCCTACTATTTTATTATATGGTGAAGGTTGGACAGGATCTGATTCTGTACTACCAAAAGAGAAACAAGCTTTAAAGGCTCATACATACAAATTAAATCGCATAGGCGCATTTAGTGATGATATGCGAGATGGGATTAAAGGAAGCGTATTCGATGGGGGAGATAGGGGATTTGTTAGTGGTAAATTAGGTTTAGAAGAGAACATTAAGTTTGGAATTGTAGCGTCAACAAGCCATCCACAAGTTAAGAATCATATAGCATGGACACATAATCCAGGCCAATGTATTAATTATACATCTGTTCATGATAATTTTACACTATGGGACAAGCTTGCTATGTCGTGTAAAGATGCCACAGAAGAACAGCGTATTCGCATGAATAAATTATCGGCTGCAATTATACTTACCTCCCAAGGAGTTCCATTATTTCAAGCGGGAGAGGAAATTCTTCGTAGTAAGCCTGTAGAAGGACAAGAAGGTATGTATGATCACAACAGTTATGTATCTTCCGATATTGTAAACGCCATCCGTTGGAGCAATAAGAAGAAATACTATTCTGTATATGAATATTATCGTGGACTTATTGCGTTTCGAAAGGAGCACCCAGCACTACGTATGAGAACGGAAGCAGATATTAAGAAACATCTTGTATTTATCGAAGATCTTCCTGATCAAGTAGTAGCTTATACAATCAAGGAAAATCCAACTGAGGAAAAAGCAAAAGAGATCTATGTTATCTTCAATGCTTCCAATAAGAAGGTTAAGATGCCATTGGGTAAAGGTATATGGAATGTATATGTGAATGCAGATAATGCAGGAACAGAGGTATTATCAATAGAAGATAATGAAACCGTAGTAGTTGATGAAATTTCAGCGATGGTTTTAGTTAGACAGTAATGAATAAAAAAAGGTTGTTACAAAAACATTTGCAACAACCTTTTATATAATAAAGGTTCTATAATAAATGTTGGGGTGTGTTGAAAAATACACTTCCAACATTCTT
>JAHZFJ010000051.1 GCA_019421365.1 Lachnospiraceae bacterium
GCTAGAGCTGCATAAATTTTATACTCTAGTGTTACAATTTCGCTTGACTAGAACACTACAAGAAGAATGTAAAGCATATGATAACCTGATTCAAAATATAGGTGGTATTGATTTGCAGTTAT
The DNA here is from genome assembly GCA_019421365.1 of Lachnospiraceae bacterium. GTDB lineage: Bacteria > Bacillota > Clostridia > Lachnospirales > Lachnospiraceae > Anaerosporobacter. The sequence goes on from JAHZFJ010000051.1 coordinate 123, forward strand.
TAGGGATTGGGCATAATGGACACATTGGTTTTAATGAACCAAATCAAGCATTCGAAAAAACAACGCATATAGTAGAGTTGGGAGAAACAACAATCAATGCCAATGCTAGGTTTTTCGATTATATTGAAGATGTACCAAAAAGGGCTATAACTATGGGAATTAAGTCAATCATGCAAGCGAAGAAAATAGTTTTAGTCGCCAATGGAGCAGATAAAGAAGAGATTATTAATAAAGCTCTTTATGGACCAGTAACCCCAGTCATACCAGCTTCCATATTGCAGTTACATCCGGATCTAACTGTAATCTGCTGTTTTGAATAAAAAACTAAAGTACAAAAAAAGAGCTCTCTACCAATGCGGTAGAGAGCTCTTAAGTTTTATTCTTCTTCGTCTAAGATTTCTTGGAATTCTTCATCATCAAGGAATTGATCGAATGCATCAGCAACAGCTTCGTATTCATCATCATCTTCGATGTTAAGAAGTTCGATTTCTTCGTTTTCTAATTGTTTGAAACGGTATAAGAAAACTTCACCTTCATCATCGCTTTCTGCTTCTTCAACAGGTAATAAAGCAATGTAGTCATTTCCGTTTACAGGGAAGATTGTTAATACAATACATTCCATCTCTGTTCCATCATCAAGAGTTAATGTTACCATTCCATGTTCTTCTTCGTTGCATCCGCAATCGCAATTGATATCATGACGTTCGTCGCTCATTAAAAATACCTCATTTCTTTATAATTGAGATTGTCACAGTAAGTAATTTTAGTTATCTTCTGTGCATTAATTTACTGTAACTTATTTCCTATTGTAATAAGTGAAAAATTACTTCGAGTAAGCTAATGTTTCTCTTTAATATGAATGTATCAGATTGAATAAAAAAAAGCAAGGTGTTATTTTGTTAAAGCCTTATAAAATTCATTGATTTAATTGCAAAAAACAGTAAAAATATATTGACTTTATTGTAAAATAGCATAAAATAATTAAGAGCGGTATATTATGCTACTAAAAGGTATAATAGAAAAATACCTATTTATTGAACATTCACAGTTTAGGAGGAGAACATTCAGTGGTTACAAGCAATGCTAATGATAGCAGACCAAGAGAAAACCGTAGCAACGAGACGAGAAACAACAATTATAAACCTAGAGTAAATCGTGATAATGAAAATCGCGGTGAAGGTAGAACTTATAATGGGAACCGTGAGAATCGTCCGTTTAATAAGGAAGGAAGACCTTATAACAAAGACGCTAAACCATTTAACAGAGAATCAAGACCTTATAACAAACAAGGTGATTCAAACAACCGTACCGATAGACCTGCAAGACCATATAAAAGAGATGGAGAATCAACAGAACGTACAGGTGGTTATCAAAGAGATAACAATGGCTTTAGAGGAAAAGATACAAGAGGTGGAAGCTATAATAGCTACAATAAAGACCGTGGTGGATTTAATAAAGACCGCGATTACGATACGGACAGAAATGAAGGTAGATCTGGTAAAAGCTACGGCAGCAAAGACCAAAGAATGAAAGATGCCCCAACAAAAGAGAAAGAACAGCAACCAGACAAGTTTGAGACTATTAAGCGCTTAGAACGCGAAAAAAAGGCTATGCAAAAGAAACAAGAAAGCAAGAAGACAGAAAAACAAGCGAAGCCACAAGTGAAACAAAAAAGAGCTAAGAATATCGATTGGACTCGTGGATATCAAAATGGTCTATATGACGATGATGATGAAGATTACACAATGTTAATGTAATACGAGTGTACGATTTATAAGATAAAATTCGTATGATATACCTTATGTTATATCACGTATAAGAATAGAGAGAAGAAGAAGAATTCTAATTTTCATAGGAATTCTTCTTTTTTGTTTTTTGTTTTTTGTTACATTGCAGATTGCGAACAAATGTACTATAATTATAATTAATAGAAATGAGACTTGATATAGTATTACATTTGCGTAACTGTTCAGAGCCAATCTTTAAAATCTAGTCTCTGAACAGTTACGCATTAGCTAAGAATAATAGTTACGAAAGGGATTGCAGAATGTACAAGATTGTTGATCATGTTATTAAAGTTTCTGTGCGAAATCTTGTTGAATTCATTCTTCGGAGTGGGAATATTGATAATACACAGGTAACTACAGCAGATACCGACGCGATGCAGGAAGGCAGCCGTATTCATCGTAAGATTCAAAAGCGAATGGGAAGTGAGTATCAAGCCGAGGTACCGCTAAGTATTACTGTACCTGCATTTGTTTTGGACGAGGAATATACGCTATGTGTGGAAGGACGTGCAGATGGTATTATCCACACAAGTAAATTGAATGAAGAGAATAACCTATATGAGAATGTAGTAATCATAGATGAAATAAAAGCCATATATATGGAACTAAGCTTTTTAAAAGAGGCATCACCAGTACATCTTGCACAGGCTATGTGCTATGCGTACATTACAGCTAAGAAAGAAGAACTTGATTCTATTGGTGTAAGAATGTCTTACTGCAACATTGAGACTGAGCAGATGAAGTATTTTGAAGAAACCTATACGTATTCTTATTTGGAAAAATGGTTTAAAGATTTGACTTCTGAATTTGCTAAGTGGATGGAGTGGCAGTGCAATTGGATACAGAAACGTAATAATTCTATTAAAGGTGTAGAGTTCCCATTTCCTTATAGAGAAGGTCAAAGGGACCTAGTAACAGGAGTATACAAAACTATTATAAGAGATAAGAAGCTCTATATCGAGGCACCAACTGGGGTTGGTAAGACAATCTCAACGGTATATCCTTCTGTTAAGGCTATGGGGGAGGGCTACAGCAACAAGCTATTTTATATGACGGCTAAGACAATTACAAGAACTGCAGCAGAGGATACGTTTAGAATCTTACAAGACAAAGGAATGCAACTGAAAGTAACTACGATTACAGCGAAAGAGAAATTCTGTATTCTAGAAAAGACAGAATGTAATCCAGGTGCATGTGAGAGAGCGGCAGGACATTATGACCGTGTTAATGATGCGGTATATGATTTGATTACCCATGAGAATGCCATCACCAGAGAATTGATACTAGAATATGCGGCAAAACATAGTGTTTGTCCATTCGAAATGTGCTTAGATGTTACAAATTGGTCAGATGCAGTAATTTGTGATTATAACTATGTATTTGATCCTAATGTATATCTTAGAAGATTCTTTGCAAATGATACGAAGAATGATTACATCTTCTTAATTGATGAGGCGCATAACCTTGTTGAACGTGCTAGAGAGATGTATAGTGCGCAATTATTTAAGCAGCATTTTCTTGATGTAAAGAAATTCGTAGCGGGATATAGTAAGAAGATGGCGACGCGATTAGAAGCATGTAATAGTAGTCTACTCAAGTTAAAGAGAGACTGTGAAGAGTGTGAGATTGTAGAAAGTATTGGTGATCTTGTACTACAACTGATGAGACTTCTCACAGAATTTGAGGAATTCTTGGTAGAGTGGAAGAACTTTGATAATAGAGATCGATGTTTGGAACTGTATTTACAGATTAGGCATTTTCTCAATATGCATGAGTTGTTAGATGAGAACTATTTAATTTACACAGATTATGATGAAAAGGAAGGATTCCGAGTAAGATTACAATGTATGAATCCTGCCAGAAATCTAGCAACTTGTTTAGCAAAGGGAAAGAGTGCAATTTTCTTCTCGGCAACGTTGTTACCGATTCACTATTATAAAGACCAATTATCAGGGACAGAAGAGGATTATGCTATCTACGCACCTTCTCCATTCGAAAAGGATAAGCGTTTACTTGTTATCGGAAATGATGTCAGCACCAAATATACGAGAAGAAATCAGAATGAATATCAAAAGATTGCAACCTATATTATTAGTCTAGCCAATTCAAGAGTCGGTAACTATATGGCGTTCTTCCCGTCGTATCAATTAATGAATGAGGTAGGGAAAATACTAGAAGAGAAGATTCTTCTGGGAGAACTAAGAGCACAGGTTGATTTACAACATAATACAATGACAGAGAGGGAAAAAGAACAATTTCTAGAAGATTTTGTGGAAGACCCTGATGAAACAAGAATTGGCCTATGTGTTATGGGGGGAATCTTTAGTGAAGGTATTGACTTGCGTAGCAACCGATTAATTGGAGTTATTATTGTAGGTACAGGACTTCCCATGGTATGTAATGAGAGAGAGCTCTTTCGTTCTTATTATGATAGGTATAATGGAAATGGCTTTGATTATGCGTATCTATACAACGGGATGAATAAAGTATTGCAGTCTGCGGGACGTGTAATTCGAACAAGGGAAGACCATGGTGTTATAGTACTATTAGATGAGCGCTTCACAAATAGGCAATACCAGAACCTGTTTCCTAGAGAATGGTTTCCTCATGAAGTGACAGGGTATATTAACTTCCCATCTATGGTGGAGGAGTTTTGGGAGAAAGTAGATAAGAAAGAAGGAGTAAACTTATGAAGAAGAAAGCAGCGATATTTGATTTAGATGGAACAATTGCAGATACACTTGAATCAATAGCATATTCTACTAATGTGACATTAGAATCATTAGGACTTAAGAAAAGACCAGTGGAAGAATATAATTATTATGCTGGTGATGGTGCAGATGTATTAGTTATGCGTGCATTAAAAGCAGCCTGTGGGAATGATGAACAAGCAGAGGAGTTATATCCACGTGCACGTGCTAAATATAAAGAAGTGTTTGTAGACTACTGTATGTATAATGTGAAGCCATTTGATGGAATGGTAGAGCTACTTGAAGGATTAAAGGCCAGGGGAATTAAGATTGGTGTATTATCCAATAAACCACATGATAGAGCTGTAGATGTAGTTAATGAACTTTTTGGAGATGGATATTTCGACCTTGTTTGTGGTCAAAAAGAAGGGATACCGAAGAAGCCTGATCCAAGCGGAGCAAAAATTATGTTGCAGGAGTTTGGCGTAGATGCAGCCGAATGCCTATACATTGGTGATACGAATGTAGACATGCAAACTGGCAAGAATACTGGAATGTTTACGATAGGAGTATTATGGGGCTTTCGTGACCGTGAGGAGCTAGAGAATAATAATGCGGATGCTATTATTACACATCCGCTTGAGTTATTAGAATATACTGAGTAGTTATCTTGTGTGTTTTATCATAATTAGGATTACCAATTATAATGCTTTCGTCCTTCCAAAAAGTCAAGCCGTTTGAAGCGATTATATAGACTATTCAGTAGGAAGAATAACAAAGCGCCAACTATACCACCAAGAACTCCAAGTAACACATGCTCCACATCTGCAACTTCATGTGCGATAAAGTGTTTGCAGACCTCCATAACTATAGGTAATAAGAAGAGCAAGAATAATCTAAGTATGTGCCCTTTATTCTTGAATAACAAAGTAATATAGAAACCATAAGGTAATGTTACAAGAATAGAAACAACTATATATTGTATTAGTGGATTAATATCAGTGTTATTATAGATGGAATCTTCGATATAGCAAGCAATTCTATAAAAAGGTATTATATTACGATTGGCGGCGTCATTAAACGATTGACTCATTGTATCACTTATACAAGGTAAAGTAATTGGTTTTATAACAATAATAAGCGCCAAAAATCCAATATAATAGATAATTAATTGGGTTGTACTTTTTTTGAAGAAGCTATTAAAGTGCTCGTATTGTTCTCTTGAATCTCGAAGGTTATAAAAGATGGAGCATAGCATAGGCATTAACCAATTAAGCAATATAAGAGTGGGTAGCTTTTGACTATACTCGAGAGAGAAAGTGTCTCCTTTCATATAGATAAAACCTATAATACATGAACTGAATAAGACAAGAATGAAGCTATATAAGAATCCAGAGTCGAAACTTTTGGAGGTTTGAATGAATATACTAGTACAGAGGATGAGAACAAAACTTATTATGACTAGAGCTAGCGTACTGTTGGTACAATAATAGATAAAAAAGAATTCAAGTCCCAAGGTTAGTAAACTTATAACGTCAATAATTGTAGTGAGTCGAACAGAAAGACGATTCATTAGCATAACATCCTTTCGTTTGTTAAATGGTTTTGTAAAATACTTAATAATCTTAATAAAAACATATACAAAATTTATATTATTAGGTACTGTATGATATAGATATAAATTGGTTGGGAATAAGTAACTAATACTAATTTACTATATAATTAAATATTTGTATAGGGGAAAATTGGATAGTATGGAAAAAATATGAGAGGGGTTGCGTTATGAACTATCTAATTGAGGAATGGAAACTTCTATATAGAAGGCTTATTCGAATATATGCGATATACATGTCGTTACTTATTATACTTTTGTTGTTACCAGAAGCAGTAAAGAGTTGGGGAAATGTAATACCAGATCTTGTATTCACATTGATCTCCGCTTTCTTTTTAGTAGGAACGATAGTGTTATTGGCATATCCGAGTTACAATCTAGTTGTTATGATAAAAGAAAAGAATCATAGACTTTCGAAAGTTAAGGTAGCTAGTTATTATCAAACAATTATTTGTAAAATAATTATCAATATAATGGTGTTTGCATCTGGAATGATACTTGGTGGATTGGCTGAGTCTAGCATGCGTAAATTTAGTGCATTGGGCATATCCTACTATGAATTTAATTTAAGTAAGGCATTTGCTCAGGCTATTATGGCCTATGGGGTCTTCTTGCCAGTATTAATTGCGTTCGTTTATCTATTAGTATCTAAAAGATGTGCATATAATCGTGGGCTTTTTACCTTTCTTATAGTGTCATTGATCTATAATAGTGTCAACGGGGTGAAGTTTAATAGTATTCTACTATATCTTGGTGAAATCATATTTGGGATTTTCATGGTGTGGATGATAAAAAGGATTTATTGTAGAGAATGAAATGTTTTTATATACGAAGATTTACTTAAACATAATAACATAGGATAATACAATTAGAAGATTTTAACATTTGTAAATGAGATGAAAATCCTTTAAAATAAGGCGAGAGAAATACTTCGGTTAACTTTGCAGTTTTAGGCAAAGAAAGGATAAATTGAATGAAATATTATAAAAGAGTTTTGATTGCAATCATTGGAATCTTTTTTGTTGGACTTGGCATTGCATTTAATGCAGGAACCTTGTTTGGAAATGATCCGATTGCAATATTGTATGATGGTATGCGCAGCATGCTAGGAATGGCACCAGAACAGTTGGGATTGATATCTAATGCAGTTAATGTAGCCATGATTGTTATCTTATTCTTTATAGGGAAAAGATACATTAATATTGGCACATTAATCTATATAGTACCTTTTGGTTTCTTTGTATCAATCGGAACATATATATACAATGCGGTGATAAATCAAGATAGTTTTGTACAAAGAGTAATTGGTGCTGTTATTGGATGTACTACAACATATATTGGTATCGCGCTATTTATTGTAGTGGCTATTGGACTTGATCCATTTACAGGGGTAGTTATGGCAATAGCAGATAAGATAGGTTGGAATTTTAGAAGAACAAAAATATGTTTTGATATTGTGATGGTAATAACGGGATATCTGCTGGGAGGAAAATTGGGTATAATCACGCTCATAACAGTAGCAGCAGCTGGCCCGACAATCCAATTCTTTTCGGATATCATGAAGCGATATATTAAGATCGAAGAAGATAGATAGATAGATAGATAGATAGATAGATAGATAGATAGATAGATAGATAATAGCGAAGTGTAAGCAGTCAGCCTGTCGAAAAGGTTGGCTGTTTTCTAATTTTATCTAATGAAAAAAGAAATGAACTAATGTATAATGTAACTAATGAGAAGCAGCTTGCTGCTTCTAGGACTTAAACGAAGTGAAAGGCCGTTACTCCGAAGGAGTCATTAGTTAACGAGGGAAATTACGAAGTAATTTCTTGAGTTAATAGTAAATAGATGAAATAAAAATATGAGAAGCAGCTTGCTGCTTCTAGGACTTAAACGAAGTGAAAGGCCGTTACTCCGAAGGAGTCATTAGTTAACGAGGGAAATTACGAAGTAATTTCTTGAGTTAATAGTAAATAGATGAAGAATTAAAGAGTTTTGCAATATAGAAAGGAGTGAATCCAATGAAATTTATTCATACAGCAGATCTTCACATAGGAAAAGTAGTGAATGAGTTTAGTATGTTAGAGGAACAAAAACATGTTTTAGGTCAGATACTTACTATAGTGAAGGAAGAGAAGGCAGATGGTTTAATCATAGCGGGGGATATCTATGACAGGTCTGTTCCATCTGCAGAGGCAGTGGTTGCCTTGGATCAATTCCTAAGAGAGGCAACCAAACTAGGAATACAGATTTTCATGATTAGTGGAAATCATGATTCTCCTGAGAGAATTGGTTTTGCACAGAGTATTCTAGAAGATAAAGGATTACATATTGAAGGTATGATACGAGGGAATATGAATCCTGTTGTAATGGAAGATGAGTACGGCACATTAAACATCTATATGCTTCCATTCGCAAAGCCAGCAATTATAAGACATTTATATCAAGATGAGACTATTGTAACTTGTGAAGATGGTGTACGTAAGATAATTGAAGAATCTGGTATAGATGCGAACAATCGAAATCTACTGGTTACCCACCATTTTGTTACCAATACAGGGAAACCACCTGAACAAAGTGAGTCAGAATCGAATTTGTTACTAGGTGGTGCAGAGAATGTAGATGCAAGTGTGTTTGAAGCGTTCGATTACGTAGCACTTGGGCATATCCATGGACCACAGAGGATGGGAAGAGATACTATTCGATATAGTGGATCACCTATTAAATATTCATTCTCTGAAGTCTTTCATAAGAAGAGTGTTACAATTGTTGAGCTTAAGGAAAAAGGCAATGTCACCATATCAGTGCGAAATCTAGTACCAATTCATGATATGAGAAAAATCAAAGGTACTTTGGACGAGCTTATGAAAGAAGAGGTGTATTCTCAAGCAGATGTGAATGATTACCTTCATGTAACATTATTAGATAAGCAGGAATTATTTGACCCAATGGGAGAGCTTCGAAGTGTATATCCGAATGTAATGCAGATTGCATTTGAGAAGAATGAACGAAAAGAACATGTGGATAGCGTAAGTATTACTAATACCCGTAATAAATCAATCTATGAACATTTCAAAGATTTCTATACAAGTGTTGCAGGAGAAGAGTTAGATGGCGAATATGAAACTTGTATGAGAGCATTGATAGAAGAGATTGGAGGTGACCTAGAATGAGACCTTTACAAGTAACAATAGCTGCTTGGGGTTCCTATAAGGAAAGAGTAGTTGTGGATTTTACTAAGTTTAATCAAGGAAGTTTATTCTTAATCACTGGTCCTACTGGTGCAGGTAAGACGACGGTATTTGATGCTATATCCTTTGCTCTATATGGAGATGTAAGTGGTAAGACGAGGGAGAAAGGATCACTTAGAAGTGATTTTGCTACAGCGGGTGAAGATACGTATGTAGAATTGTTGTTTGAACATAAGGGGAAAAGCTACCGTGTCTATCGTGCACCCAAATATGAACGTCCTAAGAAACGTGGAGAAGGAACGACAGTGTCCCAAGAGATTGCGGAATTGTATATTGAGGACCAGACTCCAATCGTTGTAATAACAGAAGTTAACAGAAAGATTGAAGAGATTCTAGGTATGACATATCTTCAATTTAAGCAGATATCTATGATTGCTCAGGGAGAATTCTTAGAATTACTTGTTGCAAGTTCCAAAGACCGTGTAGAAATTTTGAGAAATATATTCAAGACCAATCAATATGAGAAATTACAGAGAGCGTTAACTGATAAATCATTGCGATTACAGAGAGAATTAACGGAACAGAATAACCGTCTTGATGAAATCATGAATACAATTGAGTGTAATCGTGAGGATGAAGAGGATGTACTGGGGCAGCTTCTTGTGGCGCCACCGTATCATTATGATCGGATTCTTACCCTTTTGAAAGAAGGAATGACCGATACTAAGAAGCAGGAAACACTGTTAGAAGCTATTATAAGAGAGTATGAACAAGCAGAGAAAGCATATACGGAGAAGATTGCAAAAGGTGAGAAGATTAATGAAGATCACCAAAGACTAGCAATGTTAGAAGAGGAATTACAACAATTAGCCAAGCAAAAAGAAGTATTTGTAATCAAGAAACAAAGATTAAATCAGGCTCTGCAAGCAATGAATGTAGATTCCTTTTATAAGATATATGAAGGTTCTGTAATTCGTTATAACACAGCTAAATCAAAATGGGAACAAATCAAGGTAGAATTAGAGACAGCCACACCTGCGTACGAAGCAAGGAAGAAGGAATTTGAACAAGTAGAGGCTCTTGAAAAATCCTTATTAGAAAGTCAAATGAAGCAAAAGCAAATTGAAAGTTATCTTCCACTTGTACTTGAATTAAACACATTGCAAGAAAAGGTAGTAATAAGTGAACAGCAAATTAAGGAGATTCTAAGTAAACAAGAGAATCTAAAAGGCAAGCAAGAAGAGGTCGAGAGTAATCTCAAAAAATCAAAGGACGAATACGGGTTATATGAGAATCTAGAAGTTTTGATTGAGCAGAATAAATCAAGTAGGGAACGACTACAGATACAATTTGCAAAGGTTAAGGAATTACAAGCCAAGAAGGAGGCACTTGATGCAGCAATTCTTAACAAAGAAATGAAAATACCAGAGTTTAAGAAGGCAGAGCAAGAGTCTTTAGAGGCAAAAAGAATATATGACGAGAAGGAAGCACAGTATCGTAGTGCTCTAATTGGTATTGTTGCAAGAGAACTTGAGGAAGGAAAGCCTTGTCCGGTATGTGGTTCTACATCACATCCGATGAAAGCTACAGTTGCTGAAAATGCACCTAACGAGAAGGAATTAGAAGAGTATAAGAAGAGAGTCGAGCAAAAAGCTTTAACTTATCAAGAGTGGTATTCTTTGTTAGCTGCTTTATCAGAGAAAGTAAGTACACTACAGGCTGACTTTGAAAGAACCTGTCAAGATAATGGAATCGCATCGGAACAGATTCTAGAGATGAATGAGAAGTTACAGCAAAATCAAATCACATTAGAGGAACAAGCAGCAACATATGATAAGAATCAAAAGCGGAAAATAGAACTAGCAGAAAGTATTTCAAGTCTAGAGAAGTTAATGAAGGAACAAGAAGACATTTCTGGTAAGTTAATAAACCAATATAATCTAGTAGTACAAGAAAACAAACAAATTAAAGAACAAGTGGAGCAAAAAAAAGCTCTATTACCTACAGATTATGAAAGCTGTCGCCAAATCTCAGAAGCGCTTGAACAGATTGCATCAGAAGTTGAGCATAAGAAGCTACAGATACAAAAGATTAGAGAAGCCTATGACATTGCTAAGACGAAGTATGAACGATTGCTTGCTCTCCGATGTGAACGTGAAGAAGAGATGCGTATGGTTCATGCACAGGGGAAGGTAGAGAAGGAAGAGTTAGAAGCTGCTTTACAAAAGTTTGGTTTTACATCAATAGAGGCATACAAGGAAGCTTCAATGATAGAAGCAGATAGAACTGCGTTAGATGATGAAATCAGAACATATATAGAAACATGTAATGAAAAAGATGCTAAGAAGAAGACATTACAAGAGACATTAGGACAAGAAACAGTGATTGATGTTGTTAAGTTGAAGGAAGAATGCAAAGAATTAACCCTGCAAAAAGAGAAGGTCATTGAGGAGAAGCAAGCATTCCATACGAAGCAAACCGTGAATGAGAAGGCTTATAAGTCTATGAGAGAAAAATTAGCTAAGCGTTCTTCATTGGAAGAAGAGTATGGAATAGTAAAGCAACTTGATAATATGACGAAAGGAAATAATCCGGACCGTCTTGTATTCGAACAATATGTATTGGCTTCGTATTTTGAAGATATATTAAAGGCTGCTAATTTACGGTTATTAATAATGACCAATAGTCGTTATGAATTGCTTCGTTCTACAGGAGTTAGCGATGCACGTAAGAAAGATAGTTTGGACATAGAAGTCTTGGATCATTATACTGGCAAGAAACGTTCTGTAAAATCCCTTTCTGGAGGGGAATCTTTTAAAGCAGCATTGTCTCTTGCACTAGGAATGTCAGATATTATTCAAAGCTATGCAGGAGGAATAGAGATTGATACGTTGTTCATTGATGAAGGCTTTGGAACATTGGATGTTGAGTCGTTAGAGCAAGCCCTAGAGACTTTATCAAAATTAACAGAGAAGAATCGTTTAATCGGAATTATTTCTCATGTGAATGAGTTGAAAGAACGAATTAATAATCAGATTGTAGTGGAACGAGGTAAGCAGGGAAGTACGCTTGAGATGAGAGTCCTCTAGTAATCTTTATAAAATAACGAGCTTATAGCTCGTTATTTTTCATTTTACTTGAATTAGAATTTCTGCAACGAAGTCGTCCATACTACTGATGGACATTTCATCAATTACACCTTCTTCATAGGCGTACCCTGTGATTGAAAGTTGATTTTCTTCTAAAAAAGTGATTATATTTTTGTAAGCATGGTGATAGGTATCCCAATTTCCTTTATGAAACATTCTTATATAACTTCCTGCCGGACGAATGTGAATATTTTTAAGATCCCTATTAATTGCATTTACTTTGGTGAAATAGTATTCATATCCACTAAAGTCTTTGTTTAAAATTGCACTGGAAGGTAGCATGGTTCCAAAAGTATGATTATAAAAACGGTGTGTATGACATTCGGCAGAGTGTTCCATGATAATTTCTAATTCTTCATTGGCAGAAACGTCTCTTATAAATCGGCTGAGATAAAAATATGCTTCTGGGCATTCGATTATTTCGATTGTATCATATACGATTTGTGAATATCTTTGTACAGTTTCCTTTTTGTTTAAAAGCATAGTTTGCAAATCAGCAAGTTTTTTGATTTTCTCATCTATTTGGTTAGTTTTTTCAGTGAGTAGATTTACCAATGCCTCTGGAGAACGATTATTCATATACTGCTTAATCTCTTCAATGGATACGTCAATTTCTCTTAAGGATAGCAAGATTTCAAGTGTCTGACTTTGCATATAAGAATAATAGCGGTAGCTGTTATTTCCTCTCTTAACTGGGGATAATAATCCAATATCATCGTAATACATAAGTGTTCTTTTATTAATTCCATGCATTTTGGCAAATTGGCCTGCCGTAAATAATTTCTCTGATTGGTTTAACATTTTATTCACTCCTATTGACCTTACAGTTACTGTATAGTTTATAGTATCACACTGGAGCCAAAAATCATACAAATACATTTCGAGTTCGGGGCTCTAGAAAGGTTAGATTATGGAAGAGAGAGTTTTATATGAAAAAACATCACCAATTAGGCTTTTTTTCATTGTAGCAATTCCAGGAATGATTAGTATGCTTATGTCCTCAATTTATCAGGTAATTGATGGTGTTTTTGTTGGTCAATTTTTGGGATCGCAGGGGTTCGCAGCACTCAACCTAGCAATGCCTCTGGTTATTATCAATTTTGCTTTTGCTGATTTAATCGGTGTAGGTTCATCTGTGCCTATAGCAATTAAATTAGGGGAAAAAGACAAGGAATCTGCCTGTAATATATTTACAAGTTCCTGTATTATGATTATATTTACGGGAACATTACTTGGAGCGGTTTTCTTTTTTGGAGCAGACACCTTACTTAGTTGGATGGGTGCAGAGGGGAATCTTGCAAAGCTTGCAGGGGATTATCTTCGAGTATGTGCCCTTGCTTCACCATTTATTACAATTTTGTTTGCAGTAGATAATTACTTACGGATTTGTGGAAAAGTCAAATATAGTATGATGATGAATATCATTATGGCATTAAGTATTATTGTAATAGAGTTTCTATTTCTGTATGTATTTCGCCTAGGTATTTGGGCTGCAGCATTGGCTGTGTGCCTTGGAATGTTCATTGGTGTTATTGTTGGCTTTATTCCATTCTTTCGAGGAAAATTGGTATTACGATTTGTTAAGCCAAGATTTACGTTGAAAATGATCGGTTTGATAATAGCAAATGGGACTCCAGCCTTCTTGAATAATGTTGCAGGAAGAATGACATCAATTTTGATGAATGTTATTCTACTAAGACTTGGTGGCGGAACAGCAGTCTCTGCTTATGGAATGCTAATGTTAATAGACGGAATCATAATTCAAATCTTATACGGATTGACTGATTCATTACAACCTTCCATAGGATATAATTTTGGCGCAGGAAATAACAAGAGGGTCAAAGCTATTGAGCGAATTGCGATTGGAGCCTGTGCAATCATATCAATCGTATCTGCAATTATTACTTTCTTTGCAGGGGATTTCATTGTCCGTCTGTTCGCCAATAGTGACGAAGTGGCAGTAATAGAGATGGCCAGCCAAGCCATAAAGCTCTTTTCATTAACATATGTGACAAGATGGATTTCCCATTCTGTACAAAGTTATATGTCGGCAGTTAATAAGGCTGCTTATGCATCTATTATTTCTTTTTGTATGGCATTTATATTCCCAGTAATATTGATCTTTATGTTAGATAGTAGTTTGGGATTAACGTCTGTATGGCTCAATATGCCATTAACTTCGTTATTGACGGGGATATTGGCGATAATATTATTGTTATTATCCAAGCGTAGGAGTAAGATAAATACTTCGGAGTATATTAATTAAAAAAAATTTAAAAAAATATATTTTACTGCTTGACAATCTTGTCGAAAACAAATATAATATCAAAGTACTTAAGACGTAGCAATGTTCTTGAGTACTTTGAATGGGATCATAGCTCAGCTGGGAGAGCATCTGCCTTACAAGCAGAGGGTCATA
>JAHZFJ010000052.1 GCA_019421365.1 Lachnospiraceae bacterium
CACATGTAGTTGACTGTTACTAATAGGTCGAGGGCTTAACCAAAAAGATTCTGACAATTCAATGTGTAGTTTTGAAAGTACAAGAATAGAGACACTTAACCATATGGTTAAGTGTTTTTTGCGTATAAGGAAAATCTTTGTTTATATAGGTTAACTCTGCGCCTATTTTTTGCTAAAATGAAACTATTTACCGATATGAAGATTTAAAAAAATTTGATAGAATGAAGATAAATATCGGTAGCTTATAATATAACATAGGAGAGTATTCTTTATAAGGATAGGAGAGGACTATGAAGAGATTAATTAAACGTAAAGATTTAAAAGAAAACATGATAATTTATGGAGATGTATTAACTACCTATGGTTCTATTTTAGTCAATAGTGGAACCATAGTTGACAAACGTGTTTTAAAATTACTTGAAAGCAATAATATTTATGAAGTAAGAATATTAGATACGTCTAATGAGGATAAAAGATTAGAAGGTTTGGAGACGCATCTCAAGGAAATTCGTAAAACTACTAAATTTAAGGAGATAAACCACAAATACACATTATGTTATTCTAACATTCAAGGTCAATTTAACGATGTTATTGATCGTGATAAGAAGGTGGATAAAGAACAGATTATTAGTGGAATAGATACCGTTTTACATAAAGTAGATAACACGAATGAATTATTCGATGCTTTGTATGGTATGCAGCTGAAACAAAATCGGCTG
Source organism: Lachnospiraceae bacterium (assembly GCA_019421365.1). Lineage (GTDB taxonomy): Bacteria > Bacillota > Clostridia > Lachnospirales > Lachnospiraceae > Anaerosporobacter. The sequence goes on from JAHZFJ010000052.1 coordinate 720, forward strand.
TATATGCATAGCTTGAATACGGCTTTAATTTCTAATATTCTAGCTAAATGGCTAAAGTTTTCAGAAAAAGAAATTAACGATATTACGCTTGCTGGGTTATTTCACGATATAGGAATGTTAATGATACCAGAAGAAGTTCTGCAAAAGAGCGAAGATGAACTTACCAAAGAGGATAAAGATTTAATACAAAAACATACTATATACGGATATCGTTATCTTATGAAACGTGAACTCAATCGACAAATTGGTCTGACGGCATTAACACATCATGAAAAAATTGATGGTTCAGGGTATCCATTACAGATTATGAGCCCAACTATATGTACTTACTCTAAGATAGTATCAATAGCGGATGCCTATGATGAATTAACATTGACAGAAGATGGAGCTAGGAATCCATTTTCATTAATACGTGAGTTCGAGAAAGATGGCATGTCAAAGTATGATCCACAGTATATTATGGTATTCCTTGCAGGTATTATGGATACATACATTGGATGTGATGTCCTACTTAGTGATAACCGAGTAGGAAGAATTATATATGTTAATAAATCAGATCTGTCTAGACCAACTCTAAAATGTGGCGAAGAATTTATTAATTTATCAGAAGAAAAGGAAATTCAAATAATAAAATTTGTTTAAGAGATACATAATTTACTTTCAATAGAGCATAACAACAGCCGAAATTCCAGAGAGAGGAATTTCGGCTATATTTTTGTTTTAATCAGCAAGAATGTGCAAATTTTCGCATGGTTTACAGTTTGTTTTCTAATGATGCATAGATATAATTTTACTAGAGGAGTATGTTAGAATATATATATTTTCTAGAGGAGGAATGAACAGTGAGATATGGACATTTTGATGTGGCAAATAAGGAATATTGTATTGAAAGAGTAGATTTACCTACGTCTTGGACAAATTATCTTGGTGTGAAAGATTTTTGTGTTGTAGTCAATCATACTGCAGGAGGATATTCATTTTACAAATCTCCTGAGTATCATCGTATAACTAGATTTCGAGGTAACAGTGTTCCAATGGATCGTCCAGGACATTATGTATACATTCGAGATGAACAATCAAAGGATTATTGGAGTGTTTCTTGGCAGCCTACGAATAAGTCTTTGGATGAATATGCTTATACTTGTAGACATGGTATGTCATATTCCGTTTATGAGTGTGAACATGATAAGATTAAAGCAAAACAAACACTAGTAGTCCCAATAGAAGATAATGTTGAATTGTGGGATGTAACAATTAGGAACGAAGATGATAAGGTCAGAGAATTGAGTTTATTCTCATATTGTGAATTCTCTTATCACCATATTATGATCGATAATCAGAATTATCAGATGAGTCTATATTGCGCAGGATCTAACTATAAGGACTCAATTATAGAATACGATTTATTCTATGAAGAGTTTGGATATCAGTATTTTACGGCGAATTTTGAACCAGATAGTTATGATTGTCTACGAGATAAATTTCTTGGATTATATCATACAGAAGATAATCCAGTAGCAGTTGAACGTGGATATTGTAGTAACTCATCAGAACTAGGTAATAACCATTGCGGATCACTACATAAAAAGATAATATTGCAACCAGGTGAAGAAATAAGAGTAATTTACATGCTTGGAGAAGGAAATCGTGAGGAAGGGCAAAAAATCAGAGAGAAATATAGTGATTTAAACAACGTAGATGCTGTGTATTTTGATTTAAGGAACTACTGGGATGAGAAATTTAGATGTTTACAGATTCAAACACCTAATGAGGGAATGAATGTATTAATCAATACATGGAATTTGTATCAATCAGAAATTAACGTCATGTTCTCAAGATTTGCATCTTTTATAGAAGTTGGTGGTAGAACAGGATTGGGATTCAGAGATACCGCTCAAGATGCTATGACAATTCCACATTCTAATCCAGCAAAATGTAAAGAGCGTATTATCCAGTTGCTACAAGGTGTTGTGTCGGAAGGATACGGTCTTCACCTATTCCAACCAGAGTGGTTTGAAAAAGAAGATAAAGATAAGAAAAAGCCTTTCAAATCTCCAACCGTTGTACCAACAGCTTCAAAAGAAAGTTTTGTTCATGGAATTGAGGATGCATGTTCAGATGATGCATTGTGGTTAATAGCTAGTATAGTAGAGTACATAAAAGAAACTGGTGACAAAGAATTTATTGATCAAATTATTACCTATGCTGATGGTGGAGAAGGAACTATATATGAGCATATGGAGAAAATACTTGATTTCTCCTATAAACAAGTAGGTAGCACTGGGATCTGTAAAGGGCTTAGAGCAGACTGGAATGACTGTCTAAACCTTGGTGGTGGAGAAAGTGCCATGGTATCTTTCCTTCATTACTGGGCAATTGATAAATTCCTACAATTGTCTGAAGTACTTGGACGTCAGGCTGAAATAGATAAATATACAAAGATGTCACAGGAAGTTAGAACAGTTTGTAACGATGTTCTATGGGATGGCGATTGGTTTATTCGTGGAATCACAAAAGAAGGCGTTAAGATTGGAACAAGTAAGGATTTAGAGGGAAAAGTACATCTAGAATCCAATACATGGGCAGTATTATCAGGTGCAGCTAATATGGAGAAGGCAATAAAGGCAATGGATAGCGTTTACGAATATCTATATACTCCTTATGGTTTACGATTGAATGCACCATCTTATACGAAACCAGACGATTCAATTGGTTTTGTTACAAGAGTTTACCCAGGATTAAAAGAAAATGGAGCAATCTTCTCTCATCCAAATCCATGGGCATGGGCAGCTGAATGTATGATGGGACGTGGCGACCGTGCAATGGAATTCTACAATTCCTTATGCCCTTATTATCAAAATGATAAGATTGAAGTTAGGGAGGCAGAGCCATATTCATATTGTCAATTTGTAGTGGGTCCAGATCATACTGCCTTTGGTAGAGCGAGACATCCTTTCATGACAGGTTCATCAGGATGGGCGTATTTCTCTGCTACTAGATATATATTAGGTATACGACCAGAATTCGATTATCTCGAAGTAGATCCATGTATTCCAAGTGATTGGAATGAGTTCGATGTTACAAGAGTATGGAGAGGTGCTACGTATAATATCCATGTAACGAATCCAAACGGCGTAATGAAAGGAATTAAGACAATAATTGTCGATGGAAATGAAGTAGAAAAGATTAAGGTACAAGAACCAAATACTATCCACGCTGTAGAAATTATAATGGGATAATAGCTTCGAATAGAAATCCGAATCCTAGGGATAAGTATGAAGGAAAGGAGTATGATTATATAATGATTAAATTTGGTACTGGAGGTTGGCGTGCGGTAATAGGGGATGAGTTTACGAAAGAGAATATTCAATTATTAGCAAGAGCCATGGTAGATAAGATGAAAGTAGAAGGCGTGGAGGGAGACGGTATTGTAATCGGGTATGACCGTCGTTTCTTAGCCAAGGAAGCAATGCAGTGGGCTGCTATGATATTTGCTGAGGAGGGAATTACAGCGTATTTAATAAATCGTTCTGTACCAACTCCACTTGTAATGTACTACGTCATGGAGCATCAGATGCATTACGGTATGATGATAACAGCTAGTCATAATCCGGCGATATATAATGGAATCAAAGTATTTACATATGGTGGTAGAGATGCCAATGAAGAGCAAACAGAAGATATTGAACGCTATATTAATAGACTCACAATCGATGATATCATTGAGATGGATTATGAAATAGGGAAAAAAACAGGAAAGATTGTTGAAATCTTCCCACTTAACGAGTACCTTGACAGCATAATTAAAGCAGTTGATATGAATGTAATTCGTGAGAAAAATCTTAGAATTGCTTTGGATCCAATGTATGGCGTTAGTGAAACTTCACTTAATATGATTCTTCATACTGCCAGGTGTGATGTGAAAACCATTCATGAACGCCATGACACATTATTTGGTGGAAAATTACCTTCACCATCAGCAGCTACATTAAGAAGTTTGCAAAACACTGTAGTAGAAGGCCACTACGATATAGGAATAGCAACAGACGGAGATGCTGACAGAATTGGCATCATTGATGATAAGGGGCGATTCCTGCATTCCAATGAAATATTAGTTGTATTATACTACTATTTGACAAGATACAAAGGTTGGGAAGGACCTGTAGTAAGAAACATTGCTACGACTCATATGCTTGATAAGGTGGCACATAGATTTGGGCAAGAGTGCTATGAAGTCCCTGTAGGATTTAAGCATATCTCATCTAAGATGACAGAAACGAATGCCATCATTGGTGGTGAATCATCGGGAGGCTTAACTGTACAAGGTCACATTCATGGCAAGGATGGTATATACGCTGCAATGTTACTTGTTGAGATGATCGCTATTACGGGCAAAAAATTATCAGAGATTAGTAAAGAAGTAGAAGAGGAATTTGGAAGTAACTATATGGAGGAACGTGATTATAGATTCTCTAGAGAAAAGAAAGAGGCTATGTATGAATTGCTTATGGAAGAGCGAAGAGTACCAGATCTTCCATATGAAATTGATCATGTATCCTATATAGACGGTAGTAAAGTCTATTTTAAGAATGGTGGCTGGGTAATCAGTCGTTTTTCTGGAACAGAGCCTTTATTACGTATCTTCTGCGAAATGCCGACAGAGGAAGAGGCAAAGAAGATTTGTGACATTTATGCTGAATTCTTACATCTATGTGATGATAGGAATACATTGATTTCCACCTGCTAATATTGGTATAATCTAATTATAAGATAAACAGCATCCCTAATAATAAACCATGAAAATTTACAAACACACGTATAACCACGTCACAGTTGTTGCCATAGCAGATGTGAAGTTATTGTACGTGTGTATTTGTACTATTAAGATAATGAATGGAATAAGGGATAGGGGAGGAAACTATGCAAATAGAATATGAAAAAGAAAAGGATAAGAAACATTCTCTGCAATGGAGCATGATACGAATGCTTGTTTTATGTTGGCTGCTACCGCTAGCATTACTAGTATTTATCATGCTTTTTTTCATGTCAACTAAGTTGACCGGGCAGACAGAAAACACAATTATCTCTTCATCGGATAAAGCTGTTGAGATATGTCAGATGCAGATGGAAGAAGCGAGACTTGCATCAAGGAATGCGTCATATCTATCAACTATTAGAGACAGTTATTTCGCCTACCAAAAAGACCAAGATAAGAGAGAGTTTTACGATACAGTTAATCAGTTCTTAGCGCAACAATATAAATATAACGAAAGTTTTTTAAGTACCATGCTGATTTTCTTAGATGATCCAAGCATGGTGTACTATACATATAGCAATACAAAGGATGCCACTTATACAAGTGTACGTGAATTTAAGAGAATAGGACTATCGAAAGTGCTTGATAAGGCAGTGGGAATTGATACAAATATTGAATTACTTAATATTGAAGGACATTTATATATGATTCGTAATCTAGTAAAATCTAATTTTGAACCTTATGCTGTTATTGTAATGGAGATAAACACGGATTCCATGTTTAAGAGTCTAAAGAGTATCTGGGGATATAAGATAGGAGAAATCTATATGGATGGAGAACCACTATTAGATAGCAATATAGATAATATCTTGACAAGAGAAGAGATTACGACTGTTACAGATGAGAGTATTTATTACAATAGAGATTCAAAAGATGTTGTTTACCGTGTTAGTAAGTTAGATCAACATAAGTTAGCATTTGTTATGCAATTGGATTCGGATGCAATTATTGGGGAATTAGATATGGTCAAATATATGGGGATTATAGTATTGATTTTTATGATTCCATTAGTAATTTTAGTAATTTCGTTCTTCAACCGAAAAGTATCAAGGCCAATTAAGTCGCTTGTTGAAGCAGCACATAATATTACAAATAAAAAGTATGGTTTTCAGGTAACAAAGTTAAGTAAGAGTTATGAATTTGATTATCTAGGAAATGTTTTTAACGAAATGTCATTGGAGCTACAGTATCAGTTCGAGCAGATTTATCTGGAAGAATTGGCATTAAGAGATGCGAAGATTAAAGCTTTACAATCCCAGATTAACCCACATTTTCTTAATAATACATTAGAGATTATTAATTGGGAAGCAAGACTTGGGGGAAATCAGCGTGTAAGTGGAATGATTGAAGCTTTATCAACGATGTTAAATGCTACAATGAACCGTAAGAATCAACATGTAATTCCATTAGAAGAAGAATTAAGTTACGTAGATTCGTATCTATATATTATTAAACAGAGGTTCCAGGATAAATTTGAAGTAGTTAAGAATATTGATGAACATCTATTAACTTATAAAGTTCCTAGATTGGTAATTCAGCCAATTATTGAAAATGCAGTAGAGCATGGAACGAGTACCTTACGTGAAGGAAAAATTATTATATCAATATATGAAGATATAGATAGTATTGTTGTAGAGATTGAGGATAATGGAACATTAACAGAACAAGATAATAGAAAGATCAATCAGATATTGAATTCGGATGGGGAGTTAGGTTCTGAAACAAGTCTGAACTTAGGAATACGCAATGTGAATCAGCGTTTGAGGATTTTGTATGGAGAAAGGTATGGATTGACTATAGATAATAATCAAAATAACCATACTGTTAGTAGGATAAGAATAGGTAAAGCTATATTACATAACAATATTATACAATAAATAGCAACGCTAATCATTAACCTTTTGTTGATTTTGTACTATTCTATTAGTAGATGATATGTATTAACAAATCAGTTCAAATTAGCTCGCTAGGTGTTTACTCGTAAATACAATTTCATCAATAAAAAAAGGGAGGAATAAGAAATGAAGAAAGTTATATCAATTATGCTAGTGCTAGTACTTACATTATCGTTAGCAGCATGTGGTAAGAAAGAAAACAATGTAAAGAACACAACTACTCCAAGTGATTCACAGGAGACAACAGAGACGACAGATAAGACAGAAACAACTACACCAGAGGAACCAAAAAAACCAGTATCAATTAACGTTACTACAACTTTTGCGGGTAATGATGGTAATGCTCAAAACTTTCAAGATGCAGTAAAAGCTTGGGAACAAGCAACTGGAAACAAAGTTAATGATTCATCAGCAACATCAGATGAAACATTCAAAGCTCGTGTTCTAGCAGACTTCGAAGCTGGAGCAGAACCAGATGTATTATTCTTCTTCAATGGTGTAGATTCAAATACTCTTATTGAAGGAAACAAAGTAGTATCAATCGATGAAATTAGAGCAGAATACCCAGATTATGCAAGCAATATGAAAGATGCTATGATGGGAGCATCTCCAGTAGATGGAAAGAATTATTCAGTCCCTGTAAATGGATATTGGGAAGGATTGTTCGTTAATAAAACAGTAATTGAAGCAGCAGGAGTTAAGATACCAGATGCAACAACTACTTGGGATGAATTCTTAGAAATTTGCCAGAAAATTAAAGATGCAGGATTTACACCTATTGCAGCTTCACTAGCAACAGTACCTCATTATTGGTTTGAGTACAGTATCTATAATTTCTCAGAGCCAAATAAACACAATGTATTAGCTAATGAAGTTTCAGATAAGCAAGGCGAAGCTTGGTTTAACGGACTCAGTGATATTAAGGCATTATATGAAAAAGGATATTTCCCAGATAATACACTTACTGGAACTGATGATGATACCGTACAAGCATTTATAGAAGGAAAATCAGCATTCTTAATTGATGGTTCATGGAAAGTTGGTGGTATCGAAGGATTAACTGATAAGGTTGATGACTTCACAGTTACATATATTCCAGGAAAGAATACTCGTAAGAGTACAGATATTATTGGTGGATTATCTTCAGGTTATTATATTACTCGTAAAGCTTGGGAGGATCCTGATAAGAGAGCTGCTGCTGTAGACTTTATCACTCATATGACTACAGATGAATTGGTATCTAAGTTTGCTCAATATACAGCAACTGCATTAAAGAATGGTGTTAATGTAGATGAAAGTCAATTATCTTCGTTAGCACAAGACGGTATAAAGATGGCAGCTGGTGCTACATCTATGACTGGTGCTTTACAAGATCTTATCCCTACAGAATGTAGAGTTCCTGTATTTGATGGAATGCCTAATCTTGTATCAGGTACAGTAGATATTAAAGACGCTATCCAACAAGTATTAGATTTATTAGCTGCACGATAATAGTATAATTAAAAGGGCTGTTAGCAATCCATGCAATGGCCCTTTTCATAACAAGAAGGTGAGACTATGAATTCAAACATATATAAAAAGAAAACACCTATTTTTGTATTCTTAATACCAGCATTCATCTTTATGGCAATCTTTCTTTATTATCCATTCATTCGAAATATTCTAAACAGCTTTCAGAGTATTACAGGATTGGGTACTGCAGCAAAAGGTTTTAATGAACCATGGTATGCTAACTATAAAACAATGATAGAAGATCCTAATATGAGGATCGCAATTAAGAATACAATAATCATGATCCTAGTGACATTAGTTGGTCAGGTAGGGATGGCCTTATTATTAGCATTACTTGTTGATAATATAGGAAGAGGAAAGAAGTTTTTTCAAACAGTATATTTTCTGCCAATTGTAATATCAGCAACTGCATTAGGTCTATTGTTTAACTTAATATTTCTTTATGACAAAGGAATGTTAAATCAGATATTAGAAATGCTAGGTGTTTCAGGATTAATTGACTGGAAAGATTCAAAACATGCAATGCTAACATTAGTTATTCCAGTAATATGGCAATACATCGGTTTCTATTTTGTAATATTAATTACAGGATTGAATTCGATTTCAGAAGAATTATATGAAGCAGCAGTTGTGGATGGTGCTACGAAAATTCAACAAGTATTTTACATCTCTATACCACTTCTTCGTAATGTAGTTTGTACATGTATTATATTAGCAGTTACAGGTGCATTGAAAGTATTTGACTTACCGTGGATCATGTTCCCGAAAGGAATGCCAGTTAATTCAACTTGGTTAACAGGTACTTATATGTATTATCAAACATTTAATACCAGCAACGTGGATTATGGATCAGCCATAGCGGTTGTTATTGTAGTTCTTGGAATTATTCTTTCCAAGGTAGCCAACAAAGTATTCAAAGAAAAAGACTATTAAACAGGGGGGAACGATATGAGTAAGAATGGTAAGCGGAAGAAGCCCTCAATCGGAAAAATGATTGCATATGTATTCTTGAGCTTATGGGCAGTAACTACGTTATATCCACTTGTATGGGTAGTTATTAATGCATTTAAGGATCGCAGGTTAATTCTAACAGATTCCTTCAGTATTCCTGTAGGAGCACAAGCAACATTAGATAATTTTAGATTAGCTTTCAACAAGTTAAATATATTAGGTGCGTATAAGAATAGTTTGGTGATATCTTGTACGGTAATGTTTGTAGTAATGTTACTTGCGGGGGTTGCGGCCTTTGCGCTAGTAAGGTATCATTTTAAAGGAAAGCAATTCCTAAATAGCTTAGTAATTGCAGGTATGATGTTCCCAGCGTTCTCAACAATCATTCCAGTATTTCGTATGATGAATTCATGGGGAATTGTTAATACAGAAAGTACAGCTTTGTCGTTATTAGCGACCGCATTACCCCAGATTGCAGGCAATATGTCATTCGCAATCGTAGTACTGATGGGGTATATAAAGAGCCTTCCTATTGACTTAGAAGAAGCAGCGTACATAGAGGGATGTAATGTATATCAGATATATTTTAAAGTGGTTATGCCTTTGACGAAGCCTTCATTTGCAACAGTAGCAATATTCACGTTCCTATGGAGTTATAATGATTTATTTACACAGATGTTCACTTTGCGATTGAAAAATCAATGGGCAATTACTAGATTATTGGGTGAGTTAACTTCCATGGAAGGTACAAATTATGGATTGATGGCGGCAGCTGTTACCTTAGTAGTAATACCTGTTTTGATTATTTATCTATGTTTACAAAAATATATTGTAAAAGGTTTGACGGCAGGTGCATTAAAGGGATAAAATGGAGATAGAAATGTTACTTAGTGGGGGCGATTCTATGTATAAGGTTATGATAATCGATGATGAACCCATTATAGTAGAAGGACTGCAGAAGATAGTTCCATGGGAGAAGTGGAATTGTAATGTAGATGCAGTTGCCTATAATGGAGTAGATGGATTGGAACTAATTAACGGAGTAAGACCTGACATTATTATCTCAGATATTAGCATGCCACAAATGGATGGGCTAAGTATGATAGCAAGTGTGAAATCACAATTTCCTGGATTAGAAATTATTATACTTACGGGGTATCGGAATTTTGATTATGCTAGGCAGGCAATTAACCTAGGTGTAACAAGATTCTTATTGAAGCCCTCCAAGATGGATGAAATTGAAGAGGCACTATCATTTATAACAGATCAGTTGAATGTAAAGAATAACCGGTTTAGTAATTTACCTGATGAAGAAAAAGAAGAAAAAGAAGAACATATCGATGAAAACCCAGCAGGGAAGTTTATTGTTAAGAATGCAGTTCAGTATATTGAAGATCATTATCAAGAAAAACTGAAATTAAGCGATGTAGCAGATCAGGTTTATGTTAGCCAATGGCATCTTAGTAAGTTATTAAACAGACATATGGAACAGAATTTTTCAGAGATATTAAACAATGTACGAATTGAAAAAGCTAGAGTGTTATTAAAAGACCCTTCGCTTCGTATCGGCGATATAGCTGAACAAGTTGGTTTTTTAGATATTGCACATTTTTCAAGAGTATTCAAAAAGCAGGTAGGTAAATCAGCCAATGATTATAGGAATACCGTATTATGTAGTAAATGATGGAGAAAATGAGAAAACTAATTTATATAGAAGGAAGTCACACGATGAAGATTTCGTGCGACTTCCTTCTTTTAGTTTATTGAATAGAATTTTATTAATAGGTGAAGAGGGCAGAATTTTATCTATATACTTTTCCATCTTTTATAATATGGCGAATCTGTAGATCTTTTGTTATAACTAGCAAGTTTGCTTTTTTATTTGGTGTTATACTACCATAGGTATCATATAGGCCAAGTGCTTTGATTGGATTTTCACATGCGGCTTTAATTGCGCTTTCTATTGGAATTCCCATCTGGATTGCTCTACACATACAATCATATAAGTTAGTAGTACTACCAGCTATCGTTTGGTCCTCAAGTTCGGCGACAGAATCTTTCACATATACATCTTGCCCGCCTAAGGAGTACTTACCATCAGGCATTCCGGTAGCACACATACTATCACTAACAAGGATAACACGGTCATCACCAAACAATTGAAATGTTAAGCGAACCACACTAGGGTGAATATGATTACCATCTGCAATTAATTCAACAATACTATGTGGACTATCAAAAGCAGCTCCAATTACACCAGGGGAGCGATGATGCAAACTAGGCATAGCATTGAATAGATGAGTAACTTGCCTTGCACCAACATTGAATCCCTGCATACAAGTATCGTAATCACTAACTGTATGTGCAATTGTAAAAGTAACCTCATTATGATATCGTTCAATTAACTCTAGAGCATTGCTTTCTTCCGGGGCGATCGCTACAAACTTTATCAGTCCGTGGGCAGCAGTGGTTAATTTCTCATATAAAGAAACATTTGGCGCTACCATATGAGTACTATCTTGAGCTCCCTTTTTTAATTTTGAAAGGAAAGGACCTTCAAGATATATGCCCAAAACGTCTGCATGATTTGGGTCAGAATGTGTTGCTTTATAGTTATGTATTGTAGATAGAATTGATAGTAATTCTTCCTCGGGTAATGTCATTGTTGTCGGACAAATGGTAGTGATGCCGTGGGACAATTCATAAGAAGCAATCTCGTCTATAGCATCAATAGCAGAATCGCATGCATCAAATCCAACACAACCATGAAAATGTAAATCGGTTAGTCCGGGTATTACGTAGCAGTCTGTTGCATCAATTACTTGATGGTTAGTCGAATCATAACTCTGTGTTCCATCTTCGCCCATTGACAGCTGTTGTATTGTATCATTCTCTGTTATGATATCTAAGGGAACAAAAGAATTCTGATCCGAATAGATCATTCCATTCTTAATAATCAAATAGAATCCCTCACTTTCTGAAAGGCATCCTTATCACCAATTATAGTAGTGTCGGGATGTAATTGAAGTATAGAAGCAGGTACCTTTGGAGTTACTGGACCAAAGAATGCTTCTTTTACTATATCGGCTTTATTTGCACCTGAAACAACAACAAGAATTTTCTTTGCTTGCATAATTGACTTTATACCCATTGTATAAGCTTGCTTTGGTACATCATCAAAAGATTGAAAGAATCTAGCATTTGCTTGTATCGTACTTTCAGCTAGATCAACACAGTGAGTTTCTTTCTCAAAAGCACCTCCAGGTTCATTAAAACCAATATGTCCATTAAGTCCAATACCTAGTAATTGCAAGTCGATGCCATGAGCAGATTGTATAATGGAATTATAGTCACTACAAGCTTTTGCTTCATTAAGTTCGAGACCGTTAGGAACATAAGTCTTACCCTTAGGAATGTTAATATGATTAAAAAAGTTCTCATTCATAAAGTAACGATAGCTTTGGTTGTTATCAGGAGACAGTGCTTTGTACTCATCTAAATTAATAGTAGTAACTTGGGAAAAATCTAAATCGCCCTTTTCGTACCAACGGATAAGTTGCTTATATATACCAAGGGGAGTGGATCCAGTTGCTAATCCTAGGACACAAGATGGTTTCATAATGACTTGCGCGGAGATAATATTAGCAGCTACTCTACTCATATGGTAATAATCTTCTGTACTTATAAACTTCATAACGTACACCTCCAATATTATATTGTATTTTTGTGACGGAACAGGATACGTTGCTATAGTAAAGATAATCCTGTATGGTTTCATGGTAGCACAATAGATATATATTGCAATGGGACTAAGTAAAGTAGACAATATATAAAAAGAAATCACATAGGAATGCAAATCATATATATTCCAAAAAAATGGTATTAAAAAACTTTAAAAAAGACCTTTACAAATGAGTTCAACTCTGATATACTAGCCCAAGTCAGTTAATGAGTTGTATGAAATGAATAAAAAATTACGAAAAAAGTAAGAATTCAAACAACTCAAAAAATAATGAAAATTATTGTTGACAA
>JAHZFJ010000053.1 GCA_019421365.1 Lachnospiraceae bacterium
AATTTGCAAAGTTGCATCTGGGCTTATAAAATTGCATCTTGCCTTACTATTGAGTTAGTTTCTTTTATAATAGTAGTATATCCTTATATTTCATGATATACTTGTATTAAATCCACTAAAAATAACACAAATTCCATGATTAATTAAGAATGCTCAAAGTTCTCTTAATCGTGAATCAAGGAAGAAAGCTACAATACATTCAAAAGAAGAGAGGTGCATTCTATGAAAGATCAATTTGAAGAAAAACGTCCACGTGGTAATGTCTTGTTCCCATTTGAGCAATATTATATGATTAACACAACTGGTAATCTATTCGTTACCTTTCATTGGCATAAAGAAATTGAACTGATCTATCTATATTCTGGCACACTAACTCTTTGGATTGAATCGGAAGAATACCATCTTACACCTGGTGATATATACTTTATTAATTCCGAGATGCTACACCAGTTTTCTTCTACAGATAAGACTACATGCTACTATGCTTATGTATTCCCTCTAGAATCCCTACAGTTTGCTATGTCTGATTATAGCCAAACATATGTAGAACCACTTCTTACCCATACAATGTTGTTTCCTAACTTCGTTCCCATGGATTCCCCTATCTATAAGAATATACTAACCGAAGTTCAAGAACTGATTCAAGTTAATGAAAACAAGACTCTTGGATATGAACTAATTACCAAAGCATGCATCTTTAAGATGATTGGTTATCTTATTCATGCAAAATTATTATATACTCCTACCTTATTAATTCACTCCGGTAGCTCTAAGAAATCCGATATTAAGAAGCAGATTCTATCTTATATTCAAAAAAATTATGCTAAACCAATTTTTCTAGAAGACCTTGCTGAATTATCGCATATGTCTCCAAAATATTTCTGTCATTACTTTAAACAGAATTTCTCCATGACATTTCTTGAATATGTCACACGCTATCGCATAGAAAAAGCCCGCATTCTTTTAAGGAATACCGGCTTATCTGTTATGGAAATTGGATTTTTAGTTGGTTATGAGAATTTTAGTTACTTTATAAGAACTTTTAAACGTATCGTTGGTATAACACCCGCTAAGTATCGTGCTGAAGTTCAGAGTGAAGAATAGTTCATATTTTGTACAACTGATTATTTTACTGTACTTTTATATAATATTTTTCACCCACATAATTTAATTGTAATTCAACTACCCCATCCTTTACTTCTTTTGGAACTTCAAATATGTAATACATAACTGCTTTCTCTAAAGGATCTATCGATGTAATATTCGTATAGTTAAAAGTACCATCTCCTTCAATAGTTGAGAAACAATCGTATGTATATTTGTCATCATAAATTAACTTTACGTTCATTACCCGGTCAGCATCTAAGCTATCACCTTTAAGATTTTTCACATTAATTTTTAGTGCCAAATATGTATTCGCCGCATCTTTTACTTCGTAATAAGTATAGAAACTTGATGGGTTACTTGGCTCTACTTTGTCAGTAAATTTGATACTCTTAATCGTAACTTCTGATAAATCTTCTTCTTTTAATTTATCTCCCTTTTCAACATAGCTCTTTTCTGGCTTTACTTCCTCTAAATCAAATGTAGCCTCATATACCTCATCATTTATTTTAATATTTAGATTTATTGCATCTGTCGGAAGGTCTGTAGGAATATTTGTAAAGAAATGTATTCTTTCTGTCATTAATTGTTTTATTGATGTTGTATAGGCAAAATCATCTTCCTCTTCTAATACTGGTTGCGCAATATATAATCTACTATCAATTTTAAAAGTTACGTACATCATATCATTAATATCGATATCTTTAGAGGAAAGGTTTTTAACATCCATCTCTATATGTAATAACGTCTTGCCATCTTCTGCTTTATAATAAGTATAGATCCCATCTACATTGCTTGGTTCTAACTTAGATGTTGTATCAATTGTTTTGATTGAATATTCAACAATATCTTCAACTGTATTTTTCTCTTTAAGATCAACTTCTAATTTTTCGCTTTTAGAACTATCCTCATCCTTTTCAGCCGTATCCCCATTAGAAGAATTCTCTCCCTGCTTATCGTCTGTACCTTGATCACTTGACGTTTCGCTACTCTTTAATGTGCTGGTATCATTGCATGCAGTCATAGCAACCGAAGTCACTAAAACCATCATAACAAACAGTATCTTTCTCATATTAATTCGCTCCTTTTCTATTATACTAACAAGATATATCATACTAAATATACCAATTTTAGTCAATCTGTATTGTTTTTTCCCATTTTATACATTCTTTTCAATGATACCGGCACAAGATCTAAATTACCTTATTTTATATCTTCGAAACTCTTCAGGAACCTCCTCTAATGATATCGTTTCATGTATATCACAGCCTCCTGCCTCTTTTGCTGTTTCATAGTACCAAGTCTTATATTTTAGTACATTCAAATGCTCAATCATTTCGGATATTTGCTGTTCGACTGTTTCACGCTGTTTTTCAATGATTTTAAGGCGTTTATCTATCGTAGAATCACCTGCCACACACCAGTCGATAAATATCTTTATATCTTTTATCGACATACCTGTTTTCTTTAAGCATTCTATAATTTCCAACCATTCCATATCTTCATCTTTAAACATTCGAATACCGCCGCTTGAGCGCTCAACGAATGGGAGCAACCCTTCCTTATCATAATAACGTAATGTAGACGGCGCAACATTCAATTTTTTAGCCATTTCTCCCACAGTATAAAACATTATTTTAATCCTCTTTTCTTTTTAATTAACTATTGACTTAAAGTTAACTTTAAGTTGTATAATTTAAATGAGCTTATACTTATATTAAAACAATAAGTAAAATATTTGTCAATTAGGAGGAAAGAATAATGAGTTTTCAAATGTACGTACCAACAAGAATTTTATTTGGAGAGGGTCAACTTAATAGTCTTCATACCATACAACTTCCTGGAAAGAAGGCATTGATAATCATCTCCAACGGAAAATCTACCAGAGAGAATGGTTCTCTAGAACAAACAGTAGCACAACTGAACATGGCTAATATAGAAACAGTGGTATTTGATCAAATAATGGCTAATCCTTTAAAATCCACTGTTATGGCTGGAGCAGCATTTGCCAGACAAAGTGGCTGTGATTTCATCGTCGCTTTAGGCGGCGGCAGTGTGATGGATGCTTCTAAAGCAATCGCGGCTATGGCCACTAATGAAGGTGACCTCTGGGATTATGTCTATGGTGGAACAGGAAAAGGATTAACACCTACCAACGCACCTCTACCGATAGTAGCAATCACTACCACTGCCGGTACTGGCTCCGAAGTGGATCAGTGGGGCGTAATTTCTAATGAAGAAACTAACGAAAAAATCGGTTTTGGCGGTTATGATAACTTATTTCCTAAACTTGCGATTATTGATCCTAAACTTATGAAATCCGTTCCGGCAAGATTTACTGCTTATCAGGGTTTTGATGCGCTGTTTCATAGCGTAGAGTGTTACATCTCCGCCGCAGCCAATCTAATGGGCGATATGTATGCCCTTACTGCTATCGAGAACATTGGCAAGTACTTAGCCCGTGCAGTCAAAGATGGTAATGATATGGAAGCCAGAGAACATGTTGCATTTGCTAATACTCTTTCCGGAGTTGTGATGACGGTCAGTGCCTGTACTAGTGAGCATTCCATGGAGCACGCTATGAGCGCATACCATCAGGAACTACCACACGGTGCTGGATTGATTATGATTTCTAAGGAATATTTCACATACTTTATAAAAAATCATGGCTGCGATGACCGTTTTATCCGCATGGCACAAGCTCTCGGTATGACTGATGCAAAAAAACCGATGGATTTTATCACCGCACTTGTTAAGTTACAAAAGGAATGTGGTGTAGATAATCTTAAAATGTCTGATTATGGTATTAAACCAGATGAGTTTATGACAATGGCAAGGAATGCCCGTGCCACTATGGGAGGCTTGTTTGGCTGCGACCGTGTACCACTTTCCGATGAGGATTGTGCCGCCATCTTTGAAAAATCATATCGTTAAATAAATTAGAGAGCCACTAAACTGCACTGATTATATGACGTGCTGTTTGGTGGCTCTCTATTTTAATCTACATTAAGACCTCTTTATTCTTATCAATAAAGTCATAAGCTGTATCCAGAAAATTCTCAATAGAGCTTCTGTTTGTAAACATATTTATTATATGCTGTTCCGCCGAAATACCATCAACCATACGTTCATAGAATTGCTCATATGCAATCTGAGGATATTGTGCAACATTTTGAATACATGGGATATTCAAGGTAGGATCAACTGCCATTTCTTCAAGGAACCATAATGTATCAGGATATCCAGGTTCATTTTCCTTATCATACCCATGCATCTGTTTCCACTTTTCAAACAAGACAAAGTGATTAATTTCATGTATGGAAGCCATCATGAGCATATCCATCTCTTTTTCATACGAAATGAAAAACTTCTTTGTCATTACGTTCCTTGGAAAGCTTGAAATATAGCCGACATAGCATATAATCTTATCTTGTTCTTCTGGCCACTCCATTTCAAAGGTATTAATTAAATTCGTCATTAGTTCATTTTGTATTAGATCGAATGCTGACTGTAGTTGTTCAATTTTTTAATTTATCTCTGATTCTTTTTCTATAAAGGTTTGTTCCACAATCGGTTTGACAATATTATAAATCTCTTCCTCGTCCATGTCATCTAGAATCTTGCCCCTTAGTTTCGGATATAATAAATATGTACGCTCAGCAAAAGGTCTAGTCTTATTCTTTCTATTAAATTCAGGATTTACAAATTCACATATAAATTCAATGTTATGTACTATATTCATCTTCTCAACTACAATTTTCGGAATCATCATGTTTATACCTCCAGTTGGTAACGTGAAGTTACTATAATAACCAATTATAGACTTCCATAATATAGAAGTCAATTGATGATGTAAAAAAATGTATGCACTTTTTAGATAACAAGAAATCGCAACCCTCATTTTATAAGGATTTGCGATTCTTATTAATTACGAGACGAGGATCTGATTTTATTCCCCATTAGTATAAAGGGTTCTGGGGTTCATAAATTCTATTCCTTTATAAAAAGCTTCTAATTCATTGATACACAATTCCCTAGCTTGTTTAATATAATCGATAATTACATCATATGGATACAGTTTTAAATCTTTCTTATCAGCTATACTCGGGTTCGTAATATCTTCTTTTAGCTCTTCAAAGTACGTGTTACGTAATGATAAATTAACTTCTTCAATATCAATATTATCTATCATTGGAATATGATATTGCAATGAGTATTCTTTGGATAAAAGATAATTCAGAATTTTATAGTCTTCATAACTCTTTTGATAATAAGTTTTTCGTTCTGCATATGGGTGTATTCCAATAAACTTATCTACAATTTTTGAGAACCATAAAGCATCCATTATCAAATGGCAATAGTAACCCAAATAAAGGGAATCACAAATCATTCGATGATGATATTTATCATTAAATTTGATCCAGTTAATCCCTCTTATTTTATTTTCTATCAGATTTTCTCCATAATGGGCTCTATCATAGCTTCCATCTTCATGCATAGATAAATCTGGTAATAGGACACCATAAACAAATCTATCTCTGTTAAACTGCTTATTGGTTTTAGCAATTTCTTCAGCAATCAAATAATGAATTAATCTCGATGGCATTATTTCTCCCCTCTAATTGATAATCCCCTCAAAATCTTACAATACGTTTAGAAGAGCACCGGCCATACTTCCATAGCCATAGATATCCGAAACATATTTTAAGCCATCAATTATTTCATTCTTTGAGAAATCGTGGTCTTCTAGAAAATCGATGTCTTTTTCATTTAGATATGAGTAAAACATAAGTGCCATTTTATAATATTCCATATCTTTGGGATCTAACTCACCTAATAATTTATTCTCTGCCTCATTTATTTTGCCTTCGTTGATGAGCTCTAGAAGTTCATCATATGTTGTCTCTTTTTCTCTTTCAGTAAATACAAGTTCCTCTTCCTTATCCGTATCTATATTAAAAAGTAACTTTAATGTAGCTCTGACTGCTTCTTGAATCAGACGCATAACATAATCTTTTTTAAACATAATATTCTCCTTTTTCAATTATCTTCAAATTAATAAATGAAAAGGTTTCAATTATTCATACGTACTTTCAATGCAACGGGTGTTACATCATTCGAATATATAAGCCAGTACAGCGAATAATGAATAAAAAGAGTCATTATGATTAACATAAGCCATGAATACTGTGCTTTTTGTATCTTTTTATTGATTAGTGGTATAATTCGTTTTTTTAAGTTACTACTATTAGCATTTCTTTTATTTAGATTTCTTTTATTTGGATTCGATTGAATGCCACTCTCTTGGTTCTCCTCGGCAGAGAATGACGCGACTTCTCCCAATAATCCATAGCTTGTAACAATACCACCAGGTAGCACGCTAAATGAAACATTAATCGCAAAGAGTAGCATGAAAAACTTAAATATAATCTTTTTTGAAGAAATTGTGCTTTCCATGTACTCACCTACTTTCATTAATTCGTAACAGATATATTAATTATACCTTATTAATCTAAATTAACAAGAATAAGTTTACATTGTCCTATATGCATTCATTATCTACGGCCTCCGCCCATTCCTCCACCCATGGAGGAAAGATTACTTGAGCTACCACCTTGCACGGAAACAGATTCTGTTCCAGCTGTAATTGTATAAGTCTCAGAAGTACTGATATCTGCTCCAGAGATACAAACCATACTAAAGTCTTTTACTGGGGTAAAAGAATATACAACATTTCCACTAGAATCAGAAACACTCACCTTTGTTCCACCAGATATAGTTGATGTAAATCCTACGGATACTGAAGATTGAGAAGAGGAACTTGATGTCGTTTGTGCCATTCCAGTACTTCCAGCTACATATAAATTACCACCTGTGATATCGAATGTCTGGTCATAATCTAATGCCCCATTGCCACTGTCGGTTGGCCCATATACCACAACATTACCACCATTCATCACTATCGATCCGTTGGAATCTAGTCCATCACCACTTGCATTCACAGTAAGATCTCCACCATTAATAGTAAGAACTCCTGAACTAGAACTACTTGCAAACGTGTTTTGCCCTGGTCTCCCACTGATTGATGATGAATCATTACCACCTGCAATGTTAATTCCATCATCGCTTGCAACTAAGTCAATGACACCATCATTGATGGTGATATTCTGGCTTTCAATTCCCTCATATGATTTTGTAATTGTGATAGTACCACCCGCAATTAACATATCAATATCACTGTGTATTCCATCATCACCTGAGGCAATTTGAAAATCACCTGCATCAATGCGAACCGCTCCATTTGAATGAATAGAATCATCCGAACTGTCAATATTAAAGGTTCCACCAAAGATGCCAATCCCATTATCTGCTTTCAATGCTTTTGCACTACTTGATTCAGTCTCTGCCACAATCTCTTGACTGCTAGAATCCGTAGCTGTTGTAGTTTCCTGACTGCCTGGCTCAGTTGGCATTTGATCTCTGCCGCCTCCACGATTTCCCCACTCTTCATTTACATTTCCTGAAGAATCCGTACTTGCATTGGCACTCCCTCCATCAGTAACAATATTAAAATCTCCATCATTTATAATCAATTGCGTAACTGCCTGAATGCCATCATTTCCTGCTGTTATATCGAAGCTTCCACCATCAATAACAATATACCCTTTTGCCGCATCCTCCTCATTGCTGGCTTTCATTCCATCGCCCTCAGTGGCAATTGTTATCTTCCCATCTCGAACGGAAATAGAATCCTTACCAACGATTCCGTCATCTGCTGCTGTGATCATTAAAGTTCCACTGATAATCTCTAGATCATCTTTCGAAGTGATTCCATCGTTATAATTTGCATTTACTGTTAATGTGCCTGAACCATTGATAATTAAATCTGTCTTACTATAAATTGCTGCATTTGGTGAAACTTCATCTAGCGTATCATAAATATACTCTGCACCATCTGTAATTGTATTAGAAGTACCCTCTGCTATGGTAAGAAATACATTCTTTGCAGTCTTTATCACAATAGGTGCATATTCAGAACTTGTGATACTTGCTCCGTTAAGTACCAATTGGACATTATCCTCTTTTGATACATCTACTAAAACAGTCCCGTCGTTTAGTGTACCTGATAATACATACGTGCCACCCTTTGATATTGTAATATTGCTACCGTCGACTTCCACGCCATCTCCAGATGTTTGTATCTGTTCACCATTCATTATAATCTGAGTAGAATCAGTCTTTGACCACTCTGCATTGATTGCCGTATCGGAATAATCTCCAGTAAATGATTTAATATCTGTAGCCAATATATCTGTAGAACTCTCTGTTGTGGCGGTGTCTGTTGTAGAATCCTCTGTTGTACTTTCACTGTTAGTAGTTCCATTATCTGAATTTACATTATTTTCTGTTGTTCCCTGTTCCTGTGACGTATTTGATGAATTGCTACATCCAGTGAATAGAAGAATAAACATCATACAAATTGCTAATGTTGTTTTTTTATTACTTCTTGTCATTCTCATACCTCCTTTAAAATACTTTCACTATAGTTCTTCTCTTCCAACCACTGGTCTAGAGCATACAATTGGTAGATTTCCATTACGGCATCGCAGCTCATCGATAAATTCTTTTTCACTACTATCAGCTTTGATTACTACGCCATAACTTAATTCATACATACTTCCCATATTGGTTGTCTTAACACGATTTAAGCTATGTATTTTAGCATATTTTTCAAATAAATCATCAAAAATCTCTGAGTAATCCAGATTTTCTGGGATTGTAATCCTTAAATCTTTCTCTTCTTCCTTGGTTTCTCCTAATTTCGACTTTGATAGTACCACCATTATAATGCATACTAATACCGTAATAATTACTGCATAACTTACAAATCCCATTCCTGCGGCTAGCCCAACAACCATTGCAAAAAAGATTGCACTTATATCTCTTGCACTTCCAGGTAGGGAACGAAAACGAACCAAGCTGAAAGCACCC
Organism: Lachnospiraceae bacterium; assembly: GCA_019421365.1. Taxonomy (GTDB): domain Bacteria; phylum Bacillota; class Clostridia; order Lachnospirales; family Lachnospiraceae; genus Anaerosporobacter. The sequence continues at coordinate 9,097 of JAHZFJ010000053.1, forward strand.
ATAACAGCTACACTAGTCCCTAAATTACCATTCACTAACATAATCACCGTTTGAACCAGTACTGGTAAAATTACTAAGGTGATTACAAATTGTTTCGTATACTTTCCTTGGATCATATATGCAAATGCCATTACTAAACCTAATAATATTGAGACCACCATACAAATTAATGCGGTTTGAATAGATAATGTCCCTTCTACTGTATTAATTACGCTGGTAAACATATCACTACCTCCTGTTGTTCTTTTGTTTTCTCTAACTCATATTCATCTTTTTGTTTCACAAGCTCACGTTGATAGCAACTCCCGTATTTTGAAAACGAAGTCGGATAAAGCTGTAATTCTGATAAAATAGACACCATCCATAATGGATATGCTCCTGCCACTTTTATCTCCATTAGTACAGTTTCTGGCGAAAGTACCAATGTTCCATAATCACCTTTTCCCAAATCCAAATCATTCATACGATAGCGAATATTACGGTCAAAAGTTACTCGAATACTATCATCATATTTTCCAATCATAGCTGTTCGATCGTAAGCGATATACATCTTCTTGACAGGCTCATAATAACTAACAAAATAGTCAATTTCTTTTTTAATTTGATTTACCTTCGATGGCGAGATACCATGGTCAAGATACTTTGTGGATTCCTCGAATGGAAGTTCAATTCTTCTTTTATAGACAATGCCATCATACTTTTTCTTAATCTCTACAAAAGTCTCATCCTCTTTTCTTGGAATTCCATAGCTTCTCAATCGCAATTTTTCTTTATATACTGGTTTTTCTATGGAACTACGAATTAATTCATAGGAAGGTGTGTCGTAGTATAGATTACAAATCGTACTTTCACCAAATTGATCCATTTCTATATAATCCTTTACACGTTCTAGGAATTGCTCGTGTTGTACCTTTGTTAAAATATATTTTTTTTCGTAACGTTGAAATATTTCATTACTCTTCTTGACGATGATATCTTTGCTCATAATGTAAACCTCCTTCTTAGATGTTTAATTTGCTATAAATCTCTTCTATTTTATTGCTATAGTTCAGCCTTCCACGTATTTTTGTGCCTTTTGTCTATTATTCGTTTTCTCCACGAAAGAAGCGTTTGATGTTAATTACTCGTAAAGTTTAACAATCAAACGTGAAACAAAGATGTGCATTCTGCGAAAAAACTGTGAATTTTTAGATAATGTTATCAATAAGGTGAATGAACAAAAAAAGAACGAGTATCCTCTTACTGTGAGGTTCTCGCTCATTTCTACGATTCTACTGTGATATATCTTTTTTAATATGTACTCTCTATCTATATTTGCATGTACGAAACTTACCTTCTATCCAGAATGTTATCTTTTTTCACTATTTCATTACATCGTTCATTTACTAATTTAATTAATATCTGCTTTTCATTATCAGGAATCCATTCTCTTAACCTTGCAGCGGCAATAGGCAATTCCCATCTATTAATATCCTCAATACTTTTATTTGATATCTCAAGATATTCTTTTATGTATACCTTGTAAATACGATGTTGAAAAATAGAAATCAGCTTTCTCAGAAGCCAGGGTGCATGTGCAACTCCTCCATACTTTAGCATAATACATGTACGCGCAACATCAGCTTCAGATCTTCTTCTAATTTCTCTTTTACACTATGTATTGTATCATTCACAGGAATTTGTATATCCAGATGATAGCGTGCTAATTTCTTTGAATAATCATTGATCTTCCATAATGAAACCATCATATGTAAATTCAAAACATAGGGCACCTAATGATGAAAGAGCAATAGCTTATGTAAAGGAAAATATTGATTTGATGTGTCAGTCTGAACCTGTATATGAACATGGAGATTTTCATATTGGAAACATGGTTTATACTCCTCAATAAGATGTAGGGATCATTGACTTCAATCGGTGGGAATGCGGTGATAGATATGAGGAATTTTATAAACTTCAAAGTTTTAATGTTGACATGAGTGTTGCCTTCTCCATGGGACAATTGCACGGGTACTTTGATGGTGAACCGACTATGGATTTCTGAAAAGTACAGGCGGTTGTAGTTGCTTTAATTTTTTTTCAGTTTTCTTTATCTTGGGAATATCCATAGCCTCAACCGGAAGACTGTGAATTGCTTTAAGTACATTTCCCGCTTTAATTCCCAATTGGTATTGTTCTTGCTCATTAAGAGTTTCAATGACATCCTCCATAGATTGTCCTTCAACCCAGCTTAATAGCATATATATATTTCGCCCACTATTACAAATTCCCATATCTATTGCTTGCGACATTTCAAAATGAAGTTGATTGTATTTCTGTATTATGTAAAATTCTTTTTTCTTATTTTCTAATTTATCAACATTGCTTATACGAAGTAAGAATTTAGTACCCTTTTGGTCTTCGATATAGAATTTTATATCATCTGACCAGCCGTAATTAATCTTTTCAACTTTTCTCCATGATTTATATTGCGGAATATCTATTAATAATGAATTTTCCATGTTTCACCTCGATTTATCATAATATTATAATTATATATCTTTATACTTTCGCAATTGTAAATAATATACAACAATACAAATATTCTTAATTATACTTTTAGGTATATGATAAGTCAAACATATATGGAAAAGTATAACATATTATCAACTAGACAAGAATACTTGCCTATAAGTATAGTCGTAAAATAAGCTAACCCAAAACGCTAACGGCACAATACTAAAAACTAAAATTTGTAGTATCTCTAAAACTACTTATAATCTCCGCAAAAATTTATTTACTTGCCAGCGATTTTTCAAGATTATTTTGCATACAGCACTTTCATTATTAAGCATATCGTAAAACTGCTTTCTCTTCGCCTTGTCATGGTTCCAAATAGTCTTAATAAACTCAATTTTCTCTTTATCGAATTTTTCAGGGCAATAACCTCCCATATCAAAGCGGCTTTTTCCATAATTTTTAATCACTCTCATTATAGCACCATAAACACACATAATGCGTGAGAAATCCATAAAAATCACAGTATCACAATACTTTAGTCTAAGCGGTATTGAACGATTGATATTTCCGTCTATAATCCATTTTGGTTTTAGGAGTTCTTTCATTAACAACTCATCAAATTCATCGTTTGAAGCTTTATTCCAATGATCTCTCCAATATAGAACATCAAGGTGAATTAATGGAAGTTCTAATTTTTTTGCTAGTTTTTGTGCCAATAACGTTTTTCCACAACCATTGCCACCTATAATCATAATACGTTCCATATAAACCTCCACAAATACAAGCGCCAGACTATAACTCTTTTTTCAAACAGTCAAAGTAGAATTTTTATTTCTTCCGGGCTTTTATTATCACTGTATGATTGATGATTGAAGCTTTATGTTCAGAATAATATTTTCCCGTAAAGGATGTAGAATCTGAATAGCCGTCGGATTCTTCAACTACTCTTTCAATTTCAAATCCACAACTAACGAGAGCATTTATGTATGAAGAAAGCTTCCAGTTCCTGCTGGTAAGGGTCTTTCCAAACTTGGTCCACTGCATCTCAAGTTCTTTCACATATGATTCAATAATCAGGTACTCGCCGTCTTTCCCCTTTATACATGGCAACATTGGATTGTCCCACGAAAAGATAAAAGTACCCTTTGGTTTCAGATATTTAGAGATTAATCCGAATACTTTGTACAAATCTTGCGCCCAACCGATTCCATATATTGAGTACACACAATCAAAGTGATGAAATGGGATTCCCGGATTAACCTCCATTGGAGATGAAAAAAGAGTTACTTTGACTTTGCTACTTTTCATATTTTCTTCTGCTGCTTCAATTTGTTTTTCCGAAATATCAAGTCCGTATAGTTCTTTCGCACCCTTTCCTGCTAAATAAAGTAGTGATTTTCCATCACCACACGCTATTTCAAGAATAGATTTATCTTGTACATCGCCAAATAGGTGTAACTTTTCTTCAGTGGGGGTATATGAGCCATACTTAGGGAGAATTGTTCCTATCCAACCATTATTCTGTGCCTGGCTCCAGCCTTTGTTATTTTCAGTAAGATTGTCCTTTATTGCTCCAGGAATAACGTCATCTGCACTTTCAATCACTCCGTTAAATATTGTGTCTATCGAGACATGAAAATAATCTGCAATAATAGGAATCATACTTATATCCGGGTATGTATTATCATTTTCCCATTTACTTATAGTCTGACATGTAACATTAAGTTTCTCAGCCAGTTCCTTCTGACTTATATTTCTCTGATTTCTAAGCTTCTTTATTGTTAAACCAATATTCATCTCGTCCAACTCCTTCTTGTATATTATAAGAATAGTATAACCCAAAATTTGCTTATCACCAATACACTTGTAGAAAATATAAGGTAACGTGTCTGTTGATTTTTTATTAATTATTATATATGATATATCCTCTGGATATCGGACTGTTCCATTAACAAAAAAGGCAAGAAATTGCACACAGCCTGCACACATGTTTTTCAAGCAACAAAAAAATCGCTAACCCTTGATAAGGATTAGCGATACTTCTCAATAAAGCGCGAGACGGTGCACGAGGTCCGGGGGACCTCGGTTCTGCACGGACCGGAGCGAAGCGGAGACATTCGAACTTCGAGTCCAGGATTGGACTCGAAAAACAGAAATAGGATATCCGTAAGGATATCCTATTTCTTGTTTTCTTGAGAGCGCGAGACGGGATTCGAACCCGCGACCCTCGCCTTGGCAAGGCGATACTCC
>JAHZFJ010000054.1 GCA_019421365.1 Lachnospiraceae bacterium
ATACCCCCATATAGGACTATTATATTTAATTGTCCTATATAGGGGTAGCATATCAAGAGTTACTTCTCAACTATATGTTATTCCATATAAAGTGACCTTCATTTAAACACTATCTTTATTCTCCAGCAATAGAGAATCCATCTGCTTTTGCCTTCTCAATATCAAAATCTTGATCCAGATGCATCAATGTAATCTTTTTCTTTTGATCTGCCGGCATGTCCTTTGTTAATTCAAGCAATTTGTCATATTGAAAATGAACGGTAGCATCTTTATTAGAAGTCACCTCATGATAAATATAATCAAACGCATAGGTATTCATTAACTTCTGATTGAATTCACAAGTATCTCCGCTATAGTAAAAATCAAACTCATTTTTTAATGAGAATTCGATACTAAAACAATTTGACTGCTTTTTGTAATCTAATTCACTCGTATGATAAGCCGGTTCGAATGTATACTCAGGTTGTTTTTCATAACCATCGATATATAGTTCATCCCAAAGATTCGTAAAGGATGTATACATATCTTGCTTAATTCCTTGAATTGCTAGAAGCTCAGTAATCGCTTCTGATGGGAAGTATAAACATACTTTACTGCGATCCATATTGAACACTTTAATGTATAAGTATGCAATTAAAGTTCCTAAGCTTCCTGCATGGTCGCTATGAAGGTGAGTTATGAATATATTCACTCTCGTCTTACCATCGAATAAATTCTTCTTAATTAATTTAGCGAATACATCTTCACCCGAATCTATTAAAAAAAGCTCTGTACCTAATTCAAAGTAGGCACTTGTATTACCTCTTTCCGTATTAAATGCTCCACCTGTTCCTAAAAATGTTAGCATCCCTTGTCTCCTTTACTACTAAAATTCTATTGAGAATTGGTCATAACTTTTGTTAAGAATGAGCCCAACCCCTTTTTTTCTTTTTTGTCTTCTTTTTTACCATCTTTTTTTGTATTCTTCGAATTTTTATTCATTATATTATTGGTAGCTAGATCTTCCAATATGTGTTCTACTTGATTATTATCAATATCTTCTTCTGATAAAATCTCAGCACTAGCCACATCATTCTCATCCTCATCATCGATTACGCTTCCGTAGGACTCTTTCATCATCTCTCTATAGTTTTCTGACATAATCTCTTTATATTCAGCTACTTCATTATGGCTGCAGACATGTACTTCTTCATTCAAGGACAGCATCTTTTGGTCTAGATAAGTAACAATATCCGCACACTCTTTTAATTCTTTACGAATTCTCTCAGGTGCATTCCCTTCGAATTTGTAATAGATTTTATGCTCTAAACTAGCCCAAAAATCCATTGCTATGGTACGAATTTGAATCTCAACTTTTGTATCAATAACTGTATTCGATAGGAATATTGGTACAGATACAATCATATGATAACTTGCATAGCCGTTTTGTTTCGGTTGCATTATATAGTCCTTTACTTTTAACACTTTAATATCATTTTGTTTTGCAATTAAATCTGCAATTCTATAAATATCTGAAGTAAATGAACATATAATACGCACTCCCGCAATATCATTTATATACTTGACAATGTTTTCAACTGTTAATTCTTTTCCTTTGTGCCTAATCTTCTTCGCTATACTTTGTGGAGATTTCACACGAGAAGTTATATGTTCAATTGGATTATATTGATGAGCTAATTTAAATTCATTGTTTAGTATTTCAAGTTTAGTATTAATTTCTTTTAACGCAGAATTATATAGTAATAGCGCATTACTCCATTCTTCTGCTTCATCATAAAAAATTGGTAATTCCATATTTGCACCCTCTTCTTGCTACACTTATTAGATACGTATACACCCTTATATTTTCGTGTTACTAGGCTCTCTCAGAGTAATCCCTCGTTGACCTATGGATTTAGTATATCATATATTTATGAACAATCTTTGAATATTCAGAATATTAACCAAAAGTTAATAATTGTTTTATTATTTCCAGAAAACGTATTGACATTTACCAAATTAATGCTATAATGGCAAAAGAATATTAAAGAAAGAGAGGTAAAGGTTATGTTTAGATTTAAAAATTTAGTTAATGGAATATCAGAAAACTTAATACAACAATCTTCGCGTGAGATTACCTCCTCTGTCGTATCGGTACGATTATAAAAGTGTGAAAATAATTATTTTTGTCTTTTTAAATTGACTATTAAGGCCGTGGTAAACTTACCACGGCCTATTTTTGCGCATTTTTGAGGGGGAGAGTTGTGTTAACGCACGATGTATAGGAACTCGTAAATTATGACTTGATGATTTTGACACAGAAAGAAGGGAGATTTTCATGAAAAAGATATCAAGATACGTTATGAAATATTGGTACGCTTATATATTCGCCATCACTTGCATGGTAATCAGTGTATCTCTTGATATGCTCACACCTAAAATTACAGGAAGTTTTATCGATGACGTCATTATTGGCGGTAAGATGGAACTGTTTAACAAACTTATCATTATTACTCTTTTTATTGGTATTGGTAGATGTATCTTTCAATACTTAAAAGAATTTACATTCGACATTGTTAGCTCCAAGATCGGGATGAATATTCGTCATGATTTATTCAAACATATTCAAGGTTTATCCATAAGTTTCTTTGACAAAACCAATACTGGTGAATTAATGGCTCGTGTAAAAGACGATGTAGATCGTATCTGGGATGGACTTGGATTTGTTGGTATGCTTATTATTGAAGTTGTTATCCATACTTCTATCGTTTTATACTGTATGTTCAATATAAGCAAGAAACTATTCATAATTCCTTGTATAGCAATGCCACTTGTTGCACTCTTCGCCATCATAATGGAACGAAAATTAGATGTTATTTATGAAGAGATTAGTGAAGAGAATGCCACTTTGAATACCATTGCACAAGAGAATCTAGCTGGTGTACGTACCGTTAAAGCATTTGCTCGTGAAAAATTCGAAATCAAGAAATTCTTATCTCACAATAATCGTTATTATGAACTTAATATGAAACAATCTAAAGCTTTGGTTCGCTATCAACCTTTGTTTCAATTTATAACGAAATTACTACCAATTGCAGTAATTATATACGGTGGTGTACTAACTATTAAGGGAGAAATTACAGTAGGTGAGTTAAGTGCATTCTCAATCTACTCAACAAATATCGTGTGGCCAATGGAGATGCTTGGTTGGTTAACTAATAGTTTTTCATCCGCAGTTGCTTCTACGAAGAAAATTCGTAAGCTCTATACCAATGTACCCGAGATTACTGACCCAGAAAACCCAGTAAAACTTGACGAAGTAAAAGGTACTATTGATTTTGAACACGTATCATTTGAACAAGGTAACAAGACTATTCTTAGTGATATATCCTTCCATGTAGAGGCCGGTAAGACAATCGGTATCATGGGAGCTACCGGAACAGGAAAATCCTCTATTATTAATATCTTACAACGTTTCTACGAAGCAAGTGAAGGTACCATAAAATTAGATGGCATTAATATTAAGGATCTAGCTTTGAAAGACTTGAGAAGCAGTATATCCTTAGTTATGCAAGATGTATTCCTATTCTCGGATACAATCAAAGAGAATATTAAGATGGGTAAGAAATACGATATTAGTAAAGAAATTATGCTTGAATCTGCGGCCTACGCACAGGCAGATTCTTTCATAGATAAATTAGATAATAAGTACGATACCGTTATTGGTGAACGTGGTGTTGGCCTATCAGGCGGACAAAAGCAAAGAATCAGTATCGCCAGAGCATTAGCCAAGAAAGCACCTATTCTAGTATTAGATGACTCAACTTCTGCACTTGATATGGAGACAGAACATGCAATTCAAGAGTCCCTTTCGCAGTTAGAGGATACGACAAAGATTATCATAGCACATCGTATCTCTGCTGTACGCAATGCTGATGAAATCATAATCCTCTCAGAAGGTGGTAACATAGCCGAGAGGGGTACCCACGAAGAACTCCTTGCAAAACATGGACTCTATTATCAAACTTATATGAGCCAATATGGTGACTACTTAGAGAGCAAACAGGAGGTGACTATATAATGGCAGTTGATACCTTTAGACATGACGAAAAATCGACGAATACCAATAAGGTTACTACCTTACTTCGTCTTTACCGCTATATGTTAAAATATCGTTTTAAGATTGTTTTTGTACTATTTATAATGGCTATCTGTGTAGCGATAGCTTTAGCAAATCCATTAATAATAGAAGCTGCAATTGATAATTATATTAAAAATGGAGATATCCCAGGGTTAATTCGCCTTGGTATCTTCGCAGCTATAATCAATATCATTATGGTCCTATTAATTAAAGTACGTATGTATATCATGTCTAAGATCTCCAATGAAATTTTATTAGAAATTCGACAAGAATTATATACGCACATACAGAAACTAAGCTTTAGTTTCTTCGATAGCCGTCCAACCGGCAAAGTATTATCTAGAATTATTGGTGATGTTAACTCCCTTAAAGATGTATTAACAAACAGTGTTACTACCTTAATTCCTGATTTTATCACGGTATGTGCCGTAGTTATTATTATGTTAATAAAGAACTACAAATTAGCATTAGCAGCTTTAATCAGTTTGCCACTAATGGCTGCTGGTATCTACTGTGTTCAACGTTTTTCACATCTACGTTGGAGAATTTTCCGTAAAAAAAGCGCCAATGTAAATGCATTTATTCATGAAGATCTATCCGGTATTCGTATTATTCAAAGTCTTACTGCAGAAGACGAAACAACAGAAACTTTTGATACTTTACTTCATGAACATCGTAACAGCTTTGTTAGAGCGGTACAGTTAAACGATTCCATCGGACCAATTATTGATTTATGTTGGGGTCTCGGAACTGCCTCCCTTTACTTTGTCGGTATTAAGATCCTTGGTATTGGACCTGGTTCGGTTGGTTTATTAGTCGCTTTCGGAACATATATCTCAATGTTCTGGAGTCCACTCCTAAACCTAAGTAACTTCTACAACCAGTTAATCACTAACATCGCAGGTGCAGAACGTATCTTTGAAATTCTAGATACACCACCAGATATCATTGATGATAGCAATGTAATTACATTACCAGATGTTAAAGGCGATATCCGCTTCGACCACGTAAGCTTCTCCTATGACGAAGAAACATTAATTCTTGATGATGTTAACTTCTCCGTTAAAGCAGGAGAAACCATTGCCCTTGTTGGACCAACAGGTGCAGGTAAAACTACAATTGTAAACTTAATTAGCCGTTTCTATGATATTCAAAACGGTGATATCTACGTAGATAACTATAATCTTAAAGAAGTATCCATCGAAAGTCTAAGACAACAAATGGGTGTCATGACGCAAGATAACTTCTTATTCTCTGGTACTATTAAGGAAAATATCCGCTATGGACGACTTGATGCTACCGACGAAGAGATTATCGAAGCTGCAAAAGCAGTTAATGCACATGATTTCATAATGAAGTTAGAAAAGGGTTATGATACCGAACTGAAGGAACGTGGAAATGGATTATCTATCGGCCAAAGACAGTTACTTGCCTTTGCTAGAACCATGGTTTCACAGCCTAAGATCTTGATTTTAGATGAAGCTACTTCAAGTATTGATACACAAACAGAAATTCTTGTGCAAGAAGGAATCGAAGCCTTATTAAAAGGCCGTACCTCATTCGTTATTGCCCACCGTCTCTCTACAATTCAAAAAGCAGACCGAATCTTTGTTATTGATAAGGGTAACATTCAAGAACAAGGTAGTGCAAAAGAATTACTCCAGAAGAAGGGCATCTATTACAATTTGCATATGGCACAGTTTAAGAATATATAAATCAGTTATGGGGGCTTTCACTAGAAAGCTCCCCTTTTAATTTTATCTCATAGCTATAAATAGCTTTCACCCTTTGAAGCTAAAATCCTACAATTTCAGAAGCTCTAATAAAAGCTTAAAATATGGAGTATCTAATTAAAATTAACTAATTTTCCCTGGACGTATTGTTATAATCTTCAACTAATTCATATCTAATAAACGGGAATTAATGTGTATTAATTTCTTACTCTTATAGATATTAATTGTTATATAAGTAACATTTACTATATTATACATATATTTACATAAATCTTTGTAATAGTATTGACAATAAATGTTGGACATGCTACACTTTAATTGTAATTATTTTACATATACAACTTAATATTATTCTAACAATTGATTACTTTTTATTACTTCTTAGTTTACTCAAACAACTTAATAACCCTATTACCAAAACAAAGACAAGGAGGTTTCTTATGTTCAAACAAGTGAGTAAGCGGAAATTCTTATCTATTTTTATGGCTATGATCTTTGTAGCCGGCTCTATTAACCCTTCTTATTATGCCAATGCATCTACAACAACCCAAACCCCAAGCGAGGAGTATTCCTGGAATAATGTCCAAATCAACGGAGGCGGTTTTATCCCTGGAATTATATTCAATGAATCTGAACCTAATCTTATCTATGCTAGGACAGATATCGGTGGTGCTTATAGGTGGGATGAGGCAACTCAAAACTGGATCTCTATAAGTGATTCCGTAGGATGGGTGGATTGGAACAAAAACGGTGTTGATGCACTTGCTACTGATCCAATTGATACTGATCGAGTATATATGGCAACCGGCACCTATACTAACTCCTGGGATACCAACGGCCAGATTATGAGGTCGACTGACCGTGGTGCAACTTGGGAATCAACTCCCCTACCATTTAAAGTAGGAGGTAACATGCCTGGTCGAAGTATGGGCGAACGATTGGTTATAGACCCTAACCAAAATAATATAATTTATTTTGGTGCCCGTGGAGACAACGGCCTCTGGAAGAGTACCGATTACGGTGTTACCTGGAATAAGGTAAGCAGTTTTACTAACACCGGTACCTTCATACCGAATCCTGGTTCGGATTATGGCTCTGATGCAATAGGTATTGCTTGGATTACCTTTGATAAATCAAGTGGCAGTTTAGGTAATGCGACCCAAACTATATATGTGGGTACCGCAGATACTGGCAACAGTGTATACCGTAGTACGGACGGCGGCGCTACCTGGGCAGCCCTACCTGGACAACCTACTGGTTTCCTTCCTCATCACGGAGTTCTTTCTTCAACAGGTATGCTCTATATCTCCTACAGTAATGGCGCTGGCCCTTATGATGGTTCTAAAGGCGATGTATACAAATATAATACAGTGACCGGCCAATGGACAAACATTTCACCTGTTCCATCTACCAGTGAAGATAATTACTATGGATACGGTGGACTTGCTGTAGATGCTCAGAATCCTGATACATTAATGGTATCAACTCTCAACTGCTGGTGGCCAGATGCCAACATCTATAGAAGCACTGATGGCGGTAAAACTTGGACAAGTGCCTGGTCTTGGTCTTCTTATCCAACTCGTTCCCTTCGTTATGACCTTGATATCTCTAATTCACCATGGTTAAACTTTGGTATCGACAGCGCTATTAACTCCGATTCCCCATCTCCTCAACTTGGTTGGATGATTGGTGATTTGGAAATAGATCCGTTTAACTCTGATCGTATGTTTTATGGAACAGGTGCCAGTCTAATGGGAACAACTGATCTTACCAAATGGGATAATAATCAAACCCTGACTATTAAACCGTTTGCTACAGGTATTGAAGAAACTGCTATTATTTCTTTAGTAAGCTTACCTAGCGGTTCTTCTCACCTCTTAAGTGGTCTTGGTGATATCGGTGGTTTTAGACATGAAAGTTTCACTACAGTTCCAGCTTACGGCTATACAAGTCCAAGCTTTGTATCAACAACAGGAATTGACTATGCAGAGTCTAATCCTAATTATGTAGTTCGTGTAGGTAATGTAGATAGAGACTATACAACCAATAAAGCTTGCGCCATTAGTAATGACGGTGGAACAACATGGTATTCTGCAAACTCAGAACCAGCTGGCGTAGCCGGTGGAGGACAAGTAGCTGTATCCGCAGACGGTTCTGTTATACTTTGGAGTCCTAACCCTAATAGTTCCGGTACTTCAATATCCGTCTACAAATCAACGAACAATGGTAACTCCTGGACTCCTGTCACCGGGCTACCTGCTCAGTCTTCTATCTACTCTGACAGGGTAAATCCTAAGAAATTCTATGGATTTAAGAAAGGTGTATTCTATATTAGTACAGACGGAGGTTCAACATTTACTCCAACACAAGCTACTGGCCTTCCTACGGATGCCTCTTCCGTTGTACATTCACAAGCTGAAAAAGCTACATGTACCTTTAAAACGATGCCTGGTGTAGAAGGTGATATCTGGTTTGCAGGTGGAAGTACTGAATCAGGAACCTATGGTTTATGGCATTCAACAGATTCCGGTGCTAGCTTCACTAAACTATCCAATGTGGAAGAAGCAGATACCATTGGCTTTGGAAAAGCTGCTGATGGCTATGATTATATGGCATTATATACTACTGCAAAAATTGACGGTGTTCGTGGCATCTTCCGTTCAGATGATGGCGGAGATTCCTGGATAAGAATTAATGATGATAATCATCAATATGCCAAAATTAACATGTGCATTACTGGTGATCCTAGAATCTACGGTCGTGTGTATGTAGGAACTAATGGACGTGGTATCATCTACGGTGATAGTTTATCAGTTCAACCTCCAGTTAATAGTTCAGAAATTACACCTACCACATCCTCCTATGATAAAAATCCTACTAATCAAAAGGATATCACAGTAACTATGACACTTAATGGTAATACCTTTAATAGTATCTCTAGCGGAACTAACACACTTGTTCCGGATACGGATTACACAGTATCAGGTAATGTTGTAACTATTAAAAAAGAGTATCTAAGTACTCTACCTACGGGTAATACTACTTTTACTTTTGATTTTAGTGCCGGATCTGGAAAGAATCTGACTGTAACTGTGAAAGATACAAGCCAACAGGTAACATCTGATCTAGAAGTACAGATGTTTAATGGATCAACTTCTGCTTCAACTAATACCTTAAGTATCAAGTATAAAATCATGAATAATGGGATAACGCCTATAGATTTGTCTAAGGTAAAACTTCGTTATTACTATACAATCGATAGTACAAAGAGTCAAAGTTTCTGGTGTGATTGGGCAAGTGTAGGCAGTTCCAATGTAACAGGTTCATTTACTGCCATTTCATCTTCTAATCCTAATGCCAATTACTATTTTGAAACTGGTTTTTCCACTGGTACAATCGCTCCCGGTTCAAGCATTGAATTACAGCTACGAATCGCTAAAGATGATTGGTCAAACTACAATCAGTCAAATGATTATTCCTTTAGGGATACTGGTAATTCATATGCAACTTGGTCATATGTGACAGCATATGTAGATGATGTATTAAGTTGGGGTATGGAACCTTAATAGAATCTAGAGGGCCCGTACATATTATCTCGTTGGGGATGATATGTATGGGCCCTTATTTTATAGGTATCTGTATCCCATAGTTTTGTTCATGCTCGTTTACATAATCCTTTACTTTTATTATTAATCTTTAATTTTAGAGAATCAGAACACTACACAGTATTCATCATAAATGTAAAAACATCTAAACTAAGGTTCATTAATCCCTCTTCCAACTATACAGCAATTTTTCCTCATTACTAAACAAAAACGAGAACACTTCTTTATTTTCTTCAATATCCTCTAATGTAAGACTTAAGGGAACGTCCAAAATATGTTCTATAAATTCTTCTATCTCTTCAATATCCGAATCGTCAGTCAATTTATCTAATAAATCCTTTATTTCAATTTCAAGTGAGTCTGCTAATTGACTCTGGTCTATCTCCTTAAATTCCAATTCATATTCGGATAACAGCTCACCGTAATTCCCACTAGTAATTAGTTTACCGTTGTTATATATGCCAATTAGAAAAATATCATCATCAAAATTGGCTGTATAAACAGTTACTGAATTTGATATCTTCGATACTTCCTGTGCTACAACTGATATGTTTTCAAAGGTATTATTAGAATCATAAATAGATACCTTTGATTTTCCTTGAATAATAAGAACTTCTGATTTCATCATACCTTTCAATTTATCTAAAATGGATTCATAGCTTTCATCTTCTATAAGATTATTTTTCTTACTGGATTTAAGTATAGCTGATATTTCAGCTGAATATTCTTTCATTAATTTTACAGATAATATATCTTCTTTATTCGTAAATACATGTATACTTGTATATTTTCTACCCATTATAGTCCCCCCGTGTCTTTACTCTCTATAGCATACAAAATCCAATCCACGTCGTAATCACCAGTACTACTTAACCCTTCATAACGGAATCGGTTGGTTATTACATATATAAGCTGGTCATCTCCAAGTATAGCTGCTTGGGGAATTCCCTCCAACTCATATTTCCAAAGTTGTTCTCCCTTCATTGTGAATGCATTAAGGAATGTACTATCCCCATTTTTTTTCTCTTCCTCACATATCTGAAGTATATTATTGTCTTTATCAACAGTAGTAAAATAAGCTGTGAAGGTACTAAATTCAATAAGCCACCTTTCTTTACCTTCCGCTGTCAATGATACAATAGAAAATGGGGTAACATTCATATAAATATTTCCGAATGCATCAAAAGAAGGTGGCTTAATTGGTCCATGATTTTCATATTCCCACTCTATAGCCCCATCATTTTTACAAACAACTAACTTACCGTCCATAATTGTAAATATCTCTTGCTTTTTATTAATATTAAAAGGGGAATTCATCCCCCCTTGATTAAATTGTTTCTCCCATAACAACTCTCCGTCTTTTTTTAGTGCGCATAAATATGTTTTTCCAGCGCTATATCCCAAATAGATAATTCCCTCTTCTGAAATAATTGGTTCTCCATTAATAGTTCCTCTGAAATCTTTACTCCAATTTAATGTCCCATCCTTCTTAATACTAAGAAATGTACCCTCAATTTCATCACAAATATATAGATAAATGTTGCAATCTTTATCTATGACTGGCTTTGTAACTGGTGTTTTCTCTAATTTATGTATCCATTTAACTTCTCCTGTAGGCTGTAAACAAAATAATCTGTGAACAGATTCATCAACAGATAGCGAATTTACAATGTAGATTGAGCCATCCTCTCCTATAACCGGAGCTCGCAACCTTAGATTTGTTTCAAAAATAATTTGTTTTTTTCCTTCTTTCGTTATTCTCCAAAGTCTCCCCCGACTCCTTGCCATGCTCAATGGATCGGAATCCGCTACTAATATATCACCTTTTGAATCCACCGCAAATCCTGGATTGCATTCGGTCTCATCCAACATAGCATCTGGTATTACAATAGACCAGCGTAGTTTAGGATTCTTAGGTAGTCCAAACCTAGATTGCCTTGTCCAATTAGTGTCCGTTGGATGAATTGCATTCCTATCATATCCACCTACTTCAAAACCTCCAACACACTGATTATTATCAAAATACTGTTTGTCCATAAAATCTCCATTCCGTAAGCGGCATAAATAGTATTAATTAAAAGTTTGTTATGCCACTATCTGTATTCTTTACAAATATACAAAACACTTCTATAAGCTGACTTTTTATAAGTGATTTTTTTTACCGTCTCAATTCGCAAGTATTATTCTAGGTGTGCCATCCATTCCATTGTTATTTTTTTTGTTATGTTCCTACTAATAACTAGAAAGTTTATTCTAGTCTCCTCAATTCATATTATAAAGATACATCCATATAACACTTTACGATGTCTAACCACAATTTAAATTCTAATAAACATTCTTACCACAAGTTCAAATACAGGGTATTAAAACATTATGGTAAGAAAAACACCCATAGAAATATGCAACAAAAGCTAGCAAGAATAAAGCGAAGAAATTTCACAAGAATTGCTGTAGCTCCTACACTTATTAAATTTAAAATAAATAGCTTAGTAGATTTTATTACCTACCATTTTTTATCAGGTAAATTAAAGTAAAACCTCTACTATAACTTATAGCATCTATAATTAGACAATTATACTTTTATTTAATAACCAAAAATAATTTTACTTGCACCGGTCAATGCTACACCTAAACTAGGTAAATCATCTGCAATCCCTAATCCTCCACTAAAAATATCTTCTGCTACCGTCAATCCTACTACGCCAATAACGACCAATGATGCTTCCCCCATCTCTTTAAATATTCTTTTTTAACTTCTGTTGATTTAACATAAACAATTTCTTCTCTTTCATTCTTTTTATAAAACCGGTAATTTACTGTTCCTCCATGTTTAAATGATACTACCATTTTATATTCAGCTAGAACTGGTATATTATTAATCGAGCCCATAGTATACCCCTTTTGTAGCTTCCTTTTAGTGTCATTTGATATATATTTGTTTAATTGTTTATCACCTTTTTGGCCATATGGTTTAACTTCCCAAATATAATTTTCTGACACTATATCGGCTTCCATCTTTTTATATTTTCCAAATATATTTTTTTCTGTTTTAGAGGTTATAGAATATTCTAAAATACTTTCTTTTCCTCTACCATATAATTTCTTAGCCACATTAACCTGAGCCATCTCATGAAATGCTGTATACACTCCTAAACCGTTACACAACAATATAGCTGTTGAAGTCTGTTCTTTAGAAAAACTATTATTATTGTAGAAACTACTTAATGCCCTTAAAAAAGATACCGCCATATTACCATCTGGATCAACATATTTTAGCGAATTATTATAACAATATATATATCGGTTTAAGCTTATTATTTCTTCAAAATCCCCTAAATACATATCTTCACTAATAAATCTACCATTACTATCCTCATAATACCTTGCCTTCGCATAATACAGCCCTGTACTCTCTTCATATACATGTCCTGTATATGCAAAGATATTACCACCTGTACCTACTACTTCAGGATTTTCAATTACACCATATTCATCATATGCAATTGTAGCTTTTACCTTACCAGCTTTATCTAGAATATTCGTTACACTATGCTTTTCATCATTTCTATAATAGCTTATATATCCAGTTGCGAAGGTAAAGATTGAGGTCTTTCCACTTATACTTTCCTTTGCCATGATGAAACCATTTTTCGTATGTAATCAGTTGCAGAAATGATAATAAGCTAGTAATTAAAACGTTTAAAAAAGTACTTGTCTCTTATCCAAATGCAAAACTAGTCTTTCATAGCGATCGAGGGTTTCATTATACAAGCAAGGTTTTTCATAAGAAACTTAAAGAACAGAGCGTTATTTATCCTTGAAAATAAACGTGTTGTAAAATATAAAGACAAATGGTGTGCATAGAAAAACGACCACACAAAACTGATATGTGCGGTCGTTCATCAGCATCTCGTTTTTGATTTTTGTCCTGTCTACTTGACAAGCAATGTCATTAAGTTAAGCAAAATAGAACGCTTATGTCGATAAAAAGAGACGTAA
>JAHZFJ010000055.1 GCA_019421365.1 Lachnospiraceae bacterium
TAGAGCATGCGGTTCATACCCGCAGTGTCGGCGGTTCAAATCCGTTCTCCGCTATATTTTAAGAGCTTTAGATGATTCATTATGAATTATTTGAAGCTCTTTTTTAGTGCAGTTATTAATATCTTAAATAGTGTGAGGTCCCTACATTCGAGCGAAATGCCGAGTGAGAGGTTAAATTGTCATAAACTTTTTCATAACTCACTCGTTTATTTGACAAACATTTCATACAATTACTTCTATAATTTCGGATTGACAGCCAAATTAACGAAAAGGAAGTGTAATGTATGAAAGAAATTACAAAGAGAGGCATTGCGATTACTCTTATAGGACTTATGGTGTCACGAGCGCAATTTTTATCCATGGCTCCTATCGCAGTTGCATATTTTGCAGCAGCATATGTAGAGAAGACAATGAGACCCTTTTTACTAATTGGAGTAATGCTTGGCTCTGCCATGGTCTTACCAACGGTGGAAGCCATAAAATATACATTTGTGATAATACTATTAGCCATTATAGGAAACCTAATTGAGAATCGTAATAAGAACAAACCAATTCCCTTGCAAGCGTTTGCCTTTATAGCAGCTATAGTAACGGCAGGAATATCCCTTACGAAATATTTCTTGAGTGTAGGTACGAGTGAACAACTACTCTATATAGCACTAGAGGCGATACTAATACTTTGTCTAACATTAGTCTTTAGTCGTCCAATTAAATTCGTTCTATATGGAGAAATGGGACAAGCAATGGATAATGAACAACAGATAAGTATGGCATTACTTGCAGGATTAGTAATCTATGGGATACCTGATATTGGTGGTATTGAATTCTCATTATTCAAAACTACGATATTTTCCCTAATCCTACTTATGGGGTATAAGTATGGTGCAGGAGCGGGAGCAATAAGTGGAACGGTTTGTGGAATTGTAATGGGATTACAGCAATATCTAAATGTCACGGGAATGACGATAAAAGAAGATTTGCTACCAATCGTTGCAGTGATGTGTTGTCTAGGGATATTAGTAGGAATGTTTCGCGAGGTAGGACGTCTTGCGACAGCAGTTGCATATAGTGTTGGTATAATTGGTGCAAGCTATTTATATGATGAATTCCTTATGACAACAACACAAGTAGGAGCAATCGTATCTAGTGTGATATTATTTTTATTCTTACCAGGAACCATGATGAGGCGAGTACAGGGACGAACGGAACGGCAAAGTGAGATGCAGTTTATAGAACAAAACATTCAGAATATGACGAGACAAAAACTCCACGGATTTGCAGAATCATTTCAGAAGTTATCCAGTACTTTTCATACGATATCAGATACAAGGACCTCATTAAGTAGAGAAGAAGTTGATGCAATATTTGATGACTTATCAGATCGTTTATGTAAGGATTGTAGTAATTGTACAGCTTGTTGGAAGAATGATTTCTATGATACATATAAAGCAACATTTAGTATTTTGAATTCTGTTGAACAGAATGGTTACATATGTGAGGCTGATGTGCCAGTTGCGTTTGCAAAACGGTGCATCAATCTAGGTGAATTTTTAGCGGAGACAAATCGTAGCTTAGAGATCGCGAAGGTTAATCTTAACTGGACGAATCGAATGGCAGAGAGCAGAGAGGCAATTGCAGGTCAATTAGGTGAGGTGGCGAAGATAATAGATGACTTCTCTAAAGACCTTTCAGATACAATAGCTGTGAATAGCGATGAAGAGAGGCAGATTATTAATCAGCTAAAACTAAATCATATACATGTTAAGCAGATATCCATCATGGAGAGACGGAGTAAGAGACAAGATATTTATGTGATAGCGAGAACAACAAAAGGACGATGTATTACAACGAAGGAAACGGCAACAATTATAGGTAATGCCATTGGTAAGAAGGTTAAGCCAGACGAAGGTAGTAAGAATATTCTTACCAAGGATTATGAAACGTATATATTTGTGGAGGATACAACGTTTAAGACGCTAACAGGTGTTGCTAAAGTTCCACGGGTAGGAGAAAGTGTATCAGGAGATAATTTCTCTATTATGAATCTTGGTACGGGTGATATGATTATGACGTTATCCGATGGTATGGGAAGTGGGAAACTGGCATGTGAGGAAAGTGAGTCCGTTGTTGAATTATTAGAACAGTTAATTGATGCTGGATTTAAAGAAGAATCAGCGATTAAATTAATTAATTCAATCTTAGTGAGTCGTTCGGAAAGTCAGATGTTCTCTACGGTTGATATGAGCATATTAAATCTCTATACAGGTATCTGTGACTTTATTAAGATTGGTGCTTCAACAACTTTCATTAAACGTGATAACTGGGTGGAGAGTATCTGTTCAACCACATTACCAGTAGGTATGTTCAATACCGTAGACTTTGACGGTGTATCGAAGAAGCTATATGATGGCGATTTTATAGTAATGGTTACAGATGGTGTATTAGATTGTATTCAAGGAGATAATAAGCAAGAGGAAGTAGAACATATCATTATGAGCATTAAGAGTAGGAATCCACAGGATATGGCAGATCAGATTCTAGCAAGAGCAATGGAATACAGTGATAATGAGGCAATTGATGATATGACTGTATTAGTAGCAGGGGTTTGGAAAAAATATTAGAGCGTGAGACTTGCTATTTTGAAGATTGAAGTATAGAATACTGGTAGCTAAAACATTTGGAGGACTAAATCCATGCTTAATAAGGTGAAACAATATATAGAGTCGAATCGAATGCTGAATAAAGGAGAAAAGGTAGTATTAGGAGTATCAGGTGGTGCTGACTCAGTCTGCCTTTTCTTTGTATTGCTTGCACTTCGGGAGATCTATCAGTTAGAGCTGCATGTAGTTCACGTCAATCATTTAATCCGTGGTGAGGAGGCAGATGCTGATCAAGAATATGTGGAGAAAATCTGTAAAGAGAATAATGTCCCGTTCCACCCTGTGAAAGAAGATGTAAAGAGATATGCAAAAGAGCAGCATCTATCAGAAGAGGAAGCAGGAAGAGATATTAGGTATCAGGCATTTGAGCGGGTACGTGAGGAATATAATTGTGATGTCATCGCTGTTGCACATAATAGCAATGACTGTGCGGAAACAATGTTGTTCCAGCTTGTGAGAGGAAGTGGCCTTACAGGCTTAACAGGTATTAAAACTAAGAGAGACCGTATTATACGTCCACTACTATGTGTTACAAGAGCGGAGATCGAACAATATCTTGGTGAACGTGATATCTCTTATCAGACAGATGCAACGAATTTACAAACAGAATATACAAGAAATAAGATTCGACTACATGTACTTCCATATTTGGAGAAGAATATTAATAATCAAGCTATTTCCCATATAGTAAAAACCACACAAATGCTTAAGGAAGTGGAAGAATTTATAGAAAAACAAACAAATATTTGCTATAATAGACTCGTTCAATGCAATAATGGTAGATATTACTTTGACAGAGAAGAGTTTCTAAGAGAAGATATTGTAATCAGGAAGACGGTGGTTAGAGAAATCTTGCATAATCTTAGTGGTCAGTTAAAGAATATTGAAAGTGTTCATATCGAGGATATATGCGCTCTTGCTACAAAAGGTGTCGGTAAAAAAATAGATTTACCGTACGATATAGTAGCATACAATGATTATAAGTATCTAATACTAACAAGTAGTCAAATATCAAGTGGTTATAATGAGTTAATTGAAAGAGATGGTTACCCTCTGATTGATAAATCAATTGAGAATTCCTTAGACTTAGGCAACAAGCAAAGTGGAGTGATCGATTTACCTAGTGGTAAACAGCTAGGTTATCTAATCCACACCCTAAATCAATATGAAAAAGCCAATATATTGGATAAAAAAAGGAACGATTGGGATAATAATCAGGATGTGCTCCTTGATTTCGTGACACAGGTATGTCAGAATACAGATTTTTATGAAGAATATAAAAAAAGTATGATAAATACTCGAAATGGGTATACGAAATGCTTTGATTATGATAAAATAAAAAATGCTGTTCAATTACGTACCAGACGAGAAGGCGATTACATGCAAATTGATGCTAAGGGTGGAACAAAGAAGATAAAATCAATCTTTATTGATAAAAAAATTCCACAAAAAAACCGTAACCTTATCCCATTGTTAGCAGATGGTAATCACATTATGTGGATACTGGGTTCACGTATTAGTGAAGCATATAAAATAAGTGAAAGTACTAAAACAATGCTTATTGTTTATTTATTTGGAGGAAAATGAAATGGAAGACAAGATAAGAGTATTACTTAGTGAAGAAGAAGTTGATAAGAAAATTCGTGCACTAGGTGAACAAATCAGCAAGGATTATGCAGGAAAAAGTATTCATCTAATCTGTGTATTAAGAGGTGGTGTATTCATCACTTGTGAACTTGCAAAGAGAATCACTGTACCTGTAACTATGGACTTCATGTCAGTATCTAGCTATGGAGATTCAACAGAAAGTTCAGGTAGGGTTAAGATTGTTAAAGACCTTGATGATACAATTGAAGGTAAAGAAGTTTTAATCGTTGAAGATATTATTGACTCAGGAAGAACATTAAGTTATCTTATTGAGTTATTAGCTTCTAGAAAGCCAAATAGTATTCGCCTATGTACCCTTCTTGATAAACCAGAAAGAAGAGTAACTGATGTAAAAGTGGATTATGTTGGATTTAACATTCCAGATGAATTCGTAATTGGATACGGCTTAGATTATGCACAAAAATATCGTAATCTTCCATTCATTGGAGTAGTTGAAAACGATTAATTAAAAAAAGGGAGTGTGGTTTATGGCGTCAATCGCACTTAGATTGTCATCATTGACCTAAATAGAAGGGAGGTATTGCTTTGAAGAAGCAGATGAAAGGACTTGGTTTCTATGCCATTATTCTAGCTATCATTGTTATGGCTATGTTGTTGTCAGATAGTTTGAATAAAGTAAGTACCGATTCATATAGTCTGTCACAATTTACTGCAGACTTGAACAACAAGACAATTAATACAATCGATGTGTACATGAATGAAGAGGTGCCAACCGGTCAGGTAAGGGTGACCTTTAAAGATAGTGATAAGAGTTCAAGTTTCTATGTGGCCGATACTAGTAAGATTGAAGACCTTGCAACGGAGTATGGCTACAATGCGGCTGTACACGATGTAAATCGACCAAGTTGGATTATGCAATTGTTGCCTTATATACTAGGTTTCATCGTAATTATTGTATTATTCTCATTTATGACTAGTCAAGTTTCCGGTGGCGGAGGCAATTCCAAAGTAATGAACTTTGGTAAAAGTAGGGCTAAGATGTCAACGGATGAGAATAAGAAGACAACATTTAAGAATGTAGCAGGACTTGACGAAGAGAAAGAAGAACTTAGAGAAATCGTAGATTTCTTGAAAGAACCAACAAAATACATGCAAGTTGGTGCTAGAATTCCAAAAGGTGTCCTATTAGTAGGTCCTCCGGGAACTGGTAAAACATTATTAGCGAAAGCAGTAGCAGGAGAAGCAGGCGTACCATTTTTCAGCATCTCAGGTTCTGATTTCGTAGAAATGTTCGTTGGTGTTGGTGCTTCTCGTGTAAGAGATTTATTCGAAGAAGCAAAGAAAAATGCACCATGTATCGTATTCATCGATGAAATTGATGCTGTTGCAAGACGACGTGGTACTGGTCTTGGCGGTGGTCATGATGAAAGAGAACAAACACTGAATCAAATGTTAGTTGAGATGGACGGTTTTGGAGCTAACGAAGGAATTATCGTAATGGCAGCAACAAACCGTGTTGATATCCTAGATCCAGCAATCCTTCGTCCAGGTCGTTTTGACCGTAAGGTTACCGTTGGACGTCCAGATGTAAAGGGTAGAGAAGAGATTCTTCATGTTCACGCAAAGGGCAAACCACTTGGTGAAGATGTAGATTTAAAGCAAGTTGCTCAAACAACAGCTGGTTTCACAGGAGCTGATCTTGAGAACTTATTAAATGAAGCTGCGATCTATGCGGCAAAAGATAATCGTGTATTTATCATGCAAGAAGATATTACGCATTCATTTATCAAAGTAGGTATCGGTACAGAGAAGAAGAGTCGTGTTATCTCTGATAAAGAGAAGAAGATTACTGCTTATCATGAAGCAGGTCATGCGATTTTATTCCACGTACTACCTGACGTTGGTCCTGTATATACAGTATCGATCATTCCAACTGGTAATGGTGCAGCAGGTTATACAATGCCTCTTCCTGAAAAAGATGAGATGTTCAATACGAAGGGCAAGATGACGCAAGATATTATTGTAAGCCTAGGTGGACGTATCGCAGAAGAAATGATCTTCGATGATATCACAACAGGAGCTTCTCAAGATATCAAAGTTGCAACTAAGACAGCAAGAGCAATGGTAACTCGCTACGGATTCTCTGAATCACTTGGTTTAGTTAACTATGATAGCGACGATGATGAAGTATTCATTGGTAGAGATTTAGCTCATACTAGAAGCTTCAGCGAAGAAATTGCTCGTTCTATAGATGAAGAAGTTAAGCGGATCATTGAAGAATGTTATGATAAAGCGAAGAAGATTCTTACAGACAACATTCAAGTACTTCATGGTTGTGCGGACTTACTCCTTGAAAAAGAACGTATTACCAGAGAAGAATTTGAAGCATTATTTGGAGCTGATGTAGTGGCTACAGATTCTGTAGAAA
Source organism: Lachnospiraceae bacterium (assembly GCA_019421365.1). Taxonomy (GTDB): domain Bacteria; phylum Bacillota; class Clostridia; order Lachnospirales; family Lachnospiraceae; genus Anaerosporobacter. The sequence continues at coordinate 6,697 of JAHZFJ010000055.1, forward strand.
CTAAGGCAGTTGAAATCGGTGATACTGAAATCTAAGATTAGATACCAAAATAAATAGATGTTAATAAAACAGCTTGTGAACTCGAATAACGAGATTGCAAGCTGTTTTATTCTGGGGGTGTCATCTTTAATAATGTAACTTTGGAAAAGCAAATAAGCATCATAAAAATGTGAATAATTAGGTGAAATCAAAAGACAAGAAGTCTTATATGCAAATAATGGTATATAAGCACAGTAATAATTTGGATAATATAAAGTTTGCTTGTAACAATTGACAAAAAAAGATTTATATTTAAAAAATGTTTATGCACACTTATATTACACATCATGCTATACTAATAAACGTAAACCCCAATACATTATATAGTTTTTGCTACACCCCATAAGTAACAAAAATACCTTCTCCAAAAGAGGACAGCAGATCGGATGGCTGTCCTCTTTTATTATTATAAGCAGGTAAAAATATACAGTTCAAGAGGTATAAATAAGAAAATTACATAAAAGAAAAAATCAAAATTATGTATGGGCAAATTGCTAGTGGGCCATGCTTATAGTGTGATAGATTATATCTTGATTTGTGAACAATGGTGAAAATTATTAAAAACCTTTGGTTGTATAATGAAAAGGTGTATATTAGAATAAAATGGTTATATATGAAAATAGTTACATAAGAGGGGCTTTGGCATATGAATTTTAATACGAACTTTAATCAGTTAACGAAATATGAAAAGCTAAATGCTTACATGGAAAATGTAGCACCGATTTTGAATCTTGATGCTTTATTTTGTGATGGAACCAAGCAATACCGTATTCCGGAGGAACCAATGGCAAACGATGAGGTGAAAATCCGATTTCGTACTGCAAGGGAGAACGTGGATGAAGTGTTCCTAATCTCGACATATAATAGGCAGGAGATGAAGAAAGTAGACCACGATATGTTGTTTGATTACTATGAGGGTATCATTAAGCTAGAAGAAATGAAAGTGGAGTACTATTTTGAGGTTCGAAGTGGACATTTCATATGTTATTATAATCGTAAGGGCGTAATGAATGAAGTACAGAATAACTATAATTTCGTCCTCATGCCAGATTTTCATACGCCAAGTTGGGCTAAGGGGGCGGTCTTTTATCAGATCTTCGTTGATCGCTTCTGTAATGGAGATACCAGCAATGATGTATTAGAAAGAGAATACAATTATATTGGAGAAGGGACAAGTGAGGTTAACGATTGGAACAAATATCCTTTAGCAATGGGTGTAAGGGAGTTCTATGGTGGAGATTTACGAGGTGTAATGAAGAAGTTAGATTATCTTCAGGAGCTTGGAGTTGACGCTATATATCTAAATCCAATTTTCGTTTCCCCTTCCAATCACAAATATGATATACAAGATTATGATTATGTTGATCCTCATTTTGGAGTTATCGTTAAAGATGAGGGAGAGTTATTACAGCCAGGTGATACGAATAATCAGCATGCAACAAGGTACATTACAAGAGTCACAGCTAAGGAGAATCTAGAAGCTAGTAATGAATTGTTCATTGAACTTGTAGAAGAGATTCATAAGAGAGGTATGAAGATTATCCTTGATGGTGTTTTCAACCACTGTGGTTCGTTTAATAAGTGGTTAGATAGAGAATGTATCTATGAGAAAGAAGAGGGATACGAAAAGGGTGCATATGTTGATGAGAATAGCCCCTACCGTTCATTCTTTAAATTTCGCGATGGTACTTGGCCATACAACAATCGTTATGATGGTTGGTGGGGGCACGATACCCTACCCAAATTAAATTATGAAGAATCACCGAAGTTGTATCAATATATTATGGATATTGCGAAAAAATGGGTTTCACCACCGTTTAATATTGATGGGTGGCGACTTGATGTAGCAGCTGATTTAGGTCATTCCAATGAATATAACCATAAATTCTGGAAGGATTTTAGGAAAGTAGTAAAAGAGGCGAACCCCAATGCGATTATTCTTGCTGAGCATTATGGAGATCCTAGTTCCTGGTTGCAAGGTGATGAATGGGATACCGTAATGAATTATGATGCCTTTATGGAACCTTTAACATGGTTCTTAACCGGAATAGAGAAACATAGTGATGAATCTAGAGATGACCTCTATGGTCAGTATGAAGCTTTTTATGGGTCTATGAGCCATCACATGACAAGATTTAATACGCAGTCACTATTAGTAGCCATGAATGAATTATCTAATCATGATCATTCTCGCTTTCTGACACGAACGAACAGAAGAGTAGGACGTACCGGAACGAATGGTGCTGATGCTGCGAATTATGGCATTAATAAAGCTGTTATGAGGGAGGCAGTATTAGTTCAGATGACGTGGCCTGGGTCTCCAACAATCTATTATGGAGACGAGGCGGGTGTATGTGGCTGGACGGATCCCGACAACCGTAGGACGTATCCGTGGGGACATGAAGATACTGGTTTGATTGCATTACATCAAGAACTCATTCATATACACAAAAGTTACGAAGCTCTAAAAACAGGTTCCATGATTTTCTTATGTGGAGGTAATCATTATTTCAGTTATGGACGTTTTGATAATAGCGATAAGTTGGTTATCACCGTGAATAACTTACAACAAGAACAGATAATTGATATACCTGTATGGCAAGTGGGTATTCTTGATAGCGATCGCTTGGTGAGAATAATTCAGACTAACCGAGAAGGGTATAACCTTGAAGTAAAGATGTACCCTGTGCGAGAAGGATATGCCAAAGTAGTAATGCCACCAGAGTCTTCGGCCATCATAAAGACAATTGACACCTTTTAGTCAGTTGTCTTTTTTTTATCGGAAAGATAGAGTCTTTAGGAGTTAGAATAAGCAAATTTTGTTTATAATCAAGAAAATTAAAAAAATTAAAAAAATTTAAAAATAATACTTGTATTTTTAAAATTATCTGCTATAATAATATCTTGTCAGAGCAATTAAGGAAGGGTTCCCGAGTGGCCAAAGGGGGCAGACTGTAAATCTGTTAGCTACGCTTTCGAAGGTTCGAATCCTTCTCCTTCCATTAATGCCGGCGTGGCGGAATTGGCAGACGCACAGGACTTAAAATCCTGCGGGGTCAAACCCGTACCGGTTCAAGTCCGGTCGCCGGCATTCAGTTTAATCTGAATGTAGATTGTGGGCACGACAGCTATAACAATAGGTTGTAGAGATTACAATTTGTTGCTTACATCATTGGTATTACTCAAGAGGGCATGCCCAGATAGCTCAGTCGGTAGAGCAGAGGACTGAAAATCCTCGTGTCGCTGGTTCGATTCCGGCTCTGGGCATTTTCGTTGCCAAGAGTAATGAAATAATTGAATACGGGCGTGTAGCTCAGTTGGTAGAGCACTTGACTTTTAATCAAGTTGTCCGGGGTTCGAATCC
>JAHZFJ010000056.1 GCA_019421365.1 Lachnospiraceae bacterium
GGCTGGGGACACACCGGCAGAGCCGGTGGTTTATTTTGCTTCTATACAAAAAAAGCAGAAACAAATCTTTAAGGATTTGTTTCTGCTTTTTGTATAGTTAAATCTTAGTTATCGATTAATTTACTTTCGCTAGTCCAGCTCATTAATTTACGAAGTTCAGAACCAACTTTTTCTACTGGATGTTCAGCTTCCATTCTTCTCATAGCGTTAAAATTAGTACAGCCAATTTGGTTTTCTAATAACCAGTTACGTGCGAATACACCTTCTTGGATATCTTTTAATACTTGTCTCATTGCATTCTTAGTATCTTCAGTGATGATTTTTGGTCCAGTTATGTAATCACCATATTCTGCAGTATTAGAGATTGAATATCTCATTCCTTCAAAGCCACTTTGATTAATTAAGTCTACAATTAATTTCATTTCATGGATACATTCGAAGTAAGCACTTTCTGGTTCATAACCAGCTTCTACTAAAACTTCATAACCACATTTCATAAGTGCTGAAACGCCACCACAAAGAACTGCTTGTTCACCGAATAAGTCAGTTTCTGTTTCTTGACGGAATGTAGTTTCAAGAACACCAGCTCTAGCACCACCAATAGCAAGTGCGTATGCAAGACCTAATTCATGTGCTTTACCTGTTGCATCTTGGTGTACAGCGATAAGACAAGGAACGCCTTTACCTTCTTGGTATTGGCTTCTAACTGTATGTCCAGGTCCTTTTGGAGCTATCATAATAACGTTAACGTCTTTAGGTGGAAGGATTTGTCCAAAGTGAATTGCGAAACCATGAGCAAACATTAAAGTGTTACCTGCTTCAAGGTTTGGTGCAATTGATTCATTGTACATCTGAGCTTGTTTCTCATCATTGATAAGAATCATAATCATATCCGCTTTTTTTGCTGCTTCTGCTGCTGTATATACTTCAAATCCTGCTGCTTCTGCTTTAGCCCATGATCTACTTCCTTCATAAAGACCGATGATTACGTTCGCACCTGATTCTTTAGCGTTTAAAGCGTGAGCATGACCTTGGCTACCATAACCGATAACAGCTATTGTTTTTCCTTCTAATAATGATAAGTTACAATCTTGTTGATAATAAATCTTTGCCATTTCTTTTTCCTCCTGAAAAAAATATTGTATAACATATGAAGCAATTTTGCTTCAAATATTCATTAATAAACCTATGCTTCGTTCTTCGAATTCTTTATGTATCTATTATTCAGCCGACGAAAATCTTACTACAAACTAATCCAGGTAATCTGAGATATCACCAGAACCTCTTTCCAATCCAGTAAGTCCAGTTCGTACTAATTCTTTAATTGTGTATCCTTCTAACAAACTAATGAATGCGTCTAACTTAGCTTGGTTACCTGTCAATTCAACCATTAACGATTCTCTAGAAACATCAACGATTTTAGCTCTGAAGATATCAGCCACTGCTATTACAGCTTGGCGTTGTTGAGGTCCTGCCTGAACTTTTACTAAGATTAGTTCTCGACAAACAGACTCTCCATCTTTTAACTCTATAACTTCTTTGACATCTTCTAACTTATTCAACTGTTTTTCAATCTGTTCGAGAATCTGATTATCACCTGATACAGCTACCGTCATTCGTGAATATGCAGGGTCTTGTGTTTCACCTACGGATAAACTATCTATGTTATATCCTCTTCTGCTGAATAAACCAGCTACACGACTAAGTACACCTGCAGTATTGTCTACTAAGATAGATAATACTATTCTTCTCATGGATAATACTCCTCCCTACTGTTATCCTTATTTAAACAAAATGCCCGACACCACAAATACTTTCGTGACGGGGCATACACTGCTACTTAATAAGTTAATTGTTTGATTACTTGTTCATAAGCTTGCTAGTATTGTAACAATTACCATTCTTTTTGTCAAGCTTAGTTAAGTTACAACTTTACCATTTTAAACAGCTATAATAAGCCTTTTTCATTAACTTTATAGGCAGTATTTTCCTCATATTTTCCTTCATTTATTAGCACTCATCTTCGAAAAACTTAGGAAATACAACATATTCTACATTTTACTTTAGATTAATCATCAAAGGAGTTATAGATGCAATCTTTTACTTCTATAACTCCTTCGATTATCTTATATAATTAATTCGTATGGGAACACCCCTATTTTGATCCTTTTCGTTTCGGTTCCATTCGCTTATTCTGGCGTCTCCATAATACTACTAATGTACTTGCCATAATCAAAGAGATAGTAAGACAAGAAATCCATAATAAATAATGCGTCTCAACACCAGTCTTTGGAAGAGATTCATTAGATATTCCATTCGTTTTGTCATCTTCCTTCACTGAATTAGATTTCGAATCATCTATACTATCAGATTTCGTTTCCTCATCGGTCTTTGGACCACCTGGTTTTTCGGGTTTGTTCCCAGTATTTGAACCATCAGATTTATCAGGTTTGTTGCCTGTATCTGAACCATCAGGTTTATCAGGTTTGTTGCCTGTATCTGAACCATCAGATTTATCAGGTTTATTCCCATTATCAGAACCATCTGGTTTCTCGGGCACTTGTGGATCACTAGGATCGGTAGGGTCGATCGGATCAGTTGGATTCGTTGGATTCGTTGGCTCTGTCGGATTTGTTGGGTTAGTCGGATTAGTTGGATCAATTGGATTGGTTGGGGTTTCCGGTGTGATTTCCTTGTTTATTATCGTAAGGTGTAGAGCCTCATTTACCTCAACTGATACCTCTATCCACTCGTTAGAGAGTACATATCCTTCTGGTGCAACTGTTTCTCTTATATAATAAATTCCTTTGCTAAGTCCTGTAAAAGTACAAATGCCCTCTTCATCTGTACTTTGTTGCCCTAAAAGTGTTACCTTATCTTGCCCATATAAAGCAAAACTTGCTAAAGGCAAAAGTTCAGTTCCATCTTCATTGGTCTTAGTAATTATTATAGATGCTTTTTCATTCCAACCTATAAGATAATTTCCGATCTGTTTTGATATTAACTCTCCATTATCAACTGTAGTTATGTCAAAAACATTTGGATTCAACATATATCCCTCAGGGGCAGTAATCTCTCTCAGATAATATGTACTATAAGGAAACAATCCAGTAAAACTAAGTGTACCATCGCTAGTCGCTGACTGTGACTCACCCACTTTTATCTTACAGTCTTCATCTTCATACAGCTGAAACACTGCTCCTGAAAGTGTCTTCGTTGAATCAAGCGCATCCACCTTCGTAACCTTCAGTGTAACATCGGCTTTTTCATTGGTAATAGGAATTGCGTCCGAATCTACCCATGTTTTCTTTGCAATTACTGTTATAGTTTGTTCTGAACGCACATATCCCTTTGGCGCAGACATCTCTCTTACATAATATGTTTGTTCTGGGTATAGACCTGTGAATGTAATTACTCCATCATTGCCACTTGTACTTATCAATGGTTTCCCAGTTTCCATTACTGGTAATGTACATTCTTTATCTGTATAAAGCGCAAATACAGCATCAGATAACACTTTAGAAGAATCTTTAGAATCCGTCTTCTTCAGTTTAATTTGGGCACTGACTGCATCACCTGTTGGAACGTTGACAACATTGATTACCATCTCTGGATTGTAATTCGTTACATCAACTTCGTGCCACTCCGAATTAAGTTCATATCCTACTGGTGCAGTGATTTCTTTCCAGTACAATGTATCTTTACCTTTTACTAAACTTTTAGGAACAGCAAGTGTACTAATGCCTGTCACATTATCACAAGTGGCAGTTACTAATGGTGTAGCATCCGCTTTCTTCTCATATAACCCAAAAACAGCACCATTTAAAATATTTCCGCTCTCCCCCACTTTTTTAATCTGTAAGGATACAAAGCTTGCTTTTGGTAGCACCATCTTCGCATTTCCATTAGATGCAACTTTCATAGTATTGTATGTATTCTTAATAGCACTATCATCTGGTAGTACACTTCCTACCAGTCGAATGTCATTTTTCAAATCTACACCAGTACGAACAATATAGGTTTTATATGTAAGAATGTAACCTTTCGATGCATCAGGAATATCCACAGTAAGTGTACGAGTTGCAGGTTCATAGTCAATTGCCGTATCAACTAGTTCGCCTTTTGACATATCCACCGTGTAAGTATCGGAGGTTTTAGATGCACCCAATACAACTGCGTTATACAATTTGACACTATCAAGATCCAGATACAAACCATCTGGTAAGGTATCTTCCAACTGCAATTTTTGATTTTCTGGTAATCCCTTTAACAGATCCATACTCAAAGGATTCAACTTCACGGTATAATCCGCAGTCAGATTCTGATCATTCTGAACTGCAGCTTTACTCAATGCTTTATTGGATAACGTTAAAGAAGTCTCACTTTTGACTGTTTTTGGATTTGTTTGACTTGTCAGTTTTGCAGTATTTGAAAAAACTACTTTATCCTTAGTCCTAAAAATCTCACCGTCTACATCTACAGTCGTTGTAAATGTAATGGTTTGCTTCTTCTTTACATTAACTAGTTTTATCTTGATGGTATTCGTTTTCTCATCTACTATAAATGTATTACCACCTGTAAAACCACCTCCGTTAAGTGTCGCTTCATCTACATTACATGACAAACCAGCTTCAAGTTCATCAATGATATCAACATCTCCAAGGTCTGTTTCATTTGCATCGACCGTCAAACGCCATGTTAGTTTTTTACTGATTGGATCATACGACACATGTTCTTTTGTCAATACTGTACTTGATGCTGCAATCGATGCAGATGCGGAGATATCCGTAGAAATAGGGATGTTATCTACCGAAGTGCCTGCCTTTGACATCGTCACATTGTTTTTGAATGTATCATTAGCATTTCCCGCATAGAAACTTGGTTCACTGGCATATGTCTTTAGCTGAAAAGAAAAACTATTTTTACCTAGATTACTCATCTTAATAATCAGTTTATTATCTACTAATTCAACTACCACACTTTCCTTTACGGCACTACTGATCCCTGCTTTACTTAATCCTGCTTTTACCGCTTCTGCTATCTCATCTTTAATTCCATCTACAATAGTTTGATCCGTACTCCCATCTGGCACAAAAGTATGCTTTGGATTCATCGAAGATAAATCATCTACTAATTCTATCTGAGTTAAATTCACCTTGTTTGGATTCACCCTTATTTCCCATATTAAAGAATGATCTTTTTTATTATAATTTAATCCAGATTTCTCAATCATAGTATTGTTTATATTACTTGGTTTTTTTGAGAGCGTAGGAGGTGAGAATATACCCGTTATTCCACTTCCACTTGGCCATTCATATTCTAGTTTCGCACTATTTTTAATACTATCATCATTAAGACTTGAAGTTTGGTCAAAATATTCCTTCTTCACTGTTGTTGTATAGGTAATCTTATAGGTTGCCTCCGAAGCTGCAGGAACTCCATCCTCAACTAAACTTAGAGTCATCAATGTTTTACCATCAGTATTAGTTACAGCCTCTTTCTTCACAGTACAAGTTGCGCCATTCTCATTGACCACCTTGATACTATTTTCATCTAATACTAAGCCTTCACCCATGGTATCTATCAACGTGAGATTCTTGAAGTTACGGCTCGCCGTCTGAACAGTTACCTCCCAATTAATCTTCCATTCACTCTCACCTCCAGTAGGGACTATCCCTTGCCCGTCCTTGTTAATCATAACACTTCCAGACCAACTATTCGAAGATACCGTCGCGGTACTTTTACCTTCTACACCTTTAGCATCTGCATCGCCAACTTTCGCAACAATGTTATTTGTATAACTTTTATTGGAATTAGGTTTCGTCCAGATATTCTGAAGTTCTCCTTCTGTCAGTTTGGTTTTATATGTAAATGTAAGTGTTTGACCACCTTGGATATCAGTTAAATCACAGATTAACTTATCAGCCTCTTCATTAACCCAACTTGTTTTGTCCTCTCCATTCACTAAGGCACTGATACTATTCTCCACATAAACCATTCCTTCTGGAAGAAAATCTATCAATTTAGTAGGTTTATCGCCTGTATAAGCACCAACAGGGTGTGTATAAGTAACTGTCCACTCTACCTCACCTTGAGTATTCCATACACCAACTGCTTTATCTAACCTAGGAGCCTTAGGAATAAGCTCACTTACTGTTATCGTCACACTATCCGAAAGTAAATCGATGGTTATTTTCCCTTGATCATCCGCAATCAGTTTTTCATCAAGCTTACATTCATAATCCATGGACGCATCTCCGAGTAAGGAAAGGGCATCAAATTCCTCACCTTCTATCGTATATTTACCCATATCCATAAATTCTACATGTAGCTTTTTGATACCCGCCTTCCATGAAATAGTTGCAAAAGGCAAATCAGGGAAATCAAGCGGAACATTCTGTGCCTTTATCGCCACAGAACCATCTGCAGATGGAACACCAAACTCCTCAGGTAACTCAAGTTCATAATAATCACCAGCTTTAACATTTGCAAGACTTCCCCAAGTCATACGTAATATAAAACTGTCATTCAAGCTTACCGTAGCACCAGAGGTAATTGCTGTCTCAACTGAACCCGTCTTCTTAAGAAGTTCTATTGAATCAGGAGTAATCATATTGCTTGTTTGCACGATGTCTGTAACGTTTAAGTCAATTCCAGCTATTTTAATCTTACCATTTAATACGTTATCAGTATTGATTTTACAAGAGATATCAAGTATCTGCTCATTAATCTCAATGGCAGGTCCCGTTGCTACTTCAGAATCTCCGCCACCTCCATCACTATCAGTTTTTATTATAACGGTAACTTTATTACCGTTCGCCGTTACAGTTAATCCTCCTATATTTGTAGAGGAAATATCCGGAAGCACTCCCTCTGGAAGGCCAATCGTGATTCCTTCTACTAACTTATTCTTATCTACCGATACTCTCCATGTCAAAATGTCATTAACAGATACCGAATCATTCGCTATCAGAGGTACATTTTCTTTTAGCAGTTGGCCTGATATATCTGAGCCTGTTCCTTCTATCAAAGTACTATATGCCAAAACTGTATTACTGTTAATCACCATTAAGAAAACCAGTATAAACGAGATTACCTTATTCATTTTTCTTCTAATTTGCGCCATTTTCACATTAAACCTATTTTCCTTTCTTCTTTTTTTGAATTACTTAGTTACTTGATTATTTGTCAGGGTTTAAGATACCCTACAATCGCTAAACGTGCTTCGTCAAAATCATATGCACAAGTTGACAGTATAACAAGCTTATCACCTGGGACTGCCGTTTCCTCGCTCACAAAGAATGATTTTCTTTGTATCTCTTGTATATAAGAGTAAAAGGCATCTGGTGTTCCAAACTTCTTAGGATAAGGATTTGATGAACCATCCACAAGATATGCCGCCAACAAAACAAGGCTTTTCTTCCCTTCCATTGTATAAAGCTCAAGCTTTGAGTGCTTTTCATAGTAATCTTGTTTACGATAATTATTGAGCTCTCCAAACATTTCATTACTTTGCATCATATGTCCGTATATGATAGAAACAGGTGAAGAAAAATCACTATTTACACTTTTATCCAAAAAAATAGATCCAAGTTTATTTTTTGATCCATCTGGAAGATGGTCCAGATAATAACTATTGTCATCTGTCTGCATGATAGGATAATTAATTGAGATTCCTTCACACCGAATCCAACCAACCATGTTTGGGTACTCTTTCACCATCTCAGTAAGCCATTTACTTTTTTGATCCAAAACCTTGTTAGTACTTTCATAATCCTTTATCATTTCCTGTGATATTGGTTCTTCTTTTGTGAATACTTGTTCCATTTTATAATCCATATTATGGTAAAACTCTAGCGCATCCATTTCAGGTTTCACTTCATACCAAATTCCACACAGACTAATCATAGCAAGTAAAAGACAAACAGCTAATAGAAATAAATATTTCTTTTTATTTAGTACCACTTCTTCCTCCTCTATGAAATCGCTTTAAGTCTCACTTTTACTAATTGGAAACAATCATTACTTAAATCCCCTTAAATTATATAGTACGATTTCATTATACTGGAACTTTACAGAAAAAATTGTTCATTTTTTTCGTTTGAAAATGTAAAAATTGAAAAGCTAATGGCTGGTCTTTTTTTGATTAATATCGTAAAATAAAAAGTTATAGAATATTTTGGAAGATAATAATTGACGATATTCTTTTGAATTGATAAAATACAACTATCATTAAGAACTATTAGATTGGAGGTGATTAGATTGCGGAATCTTTTAGATGCTTCATCACAAAGAATGATTAAGATTCTTGAAACATTAGCTATACATAATGGTTGGATTACTCTTTCTGACCTTGCATCAACAATAGCTGCTAGTGAGCGCACTGTTGCACAAGACATATCGAATCTAAAAAAACGTTGGGGAGAGAGTTTGAATATTGACGTTTCTAGAAAAAATGGCGTCATTATGCATAGCCGTAATTCGGCTTCTATCGGTCAAGTATTCGCCGATCTCTTTAACGACTCTACAGCTTTGCTTTGGATTAAGGAACTATTGTTCCATCCCAATTTGCCAATAGAATTTTATGAAAATAAGCTATTTGCCAGCCGTTCCACACTAATGCGCTTATCGACAAAGATTAATCTTACTTTATCGAATAGAGGTATCGCAATTCGGTGCGACAGCAACCGATATCAGCTTGTTGGGAAAGATGAGCAATACCTCCGCGATTTCAGTGCCAGTTTCTTGCTAGAACTGTATGGACTAAATCTGCAAAAATATGATATTACTATAGATTTGAACGTGCTCGGTGAAATTATTATAACTTCTATATCACAAAATCTTGAACCAACGGAACTGTCCTGGACTCTCAATGACGACATTTCCATCACCTATTGGTTAATGATTTATCTCATATCTCTCGTACGAGAAAATCAGGGCTATACGGTGGCTTCAGATTATCCCATAGAGAAGGAGGTTGATGCTCAAAAATTGATTTACCTGCAAGGACACTTTCCTAACATTACAATAGAAAACCTACGTCCAATTCATCAATTAATGTTCGAACGAATCGGTGGTTGGGACTCCGACACAGAAAAGGCTTTAGTTATTCATGAAACCGATTCGTTCTTTCAACGGTTATTTTCTATTATTCCTATTTCGCCTAATGAAAAAACGCTATATTTAATGCGATTTATGATAAGGTCTTTGTATCTGAACAAAAAATATCGTCCACTAAAGACCTCCACATTATTCGATCGGATTTATTATTTCTCACTTTCACTAAAACGAGCCAATTCTCTATTATATAAAGTAGTAGAAGACAATCTTAAACTATTCTCCCAGATTGTACATCTCGATATGTGTTCCGATGTCGCCGACACATTATTCTGGTTATGCTTGGTCTGCCCAGAATTGAGCCAATTCACGCAACCTAAGAAAGCTTTGTTAATCGCTGATTTTGGTATGCCACATGCTGATTTTTTGGCCAATACACTATCTGACTTCTTTTGCACTAAAAATGCTGGTACTTTATTAATTGATATCGTACGCTTCCCCCACAGTCTCACTTTGGCCGATGTAGAAAGTTATGATATTATTATTACCACGATATCAGACTTGCAGGTACATAATGATAAGATATTTTTAATTAATGATTATCCAAGCTATGAAGATTTTATGGGTATCTACTTAGCTCTTTCTAATTAAAACTTATAAATAGGAGAGAAATTTGATTTGTTTGTTACACAATATTTACAGAAAAAAATGGTTCTATAATAAATGTTGGGGTGTGTTGAAAAATATACTTCCAACATTT
>JAHZFJ010000057.1 GCA_019421365.1 Lachnospiraceae bacterium
TAAAACTTACTTAATTGGAATGAGTTTGGTTGCATCTCATTTTGCAATTAAGGTATAAAAGAAACTAAACGATAGTAGTTATTACTGAATAGATTATAGAAAAGAGGGATACATATGCCAGCATGGTTAGATAACGCAATATTTTATGAGATTTATCCACAGAGTTTTCAAGATACGAACGCAGATGGTATTGGTGATTTTAATGGAATTAAGAAGCGTTTGGATTACATTAAATCGATAGGATGCAATGCAATCTGGATGAATCCATGTTATGAGTCTCCATTCAGTGACGCTGGTTATGATGTTGCAGATTATTATAAAGCAGCACCACGTTATGGAACCAATGAAGAACTTAGAGAATTGTTTGAAGAAGTACACAAAAGAGATATGCATATTATATTAGATTTAGTACCTGGACATACTTCCATAGAACATGCATGGTTCAAAGAGTCTATGAAAGCTGAGAAGAATGAATTTACAAGTCGTTATATATGGACAGATGATATCTGGAAAGGATTCGAAGGATACAATAACATAGCAGGTTGCATACGGGGATTCTCAGATCGAAATGGTTCTTGTGCGGTAAACTTTTTCTCGACACAACCAGCTCTAAACTATGGATTTGCGAATCCTACAGAAAGTTGGCAAGTGGGGCCGGACTCTGAAGAAGCGAAAGCTTCTAGACTTGCTATGCAAGATATTATGGCATTTTGGTTAGAGATGGGTTGTGATGGTTTTAGAGTAGATATGGCAGGTGCAATGGTTAAGGGGGATACCGATGGTGAAGCAACAATTACATTTTGGCAGAAGGTAAGAACTTTCTTAGAAGAGAGATTCCCAGAGGCAGCAATGATATCAGAATGGGGGGAACCAGATAAATCTTTAAAAGGTGGATACCATATGGATTTTCTATTACATTTTGGACCTTCCCATTATCTAGATTTATTCCGTGTAGACGAACCGTATTTCTCTAGAAGAGGAAAAGGAGATTGTAAGGCATTCGTGGATACATATATTAAGAACTACGAAGCAACTAATGGAAAGGGATTGATCTGCATCCCAAGTGGTAATCATGATATGCCACGTATGCGTAGGTGGTTAGATGAAGAGGAGATGAAGATTGCTTTCGCCTTCCTATTATCTATGCCAGGAGCACCATTTATCTATTATGGAGATGAGATTGGTATGCGTTATCTAGAAGGCTTAACATCAGTAGAAGGTGGATTTGACCGTACTGGAGCAAGAACACCAATGCAGTGGGGAGATGGTGTAAATGACGGATTCTCCACAGCAAGTGCAGAGTTACTATACATTACTATGGATGCAGATGAGAATCGGCCAACAGTTAAAAAACAAGAAGAAAAAGATATCTCACTATTAAACAATATTAAGGCCCTAACTAAGATTCGCCTAGATAACGAAGCACTACAAAGTAATGCATCTGTTTCTTTTGAATATGTGGAAGACCATGCGTACCCTCTTGTGTATAAGAGGTCGGGAAAAGAGCAGACAATCCTAGTTGCATTGAATCCATCAGATCAAGAGGTGACATGTATTATTCCTACGAAATCGGCTAGTAAGGTAATATATTCTTATCCAGAGGTTGCTAATTTGAAAGATGGTAAGCTTACGGTTCCTGCAGGTAGTGTAACGTTTTTTGAGACATAAGCCAAAATTAAGACTATATTTCTTTATTAATAATAACGAAGTAACCATAGTAAAGGTTACTTCGTTTGAAATTTAAACACTTAATCCCTTACCATCTTCACAGCCAAGCATAATATTCAAACATTGAATAGCTGCACCAGAAGCACCTTTTCCAAGGTTATCAAATTGAGAAGATAGAAGAATTCGCTCTTCATTACCTGTTACATAGATATTCAATCCGTCATATCCAGTTAAGTGATTACCACTTAAAAAACCTTCTGTTTCACTCTCGGCACCAAAAGGCATGACATGAACCAGCGATTGATTTGAATAGTATTCGCTTAGATAAGCATGAACCGATTCAGGTGTATGCTTTCCTTTTAATAGATGAGTATAAAGAGGTACAGTTACAAGCATACCGCTATAATAGTCTGCAACGATTGGCGAGAAGAGAGGTTCTCTGTCAAGTCCGCTAATCTTTTTCATTTCTTTAAGATGTTTATGTTGCCCTGTCAAGGCATATTCTCTTGGTGCAGAGAAATCAGCATGACGATTTGCATCTTCATATTCACCAATCATTTTCTTACCACCACCGCTATAACCAGTGAGAGAGAAGCTACTAACTGGATAATCAGAAGGCATAAGATCGCCAGCTGTCAATGGATAAACGAGAGAGAGAAATCCGGTCGCATGGCAGCCTGGAACAGCTACGAAACGGCCTTCTTTAATTTTTTTACGATGTTCTTCTGATAATTCAGGAAATCCGTATGCCCAACCGTTCTCTGTACGATGGGCAGTAGAGGAATCAATTATGCGAACGTGGTCATTCTCTACTAATTGTACTGATTCTCTTGCGGCTGCATCTGGTAAGCAGAGGAAAGTGATATCTGATTCGTTGATTTTCTTTTTACGTTCCGTTAGGTCTTTTCTAAGATCTGGGTCAATTGTAATTAGTTCTATATCATCACGGTTCATAAAGCGCTCATTAATACGTAGACCAGTAGTTCCTTCACTTCCATCAATAAATATTTTTGTTTTCATATGTATAACCTCCTAATTAGATATGTTGCTTGTGCAGCATAGTGTAGCACGAGAATGTGACAACGAATTACATTCTTTGTTCTGTGCTCATGAATCATTATATGGATAATACTAATAAAAATTCATAAATATAGAATAAATATACATAATTATAACGCTATGTGTTTAAAAATACAATATAAAACTAATATAAGCTATAAAATATATTTATATTCTTAAGATTGACAACTATAACGGCTGCCGATATAATAGAACTATATCGGTGGCCGTTATAGTTGCAGGCCAAATGATGATAATTAAGCGGAAGAATTTAATAGGAGCATTTATCAATGGGAAATAACGAGTCAATGGCATTAACGGAAGCAGTATATTATATTCTGCTGGCATTATATGAACCAATGCACGGTTATGGCATTATGCAAAAGATTGAGGATATCTCCTGTGGCAGAGTGAAATTAGCGGCAGGAACCCTATATGGGGCGATCAATACTTTGTTAGATAAGGACTGGATTCAAGCATTACCGGATTCAAATAGTAGTCGAAAGAAAGAATATATTATTACGGAGCGAGGAAAACAGGTTGTAGCGTCAGAATTAAAACGTCTGCATGAACTTGTATTAAATGGAGAGGCAATAATAGGAGGAGTATAGATGTCAATAATTAAGTATAAGTGGTTTTGGGCATGGAATTTCGATAAGGAAGAAAAATGGTTAAATGAAATGTCTGGAAAGGGGTTACAGCTTACTGATGTTAAAGTAATACGTTATAAGTTTGATGAAGGAAAAGCAAATGAGTATACATATCGAATTGAGATGTTAGATGAGGTTCCCAGTAACAAAAAGAGTAGAGACTATATTAGATTTCTTGAAGAAACAGGCGTAGAGATGATTGGATGTTATATACGCTGGGTATACCTTCGTAAGAAAAAATCAGATGGTGATTTTGATTTGTTTTCTGATTTGGATTCTCGTATAAACCATCTTACTAGGATATTATATTTCCTCGCAGTCTTTATACCATTAATATTAATAAATACTGTCAATTTATGGAATATATATGGTAGCGATAATGAGGGATATAGTCTAGTATTTTCTTTATTGAATAGTCTAGTAGCGGTACTATTAATTATAGGTGTTACTAGAATCTATAATCTTCGAAAGAAGATGAAAGAGGAGCGTTGTTTGCATGAGTAATACACCAAGAAAATCCATTTCTTGCTGTATATCTTGTAGAATAATTCCATAGAAACTTAGGTCAAAGAGAAGTACCATGTAACTTAGAGTCATAGTTTAATAGACGAAGTTACATGGTGCTTTTTATTTTTGACTGGAAGGAGAAGGTTTGTTAATATGGAGTTTTTACAAGTAGAAGGAAAACATTTTAGATATAGAGGAGAGAAGATTCGCCTACGAGGATTTGGGGTGGGTACTTGGTTGAATCTAGAGCATTTTATGATTGGCCTCCCTACATCTGATCAGATGATTAGACAAGCTTTTGAGGAAGTGTATGGGAAAGAGGGAACAGATACTTTTTTCAAAACATATCATGATGAATTCTTAAAAGAAGAGGATTTTTCTTTATTAAAGGAATGTGGTGTTAATTTTATACGAGTTCCCTTTAACTACAGGCTCTTTATAGATGATAATGAAACAGAGAGCTTGAAAGAAGAAGGATTTCGTGTCTTTGATCGATTGTTTGAATTGGGGGAAAAATATGAGATCTTCATAATGCCGGATTTACATACAACTCCAGGTGCACAGAATCCAGACTGGCACTCGGATAATTCTTTAGGTGTTCCACTTTTTTGGGAGTATCAGATTCTTAGAAGGCAGATGACAAGCTTATGGGGAGCTATTGCCAAACGTTATAAGGATGAGCCATTCCTTATGGGGTATGACCTTCTTAATGAACCAGCTATGGCAAAGTGGCCAATGTTAAATGAATTCTATGAGGAGACCATAGAAGAGATAAGAAGATATGATATCAATCATATTATTGTTCTTGAAGGGGATCAGTTCTCCATGGACTTCTCTGGTCTAAAGCATTTCGAAGATGAGCAGATTGCTCTAGGATTTCATTATTATCCAACGGTATGGCATCCAGACTTGTTGGCTAGCATTTTGAGTAGAGATGAAAGAACAAAGAGGATAGCAGATGGATTAGACAAATTAGTGCAGATCTGTGACCAGTTTAATTGCCCTGCATTCTGTAGTGAATATGGATATGGGGCAGATTGTGGAGAGCCAGAATATACAATTGAGTTAGTTAAAGATACGATGAATCTAATGGAAGAGCGTGAGGTAGACTGGCTTTTATGGTGTTATAAAGATGCTCATTTTATGAGTTTAATTTCTCCTAGATATACATCTGATTGGATGCAGTTAGTATCGGAAGTTAATGAAGAATGGTCACAAGAAATCGAGAAAGAGCAAGCTGGAAGAATATTAGACTATATTGCTAGGAAAGACTTTGAGGAGTTGACTATCGAGGAGAGGTATCTCTTACAATTCAGGTTACGTGCGGCTTTTTATGTGTTACAGAAGAACCATGTACTTATTCCAAAGTTAAGAAAAATCAGTTTAGATAAGATGCTTCTTATGGCAAAAGATTTCGCATATGAAAACTGTGAGATTTATGAAGATATGAAGGAGTTAATTAATGGTATATTACTAAGTTAATAGTTGAAGAAAATACATATAGGCAATTGCAAAACGCAGATAAGCTGTTGACATGGAGAAGAGTTTCGTAATTGGCTAAAAAATATATACAATATAAGAAAAATTTCACAAAATGTTCGCAGTTTAAACAAACTCCGAACATTTTTTTTCGCTATAGTGGTGATAGTCAAATGTATGGAGGTAAAAATGAGAGGAAATCCAGTGTCAATCATAATCCCAGCTTATGATCCAGATGAAAGACTATTACAATTAGTAGAGGAGGCTACAATTAGATTGCATAATATTCATCTAATTGTAGTGAACGACGGAAGTAAAGAAGAGAAAAGAGAGCTTTTTAATAAGGTAGAAAAATATGGTGTTGTATTGAATCATAATAAGAATTATGGGAAAGGAAGGGCGATAAAGACAGCGCTTACTTACATTCATTCAAATGAATCGAAAGATACAATTGTAGTCATAGTTGATGCAGATGGGCAGCATACAGTTGCAGACATTGATAAAGTTGTAGAGGCAGCAGGAGCAGATCAGACTTTGATTTTAGGAAGCCGTGCTTTCGTGGGAAATGTACCGGTACGTAGTCAGTTTGGTAACTCGTTGACAAGAGGAATCTTTCGGCTAGCTACAAAGGTTTCTATTACAGATACACAGACGGGGCTTCGTGCATTTTCTTATAGCCTGATTCCGTATCTTGTAAGAATTGAAGGAGAACGTTATGAATATGAAATGAATGTATTATTACAGTGTGCGAGAGATGGTATTAATATGATAGAAATACCGATTTCGACAATTTATCTAGAGGAAAATAAGTCATCACATTTTCGAGTAATCAAAGATTCCTATCGAATTTATAAAGAAATCATACGTTTTTCTTGTTCTTCTTTAATATCATTTTTTATTGACTACGGAATGTTTACCTTATGTAATCTAATATTTGGAGCATTAGGTATGCATCAAGCTGTTACAGTGAGTAATCTAGGAGCACGATGTATAAGTTCTGTATGTAATTACACAATGAATAAGAAATACGTATTTAAAGATAAAGATAATATCCATAGTTCTGCAGTCAAATATTTTACTTTAGTTATTATGATTCTAGGCATGAATACTTTACTGCTAATGTTGCTTGTACATACAATCTTACCAAATCCTTATATAGCGAAGATTATAGCTGAAATTATTATGTTTATAGTAAGCTACTATGTACAGAAACATTTTGTTTTTCATAAAAGTAGAAAGGAAGCAAAAGCATATGGTAAAGCTAATTAGAGTGAAAAGTAAACCTCCTAAAGAGATGTCAATTCCAGCGATGATCGTGATGGATGTTTTATTGTATCTGGTTTGTATGGGGAGCTTTTTACTGTATTTTTATATATTACCGCACCATTATAACGATACGGGAAAGGTAGTTGCGTCAACAGATACAAGTACACAACAATTTGCATTATCGGGGGGAGAAGATTCAAGTACAACCGTGGATAATACAACTTCAACTGGAGATGGCACAAAAGGCAAGCGAGGTCAACGAGGTGAAATGTCAAGTGACAGTGAGTCAGGGAGAATTCCAAGTGCAGTGAGTAATGAAAACACCAGTGAACAACAGGCCGATAAGAGCTCTGGAGAGAGTATGAAAGAGAGTGAGAAGAATAGCGAAGAGATTCAAAACTATACCGATGATAAGGTTGATCTAACAGTGAATAAAATTATCACCGGAACGGGAGCTGATCAAGTTACATATTATGTGGCAGATGTTAAGGTTAGCAACATTGCTTATCTTCGTACGGGATTTGCTTCTGGTGAGTATGGGAAGAATATAAGGGAGTCAGTACAGGATATGGCTAATGATTATAATGCAATCTTAGCGATGTCAGGAGATTATTACGGAAACAGTGATACCAGTTTGGTTATTCGTAATGGAGTATTATATCGGAACGACATTGTTGGAACTGATATATGTGTCTTATTCACTGATGGTACAATGAAAACATATTCACCAGATGAATTTGATGTTGATGAAGTAGTCGCTGCTGGGGCATGGCAAGCATGGAACTTCGGACCGTCTTTGTTAGATGATAATGGAGATATAGCATCGTCCTTCAATACAACTTCGTATCTGAGTAGTGAGAATCCAAGAGCAGCAATTGGATATATAGAACCAGGTCATTATATGTTCGTGACGGTAGATGGTCGTAATGAAGGATATAGTAGAGGGGTTACTTTAAGTGAATTAGCGGGAATTATGTCTTCTTTAGGTTGTAAGGTTGCTTATAATCTAGATGGTGGTAAATCATCAGCTATGGTTTATGATGGAGAGTATGTGAATCAACCAGCAGATGGTGGAAGAACCATCAGTGATATTATATATATAGGAGAAGAATAGAAAGGTAGGTAAGAGAGAATGAGTGGAAAGATACTACCTCATATTGTAATTGTATTGGCAGCGATGTTTATTACATTTTGGATTTTAGATCAGTTGAATCCTATTATGAACTTCATTAATAATTCTATATCAAATGTATTGTTATTATTATTTAGTATCGCATCATTAGTAAATGCAATCTTTTCAATCGCTTGGTATCGGAAAAGTAAGCAGAAAGAGTCTTAATCCAAAGAAAGCAATAGTTTTTGAATAGAATAGTAGCAATATACAAATAGTATATTATTGGTTGACAAGATGGTATATATATTATATATTAGTAATTATTACTATTATTGTAGGAAATTACAAAATTCTTTGTAACGAGAGCCTTGGAACACAGATGTGTTGTCGATACGAAGAAGAGTTTTGCAATTTCCTAATTTTTATTAGTAAGAAGGGAGAAAAGAAATGAATAGTAACGTATTTTTTAACTTATCATATGGTGTATATGTTATCTCTACATGGGATGATGGAAGAGCGACTGGTTGTGTTGCTAATAGTGCTATGCAGATTACATCAGAACCAGCAACAATTGCAATTAGTATTAATCATGACAATTATACTAACAAATGTATTCAAGAGAGTGGAAGATTTGCAATTTCTATATTAACAGAAGAGGTTGATCCACAAATCATAGGAACGTTTGGTTACCAATCTGGTGAAACAGTAAACAAGTTTGACGCAGTTGATTATGAAATCAAGGGTATGCTACCTGTGTTAAAAGATTCATGTGGTTATATAACCTGTGAAGTCATTAATAAGATGGAGACTGAAACTCATACCGTATTCTTAGGTAAAGTTCTAGAAGGTGATGTTATGGGAGAGGGTAATCCGATGACTTACTCTTATTATCATAAAGTGAAAAAGGGTAGGAGCCCAAAGAACGCTCCAACATATATTGCAGAGTAGTAAATAATAAATGATAAATGATAAATAATAGATAATAAATAATACAAGCCAGTAAAGGAGTAGAGTTATCTGATATGATCCCTGTCAAGTCAATGTCATTAAGTTAAGCAAAATAGAACGCTTATGTCGATAAAAAGAGACGTAA
>JAHZFJ010000058.1 GCA_019421365.1 Lachnospiraceae bacterium
ATTCACCATTTTTTATACAATAACCTGATCCTAAATACTTAACTTAATGACATTGACTTGACAAGGAGCATATCAATTTTTAGGTCTAATTTTGGGGAGCCGGTTCAACAATCTAACGTATTTTTTATATAGAATCTTATACTCAATTAAATTTTTTGTATCCAAAAAGTGAGTAACTATTTTGTCTATATTTTTAGTTGCTTTCTTTGTATTACTTAGGACTAATTATAAGGGAGAACATAGCATTACTTAATATACTTAATTAAATCTAGTCATATAACTTATTTACTTCAAAGTTTAATTTTCTTCTCCTGATACAAGATACCCTCTTCATTTATTTTATTATATTCTACTAATAGCTTATCCATGTTTCTAATTTGGTTTTCTTGATATCCACTATTTTTTAAATTTTTTATTACTAGTTCTAATAATTTTTTCCATTCTCCTCTAAATTCGTTAACTTTTAAACACACCTCAGAGTTTTTATTTAATATTTTTTCTAAATCCCCTATTATTCCTCCCCACTCTGACTTTATTTTTATAGTTCCTTCATTCCATTGTAATTTCCAATCACACCTAAATGTATCCGGAAGCCATTGTATTTCCATTTTTCCCTTTTCTTTAGTTCTTATCATTAAGAGCATGTCTACAATATCATCTAACATATAGCTAATATCGTACTTATAAGATAATCGTATAGGAATATAGTTCCACATTATTATAGCCCCCTCAGTTAGTAATGGAAAAATAGTCTCCATAGCATCTGCTAAACTTTCATCTGCATTATCATAGTTATTTAAACATATTGGTTTACTTACTTGTATAAAAAATTCCATTCCTCTTCCTCCTAAGGCATTGGATATCCATGCCATGTTCCTGTCCCGTTATTCCTAAGCCACATTAATGTGGCTTGTATTACTCTTCCGTCAGGCATATAGACTATAGATTTTGACCCTTTTGGCAACTTAAAATACCCGCTTTCTTTTGGTTTTAAAGAATTTGCCATTTTAGTTGCATAATCTATATCTTCTCTTGCCCATTGTCCTTGTGGTTTATTTTCAGCTTTTGCTCTTGCTTTTCCCTCTTTCCACCTAATGCCATGTTTTTTACTACCTAAGACAGCTGCTTCAGGTTTAACAGCTTTTTCTCCAGATTTTTCTTCTTTTTTATTACCTTTAGATTTAGTTACCGTATTTGCTAATTTAATACTAGGAGGTGCAATGGCTTCCCACTCAAGCTGTAATGCAAATTTCTGCTTGAATTTTTTTACTGTATAGGTAATTCCATCACATATTACTGTTTTAACGTTTTTTAATAATTCATTAGCTTTTCCTGAACTAAAATACTCACCTGTAACTTTCATTGATACCCCTGTGTAATACAATAATAAGATGACAAGCGCACCAAATCCTACTATTGCTTCTGCATAGTATCCACTCGAATCTACATACTTAACAGAATTATTCTTAACATACCCATACAAATTCAAACTAGCAGGATCGTTCGCTTCACCCTTATAACCATCCTCACTCACAAACCGACCAATCCCCGCATCATAATACCTTGCCTTCGCATAATACAGCCCCGTACTTTCCTCATACACATGTCCTGTATAAGCAAAGATATTACCGCCTGTACTTACCACTTCTGGATTAGCAATTACACCATATTCATCATACTCAATTGTAGCTTTTACCTTACCCGTCGTATCAAGGATATCCGTTACACTATTCTTTTCATCAGTTCTATAATAGCTTATATTTCCAGATGTTTCAACACTGATTACTTCATCCGAGAAGGTAAAGATGGATGTCTTTCCACTTACGCTATCCTTTGCTATTATGATGTCATTATAAGAAGATTCTCCGTCTACCACATAGGTTGTATTGCTTGTTACACTACCATTCAATTCAACCTTTGCATTAACGCGATTTCCTGCTCCATCATAAACATACTTAGTAGTTATAGTTTCTCTGTTTCCACTTCCACTAGTATTATCCTTATAGTTTACTACCTTAGACATCTTGTTGGTAGAATCAAAGACATAGGTCTGTTTTGTACTTCCGTTTTCTTCAACCTCTGCTACATTTCCTCGCTTATCATAGTCATAGGTTGTAACTGTTGATCCTTGTGTAGTCTCTACTAACTGATTTAAGTTGTTATACGTATACTGAGTAGTTTCCTTTCCAGTCTCTTCTTTTACCGTTCTGTTGTTAAACTCATCGAATGCATAGGTTCTAGTACCATTCTTATCCGCTACGCTTGTTAATTGGTTTAACACATCATAGGTATAACGAGTGGTTTCCGTTGTTCCAGAAGAAACTTTAGTTTCTTTTGTTATGTTTCCGTTCTTATCGTATTCGTAAGTGTAGCTTTGCTTTGAAGCACCACTACTGGTTTCTTCTCTCTGTGTCAACCAACCGTTCTTATCATAGGTGTAAGTAGACTCTGCTCCATTTGGAAGGTTCTTGGTCTTCACTTGATTTAATGCATCGTATGTGTAGTTAGTAACTCCACTGTTCGTATCAGTTACCTTGGTTAGATTACCATTATTGTCATAAGTATAACTTACACTATCGCTTGTTGGGTACTTGATAGACTTCTTCTGTCCTAACTTCGTCCAAGTGTATTCAATTGTTTGGTTATTACCATCGGTTACTTTGGTTACTTGTCCGTTAGCATCGTATTCGTAGGTAGTTGTACCGTTCCAATCAGTCATTGTCTTTACTTGATCGGTACTTGTATAGGTGTAACTTACGCTACGACTATCACTATACGTTATCTTCTTTTCATTGCCAACCTTATCGTAAGTATACTTTGTAGTTGTTCCGTCTTTCTGAGCTTCCTTTGTAAGCTTTCCATCTGCATCGTAGGTATAGATTATACTTTCCCCTGTAGGATCAGTTAACTTAGTTAAGTTTCCGTTCTTATCGTATTCATAGGTAGTTGTTTGATCCTTGTCAGAGCTCTTTCCTACTCGTGTTTGTTCTTTAAGATTTCCAAGCTTATCGTAACTGTATTTCGTTACATTACCAGTGTCAATGCCATCATTGACACTAGCATCCGTTACTTTAGTAAGATTACCAGACTTATTGTAATCATACGAAGTCTTATTTCCTTTGGCATCTGTCTTAACAAGTACATTTCCTCTTGCATCATAGGCATACGTTATCTTAGAACCTAGGGCATCCACTTCTTCTATCAATTGACTTGCTTTATCATATGTATAACTGATTACACCACCTAGCGCATCGGTTTTTTTGCTTAGATTTCCATTCTTGTCATATTCATAGGTTGTGACATTACCATTGGCATCCGTTTCCTTGGATAATAAGCTACTAGAATTGTATTCGTTCTTGCTTACCTTACCTAGAGCATTGGTTATGCTGGTTTGGTTTCCAAGGGCATCATAGGTATAGCTTGTCTTGTAGCCTAGGGCATCGGTTTCCGATGTGGTATTACCACTTGCATCATATTCATATTGAATCATATTGCCTTCAGCATCTTTAATAGAAGTTACTTGATTCTCTTTATCATAGGTATAAGACGTACTATGTCCATTGGCATCGGTTGTCTTGGTGATGTTTCCATTCTTATCATACTTCCAAGTGGTCGCATTACCCTCTGCGTCGGTCTCCTTTGTTCTCCTACCTTCTGCGTCATATTCGTAGCTAATCTTATTGCCTTCTGCGTCAGTTGTACTTTCAAGGAGCCCAACCTTATTGTAAGTGTCTTTCGTTACTTGTCCATTGGCATCCGTTGTACCTACTACATTGCCTAGTTTATCGTAGGTATACTTGGTTTCACCACCTTGTGCATCGGTTTCTTTTACCGTTCTTCCAAGGGCATCATATTCATAAGTGATTGTATTCTTAGTAGCATCAGTTTGTGTAATCACGCGATCTAACTTATCATAAGTATAGGTTGTTACATTGCCTAGCTCGTCTTTTTCTTGTAAGGTATTCCCGTTCTTATCATAAGTGTACGTAATCTTACCATCTAGAGCATCGGTTTCGCTTTCTACTCTACCGAATATATCATAAGCATAAGTAATGATTCCTCCATCTGGTGCCGTTACCTTTGACAGATTTCCCATCTTGTCATACTGATAGCTTTCTTTACCTGCTAATGCATTGGTTGTCTGGCTAAGATATCCCGTAGTCTTATCATATGCATAAGAAGTGATACTTCCATTCTTATCAGTCTCTGTTAGAACTTGACCATCTTTGTTATAGGATGTCTTTGCCTCGTTCCCCAAGGCATCCGTAATCTTTGTAACATTACCATTCAAGGAATACGCGTATTTTGTTATACCACCATTAGCATCGGTATAGTTGGTCACTTGGTTAAGTACATCATAATCGTATGTTACGGTATTTCCTTCTCCATCCGTTATGGTCTCTATATTTCCTTTGCTATCGTAGGTTCTTGTTTCTGTACTTCCATCTGCTCTTGTTTCCTTCGTAAGATATCCTTTGGAATTATAGGTATACTTCGTTGTATTACCAGTGTCAATGCCACCATTGACACTAGCGTCTGTTACAGATGTAAGGTTTCCTTTACTATCATTGTCATACTTTGTTGTATTACCTAGGGCATCCGTTGTACTTGTGATTTGGCCTCTTTTATTATAAGTATTCGTTGTGGTATTCCCCATGGCATCCACTACAGATGTGATATTTCCATTGTCATCATACGTATATCCTGTAGAATTACCTGCCTTATCCGTACTTGAACCATAAGATTCTTTGGATTCTACTGGATACTGTGTATCTTCCTCTTCATTCGGATCTGGATCAATAATCTGGGTATAGGATAATGGAATGCTACCATATGCCCAGCGGTCATCGATAAAGACAGCAATCTTTTTCCACTCTTCATAGGTTTTGCTTTCTGAATTTAAAGAAATTATTGTCCCATATCAATTTTCCTTTAAATGCATTACAAAGTGAATTTCCATAGTAAGATGCCATTTCAATAAATAATTCCTTCATAGACTCATATTCTTTATCTTGCTTTTTGTTAATTATCTGATATAGTTTTTCTATTCCCTCTGTTATTTTATTTATTGAAACTTGATACTCTTAATAAACTTTTCACTTAAATTATCATGATGTTTGTATAGCATTCTAAACATATCTTTCGTTATTTTACTATTAGCCCCAATTCAAATGCTTAGTGCCTCCAATGTATCTAACCTATATTCCAGAATGATTTTCAGAAACATAGTTAACACCTGTCTAAATGATTCCTTATCAGAAAAGTTCCAATAAGCATTGAACTACGAGACCACCCGATTTAATATCATAGGTATACGTAGTTCAAAGTCAACACTTCTAGTCCTTAATTTTTATACTATAGTAAAAGACACATCACACTGTCATCGGACAATATAATGTATCTTTTATTAAAATTTTATTTAATTAGAGATTACCACAAATTCATAAATGAAGCAGGATATCTTTTTACAATGCGCGGAAGAATCCTTAACTTTTCACCGCCTTTCACCATTCTAAAAAATGTAGCCTATTGCATTAACTAAGTAAACTTTCATTCATTGCTATTACAAAAATAATTCATCAAATGTTTCCTTAAGCCCATTTTCAATATTAATATCTCTCCAATTAAATACTATCTGTTGTAATGGTAGACATTCGAGTTCTTCATCATTATGATGAAATATAATGGTGCAGATATCTACATCCCATTTCCATTCTCCTTCAAACTGAAAGCAAATATGGTTTCCATAATAAGCTGCTATTTCAATTAGCAACTCTCTTATTTCTTCATAATTTTTATCCTTATTTTTTTTCAATATTGAAGAAATATCCTCTATCACTTGGTAAATATCCTCATTTTTCATATTATATGCTTTCATAAAACGACTACAATACTCCTCATGATTATCATATAAAATCTTTTGCATTTCTTTTGTTGGTCTTATCAGCTTTTCTCTCGTAGGTATACTTAATAATTCTAATTCATCCAAACCATAGTCAATTATTATTGGTGCAAATTCGTTAAGTATTTGACTAAATGATTGTGCATCTGAATACTCCCAAAAAAGTTTATTAAATTCCTGTTCCCACAATGGATAAAAAGATTTAATTTCCGACCTATCTCCCTTATCCATTGATGTATACAGCTCAACTCTCAATCCAGCACCGTATCTACTATCATATATGCATACGAATTGCTCTAGATTGTTATACTTTCTACTAAAAATCCATGAATTTGGTTCTTTTCCATAATACTTAAAACCATATGGTTTTAATTTTTTTCCTATAATTTCCTTTATTAATTTTATTTTTACCATTATATATCCTTTCTTTCTAATTAAGGTGTTACTAAGTTAGCTGGAATAGTCCACCATGCGGCAGGAAAAAGTGATGGAATAAACCTTGCCACTCTGTAAATTGCATATGCAGAAGAAACAACAACAACTCCGTCTCTTACTTTATTGTAATCAATTTTATTACCCTTACTTGGTGATTTAGCTTTACTTTTATTTGTAACAGGTTCCTCCTGAGGCTGTTTTTTTATATTAACTGTACTATAATAAATCATTCCTTTATCATTTGAATACGTATAGTATTTAATAACTTTATTAGGATTCCATGGGCATGTAAGTTCGAGTCCATTAGGGTTAAATGTAATCCCCCGCACCACACTTTTCTTTGTTTCTCTTAATGCTCTAACATAGTTCTTTAATTGAGCTCTTCCAGATTCTCTTTGGCTAAAGGGCTTTATTTCATATATTTCAAAAGTTCCACTATTTAATAGGACAATGTCTGCTCTTCCAGAGCCAGACTTATTTTTAAAGACTTTTTTCGAATATATTGGATATTCAATAAACCCTATTAAATGTGGATTATCCCTTAAATAAAGCTCTTCGAAATAAATTTGCAATTGTTTATGGGCTAATACCCCCTCTGAAAGCGAATAATATCCACTAGGATCAATAAATTTTATTGGGTTATTCAATACATAAATATATTGATTTAAGCTTATACTCTCTTTTTGTTCTCCCACGTAACTATCTAAACTTATAAACCGACCAATTCCCGCATCATAATACCTTGCCTTCGCATAATACAGCCCCGTACTCTCCTCATACACATGTCCAGTATAAGCGAAGATATTACCGCCTATACTTACAACTTCTGGATTTGCAATTACACCATATTCATCATACGTAATCGTAGCTTTTACCTTACCCGCCATATCTAAGATATCTGTTACACTACTCTTTTCGTCATTTCTATAATAACTTATATTTCCAAACGTTTCAACACTGATTACTTCATTGGAGAATGTGAAAATTGATGTCTCTCCTGTCACTCTATCCTCTGCCATGATAATATCATTGTAGGAAGATACGGGATCAATGGCATAGATTATATCACTTGTTAATCTACCATTCGTTTCATGCTTCATACCTATTTTATTTCCTGCTCCATCATAATTATACTTTGTAGTTACAGTTGAGGTTCCACTACCGCTGGTATTGTCCTTATAGGTTACTACCTTAGACATCTTGTTGGTAGAATCAAATACATAGGTTTGTTTTGTATCTCCGTTTTCTTCAACCTCTGCTACATTTCCTCGCTTATCATAGTCATAGGTTGTAACAGTTGCCCCTTGTACTGTCTCTACTAACTGATTCAAGTTGTTATACGTATACTTAGTAGTTTCCTTACCGATCTCTTCTTTTACCGTTCTGTTATTAAACTCATCGAATGCATAGTTTCTTGTTCCATTCTTGTCCACTACGCTTGTCAATTGATTTAATACATCATAGGTATAACGACTGGTTTCCGTTGTTCCAGCAGAAACTTTCGTTTCTTTCGTTCGATTCCCATTCTTATCATATTCGTAAGTGTAGCTTTGCTTTGAAGCTCCATTACTTGTTTCTTCTCTCCGTGTCAGCCAACCGTTCTTATCATATGTGTAAGTAGACTCTGCACCATTCGGTAGTTTCTTGCTCTTCACTTGATTTAGTGCATCATATGTGTAGTTAGTAACTCCACTGTTTGTGTCGGTTACCTTGGTAAGATTACCGTTATTGTCATAGGTATAGCTTACACTATCGCCTGTTGGATACTTGATGGACTTCTTCTGTCCTAACTTTGTCCAAGTGTATTCAATTGTTTGGTTATTACCATTGGTTACTTTGGTTACTTGTCCGTTAGCATCATAATCATAAGTAGTTGTACCGTTCCAATCAGTCATTGTCTTCACTTGATCGGTACTTGTATAGGTATAACTTACGCTACGGTTATCACTATACGTTATCCTCTTTTCATTTCCAACCTTATCGTAAGTATACTTTGTGGTTGTTCCGTCTTTCTGGACTTCCTTTGTAAGCTTTCCTGAGGAACCAAGTCGGAAGGTCCTGTAAAACACAGACTCAACTTCTTGGCAGCATAAAAAAGTGTCTTCGACACTTCAGCTCCCCTGCCCCTCACTCATGAGGGAATT
>JAHZFJ010000059.1 GCA_019421365.1 Lachnospiraceae bacterium
ATTATATCAAAATTTTATACCAAGGTGTTACAACTTAATTATACCAGGACACATCTTGGACAATACACGTGGAAATCCTCCTTATTAATTTGGTTATATGCTATTAATACCATTATACTCCCTTTTCATTCCACGAACAAATATAATTCTAAATTCCTTCTACTTCACACCTTAATTTATAAAAATATTGTACAATCGGGTGTTTCATCTGGATTCGAAATCTTAAATCTCGTAACCTCTTCTTACCAACTCTGCGATCTATCAACGCCAATATGTTCAATATAATATCATTACCATTTATACAATTATCAATACTACTAGATAGGAATGTATTAGCAGCTTGATAAAAATCTGATTTGCTAAGTATAGCCTGTGCAGTCATGATTTGTTTAGCTACTTCTGATTGCTTTCTATTCTTTGCTATTACCTCTAGGCGATCCACCGGTATCGCATCTCCTAATTCTTTACTTACCGCTTGAATCTCCTCTTCCGTAACTTGCACTTGAATACTAGAATCCTTCTTAATCTCTTGTTCTAGTTTATACCAAGTGACTATAGATTTTGCATCACTCATCGCAAACACTTCTTTTTTATCCACGGTAATATAACATTTACCTGATTTATCTGGCGCATATTTATAGGCGGTTGATTTATATTCCACTCTCCCCTTTAATCCATCACAAATAAAACTCTCTAATTGTTGTTTCGTCTTACTCCAAGCCATTATTAAACTCTCTTTCTATATGAATGATTTATTAACAATACACAAATCTCATAACTATTATATCATACACTTTATGATAGAGACAGACATATCTCTTTTACATGATATAATGAACCTAATTTGTACGTTAACAAGTATATTTGCACTATTTTATCACATAAAGTCGAATATAATCATAGATTAATATAGTAGAACGATTATACCTAGGTAAAATCGTTTCGCAATCAACAGGAAAGGAATAGAACGAAATGAGCAATTGTTATAAAAATACGACACATGGTTGTAATCAAGATCAGACACATGTTCATGAGTTTGTAGGTAGCGTTCGTATTGTAACCTTCGGAGACGATGCCCACAATCATCGTTTTGCAGGTGTTACTGAAGAAGTCATGTATGTACCGGGTGGTCATATTCATAAGTTTATTTCTAAAACTGATTTTTATGAAGATCACTTTCACCCTATTTGTGTAAAGACAGGTCTACAAGTTAAAGTTGGAACTGGCGATGATGCACGTCATGTTCACTTTATTGATTCTCAAACAGAAGTTGAAGATAATCATTTTCATGAATTTATTGGTGCAACACTAATTGATAATCCAATCGGTGAAAAAGAAGCAAAAAAATATTGCACTTTGTAAACAATATAAAGTACACCTTATAAATTTGCTATTAACGTGAAACAAAAGAAAAGACACAGTTTTCTTTCCAGAAAACTGTGTCTTTTTGAGTGGAGCTGAGGGGAATCGAACCCCTGTCCGAAAGCCCATCCATTGTAGCATCTCCCATTACAGTCAGTCTTTTATGCAAACCCGAAGTTTGCTGTTCCCTCCACTAATCGCCGACTAACAGGCTATTAGCTTTGGTAGCTTCATGTTTCTTTTATCTTCTCAAAGCTTTGAAGACAAAGTGCCTCGCAAATTTGATGCCGAGTTCTTAAGCAGCGAGTGGCTTAAGATCGACAGCTGCCACTAGGCAGCGTACGCTAAATTTTCGTCTGCGTTTATATTTAATTCTAAGTTTTAACGTGGTCCTAGTCCACGAATGGCTTCCACAACTTCAAAACCCCCGTCGAAACCAGTACAACCCCGAAATAATATTCTATTATATAGAATGTATCTTTCGCATATAATTGCTGTATGGCTAACAGACGTGAATTTATATTATAACATAATAATAGTTTTGTCAAGAGGTATGTAATTTATACAGCTAATTTTTTTCAACTAATATGTAAATTAAAATTTCTCCTCTTTTCATTCACTATTAGAATTTAATAATATAATTACGAAGAATGTTTTTAGCATATTCTTAGATCGCTCATTTTTATTATAAGTTATTCATTTAATACATTCCACGCACATGCTTGCTTCCAATATTCTTTTTTCTCTATGTACGATTGATTTAACCAATCTGCAGCTTCTTTTATTCCTTCTTTGGTAAAATCAAATTGTTTACTTATTTTCAAATTATCATCTGTACTTTCAAAATTAAATGGTTGTGGCCATATTGTAACCATAAGTGATGTAACAGGTTCTTCCCCCTCCGTTACTTCTTTTTTTAGTCTATATCGTAATCCATTCAAACTTCCGGTGAATGTCTCTTTCTTAAGGAAATTTATATTAATAAAATTTTCTCTATCAAGCATTATGTACCTCCATGTATCTCATTCTTGTATAGAAATATTGCTAATACACATTATAAATGACTATTACATAAATATTATATTCATGTAATAGTCATATTCTAATACTAATTCATATAAATGTTAATTCAGATTCTTAATCTTAAAATCTTTCTCAGCTTCACGACGTTGATCCTTCTTAGCAATATCTTGTCGCTTATCGTAGAGCTTTTTACCTCTTGCTAAACCTATTTCCATCTTAACAAGACTTCCCTTAAAATAAACACTTAAAGGGACAAGGGTATAGCCCTTTTGTTGCATTTGCCCACTAATCTTATTGATCTCATACTTATGAAGTAGCAATTTCCTAATACGTAAAGGGTCTTTGTTGAATATATTTCCCTTCTCATAAGGACTAACATGCATATTGTAGATGTAAAGTTCTCCATTCTCAACACGAATAAAAGATTCTTTCACACTACATTTCCCCATACGGAGTGACTTTACTTCTGTTCCATGAAGAACGACACCCGCTTCATATTTATCTTCAATAAAATAATCAAAGTATGCTTTTTTATTATTTGCAATTTGCTTAATACTTTCTTTTGACATACTTATACTTATCCTTTCCTATCTATTATTAAACTTATATACAAATCCTATAGATTGTTAGTATCCCCAACTGTACTATCTTTGTGTACTAGGTCCATAATTGCTTTCTCATCAATTTCATCATGCACATCTTCTTCAATATCGCTATCACTTTCTACTAATTCGAAATCAATAGTACGTAATGCTCTATCGCAACCTACTACTTCTATAGTTACCTTTTGTCCAAGCTTATACATCTTCTTCGTGTGCTCACCAATCATCATATAGTGCTCTTCATCATAGAAATAGTAATCACCTTCCATGCTATTCACATGAACCATACCTTCAACTGTATTTGGTAATTCCACATACATGCCCCAAGTAGTGATACCTGATATTACACCTTCGAAACATTCACCAATGTATTGCTTCATGAATTCTACTTTCTTAAGTTTTTCAACTTCTCTTTCTGATTCATCTGCACGACGTTCAGCTACACTTGATTGTTTTGAAACTTCAGGTAGTATTCTTTCATAATGTGTGATTCTCTTCTCATTCATCTTGCCCCTTAGATTCTCTTTAATAATTCTGTGAATCTGTAAGTCGGGATAACGCCTTATTGGAGAAGTAAAATGGCAATAGTATTTTGTTGATAATCCAAAATGTCCATCATTAGATACTGTATATTTCGCTTGTTTCATAGAACGTAACGTAAGACGACTAATCAAAGCCTCTTCCGGTGTTCCCTCTATCTTAGATAACAACTTCTGTAATTCTTTTGGGTGAATCTCATCTTGACCTATCTTAATACTATAGCCAAAATTATTTATGAAAATACCAAGCTTTTGAATCTTCTCAGTATCAGGATTCTCATGTGTTCGGTAAACAAATGGAATCTCCTGCCAGAAATAATCTTCAGCAACCGTCTCATTTGCTAACAGCATGAAATCTTCAATAATCTTAGTTGCTGAATTTCTTTCATATGCTTTAATATCAATTGGTTTACCTTTTTCATCTAAGATAATTTTGCTTTCTGGAAAATCAAAATCAATTGAGCCACGTTTGTGTCTTTTATCACGAAGGAGTGTTGCTAATTCCTGCATTAATTCAAACATCGGAATCAATTCTTTATATTCTTCTATCTCTGCTTCGTCTTTATCTTCTAGAATCTTCTTAACACTAGTATAACTCATTCTACGATCAACACGTAATACGGTTTCCGCAATCTTGTGTCCTACAACATTACCTTTTTGATCAATATCCATAAAGCAACTTAATGCTAATCGATCTACCCCTGCATTCAACGAACAAATTCCATTGGATAATTTATGTGGTAACATCGGGATTACACGGTCTACTAGATAGACACTTGTTCCCCTCTTAAGTGCCTCCACATCAAGGGGTTCTCCTTCTTTCACATAATTCGTAACGTCCGCGATATGAACACCTAATGTGTACTTATCACCTTTCTTAGATATTGTAATTGCATCATCAAGATCTTTCGCATCTTCTCCATCAATAGTAACGGTTTGAAGGTCACGAATGTCCATTCTACCTCCAATATCTGCACTAGTTACTTCTTCTGGGATTGAATCTAGTGATTTCATAACTGTATCTGGAAATTCAAGAGGAAGATTATTAGCTTTAATAATGGACATAATATCTACACCCGGATCATTGATATGACCAATAATCTCTGTAATTTTACCTTCTGGGCTCTTATCTTTATTACCGAAATCCACAATCTTAACAACTACTTTATGCCCTGAAACAGCACCTTTGGTGCATTCCTTAGGAATGAAAATATCTTTACCGAACTTTAGATTATCAGGAACAACAAAACCGAAATTCTTGCTCTTTTGGAAAGTACCTACGATATCAGTATTGCCTCTCTCCACGATACTGATAATCTCGCCTTCTTTACGCTTTCCCGTTTGCTCCTCTTTAATCATTACTTGAACAACATCTTTATTCAATGCACCTTTTGTTGCATTCTCTGGAATAAAGATATCATCTTTTTCACCTTCTATTGATACAAATCCATACCCACGCTGTGTTCCTGAGAATGTGCCGACTTTAAGATTAGCATTTGCTAACTTATATCTAGATTTGGTATCTAACATAACTTTGCCTTCATGTATTAATGTATCTAATACCTCTTTTAAATCCTGTTTTTCATCTTTTGGTACTTGCATTAATTGTACAATTTCTTTAAATCGTAACGGTTTGTATTTCTTATCTTCTATCATACTTAAGACAAGTTGTTTCTTAATTTCTAATAATGTTCGATCCATAGTAACAACCTCCCGCCTTTGAAACAAAGGCTTGCTATATTAAAAAATTGCAGCGACAAAATTCTTTCCTGCAACTTTTGTTAACTCTTTCTTATTTTGTCCTTATAAAAAATGATTTATTCCATATTAAAACTTAATCAATTGCATATAAGCCCTAGCTCTAGAACTCCGTTCTATCGCTAACTAATCAGGTGAAATCAAATACTCACTTCGTGAGTGCTTGATTTCCTTCCGATTAGTTACATTATACTACGTTTTGATTAATTTTCCAACAATTAATCAAAACGTCAGAAAAAAAATCCTTCATCTCATAATTAAGATGAAGGATTCTCTTTATGGATAATAACTTGTCCTATATTTTTTTAATTTTTCACGTTACAACATTTTAACTATACGAGAAAAACTTACTTTTCAAGTTAGACAGCACCAAACCGAATTTTCTTCAATTTGTGTACCTACTACTCTTTTAGAACTGTAAAACACTTATCTATTGTTTAATTCCAAATATTTAAATTAAGAACTATTGATAGAAGAATAAATAAAATAGCTAAAAGCTTAGTAAACTTCTCCATCGTACCTTCCATAGAACGACCTTTGTTCTTACCCCAGTATGTGTCAGCCACACCACTAATTGCTCCAGTTAAACCTGCTGATTTACCTTCTTGCATAAGTACGATAATTGTTAATGCGATACAAACTACCGCATATATAACCATTATTACAGTTTTTAATACTGCCATCTATTACACCTCCTGTATATCTTCTTCTACAACACTTTACGTATAGTAATTGCTATAATCACTAAACAATTAGTTTAATTCTACCATAATTATTATAGATTTTCAACATATATTTAATTGGCATAAAAAGGGTTGCAGATTTTATCAATTGCAACCCTAATATAAATTATTATTATTTCTTAATTAATAACGATTTTCCTGTCATATCAGCTGGTTTTTCCATGCCCATCATCTCGATTAATGTAGGTGCGATATCTGCTAAACAACCGTTTTCAGCTAAAGTGTAATCCTTATCATAGTTAACTAAGATAAATGGTACTGGATTAGTTGTATGTGCTGTGAATGGTGCGCCAGTTTCATAATCTAATAATTGCTCTACATTACCGTGGTCAGCACAGATAAACATTTGTCCATCAACGCTTAATAATGCTTCATATGCTTTACCAACACATTCATCAACGGATTCAACAGCTTTCACAGCTGCATCTTGAATACCAGTATGTCCAACCAT
Source organism: Lachnospiraceae bacterium (assembly GCA_019421365.1). GTDB lineage: Bacteria > Bacillota > Clostridia > Lachnospirales > Lachnospiraceae > Anaerosporobacter. Next base: position 6,479 of record JAHZFJ010000059.1, read on the forward strand.
ATCTGGGTTAGCGAAGTTAACAATAATTACATCATATTTATCAGATTTGATTGCATCTACTAACTTATCCGCAACTTCGAATGCACTCATCTCTGGTTGTAAATCATAAGTTGCTACTTTAGGTGATTTTACAAGGATTCTATCTTCACCTTTGTTTGGCTCTTCTACTCCACCGTTGAAGAAGAATGTTACATGAGCATATTTTTCTGTTTCAGCAATTCTAGCTTGAGTCATGTTATTTGCTGCTAAGAATTCACCGAAAGTATTAGTGATTGCAACCTTATTGAAAGCAACTGTTTTGTTAGGGATAGTTACATCATACTCTGAGAAGCATACGAATGTTAATTTTAAGAATCCTTTTTGTCTATTGAATCCTTCAAATGATTCGTCACAGAATGCTCTAGTTAACTCTCTTGCACGATCAGGTCTGAAGTTAAAGAAAATTACAGAATCATTTTCTTTAATTGTAGCTGTAGCAACTCCATCTTTACCTACTACAGTTGGTAATACGAATTCGTCATTCTTGTCTTGGTCATAAGAATTTTGCACTGCACAAACAGCACAATCAGCGTGTTCTCCTTCACCTAAAACAATAGCGTTGTATGCCTTTTCTACACGATCCCATCTGTTATCACGATCCATTGCATAATAACGTCCACTTACAGAAGCAACTTTACCTACACCGATTTCTTCCATCTTAGCAACTAAAGCTTCTACAAATCCTTTTCCTGATGTAGGTGCTGTATCACGACCATCTAAAAATGCATGTACATATACGTTCTCTAAACCGTTTTGTTTAGCTAATTCTAATAAACCGTATAAATGTGTATTATGGCTGTGAACACCACCATCTGATAGAAGACCCATAAGGTGTAGTGCTGTATTGTTTTTCTTACAGTTTTCAATAGCTGCAAGTAAAGCTTCGTTCTTGAAGAAATCTCCATCTTCGATTTCCTTTGTGATTCTTGTTAATTCTTGATATATAATTCTTCCTGCACCCATGTTAAGGTGACCAACTTCTGAATTACCCATTTGGCCATCAGGAAGACCTACTGCTAAACCACTTGCATACCCTTTAACAAAAGGATATTCAGCCATTAATTTGTCCATAACTGGAGTTTTTGCGTCTGCAATTGCATTTGCTTGTTCTTTGTCATTTAATCCATAACCATCTAAGATCATTAAAACTGTAGGTTTTTTACTCATGATACTTACTCCTTTTTCTTTGAAATGTATTGTGCATGAGATGGAAAAGAATCTTCCATCAAACATGTATCATAACGCTAGGCTTCTCTATAGAAATTATGTACATAACCGTATAGAGCTTCCATACGTAGTTTGTATATTCTACAATTTTAGACATAATTATATTAGCCCAAAATCACTTATATTTTACCACATTCACTAATCAATGTCACGTTAAAAAAATATCATATTTACTTCTATTATGCATTCTCTATTTAAAAGGTTCTATAATAAATGTTGGGGTGTGTTGAAAAATACACTTCCAACATTCT
>JAHZFJ010000006.1:0-66650 GCA_019421365.1 Lachnospiraceae bacterium
GGTAACACATGTAGTTGACTGTTACTAATAGGTCGAGGGCTTAACCAAAAAGAATTTGACAATTCAATGTGTAGTTTTGAAAGTACAAGAAAAGACACTTAACCGTTTGGTTAGGTGTTTTTTGCGTAAAATAGATTATTTAGGTAGAAGTGAATTTAATAGATAATAATAGCGGATACGTAATAAAAAGCGTGAAGAAAGTTGCGAAATTAGTGTTCAGCCTTGCGACTTGATCGCAGGGCTATTTTACTACTTTTGGATTTTACAGTAATTATTGCACATACTTGTAGTACAAATCGGTCAAGTTAAGGAAGAATATTCAATTTCATTTGATTGATTAGATTTGTTGTGTTAAAATGAGTAAGGCTAATGCCTTATTAGTTATAAATAATTGGAGATAATAGAGTTAGACAAGGGTCTAGCTTTCATTATATATTGAACAGTTAAGTAGCATGACAAGACAAGAGGAGGTTGAAAAATGAACAAGCTTGAGCTTCAAAAAACTGCTAACGAAATTAGAAAAGGGATCGTTACAGCAGTTCATAGTGCAAAATCCGGCCATCCAGGCGGATCATTATCATCAGCAGACATTTTCACGTATCTATATTTTGAGGAGATGAATATAGATCCAAAAGATCCAGAAAAGAGTGACAGAGATCGTTTTGTATTATCAAAGGGACATGTAGCTCCAGGACTTTATTCAACTTTGGCACAAAGAGGTTTCTTCCCAGTTGAAGATCTTACTACATTACGTCATGTTGGTTCTTATCTACAAGGGCATCCAGATAAGAAACACATTCCAGGTGTTGATATGTCAAGTGGTTCATTAGGCCAAGGTGTTTCAGCAGCTGTAGGTATGGCTTTATCAGCTAAATTATCAGATGAATCTTACCGTGTATACACACTTTTAGGTGATGGCGAAATCCAAGAAGGCCAAGTATGGGAAGCTGCAATGTTTGCAGGCTCTCGTAATTTAGATAATTTAGTAGTAATTGTAGATAACAATGGCTTACAAATTGATGGTAATATCGAAGATATATGTTCACCATACCCAATTGATAAAAAGTTTGAAGCATTTAATTTCAATGTAATTAACGTTGATGCACATAATTTTGATGAATTAGCTGATGCATTTAAGAAAGCAAGAGATTGCAAAGGACAGCCTACTGCAATTATTGCAAAGAGTATTAAGGGTAAAGATGTATCATTCATGGAAAATAATGCTGCATGGCATGGTAGTGCACCAAATGATGAACAATACGAATTAGCAATGAAAGATTTAGAGAAAGTAGGTGAAGCATTATGTCAGAAATAAAGAAAATTGCAACAAGAGATAGTTATGGTAATGCTTTAACTGAATTAGGAAAAGAATACGATAACTTATACGTATTAGATGCTGACTTAGCAGCAGCTACAAAAACTGGTATTTTCAAAAAAGCTTTCCCTGAAAGACATATTGATTGTGGTATCGCAGAATGTAACATGGTTGGTATAGCAGCTGGTATGGCTACAACTGGTAAAATTCCTTTTGTAAGCTCATTCGCTATGTTCGCAGCTGGTCGTGCTTTCGAACAAGTTAGAAATTCAGTTGCTTATCCACATCTTAATGTAAAAATCGGTGCTACACATGCCGGTATTTCTGTTGGTGAAGATGGTGCTACTCATCAATGTAATGAAGATATTGCTTTAATGAGAACAATCCCAGGAATGGTTGTTATCAACCCTTCTGATGATGTAGAAGCAAAAGCAGCAGTTAGAGCAGCAGTAGAATATGATGGACCAGTATACTTACGTTTTGGTCGTCTTGCAGTACCTGTAATTAATGATACACCAGATTACAAATTTGAGATCGGAAAAGGAGTTCTTTTACAAGAAGGAACAGATATTACATTAGTAGCAACTGGATTATGTGTATCAGAAACTTTAGAAGCAGCTAAGAAATTAGAAGCGGACGGTATCTCAGTAGAAGTAATCAATATCCATACGATCAAACCACTTGATGAAGAGATAATTGTTACAAGTGCTAAGAAGACAAACAAAGTTGTTACAGTGGAAGAGCATTCTGTTATTGGTGGACTTGGAAGTGCAGTATGTGACACATTAGCAGCAAATTATCCAACTAAAGTTATGAAGATTGGTGTTAATGATGTATTTGGTGAAAGTGGTCCAGCTGTAGAATTAATTAAGAAATACGGTTTAGACGCAGAAAGCATCTATAATAGAGTGAAAGAATTTGCTCGCGCTTAATTAACATAATAATATAATAAGGAAAAGGATACGAAGTATTTTGAAGGTTTATTTCAGAATATTTGGTATCTTTTTTTTTGAATTTTAATATCTTTTTATATATTTCACATCGTAATTGAAGAAGCTAATTACTAGTATAAAAAGAGGAGGGGTTTATGAAGAATCATTGTAGATTATTAAAAGTAATGCTAGCGATTATTCTATGTATTACAATGATCACAATTTATTTAAGGCCACAAGTTAAGAAAACATCGTTTGATTCCTTTAAGCGTGTTGCGTATTTTCCTAATTGGCATGGAGATGTGGTGAACGATGTACCATTTAGTAAGTTAACGCATATTAATTATGCATTTGCAATACCTACATCCGATGGTAGTATCAGAGATTTAGAAGATACAGAGGTTGTTAATAAATTGATATCTACAGCCCATAACAATGGTGTTAAAGTGCTGATTGCAGTTGGGGGGTGGTCCTATAATGGATACCCATTGGAGGATACATTTGTTCAGGCAACAGATACTGATGCCAAATGCGAAAAATTAGCAAACAGTATTCTTTGTGTAATTGATACCTACGGATTTGATGGAGCGGATATTGACTGGGAATACCCAAGGAGGAATACTAGCTCACAATACGAGTCTTTTATGACCTATCTAAAGCAGGGGTTAGATAGCAGAGGGAAGTTATTAACTGCCGCAGTTGTAGGAAACGGTGCCGTTGGTTATGGTCAATCCAATGAGGTACTTAACATGTTAGACTGGGTTAATGTAATGGCTTATGACGGCGATGATGGTCCTGGGCATTCCCCATATGATTATGCAGTTGATTGTGGAGAATACTGGTTAAACATCAGAGGATTAAGTAAAGACAAAGTTGTACTGGGGGTGCCATTCTATGAAAGACCAAACGAGGCGTCTTATGCGGATATTGTGGCCAATGACACAGCAAATGCTTATAAAGATTCCACAGTAATGAAGGGTACAACAGTTTATTATAACGGTATTAATACGATGAAGGATAAGACGACTTGGGCCTGTAATAATGCAGGCGGTATAATGATCTGGGAAATAACGCAGGATTCGGAAGATGAACAATTAAGCTTATTAAATGCAATATATGATACAGCTAAGGCATTGGTGGATAAATAATGAAAAAAATATCTATTTGTGGTAGAATTGTATCAATACTTTTATATATTCAGGTGGTGCTGGCGATTGGGGGATCACTACTCTTAAATTTACTTCAGACAATTATGAGTACAATATAATAGGATCTTGTGAATCAGATGATAAAGGCATATCGTACTTCATAGATAATAACCAAGGTACGGAAGAGGCATTTGATACTTTTTGTAATGAACAAAAGGAAAAATCAAATACTGAATGGTATGAATTTTCCCAGGAAAGTATCGAAGTTGAGCTTTCTAGTGATTAAAATTGATTGAAAAGAGGGATTACATATTTTGAAATCGTTTAGCATTAATATTGTAGAATCAGATAGAGATAGGAATACTAAAGAGATAGTAGATACTCTTATGACAGCATAATATGAAAAGAATGATACGTTGCCATTTTTGAATCGAGTATTCAAAATGTTACCAGAATTGACTAATGAAATATATCCAGGTTTAACTTCTGATGAAATATGGAATAAGGTATTACAAGTAATAAATGATCGTTACATAAATGAGGAAGAACAAATTCAATTGAAGATTCAATATTTTTCAGGATTAATCAAGAGCAACCTTCTTCCTGCAATTCAAGAGCTAACGCGTATTTATAATGTAAATTATGAAACTGAACAGAGATGTACTTGTTTTCTTGGATTTTTCAATCCATTTCCTAGAGATGTAATCTTGAAAGAGTTTTGCATTCATTATGATGTTTCGGACGAAGTATTTCTTAGAAGTTCAATACATGAGATAAATCATATGATGCTTTTTGATAAATGCAAGGAAATGCACGGATATAGCAATAATGTTGAACCATCTTATCCTGATGTTTTGTGGTATTTGGAAGAACTTGCTATAGAGCCGACATTAAATGATTCAAGGATACAAAACATAATACCCATAAGGCATGATGCATATGAATCATTCAAAAATATTATAATAGAAGGTTCCTCTCTAACATATCACATACAAGATATTTATAATAGGTCTGAATGTATTGAAGAGTTCCTAGATAGTGCTTATGCATTTGTTGAACAGAATAAGAGCATTATTATTATTGATTAAAATAAGATTGAATAAATAATAATAAAGTGGTAAAATATTACTTGTTTAGAGAGGTACTAAGAAATCTGTGTATTCTCTAATTTGATAAGTTGCACGAGTGGCTCAGTGGTGGAGTATTGCCTTCCCAAGGCGAGGGTCGCGGGTTCGAATCCCGTCTCGTGCTTACGAAATCCCTTGATTATAAAAAGAACTTATATAATGGGAGGATAACATTATGGTATACCTTGTTCGACAGGGACAAACGGATTGGAATTTATTAAGAAAGTTCAACGGTTGTACAGATACTAAATTAAATAGTACAGGAATAGAGCAGGCAAAATTGCAAGCTGAAAACATGAATAGTTTAAGTTTTGATTTTTGTTTTTGCAGTCCTCAAAAAAGAGCACGGCAAACTTGCGAAATTATCTTCAAAGGCGCGATTGTATTTGATGAAAGACTTTCTGAAATAAACTGTGGAGAATTCGAAGGAACAGAAGAAACTGCGGAAGCGTTGAAGTGGTTTTGGCAAGCAGTTACGAAAGGTGATAAGGGAACAGAAAACTTTAAAGATTTTATTAAACGGAATTGTGATTTTTGTAATATGATTGTGGAAGAATATAAAAGTAAAAACGTATTAATTGTAACTCACGCTGCAAATGCACGAGTTATTAACTATTATTTCACTGGCAAGCCCAAGGAATATGATTTCAGTAAAGCAGTTGCCCATAATGGTGAGATACTTACGTTTAAGAATTAAAAAAGCAAAACAAAAAAATATGTACACTATTATGTGCACATAAATCAGAAGAGGCTGAAACCCCTTCCTTTTCAGCATTTGCAGGATAGGATTATGGTTCGAATCCCGTCTCGTGCTTTCTTACAGAATCTCAAAAACATCTGTAATAATGATGCTTTTGAGATTTTTCGTTTTGTTTTTGGTGAGTACCCATGAGTACGTGTACTCAATTATGCAGTGGTGTCAAAGAGGAGCATAGGTGTGACTAAATTGGAGGTAACAATATGAGGAAGATGGAAAACGATAGTTCTACAATTGCATGGAACAATTTGGGGGATGAGTGGTTTGAATTAGCTCAATCGGGTGAGAGTAGGAATATTTTTATTATGCCTTACATGCTTAAGTTTATAGGTGATGTCAAGGGAAAGAAAATATTGGATCTTGGGTGTGGCGAAGGTGGATATTCAAGAGAATTGGCAATGAGAGGCGCACAGGTTGTCTCAATTGATTGTTCAGAAAAGGCAATCCAATATGCGATTAATATGGCAGAAAAGATTGGTCTTGCAATTGAACACTATGTAAGAAACAGTAATGATTTGTTTGGTATTGAAGATGATACATATGATATTGTTTTGTGTTCTATGATGCTGATGGACTGTGAGGATTTTGAAGGCACTATTCGGGAAGTGGTACGGGTTTTAAAGCCGGAGGGAAGGCTTTTGGCAAGTGTATTACATCCATGCTTTGATGGAAATCATGAGTCTGGAATTGGCAGACAAGGTGTTGGTATAGATAGGCAGGTAGTAGTTATGAATTACTTTGAACCACGAGAATGGGAAGCACCTCTTTGGGGTGGAAAAACACCAGTTATTTGGAGACATAGAACCTTTGAGGATTATGTTAAGACCTTTATTAAGTGCGGATTAACTATTGTTGATATAAACGAACCGAGAGCTACAGAAGAACAAGCAAAAGTATCGGTTGCAATGGCTTGGTTGCAAAAAATTCCACTATATCTGTATTGGGAACTAAAAAAATAGACGTAATCATAAAATTACATTGCTGTGATAGTATTGTGAGTGTGGTTTTATGGAAGGCAGCATAAAAGAATTATCCGTGTATCGTTATGCTACTAATGATCGCTAATCCTTAGAAAATCAGGGGTTAGCGATTTTTATTGCTTTAAAATTATATGTACAGGGGAGGCGCATCATCTTTTTCTGGACTCAAACTGCTATTAAGCATTGTAATTACTGGAAATGAAAGAAATCTCAATAAGAATGTGGATTTTGATGTATAGAACAAGTATAATATAATACCATAAGAAGTAATATCTTCTGAATCAAAATGGAATTATAATGAAATATACAACAGAAAAAACAGAAGGATGTTGGTGAATAAATGATAGTTTCAAAACAAGAAATGCAGCGCTTATTAGATATTGAGCAAGAATACAATGACGCACTAATTAAAATAGAAGAAGTGACGAAAAGTAATGAGGAAGGTAAGAATTTACTTGAAAAGAAGCAGCAAGAGATTGCAACACTATCTCAACGAGTGACCTTTTTCAAAAATGAAATACAAAAATATAACGAAATTACAGAGGAAGTTGAAGAGTACGTTCGTGAAAGAGAAAATGAGATAACAAATCTTAAAAATAAAGTAACGGATTTTGAAACAAAAATAGAGAATATAAATTCTGAAAAAGAGAAACTTACGGATACTATCAATAAAAACAAAAAGGTAGTTTCGGAATTAGAAACAAAAGTCAAAGAGAAAGAAAATGAGATCGTATCCTTTAAAAACGTTTTAGAGGAAAAAAATCAGAATATAAAACATCTAACCGAACTTCTTGAAGAAACCGAAGTTATTTTTGCAAATAAAGAAGAAGAAATCAACTTACTGAAAAATCAAATCGACGCGTTAGAAAAGGACAACCAAGAAAAATCAACAGAATTAAATAGTAAAATAGATACAATTGAATCTTTAGAAGCTGATCTTAATAATGTAAAGAAATCATTAACTAAAAAGCAGACTGAATTAGATCAAGCTGTTACAAATTCAGAGCGTGTGAAAAGTGAGTTAGAAGGCAGTAAAAGTGAATATAAAAAACTACAACAACTGCTCACAAATAAAGAAAAACAACTAAATGAAGTTAACAATAAAATATCTGAAATGGATAGTTATCTAGCAAGCTTAAAAGATGAGTTTAAGAAAAAAGAAGATAGTTATGAACTATTGAAAACTGAATTAACAAAAAAGGAAGAAGTAATAGAAGATCTTCAAACTAGCATAAGGGCAAATGATGAGAAAGTGGAAAACCTTCAAGCAGAAATCCAAGAAAAAGATAATTCATTGGAAGGACTTCAGTTGGAAATCAAGGAAAAAGATAACTCCTTAGAAACACTTAGCACAGAAGTTAAAGTAAAAGATGGTACGATCAATAAGCTTCATTCAGATGTAAAGGAAAAAGAAGAAACCAATGAAATTTTACAGCAGTATTTAGATGAAAAAGAAGAAAGTATTAATTCTCTTACGAGCAGCTTGCAAGAGAAAGAAAATATAATAAAAGATCTTGAAAGTAGTGTAGAAGACCAAGGAAATGAAATACTAGTACTTCAAAATAAAATAGAAGAAAAAGAATATAACATTGAAGAGCTTCACACAAAAGTTGTAGACAAGGAACAGAACATAGAACATCTTCAATTAGAAGTAAAGGAAAAAGAAGAGACCAATGAAATTTTACAGCAGTATTTAAATGAAAAAGAAGAAAGTATAAATACGCTTACAAGCAGTTTGCAAGAGAAAGAAAAGGTAATCAAAGACCTTGAAAATAGTATAGATGAGCAAGGAAATGAAATATTAGAACTCCATAATAGAATAGAAAAAAAAGAAGAAGTGATCGGAAATCTTCAAATTGAACTAAATAACACAATTGAAAATCATCAGAATGAACTGAACGAGAAAGAAACTTCAATCGAGAAAATTCAATCAGTAGTAAATGAAAAAGAAGAAAGTATCAATACTCTTACAAGCAGCTTGAAAGAGAGGGAAAGGGTAATCAAAGACCTTGAAAATAGTGTAGATGAGCAAGGAAATGAAATATTAGAACTTCAAATCAAAATAGAAGAAAAAGAAAATAACATTGCAGAACTTCTCAAAAAAGGTTTGGAAAAAGAACAAAACATAGAACATCTTCAATTAGGTATAAAAGAAAAAGAAGAAAGCAATGAAATTTTACAACAATATTTATATGAGAAAGAAGAACAAATCAAAAATCTTCAAGTTGATTTAAATGATACAATTGAAAATCATCAGAATGAACTGAACGAGAAAGATACTTTAATCGAAAAAATCCAATCAGAAGTAAAAGAAAAAGATGAAGCCAATGAAATATTACAACTGTACTTGGAGGAAAAAGAAGAAAGTATCAATACTCTCACAGGTAGCTTGCAAGAAAAGGCGAATCAAATAAAGAAACTAGAGAATAGTGTAGAAGAGCAAGGAAATGAAATTGCAGAACTCCAAAATAGAATAGAAGAAAAAGAATATAATATTGAAGAACTCCAAACAAAAGTTGTTGAGAAGGAACAGAACATAGAACATCTTCAATTAGGTATAAAAGAAAAAGAAGAATTAATCAATAATCTTCAAGTTGATTTGAATAGTACAATTGCAAATTATCAGAATGAACTGAACGAGAAAGTTACTTCAATCGAAAAGCTTCAATCAGAAATTAAGGAAAAAGAAGAAACCAATGAAATTTTACAGCAGTATTTAGATGAGAAAGAAGATAGTATCAATAATCTTACAGGTAGCCTACAAGAGAAAGAAAAGGAAATCAAAGACCTTGAAAATAGTGTAAATGAGCAAATAAATGAAATTGTAGAATTCCAAAATAGAATAAAAGAAAACGAAGAATTAATCAAAAATCTTCAAGTTGATTTAAATAGTGCAATTGAAAATTATCAGAACGAACTGAACGAGAAAGATGCTTTAATTGAAAAAATTCAATCAGAAGTAATAGAAAAAGATGAAGCAAATGAAATATTACAACTGTACTTGGATGAAAAAGAAGAAAATATCAATACTCTCACAGGTAGCTTGCAAGAAAAGTCAAATCAAATAAAGAAACTAGAGAACAATGTAGAAGAGCAAGGAAATGAAATTGTAGAATTCCAAAATAGAATAAAAGAAAACGAAGAATTAATCAAAAATCTTCAAGTTGATTTAAATAGTGCAATTGAAAATTATCATAACGAACTGAACGAGAAAGATACTTTAATCGAAAAAATCCAATCAGAAGTAAAAGAAAAAGATGAAGCCAATGAAATATTGCAACTGTACTTGGATGAAAAAGAAGAAAATATCAATACTCTTACAAGCAGCATACAGGAAAAAGAGAAGGTAATAGAAGACCTTGGATACAGTGTAAATGAGCAAGAGAATGAAATTGCTGAACTCAAAAATAGAATAGAAGACAAAGAAGAATTAATAAATAATCTTCAAAAAGAGTTAAATAATACAATTGAACATCTTCAAAATGAACTGAACGAGAAAGAGACTTTAATCGAAAAAATCCAATCAGAAGTAAAAGAAAAAGATGAAGCCAATGAAATATTACAACTGTACTTGGATGAAAAAGAAGAAGGTATCAATAATCTTACAAACAGCTTGCAAGAAAAGGATGATGAAATAAAGAAACTCGCAAACAGCGTTAATGAACAAGGAAATGATATAATAAAACTTCAAAGCAGCATAGAAGAAAAAGAATATAACATTGAAAATTTACACAAAAAAGTTGAGGAAAAGGTACAGACCATAGAAAATCTTCAAATTGAGCTAACCGAAAAAAATACTTCAGTAGAAAACCTTCAATCAGAAGTAAAAGAAAAGAAAGAAACCAATGAAATTTTACAACTATATGTAGATGAGAAGGAAAAGGACATTGAAGATATCACTAATCGTATAGTGGATAAGGAGAAGCTAATAGGAAACCTTTATGCAAATGTAAATGAACGTGAGCAAAAGATAGTAAATATTCAAAGTATAGTACAAGAAAAAGATGAAAGAATAGAACAACTTGAAAAAACTATTTATGAAGAAAGATTAGAAAATGCTGAGTTTGATAAAAAGCTTGAGGATATGAAAGCTTTACTAGAAAATCAAAAAGAACAAATTAACGATAAAGACGGTCTTTTGGCGGATAGAGAATTGCAGATTTATAATCTAGAAGAAAATAAACGAAACATAGAATCTAACTACAATAATCTATTAAAAACATTAAAAGAACAAGAAGATAAAATCAAGTCAATTGAGGAGGCACTTAACAAAAAAACGGATGAGACAATCCAGTTAGAGAAAAAACTTGCAGAAATTGAAAATCAGAAGATAAATACAGCGAATAACTTATCAACGGATAAGGAAGACTTAGATGCAGAATTAGATCAGAAAAATAAAATGATGGATGAATACGAAACTACAATTCTTGAATTGATGATTGAGTTGGATCAATTAAAAAATAAGTAGAGAGTAGCTTAGAAATATCGCAAATAATTTTTACTAAACTAATGATAAAAATAAGTTTTTTATATTAAGATGGGGAAAAATAAATCCATATATTATTTTGAACTGTTAGGAGATGTACAATATGAAAAATATGAAATCAAAGATTGTTGTATCAGGAGATATATGTGTAAATTTATTGCAATGGATAACACATCCACAAAATAATACAGGATTAAATTGGCAAACGTATTCTAATATGCATAGTGTATTACAAAAAGGAGCAGGGCTACTTCTATCAGAATTTTTATCTGTATCAACAGGAGCATCCATAATTTCACCACAGCTTCAAGATACAGAATTAAATTTGCCGGGAGAGTTTCTTAAATCAACTGTAGAATTGGAGCTTTCACCAAAGTTTAATAAAGAGGATAAAGAAAAAGTTTATAGAGTTAATCGTTTTATAGGATTTACCGGACCTACTTCAGGAATGCCTAAATTACTTCCAATTATAAATGATGATCCAGACGTCGATATGATTGTATTAGATGATGAAAACAATGGATTTAACTCATATAGAGAATTTTGGCCAGCAGCTTTAAAGCATAATAACCCATCAGCGATTATATTGTATAAAACTAACAATCCGATAGATTCCAATGAACTTTGGCAACACTTACAACAGAATCACAATGAAAATACAATAGTTATTATAAATAGTGATGATTTGCGTTCAAAAGGAGTTAATATAAGTAAAAGCCTTTCATGGGAAAAGACAGCTCAGGATTTTATTTGGCATATTAACAATAATCCTAATTTGGCATTCCTAGCAAATTGTCGCCATCTTATAATTCCTTTTGGTATAGAAGGTGTTATCTATTATAAAAATGAGGGGGTACCTGAAACAAGATTGTATTTCTTGCCTTATGAATTTGAAGGTGGATTTATCAAAGAATATCAAGGTAAAATGTATGGGCTCACTTCATGCTTTGTTGCAGGACTAGCAAGTGCTATTGTATCAGAAAGACAAGATAATGATGACCTTAAGGAAGCAATAAGTACAGGAATACGAAAAGGAATTGTTTCAGCTCAAAAATATTTTATTAATGGGTTCGGTGAGGATCCAGAAAAATCGATATTTCCTGATCCATCTATATTTAGTGAAGAGGATAATGATTTTGTGAAAGAAGAATATGTGCAAGAGGTAATAGTTCCTAACAAAACTAATTCCAATTGCCGTTCTTGTTGGTATATATTGAAGGAGAATAGTTCTACGAACTTGGCAGAAATAGCGTATGATATTGTTAAAAATGGTGTGAAAAACGCACTTAATACGATACCTATAGCTAGATTTGGCAATTTAACAACAGTTGATAGGACTGAAATAGAAAGTTATAGAAGTATTAAAAATCTTATGATTGAATATATATCGACTAAAAACACTGTTAGACCTCTGTCTATTGCGGTATTTGGAACACCTGGTTCTGGAAAATCCTTTGGTATCGTAGAAGTTGCTAAAAGTATTGCTTCGAGTTCAATCAAAAAGCTAGATTTTAATCTATCGCAGTTTAATTCGCCACTAGATTTAGCAAATGCTTTTCATAAGGTACGAGATGTCGTATTAGAAGGTAAAATACCATTGGTATTTTTCGACGAATTCGATTCATCACTTAATGGAAAACTAGGATGGTTAAAATATTTCTTAGCCCCTATGCAAGATGGTGTATTTAGAGATGGAGATTCTGTTCATCCAATAGGAAAAGCTATCTTTGTATTTGCAGGAGGGACGAGTAGTACCTTTAATGATTTTAGCGGAGAAGGGATAGAAGATGAGGAAGAGAAGAAGAAATTCTTAGTCGAATTTAAAGGAGCAAAAGGACCAGATTTTATAAGTCGTTTGAGAGGTTATGTAAATATTCTCGGACCAAATCAAACTGATGATAAATGGGACCACTTGTTTATAATAAGGAGAGCGATGTTACTTCGATCATTATTAGAGCGTAAAGTTCCACACCTCATTAATGAACATGGAGAGGCACAAATTGATAATGGAGTGCTAAGAGCGTTGCTAAAAATCAAAAGGTATAAACATGAATCCAGATCCATGGAAGCTATAATGGAAATGAGTATGTTAACAAATGCAAAGAAATGGGAACAATCTTTCCTACCATCAAAGGAGCAACTAAGATTACATGTAGATGAAGAACAATTTTTACGTCATTTAATGCATGATGCTTTCTATGGCGAGAAAATTGAAGAACTTGCAAAAGCTATTTATGAAAAATCTATACTTATTAATGAGGAAGTTTTGTTACCATGGAATAAATTAAGTGAAGAATGTAAGCTTTACTATCGTAGACAAGCTAAACATATTCCTAATTCTTTGCTTAAGATAAATTATGATGTTGTTTCTGTTAACGAAAAGTTAGACCCCTTTGAATTTAACCAAAAAGAAATAGAAGTTTTAGCAAAAATCGAGCATACCTATTGGTATAATTATAGAAAAAAAATAGCTGCCAAATGTTGTGGAGCTAAGAATAACAATATAGAAATTGATTCTAGCTTGATGTGTTGGGAAGAATTATCACTAGATAAGAAAAATAAAGCATATGAAATGGTCAAGTGTTGGCCTGCAATACTAGCTAAATCGAACTTTAAGATTGAGAGATTGAAACATTTATGTTATTGCGAAACTAAGCTTTAAGAGAAACTTCAAGTGGAGTTTTTTAGTAAAAACCAATAGTATTTAGTTTATAAATATGATAAAATTACATGGGTAAGCATCTTTATAAGACGCTTACCCATATAATTATGAAGTAAAATAGCAATTAATTTACGTAAGTATATACTTTGGATGTATCTTTATATACTTTTAGTTAGATAATGATAAATAGGAGATAAACTACCCATTTAGATAGAGAGGTTTTGAGAATGTTTATAATAGTAGGACTAGGAAATCCAACAAGAGAATATACTGCTACAAGGCACAATATTGGTTTTGATGCAATTACAAGAATAGCAGATGACTATAATATCTCTTTGGATATGAAAAAACATAAAGCAATTTGCGGAACAGGCTACATTGAGGGACAGAAAGTAATTCTTGCACAGCCACAGACATATATGAATCTAAGTGGAGAAAGTGTGCGCGAGTTAGTTGATTTTTATAAGATTGATCCCACAGAAGAATTAATTGTAATCTATGATGATATTAGTCTAGATGTAGGACAATTAAGGATACGTACAAAAGGTAGTGCAGGTGGTCACAACGGAATTAAGAATATCATTGCACATCTTGGAACACAAGAGTTCCCACGTATTAAGGTGGGTGTAGGTGATAAACCCAAAGACTGGGATCTAGCTGATTATGTACTTGGCAGATTTAACAATGAAGAGCAGCCAATTATAAGAGAGGCACTTGCACATGTGTCAGAGGCATGTAAGAGTATAATAACGGAAGATGTAACTAGTGCGATGAATAAGTATAATAAGAAGATATAGGTGGGATTAATCATGAAGACGTTCATGGAACCTTTAGAAGAACTAAAGGAATACAATAGTATTAGACAAGATCTTACACTGAAGGAAACACCAATCCATGTAGCAGGATGTATTGATTCTCAGAAATGTCATTTGATCAGTGGACTTAGTAAGAATTATAAGTGGAAACTGATAATAACGTACAATGACTTAAAAGCAAAAGAAATCTATGAGGATTATAAGCTATATTCTAAAAATGTATGGCTATATCCTGCGAAAGACGTTATTTTCTATAGTGCAGATATTAGAGGAAATGCAATAGTAAAAGATCGTTTGAATGTTCTAAAGCAACTAATTGAGGCTGAAGAAGCTACAATTATAACAACGATTGATGCAGGGCTTGATCGCATACTTCCTCTTGAATATATTAGGAATAGAATCCTAACGATTGAAATGGCAACAACCATTGATCTTGAGAAGTTAAAAGTGGAGTTAGTGCATCTAGGATATGAGAGATGTGGACAGGTTGGTGGTCCAGGAGAGTTTGCCATACGTGGAGGAATTATTGATATATTTCCACTGACAGAAGAGTGCCCGTATCGTATTGAGTTATGGGATGATGAAGTTGATACAATTCGTATGTTTGATATTAGTAGTCAACGTTCCATTGAGAATGTGGAATCGGTATCCATCTATCCAGCAGCTGAGATAATCTTAGACGAGCAGGTTATGAAAGATGGTGTACAAAAGTTAGATGAGGAAACGAAGGAGTATGTACATGCTCTACGTGCCCAGATGAAGACAGAAGAAGCTCATAGAATCAAGCAAATTGTTGAAGAGTTTAAAGAAAGCTTAGAAACATACAATGGTGCCATTGGTATTGATAGTTATATCAAATATTTCTATGATAATACCGTGTCTATCTTTGATTATTTTACAAATAATGAATCAGTTATCTTTTTAGATGAACCAAATCGTTTGATAGAAAAGGGAGAAGCCGTTGATCTTGAATTTCGAGAGAGTATGATCGGAAGAATAGAGAAAGGCTATATTTTACCTAGTCAGGTCGATGTAATTTTCCCATATAAGAGCATTATCGCTAAGTTTAACACGATGAAATCTGTGTTACTTAGTACTATGGATTACAGACTTACATCGTTTGCATGCAGGCGAAAATATGACTTTAGTGTGAAGTCAGTAAACCCATATAACAATAACTTTGATATCCTTGTGGAAGATCTTAAGAAATGGAAGAGCAAAGGATATCGAGTGATTTTGTTATCCAATTCCAGTACTAGGGCTAAAAGATTAAGTGAGGATTTGGGTGAGAATGAATTAATTGCGTTCTATAGTGAGGACTTAGACCGCGTATTGAAGCCAGGTGAGATTATGGTTGCACGTGGCTATGTTCATCGTGGGTTTGAATATCCTCTTATTAAATTGGTTATTATCTCCGAGGGGGATATCTTCGGTGCAGAGAAGAAAAAACGCCGAAAGAAGAAATCCTACGAAGGCAGTAAGATACAAAACTTCAGTGATCTTAATGTAGGTGACTATGTTGTTCATGAAAATCATGGTCTTGGTATCTACCGAGGAATTGAGAAGATTGAAGTAGATCATGTAACGAAAGATTATATTAAGATAGAGTACGCAGCAGGTGGTGTTTTATATATTCTTGCTACGGGGTTAGATGTTATTCAAAAATACGCGGGAGCGGAAGCAAAGAAGCCAAAACTTAATAAGTTAAATTCCGTTGAGTGGAAGAATACCAAGACGAAAGTTAAGGGTGCTGTTAAGGAAATAGCCAAAGAATTAGTTGAATTATATGCAAAGCGTCAGGAAAAGCAAGGATATCAGTTTGGACCAGATACGGTGTGGCAGCAGGAATTCGAGGAAATGTTCCCATATGAGGAGACAGATGATCAGTTAACCGCTATTGAAGCAACGAAAGCAGATATGGAAAGTAGAAAAATTATGGACCGACTAATCTGTGGAGATGTTGGATATGGGAAAACAGAGGTTGCTATTCGTGCAGCATTCAAGGCGGTATCCGATGGAAAACAAGTAGTTTTCTTAGTACCAACCACAATTCTAGCACAACAACATTACAATACATTCGTACAACGTATGATGGATTTTCCTATTACTATTGATATGATGTCAAGATTTAAGAGCGCTACAGAACTTAAGAAGGTTGCCGAGAAAGTGAAAAAGGGCAGTGTTGACATATTGATTGGTACGCATCGTGTATTATCAAAAGATGTGCAGTTTAAGAATCTAGGACTATTAATTGTAGATGAAGAGCAACGATTTGGAGTTACCCATAAAGAGAAGATTAAACAGATGAAGAATGACGTAGATGTTCTTACTTTATCGGCTACACCGATTCCAAGAACCATGCATATGAGTTTAATCGGTATCCGTGATATGAGTGTGTTAGAAGAGCCGCCTGTTGATCGTATGCCAATACAAACCTATGTCCTTGAGCATAACGAAGAGATTATTCGTGAGGCGATTAATCGTGAGTTAGCTAGAGGAGGGCAGGTATACTATGTATACAATCGAGTCAATGGTATTGATGAAGTCGCTAATATGGTTGCTAGGTTAGTACCAGATGCCAATGTAGCTTTTGCTCATGGGCAGATGAATGAGAGAGAACTTGAAAAGATCATGTTTGATTATATCAATGGTGATATTGATGTTTTAGTATCCACCACGATTATTGAAACGGGTCTGGATATCTCCAATGCCAATACTATGATTATTGATGAAGCAGATAAACTTGGTTTATCCCAGCTATATCAGTTGCGTGGACGTGTTGGTAGATCAAATCGTACTTCCTATGCATTCCTTATGTATAAGAGAGATAAGATGCTTAAGGAAATTGCAGAGAAGAGATTACAAGCAATCAAAGAGTTCACAGAGCTTGGTTCTGGATTTAAGATAGCTATGAGAGATCTTGAAATTCGTGGTGCTGGTAATCTTCTAGGAGCAAAACAACATGGACATATGGAAGCAGTAGGATATGATCTGTATTGTAAGATGCTCAATGACGCAGTAAAGGCACTTAAAGGCGAAACAAATGATGAAGATACATTTGATACAACAGTAGATATAGATATCGATGCATTTATTCCACCTACGTATATTCGAAATGAGTTCTTGAAACTTGAGATGTACAAACGTGTCGCTGAAATTGAGAGTGAGAATGAATTCCTCGACATGCAAGATGAGATGTTAGACCGTTTTGGCGATATACCGAATTCGGTTAATAATCTACTAAATATCGCTTTGTTGAAGGCGATAGCGCATAAATCCTTTGTGACACAGATTGTTCATAAAGAGTTAGAGGTAAAAATCGTTTTGTATAACAAGGCAAAGATTTCTGTACAAGGAATTCCTTCTGTAGTAGAGAAATTCAAACCACAGTTAACCTTTGTACCAGATGCCAATCCATACTTTGTTTGGAAGATAAAAGAACGATCAAAGACTGGAAAAATCGATGTTGTTGCACTATTTGATGTATTAAAGAAAATTCTAATAGAACTACAAGGCCTTATTGAGTTGTAAAGAATTTGGGAGGTATATAATGAGAAACAGAAGAACAAAATATCTGAGTATCATGATAGTACTGCTAATGTTTGCTCTAACGGCGTGCTCGGGAAAGAATGATAACAAAACAAGTGACAATAGTAACAAAGAATCCACGCAGTCTGATGAAACAGATTCTAAAGAAGCAGCTGAGGATAATGAACCTGCAGCAAAAACAGATGCTATTATATTGACGGTAGGGGATGTTAAGGTTCCGTACAACGAAGTTATGGTATATGTACTATTACTAAAGGAGTTATACGAGCCCAATTTCACAGATGTAATTTGGGATTATAAGCTTGATAGTGGTGTTACCTTTGGTGAGATGGCAAAAGAAGAAGTTTTAAACCAAATTATACAGTTGAAGATTATGACTATGGAGGCTCAGAATCTTGATACTGCATTAACAGACGACGAATTAATTGAGATAGAAAATTATGCGAATGAATATTTTTCTGGTATTACAGTAGAAGATAGGGAGAAGTATGGCATCACGTATGATACTGTATTCGGGGTTTGTAAGGACAACTATTTGTCTGAGAAAGTATTTGATGTAGTAACAATGAATGTAGATACGTCAATCTCAGATGAAGAAGCAAAACAAGTTACAGTGTGGCAGATAGAAGTTTCCACTTCATCAGAAGATAAGAACGGGGATGTAATCTCTTTGTCAGATGAAGAAAAAGAAGCAGCGCTTAGTAAGGCAAAAAAACTTCTGAAGAAGGTTAAGAAAGAAGAAGACTTTTATACCTTTGCTTTAAGTAATAGTGATGATTCAATAGTTGAGTACACAATTGGTAAAGGTGATAAGAGTGATGCATATATTGACGCTGCTTTTGCATTAGAAGAAGGCAAGATCAGTAAGGTTATTGAAGACGAGTCAGGCTATTATATCTTGTATTGTGTAGATTCCTTTAATGAAGATGCAACAGCTCAAAAGAAAGAAGAAATTATAAGCAAGAGACAAGACAAAGCATTCCAGAAGTTGTATAAAGAATGGTTAGAAAATTATAAAGTTAAGATCAAACAAGAGGTTTGGGATGATATACAATTCTAATTATATCTCAAGGGATAGATTAGTTTAGTTATTTAGAGAAGGATATAGGATATGTCAATGGCGTATTCTATATCCTTTTTTGATTTATCTGCGCTTGTTCAGCGATAACATAGAATTACTTATGTGCGTAACGTGTTTTGTGTCTTAGTGCATTCGGCAAGAAGTAGCAAAAATGTATTGACATAATATTCTAGTAATGGTATTATCGTTATATCGCCATGCGATATAACGAGTTAGGATATATCGAGTTAGGATATAACAAACAATGATATATCATTCGTATACCGTGGGAACATAGAGATGAAGGGAGGGATTAGATGGCAAAATCTAATGAGCCATTAACAGAAAGTTATTTTTATATATTACTTTGCCTCTTTAACGGACCTAACCATGGTTACGCAATAATGCAAGAAACTGCCGCCCTAACAGACGACAGAGTCAAGATAGGTGCAGGTACAATGTATGGTGCATTTACCAATCTGCTAAAAAAAGAATACATTATTGAATATTCTGGTGAGGGGAATGAAGATAGACGTAAATTGTATGAATTAACAGATTTGGGTAGAGAAATTCTACAGGGAGAGGTTAGGCGATTAAACCAATTAGCAAAGAATGCAGTAGAAGTAATGGGAATAATTCAGCCTAAATAAAAGGAGGATTAATAATGATTGAAATTAATAATTTAACTAAGATCTATAAGTTATCCAAGAAGCAAATGCAGGAACAAAAGACAAAAAAGAGTATGAAAAAGGCAGCAGATAATATTTCTTTAACTGCAAAGCCGGGACAGATATATGGTTTACTTGGACCAAATGGTGCTGGTAAAACAACAACACTTCGTTGTGTAGCTACGTTATTAAAACCAACGGAAGGGAATATCAAAGTCTGTGGTTATGATACGGTGAAAGAGGGAGAGAAGGTTAGAGATAATATTGCTTTCTTAACAAATGAAATTAAACTTGATCCTCATTTCTCACCAAAGTATATGTTCCAATTCTTTGGACATTTGCATGGAATGAGTGATGTTGAAATCAATGAAAGAAGAGAAAAATTATTCAAGTACTTTGGTATTACAGAATTTCAAGATAAAAAAATTGAAGAATTGTCAACTGGTATGAAACAAAAAGCAGCAATTGCAGTTAGTCTTGTACATGATCCTAAAGTAGTAATTTTTGATGAGCCAACGAATGGTTTGGATATCGTTACTGCAAGAAGTGTTACAGATTATCTTAGAGTATTGCGAGATGAAGGTAAATTAGTTATCATCTCAACGCATATCTTGTCTGATGCAGAAAAATTATGTGATAACATTGGTATCATTATCAAAGGTAAGAAAGTAATTGAGGGTACACTACAAGATATTCTTACTGAGACGAATTCAAAAGACTTAGAAGATGCGTTCTTTGAATTATATAAAGAATATAATATAGAGGAGGAATAGGAATGAGAGGAGCAAGAGAAATTATCAAAAAAGAGCTTAACCGTGTGTTTGGCGACAAGAAATTAATCTTTAGTCTATTCATATTACCAGTTGCACTTATGGTTGGTATGTGTTACTTAATGGGAAGTCTTACGGATAGTATGGTAAATGATATAGATGCCCATGTTCCTAGTGTATATATACAAAATGCACCAGAGGGGATTGAAGGTGTAATTGAAGCAGCAGGTTTTCAAGGAGAAATCACTTATCTGAACGCAGGAGAAAGTGTTGATACAATTAAAGATGAGATTTTGAATGGAAACAAAGATTTATTAGTAAGTTTCGATGAAGGGTTCATGGATGCTATTAATAATTACACAGAAGGAAGCGCGATTCCTGAAGTAAAGACATATTATAATCCTTCAGAAGAATACTCTTCTACAGCACGTACTAATTTTGTAGCAATGGTACTTGAACCAATGAAACAATCCTTATTGGCAAATCGTATTGGAAACTTGGATAACATTAAAATCTTCAATATTGATTTAAAAATTGAAGATTCTCAGTTAGTGGATACGGATAAAGCTTCTGGTAAAGCTCTTGGTATGATGTTACCTTATTTCATCACGATGCTTCTATTCGCAGGCGTTATGTCTATCGCAGTAGATGCAATTACAGGGGAAAAAGAAAGAGGAACACTAGCAAGTATGTTAGTATCGCCAGTTAGAAGAGTTGAGATTGTAGCTGGTAAATTAATCTCGATATCAATCCTATCATCGATATCAGCAATTATCTATGCGGTTAGTATGGTTTTTGCCCTACCAACAATGATGGGTGGGATGTCAAGTGAGATTAGTATCTCCTTATCTCCATTAGAAATCATTCAATTGTTGTTAATTATGTTATCACTGGTATTCTTATATGTAAGTTTAGTTTCAATCGTATCTGTATATGCTAAGAGTATGAAGGAAGCAAACACATATGTTACTCCGATGTATATCTTAGTAATCGTGGCGGGTATGATTACAATGTTTAGTGGAAATAATACACCAGATACAAAGATGTTTGCAATTCCAGTTTACGGAAGTGCGTTATGTATCCAAAACATCATGGAAGGAGAATTATTAATGTCTCAGTTCTTACCAGCAATTGGTGGTACTGTTATATTAGGAATTCTTATTACGGCAGGTATTGTTAAAGCATTTAATAGTGAAAAGGTAATGTTTAATGCATAGAAGAAATATAAGATTCCATATTTCATATGATGGAACGAGATATCTTGGGTGGCAACGCCTAGGCGGTAAACAAAGAGAATTATCAATACAAGGATTTCTAGAAATACGTTTATCTGAACTATTGAATGAGAATATTAAGATAATGGGCTCTGGCAGAACTGATGCTGGAGTCCATGCGTTTTGTCAGGTAGCAAATTTCTATACTAATTCTAAACTCGCGGTAGAGGAAATTTGTAAGGCACTTATAGTGCGTTTGCCAGAAGATCTTGTTATTAGCAATATGGAGCAGGTAACAGATGATTTCCATAGTCGATATAGTGCTGTAAGTAAGGTGTATGAGTATTATATTGATGATAGTGACCGTGAAGATGTATTCACAAGAAGATATGCCTATCATGTGGAACAGAAGTTAGATTTGAAAGAGATGAAGATAGCAGCTTCCTATCTAGTAGGAAGACATGATTTTTATTCATTTTCTACAGACAGAGGAAAGGAAGACACGATTCGTACCTTGTTCGCGGTAGATATTGAGGAAAAGGCATTTCATTCAAGTAAAGCAAGGAATAGCGGACAGGACTTAATTAGGATTCGTCTACATGGTGATGGGTTTCTATACAATATGGTTCGAATTATTGTAGGAACACTGATTGAAGTGGGATTGGGTGTAAGAAAGGCAGATACCATTAAAGAAGCATTAGCTTGTAGAGAACGTGGATTAGCTGGTATAACCGTTCCACCTCATGGACTTTTTTTGAAATCGGTAGAATATGAACTATAGAAAACAGGCAATTGCCTAACTCTAACTATAGATAAAACAAGGGACAATAACACAGATGTGCGTGTTATTGTCCCTTGTTATTTACTCTTCTTCGTTAACTTCTTCTTCTGGTGTTTCTTGATCAGTTGAAGATGTATCTTCTTCGGACTCAGTTTCTGTGCTATCATCAGAATCAATTGAAACGTCTGAGGAGTCAGATGATTCTGGCATAGTTAGAGTTACATAACCTCTTGTATCAGTGTCAGATTCTTCACTATCGTCCATATCATCATCTTCGATGTCATCAAAATCATCATCGAAATCATCAAAATCATCAGTAGTATCTTTGTTAACAACATTTTTAAAGAAATAGAATACACCACCTGCTATAGCTGCTAAGGATAGTGTTCCAGCTACAAATTTACCAAATTTTTTCATGATACCGTCATCCTTTCTTATTAAATATTATGACCTTATTTTAACATTATAATTCGAAATAGTAAAAATGAAAAGAAAATTTTAGTAACAATTACATTTTTATTGTAAACTAGGAATTGCCACAGATGGATCTACATCTTCACTATAGTTTACTCCAGGAATTTTGAAACCAAACATAGTGTAAAAATCGTCCCAGTATCCTGCAATATCAGCGATTTCAGTAATATTTTCTGTCGCTATCTCGTTCCAAATTGCATTGATTTGGTCTTGTACTTTAGAGTCTAACTCATAATCGTCTAGTCGAAGTAATCCACTAGAATCTACTTTTGGTACTGGAAGAAGTAATTTGTCTGTAAACATACGGCTGATTTGTTCAATACAACCTTCATGGGTTCCGAGTTCTTTTTGGACTTTATATAATAAGCTTATATAGAGCGGTACAACGGGAATAGCAGCACTTGCTTGTGTTACTAAGGCCTTATTCACAGAGATATAAGCGTGAATACCATGGTTTGCATATTCTTTTGTAATAAGATTAGCAGTTTCATGAAGATGTGCTTTTGCGTGACCGATTGTACCTTCTTTGTAGATTGGATAGGTAAGTTCAGGACCAATGTAGGAGTAAGCAACCGTAATTGCATTATCTTCAATTGCATCATTAGAGACTAACGCATCGATCCATTCAGCCCAGTCTTCACCGCCCATAACTTTGATGGTAGCCGAAATCTCTTCCTCTGTTGCGGTTGGTATAGAAGCTTCCTCGATTGTATTGTGGCGTAAATCCAGAGATTTGCTTACAAAGGTATCGGTAGTTGCCTTCAATACAGATGAGAATACAGTACCATCAGCCATTGTCCTGCGAGGAGCAGCTAAACTATAAATCACCATATCAACTTTACCTAAATCACGTTTTATCTTTGCTATTGTTTCTTCTTTGATTTCTCTAGAGAAGGCATCTCCATTAATTGTTTGTGCATATAAACCATCATTTCCTGCAAATGATTCAAAGGCGGCAGTATTATACCAACCTGCAGTAGCAGTTCTAGTACCAGTAGCTTCCTTTTCGTACATTACACCGATGGTAGAAGCCTGGTATGTATATGCGAGTGAAATTCGAGTTGCTAATCCATACCCAGTGGAACTGCCGATAATAAGGGCTTTCTTAGGTGAATTAACCGAATGTGAAGACAATGTTTTACGTTGTTCTTTTGCGTAATCGATTTGATTTGCAACATTTGCTCTACAACCTATTGGGTGAGCAGTTGTACAGATGAAACCACGTACTTTTGGTTCTATAATCATAGTAGATACCTCATCTTTCCCTCAAAAGTTTGAAAATCAAACTAATTATATCATACTATAGGTTAAGAGTCAAAATAACTGATTACCAAAGCAAAGCACAATTCCCTAAAATTAGGAGATAAGTAATCTCCTTTGCTTTACAAAATAAAGAGAATCCGATATATTATAGATAGAGTTGTTATGGCAATAATCAGTTGTGTGCAGGGGGGAAAAAAGTGAACATAGGATTATTTACAGAAACGTATTATCCGGAAATTAACGGAGTGGCAACTTCTTGTTTTATGTTAAAAACTGAGCTTGAGAAGATGGGACATAATGTTTATGTCTTCACGACAAAGACACCGGGTGAGCCTGAGTTTGAGCACAATGTATTCCGAGTACCAAGTGTGCCATTCATTTTCTTAAGTGACCGTAGGGTTGGATTATTCTATCACCCTAAATTAGCAACTACGATTAAAAAATTAGAATTAGACCTAATCCATACGAATACGGAATTCTCGCTTGGTATCTTTGGTAGAATTATGGCAAAGGAATTGAATATTCCAGTTGTCCACACCTACCATACGATATATGAAGATTACTCACATTATATTATGAAGATTAAACGTTTGGATAACCGTACAAAATCAGCAATTCGCTACCTTACAAGGAGATGCTGTAACTCAGCAAGTAGAGTTATTGTGCCAACTAATAAGGTTAAGGAATTATTAAAAAGCTATGATGTCTATAGTAATATCGAAGTTATACCTACGGGGATAAAGCTTGACAAATTCAGAAAAGACCGTTTTAGTATTGAAGAGGTTAGTGAACTAAGAAGACATTATGGAATCTTAGAAGGTGAAAAAACTATTGTGTACGTAGGTAGAATATCGAAGGAAAAGAACATCGAGGAGATATTGAGAGCGATGCCTGGCTATATGAGACAACATGAGGATGTTAAGTTTGTTATCGTTGGTGGCGGACCAGATAAGGAAAGACTCATGCAAATATCGAGAGAGTTAGGGCTTGAGAAGAGAGTAATATTCGCAGGGGAACAGCCTTGGGATATGATCGGTAAATACTATCAATTAGGTGATGTGTTCATTAGCGCTTCACAAAGTGAAACACAAGGCCTTACTTATATAGAAGCGATGGCAGCGGGGTTGCCGGTTATTGCTAAGAAGGATGCTTGTCTTGATGCAATACTCATTGATGGTTATAATGGATTTGGTTTTACAGGGCAAAAGGATTTATATGAAGGATTAAATCGTATTCTTTATGATAATTCTCAAAGTTGTAGTGTGACTTTGTATTCAGAAAATGCGTTGTCTATCGTAAAGTCGTATTCAACAGAAGAATTCGCAAAGAGAATACTTCATGTATATGAGCAAGTAGCAAAAGAGAAAGAACTTGAAGAGGACTTCATATAATAAAATGGTTAGAGTATCAAAAGTCAGTTGTAAATTTAGTCTCGTCAATTTGCACAAATTTATGTGTGAACATGTTATACCAAACGTAGTTGACTCGCAACACGCTCTCGCTTGGATGAAGTTTGTAGTGTTACATAAGGCTCTAAAGAACAGAGCCTAAGTACCAACGACTTCATACAGTTGCTCATCGAACTACGTTCGGCATAACATTAGTCAAGTTTTTTATGTGCAAATTGAAGAGGGCAGGTTTTACAGGAGGCTTTTGACACTCTAGTCATAAACTCAAACTTCGCACTTGAAGATTTCGAGGAGTAGTCAACTAGTAGTAGCAGGAGGAAAAGAATCTATGAATACAACATTTCATAAAGTTAAGGAACAAGAAGAAATAGGGATTATCGCTGAACTTGGTACAAAGATCTGGCACGAGCATTACTCGACGATTTTAGAAGCAGAACAAATTGATTATATGGTTGATAAGTTTCAATCTGCTAACGCGGTTGCTGGTCAGATAGAAGATCAAGGATACGAGTATTATCTAATAAAAGATGGGGAATCTACGGTGGGATATATAGGGTTAGTGATGGAGCCAGAGAAGATTTTCCTTAGTAAGTTATACATAGCAAAAGAAGCAAGAGGAAAAGGTCTTGCTTCTAAGGCGTTTGTATTCTTAACAGACATGGCAACATCGAACGAAAAGCAAGCAATCTGGTTAACGGTTAACCGATACAACAGCGGTTCCATTGCTGTTTATGAGAAAAAAGGATTTATTAAAGTGAGAGAGCAAGTTTCCGATATCGGGAATGGTTATGTGATGGATGACTTTGTGATGGAGATGGCGGTGTAAGTATTTGTATAGGTTTCAATAATGAAAAGCAATTAATCGGAATGAATCACAATATTTTTGATCTGTTCGAGAGTATTTTCAATATAATCATTTTTTTCTGATTTGGACCTTGCTAGAAGTATAAGCGTGGAACGAACTTGATTAAGTGCTGTTGATACGTCATTTTGAGCATCTGATATTTTGGATTTTACACTGATACTTGAGAAAATATCATCGAAGACATAATCAACGAATGTTGTAAAAGATCCAATGTCAATTGATATAGAGATGTTCATGCTTACATCAGCTAATTCAGTGCGAAAGGCACGAAGTTCTCTTTGGGCTTTGGCTAGAGAAGAACGAGCGTCATCAATTTTAGAGTGTTTGGCGATATCAGTAATGAGTCCTCCACCTATGATGTCGAATGTACCCCAGCTAGAGGCACTTTTTAGATGGTCACATGCCTGATTAAGAGAAGCGTTCACACGTTCGCCAGCACGAATTGCTTCCTCTAATTCCTTTATCTGAGCAATAGTTGTTTCTACATCGTTTTGTAAACCTAAGAGAAGTTCTTTTGCTTTAGGATTAGGTGAATTATTGCTAATAAGTTCATTCAATCTATCTTGGAAGAGTTGGTCGTAATTTCTCTGACAAGCGTGGTAGCGTGATTGCTCTCTTTGTAAATTTTGTATCTCTAGTTTAAGGCGTTCATGTTCTTGTTTTTTGAGATCAAGTTGTAGTTCCGCTTCATGTCGTTCTTGCATTTCCTTTTTAAGCTGGGAATCATAGTTGCCACGAATTTTATGATACACAGATTGTAGACTCTTACCCGTAAGTTGCTCAACATCCTTAGCTTCTTTTTGAAGAACTTGTTCATTAGCCTTAATTTCTTGTGTAAGAATATTTAATTTTGTGGATAGAGCATTAATTTCGTCTTGATATTGTTGATAGCGTTGTATCCCGTCTTTTTGTTTTTGAAGTTCATCGAAGAATGAGACTGTCATAATTGTATGGTTCCTTTCTGATATCGTATTGCCTGATTCTATTTCATAAAAAATTGTACAATGATAAGCAGGTAGTGTAAAGCTAGATTTGATTAAAAGTTATTTAATGGAATTTTAAGAATGAAAATATTCCATATTGACAATACTAATGCACATGATATAATGAAATACAGCGAAAGTTCTATTATAGAACTAAATAAAATGAATACCATCAACACGACGACGAGACGATTACGATATGGAATAATGCAGAGAGAGATATGTATGCTGAAAGTATCTTATTAGGAAATATCCGAAAACTACCTCTGAGTGACCCCAATCCGGTCCGGTGATTCCGTTATAATCTATGCCTGTAAGGTCACAATTTGCTGACCAAGGTAAATGAAGCGGGTACAGATTTATATGTACCAATTAGGGTGGAACCGCGAGAATAAACTCGTCCCTTTCGATTTGCACAGTGAATCGAAAGGGGCTTTTTTTGCATTCCTGATTGTGTAAATGATAATAATTAGTAAGTTGAAATGATAGGAAAGGAAGTAATAAAGATGAAAATCACATTAAAAGATGGCTCAATTAAAGAGTATGCAAGTGCAATGTCAGTAATCGATATTGCAAAAGATATTAGTGAAGGTCTTGCTAGAATGGCATGTGCTGGAGAAATCAATGGCGAGGTTGTAGACCTTAGAACAGTAGTAGATACAGATTGTGAATTAAGTATCTTAACATTTAACGATGAAGCAGGTAAAGCAGCATATAGACATACTGCATCACATGTACTTGCACAAGCAGTTAAGAGATTATATCCACATGCAAAACTTGCTATTGGACCTTCAATCGATACAGGATTCTATTATGATTTCGATATGGAATCACTAGATCGTGCAGCACTTGATGAATTAGAGAAAGAAATGAAGAAAATCATCAAAGAAGGTGCTGAATTAGAAAAATTCACTCTTCCAAGAGAAGAAGCGATCAAATTCATGGAAGAGAAAGGTGAATCTTATAAAGTTGAATTAATTGAAGATTTACCAGAAGACGAAGAAATTTCATTCTATAAACAAGGCGATTTCGTAGATTTATGTTGTGGTCCTCACTTAATGAGCACAAAATCATTAAAGGCTATTAAATTAATTTCTTCTTCTGGTGCTTACTGGAGAGGTAGCGAGAAGAACAAGATGTTAGTGAGAGTATATGGTACTGCATTTACTAAGAATGCAGATTTAGATGCATACATGCAACACCTTGAAGAAATTAAGAAACGTGACCATAACAAATTAGGTCGTGAGATGGAATTATTCGCAACTGTAGACGTAATCGGTCAAGGTCTTCCACTTCTTATGCCAAAGGGTGCTAAGATGATTCAAACACTTCAAAGATGGATTGAAGATGAAGAAGAAAAACGTGGATACATGCGTACGAAGACTCCTTTAATGGCTAAGAAAGACTTGTATGTAATCTCAGATCACTGGGGACACTACAAAGAAGGTATGTTTGTACTTGGCGATGAAGAAGATGAGAACTCAGAAGTATTTGCACTTCGTCCAATGACTTGCCCATTCCAATATTTTGTATATAAACAAAGCCAAAAGAGTTACAGAGATCTACCATGTCGTTATGGTGAAACTTCAACATTATTTAGAAATGAAGATTCAGGTGAAATGCATGGACTTACTCGTGTAAGACAGTTCACTATCTCAGAAGGTCACTTAATCGTAACGCCAGAACAAATTGAAGAAGAATTCGCAGGTTGTCTAAATCTTGCAAGATATTGCTTACAAACACTTGGAGTAGAAGAGGATGTAACATATCGTTTATCAAAATGGGATCCAAACAATAAAGAGAAATATCTTGGTGATGTAGAGCATTGGGATAAGACTCAAAACAAGATGAGAGAAATCTTAGACCACCTTGGTGTTACTTACACTGAAGAAGAGGGCGAAGCTGCTTTCTACGGTCCAAAACTTGATATCCAAGCAAAGAATGTATATGGTAAAGAAGATACAATGATTACAATTCAATTAGACTTTGCGCTAGCTGAAAGATTTGATATGTTCTATATCGATAAAAACGGTGAGAAGAAACGTCCATTCATCATCCACAGAACTTCACTAGGATGCTATGAAAGAACACTTGCTTGGTTAATCGAAAAGTATGCTGGATTATTCCCAACTTGGTTATGCCCAGAGCAAGTAAGAATTCTTCCAATCTCTGATAAATACCATGACTATGCGAATAAAGTAAGAGCAAAGTTACAAGAAAATGGTGTTATGGTTACTGTTGATGAAAGAGCAGAAAAGATCGGTTACAAGATTCGTGAAACAAGATTAGATCGTGTTCCTTATATGTTAGTTGTAGGACAAAAGGAAGAAGAAGAAGGTCTTGTATCAGTAAGAAGCCGTTACCTTGGTGACGAAGGTCAAAAACCAGTTGATACATTTATCGATGAAATCTGTAAAGAAATCAGAACGAAAGAAATTCGTAAGATTGAAGTGCAAGAAGAAGACAATAATAAAAAGAATAAATAATATAAACTATTAAGAAGGAAAAGCATTTTGACTTAAGGGCCAAAATGTTTTTCCACGTAAGATGGAGGAAATATTGTGGCTGATTACACAAACGAAATAAAGAAAAGAAGAACGTTTGCAATCATCTCTCACCCCGATGCAGGTAAGACGACATTAACGGAAAAGTTATTATTATACGGAGGTGCAATTAACCTTGCGGGTTCCGTTAAAGGTAAGAAAACTGCAAAGCATGCAGTATCTGACTGGATGGAAATCGAGAAGCAAAGAGGTATCTCGGTTACTTCTTCAGTAATGCAGTTTAACTATGATGGTTTTTGTATCAATATCCTTGATACCCCAGGACATCAGGACTTCTCGGAAGATACGTATCGTACTTTAATGGCAGCAGATTCAGCAGTCATGGTTATCGATGCATCTAAGGGTGTTGAGGCACAGACGAAAAAATTATTCAAAGTATGTACGATGCGTGGAATACCAATCTTCACATTCATTAATAAGATGGACCGTGAAGCAAATGACACGTTTGAATTATTGGATGAGATTGAGAATGTACTTGGTATTCAGACATGTCCAGTTAACTGGCCAATCGGTTGTGGTAAGAACTTTAAGGGTGTATATGATCGTAACACGAATACAATTACAAAGTTTACAGCAGCTAACAACGGACAAAAAGCGGTAGATAGAGTAGAAGTAGAACTTGGTAGCGAAGAATTAGACTCTTTAATTGGTACAGAATTACATGAAAAATTATCAGAAGAGATTGAGCTTCTTGATGGAGCAAGCAGTGAATTTGACATTGAACAAGTACGTGTAGGTAAATTAACGCCAGTTTTCTTTGGTTCTGCATTAACGAACTTTGGTGTTGAGACATTCTTACAACATTTTCTTGATATGACAACTTCACCACTTCCTCGTATGTCAAAAGATGGAGTTATAGATCCAATTAAAGAAGATTTCTCAGCATTCGTATTCAAGATTCAAGCGAATATGAACAAAGCACATCGTGACCGTATCGCATTCATGAGAATATGTTCTGGTAAATTCGAAGCAGGTATGGAAGTAAACCATGTGCAAGGTGGTAAGAAAATGAAATTATTACAACCACAACAGATGATGGCACAAGAGAGAAAAATTGTTGAAGAAGCATATGCAGGGGATATTATTGGCGTATTTGATCCAGGTATTTTCTCAATTGGAGATACTATCTGTATGCCAAATAAGAAATTTGAATATGAAGGAATTCCAACATTTGCACCTGAACATTTTGCCAGGGTACGTCAGATGGATACTATGAAGAGAAAACAATTTATAAAAGGTATCTCACAGATTGCACAAGAAGGTGCGATACAGATCTTCCAAGAATTCAATACTGGTATGGAAGAAATCATCGTAGGTGTAGTAGGTGTACTTCAATTTGATGTACTTAAGTTTAGACTAGAATCAGAATATGGTGTAGATATTCGTCTTGAGCCACTTCCATATGAGCATATTCGTTGGATAGAAAACAAAGATATCGACGTATCCAAATTAAGTGTAACTTCCGATACGAAGAAGATCAAAGACTTAAAAGGTAATTCACTTCTTATCTTTACGCATAGTTGGAGTATCAATACAGTATTAGATCGTAATGAAGGACTTGTATTATCAGAATTTGGTCGTTCATAAGTTCATATAAATCTATAATGGTAAATAAATTCAGTAAAAAAAGACGATAATAGTACTTGACATATGGTCTAAATATATGTTACAATTAACAAGCTGTGAACAAACGCAGAAGAAATCGGAAGGGTTTGAATAAACAGAGAAGCAGAGTATCCACTCTCACCTTAGCACGAATGAATGTGACTTGGGTTATTAATTCAAGATAATTTAGTAGAAGATACTGAATATAGATCGAACTTGAAGACGTGGATAGAATTTGCTATCTACGTTTTTTTTATGTAAATTAACTATTTGTTGAAACAAACCTATGGAGGTGCATAGTTATTAGCGATTTAATGATTAATGAGCAAATCAGAGACAAAGAGGTTCGTCTTATTGGCGAAGATGGAGAACAATTAGGAGTTATGTCTTCTAAAGATGCAATGAAATTAGCAAAGGAAGCAAATCTAGATTTAGTAAAGATTGCTCCAACAGCTAAACCACCTGTTTGCAAAATTATTGATTATGGTAAATACAGATATGAATTAGCTAGAAAAGAAAAAGAAGCTAAGAAGAAACAGAAAGTAACAGATGTTAAAGAGATTCGTTTATCACCAAACATTGATGAAAATGACCTTAACACAAAGGCAAACCAAGCAAGAAAATTCATCACAAAAGGTGACAAAGTTAAAGTATCGTTACGTTTCCGTGGTAGAGAAATGGCGCATATGAGTACAAGTAGACAAATACTTGATTCTTTCTTTAAATGTCTAGAAGATATAGCAGTAGTTGAAAAACCTGCTAAGTTAGAAGGAAGAAGTATGATTATGTACTTAACTGAAAAACGCAGTTAATATATCCGCTAGAGTAATAGAAGCAATTTAATTCATGACAACATGGCTACGGGTTCGTAGCTGGTTGTTCTGATATGGGGTGGACTGTAGTGAATATGCTAGGTAAATCCCCATGTATAGATATGTTGGTGACATACTGTGTTCTATGGGATGTCGCGAAGAATAACAGATGGAAGATATTATTAAGGAGGAACTATCATGCCAAAAATGAAAACAAGCAGAGCAGCAGCTAAGCGTTTCAAAAAAACAGGAACAGGTCAATTAAAGAGAATGAAAGCTTACAAGAGCCATATCTTAACTAAGAAAACTACTAAGAGAAAAAGAAATCTTAGAAAAGCTACTTTAGTTGATTCTACTAACGTAAAGAACATGAAGAAAATTTTACCATATTTATAGGATATAAGGAGGGAACTAGGAAATGGCAAGAATTAAAGGCGGAATGAACGCTAGAAAAAAACACAACAGAGTATTAAAACTAGCTAAAGGTTATAGAGGCGCTAGATCGAAACAATATAGAGTTGCAAAACAATCTGTAATGAGAGCATTAACTTCTTCATTCGCAGGAAGAAAAGAAAGAAAAAGA
Organism: Lachnospiraceae bacterium; assembly: GCA_019421365.1. GTDB lineage: Bacteria > Bacillota > Clostridia > Lachnospirales > Lachnospiraceae > Anaerosporobacter. Next base: position 32,823 of record JAHZFJ010000006.1, read on the forward strand.
CAATTCAGAAGATTATGGATTGCCAGAATCAATGCCGCTGCTAGAATGAACGGACTTTCTTATAGCAAATTTATGTATGGTTTAAAATTAGCAGGTATTGAAGTTAACAGAAAGATGTTATCTGAAATGGCTATCAATGATGCTGAAGGTTTTGCAGCATTAGTTGAAGTTGCTAAATCTAAATTAGCTTAATTCAAATGAATATAAGGACAAACGTAGTTTGTTTATAGGGTGCCAAGGCAAGAAATTGTCTTGGCACTTTTTTAGGTGCGCCAATGGGCCAATCTGTATGAAGTCCATAGGTATATCAATCATCTAATTAATAGAGATCAATATTAACTACTTTCTCTATTTACAAGATAATAAGGTAAAGAAATTTTGAGAGGCAAGGAATGTCCATTATTGATTCGGTCAATGAGTATTTTTGCAGACATCTTTCCCATTTCTTCAATTGGAATATGCATTGTGGTTAGCATGGGTGAAATGTACTGTGCTACTTCAATATCATCCATACTGATGACGGATATATCATCTGGTATACGGTAACCATTATCTTGAATTGCTTTAATTGCACCTATAGCAGTTATATCATTCATACAGAAAAGGGCGGTAATTTCTGTATTGCGTTGCATAATTCTGAGTGCTCCTTGATAGCCTCCTTCAGAAGAAATTGGAACATTTGCAATGTTGTTATTATCAAGTGGAATTTTATGTATTTTCAAAGAATCCTTATAAGCACTATAGCGAATTTCTCTGGACAGTTCACCAATGTAACCAATCCTTGTATGTCCTTTCGATATGAGGTATTCCATAGCGTCTTTAGCAATTGCATAGCCGTCACAAATGACTTGGTCATACTTCGCATCCAATGTATTCAACCCCGTGTATACGATTCTTTTAAAGTGCTTTTTTAGAAAGTGGAGAGTTTCATTACTACAACGGCCAAGGACAGCAACACCATCAACTTCGTTGTTAAGAATTTGATAATGTGTAGCTGGATTGTTGATGTCGAATGCTGAAAATGAATATTTAACAACATATCCTTCTTTTAATGCTTCCTCCTCAATACTTCTAGTTAAGGAAGAAAAAAAGGCATCATTTTTTGCATCATCTGTTCTAGCATAAATACAGGCGATAGATTTACTAGGCATCCTACTACCGTTTCCATGTTTTAACGCTTGCGCAGAAGGGTTTGGTACATAACCGCCTTTTCGAACTATTTTCCAAATATGGTCCTGAGTTTCTCTACTCGCGGCGTTTGTTGATTTACCATTTATGACTCTGGAAACCGTGGAGATTGAGACACCAGCTTCTTTTGCAATATCTTTTAAAGTCATAATAAGACTCCTCTCATGCAGATGTTTTCTGATTTTATCATAGCATATGGTAGCAAAAAATGACAGCGAATAATAGCAAACGTTTGCGTAAAAAAAATACCCAAATTTGATTAGTGATGATATGATGATGACAAAAGAAAGGGAGGTTTTTATGAGTCGTACACTATATTTGGAATGTAATTCAGGGATCAGTGGAGATATGTTTGTGGCTGCGATGTTAGATTTAGGAGCAAATAAAGATAAGCTGCAACATTGTCTTCGTAGTATTCCTATAGCAGGTTTTGATGTGCAGATATCTAAGGTGATAAAATCCGGTCTTGAAGCATGTGATTTTGCAGTTATATTGGATAAAGATTACGAAAATTATGATCATGATATGCAGTACTTGCACGGTCATGAGACTCATCATCATTCATTACAGAGTCAAATCCATGAGCAACCTCATTCATGTGAGCAACCGCATTTATACGAGCATGCTCATTCAAATGCGACTAGAGGAATTATGGAAATTTTTAAGATTATAGAAGATTCTGATATTACCGAGCGAGCAAGAAAGCTAGCAAAGCGTATTTTTACGATAATCGCTGAAAGCGAGGCAAAGGCGCATGGAGTGCCTATAGAACAGGTTCATTTTCATGAAGTAGGTGCAGTAGATTCGATTGTTGATATTATTGCAGCAGCGGTTTGTATGGATGATCTTAATTTTGAAGAGGTTATCATACCAGTTCTATGTGAGGGATATGGAAGTGTACGGTGTCGCCATGGGTTATTACCAATCCCTGTGCCGGCTGTTTCTAATATCCTCACAAAGTACCATTTGAATTTGAAGGTAATAGATGTAGAGGGAGAGCTTGTAACTCCTACGGGAGCTGCTATAGCGGCAGCTATTATTACTCGGAGCAAACTTCCGAAAGAGTTTGTAATTCGAAAAATTGGTATCGGTGCAGGTAAAAGAGAGTATAGTTGCGTTAGTGTATTACGAGCTTTTGAAATAGAAGAGGAGATGAATTAAAATGAGAATAGAAAATAAAAAAACACAGAAGATGGTGCTGTCAGCAGTATTTGTTGCAATAGGGATTGTTCTTCCTTTTATAACCATGCAGATACCGGAGGTTGGAAATATGCTACTTCCTATGCATATACCAGTTATTCTTTGCGGCTTTTTTTTGGGTTGGAAATATGGTATTATTGTAGGATTCATTCTACCATTACTGCGCAGTATGTTATTTGGTATGCCACCAATAATGCCAGTTGCAATTTCCATGTCGTTTGAATTAGCTGCGTATGGTTTTATAACTGGTTATATGGGGAGTAAACGAAAGGGAGTTTCATGGACATATTTTTCGTTGATAATTGCTATGCTTGTTGGAAGAATTATATGGGGGATCGTGTCTTTTGTACTGTATCAGATGTTAGGAAATGGATTTACTTTACAGATGTTTTTTGCGCAAGGATTTTTGAATGCAATACCTGGCATCATTGTTCAGTTAATACTAATTCCGATAATTATCCGAAGTGTACAGAAAGCAGGAACCGTACATAATGTGTAAGAAAATTGGAGACTTACAGTGGCAGGTAATAAATAACATTGACCAATTGTTAAGAAGATCAGAAGAGGAAGTTTTTCTTATAGCCATTGATGGCAAATGTGGAAGTGGAAAGACTACGCTTTCAGAAATTTTAAAAGAACATTATGCTTGTAATGTATTTCATATGGATGATTTTTTCTTACAGCAGTACCAAAGAACACAAGAACGGTTAGCAGAAATCGGTGGCAATGTAGACTATGAGCGATTCAAGAGAGAGGTACTTCAAAAAATACTAAATAGGGAAGAGGTTTTGTATAGTGCCTATTTATGCAAAGAAAAAAAACTTGGAAATCCTGTGCCTATTAAACATAATCGTTTGAACATTATAGAAGGTTCCTATAGTCAACATCCGGTTTTTGGAGATGTGTATCAACTTCGTATTTTTCTAGATATTGAGGCTAGTGAGCAGATTGCGAATATCAGAAAAAGGAATGGAGAAGAAAAGTTATTAGAATTTCAGAGACTTTGGATACCAAAAGAAAATTCCTATTTTAAAAAGTATAATATAAAAAAACAAAGTATAGTTTTAAAAGGATAAAATCGAAATGAAAGCTTTGTTTCATTGCTACATGCAATGGAACAAAGCTTTTTTCCGTATATTGGTAAAAAGGATGATAAAAGTTCCACCTTTAAAATAACTAATAAAATGTTAAACTTTATTTATCAACTAAAGAAAGGAAAACAAAAAGAGGAAAATTATATGAATTATAATAGAAAAAGCAGAATTAATAAAAATATTTGGCTACTGATTTCACTTGCGACGGCAATGGTGTTGTGGTATCTATTGTCACTCAATCCACAAACAGCGCGGAGCTTTCCAAATGTTATTGAAACATTTAAGTCACTAAAAACTATGATAGATCGAGGTGTATTTTTTACAGATTTATCAAGTAGTTTGATTTCGGTTACCGTTGGCTTTGCAATTGGTTTTGTGTTGTCTCTTCCAGTAGCTATTTTAATGGCATGGTATGCACCTGTACGTAATATTATTGAGCCATGGATCCAGTTCATTCGTAATATTCCACCATTAGCTTATGTTCCACTGATCGTAATATCAGCGGGAGTAGGAAGAAAACCTCAGATTATTGTTATCACAATTGCAACATTCTTGATTATGACAGTTACAATTTATCAAGGAGTTATTAATATTGACGAAACCCTGATTAAAGCAGCAAGAGTGCTTGGGGCAACTGATAAAGACATTTTCTTAAAAGTAATCGCTCCTGCTACCTTACCATTTATTATTACAGCAATCCGTCTTGGAAGTTCAACAGCATTGACAACACTGATCGCAGCAGAATCTACAGGTGCTGTTGCAGGTCTTGGTATGCGAATACGATCACTGAATAACAGCTTTGAATCAGAACCTATGTTGCTGTATATTATTGTAATTGGAATTATTGGTATGGCTATTGAAAAGATTGTTAAGTTATTAGAAAGGAAGTTCACAGGATGGCAGGAGAAGAGAGAAATATAAAACTTAAGATTGAAAATGTAAGAAAAGTATTTCAGACTAGAAATGGGGAAATGGTAGCGCTTAACGGTGTAAGCCTTGATATTAAAGAAAATGAGTTTATTTGTGTAGTAGGTCCTTCTGGATGCGGAAAGTCCACACTACTAAACATCATTGCCGGTTTGTCAAATCCAACTTCAGGTGCAGTTTATTGTGATGGAAATGAAGTAAAAGGCACGGGAACAGAGCGTGGAGTTGTATTTCAGCAATATGCACTTTTTCCATGGATGACCGTTAAGAAAAACGTAATGTTTGGTCTGAACCTGAAGGGTAATAAAAAACAGGAAGCAGAAGACATTGCAATGAAATACATAAAGATGGTGCAATTAGAAGACTTCGCTGACCATTATCCAAAAGAATTATCTGGTGGTATGAAGCAACGTGTGGCTATTGCTAGAGCTTATGCAGTAAATCCGTCGGTACTACTAATGGATGAGCCATTTGGAGCATTAGATGCACAAACAAGAACTCAATTACAGACAGAACTCCTAGAGACATGGGAAAAAGAGAGAAAGACATGCTTCTTCATCACACACGATGTAGAAGAAGCAATTATTCTTGCTCAAAAGGTTATCATTATGAGTGCAAGGCCTGGTAGGATTAAAGAGATTGTAGATATCAATATTCCGTATCCCCGCACACAGGAAACAAAAATGACACCAGAGTTCATGGAACTTAAGAACCATATCTGGGGGGAAGTATACCAGGAGTATTTAGAAGTAAGAAAATAAAAATTTTATAGGAGGAAAGTTATGAGAAAGAAAGTTTTAAGCGTTTTAGTAACTGTAGCAATGGTTACAACCATGATGGTAGGATGTGGTGGTAAATCAGATGCACCAACAGCTAACACTTCAGGGACAACAAAAACAACGAAAGATGCAACAGAAGAACCAACTACTTCAAAAGCAGAACCTATTACCTTGGAAGTAGCCTATATGCCAAATTACGGAAGTCTTTGGGCTGTAGAGAATGCAATTGACCAAGGCTTTATGGAAGAAGAAGGAATCACTCTTAAATTAACAGAATTTCAGGATGGCCCTACCATTATTGCGGCAATGGAATCGGGAAGCATTGATATCGGATATATCGGGCAGGGTGCACATAAACTTTGCGTAAACGGTCAAGCGACCATCTTTGCATTACAACAAATATCTAACGGAGATGCATTGATTGGCGGAGAAGGAATCACGAGTATCGAAGATTTGAAAGGCAAAAAAGTAGCCTATTCATCAGGAAGCTCTAGCGAGGATATATTGGTTAATTCTCTGACATCTGCAGGAATGTCTATGGATGATATTCAAGCACTGGATATGGATGCTTCTGCGATTGTAACAGCTATGCTCTCGGGCGGAGTTGATGCATGTGCAACCTGGTCACCAAATAGCTTAAAGATATTATCAGAAATGTCAGAAGCAACAAAACTTACGGATAATTTGACTTTTAAGGATAAAACGATCTCTCTTGCAAGTTGGATTACAATGCCTAAATATGCAAAAGAAAATGAAGATGTTTTGATAAGATTTACAAGAGCATTGTTTAAAGCAATGGATTATGCATCAACAGAGAATCAATTAGAAACAGCAGAGCTAATTGCAAAACGTACAGCTACCGATGTGGATACTTCTTACAGTCAAAGGGGAGATGCAGAGTGGTTATCAGGTAAAGAAGTATCAGAAGGTGCACAAGACGGCACTGTGGAAGGCTATTATGAACTTCAGAAAAAGAACTTTATTGATTCTGGTGTTGTAGAAGTAGATCCGCCAGTAAGTGACTATGTACTATTAAATGTTATGGTAGAATCAGGAAAATATTGATATAAAAGTAAGATGGGCTACTTGTATGAGTAGCCTATTTTATCACAATATTAAAGAGGAGAAGATAAAAATGAGACATGAATATAACTACTATAATAAAGGGGAGTTAATGAAAGCGCCTAAGATTCCTCTCATTGTTATGGAAGATAATCAGGCTGTATTTAAAGCTATGGCTGAGGAGATGGTAGATACCATCAAAGAAAAGAATAAAAAAAATGAAACAATAGTTTTTATCTGCCCCGTGGGGCCGGTAGGGCAATATACATACTTCACTGAAATAGTCAATCAAGAGAATATAAGTCTAGAAAATGTATGGTTTATTAATATGGATGAATACCTGACAGATGATAAAACTTGGATTCCTAAAGAAGATAAACTGAGTTTTCGTGGGTTCATGGACAAGAACGTGTATGAAGTAATCAAGCCGGAGTTAGTGATGCCTAAGGAGCAAAGAATTTTTCCAGATCCCCAGAACTTGAACTTCATTCCACAACTTATTGAAAAACTAGGCGGAGTGGATATCTGTTTTGGAGGAATTGGTATCAATGGACATGTGGCTTTTAATGAAGCAAGGGAGGATTTAAATCCGGAAGAATTTTTAGAATTACAAACAAGAGTATTGGAAATATCTAAGGAAACAAGAGCAGTTAATTCCATAGGAGATCTGAACGGTGCGTTGGAAGACATGCCACAGTATTGTATTACTATTGGCATTAATGAAATTTCTCATGCTAGAAAAGTTAGACTCGGATGTTTTAGAGACTGGCACAGAAGCGTAGTAAGACGTGCTGCTTATGGTGAAAAGAGCGCATCTTTCCCTGTAAGCCTTTTACAATCCCATCCAGATATTAATATTCGGATGACCGAGTTGGTAGCGAATTTGCCTATGTAAGGAGTGAGTATATGGATAAACGATATATTATAAATGGAGATGTATATACGGAAGGTAGTTTTAAAAAGAAAACGATTTTGATTCAAGGTAAAAAAATTAAACTATTGGAGCCTACGCATGAACCAGATCAGGGAGCAGAGATTTTTAATGTAGCGGGTAATAAGGTTATTCCAGGATTTATTGATGTACATGCACATGGAGCAGTAGGAGTAGATGTTAATGCAGCATCAGCAGAAGACTTAGAAACAATCAGCTGTTTTATGGCAAAAAACGGTACAACGTCTTGGCTGTGTTCTGTTCTGACAGATACAGAGGAACAGACTTATAGATGTATAGATTCCTTTAAAGAACATCAACTTATGGAATCTAAAGGCGCAGATCTACTAGGAATTCATTTAGAAGGTCCCTTTCTTTCTAAGGAATATAAAGGAGCAATGCCAGAGCACCTACTACAAAAGGCAAATATGGAATTGCTTAAGAAATATCAAAACTATGCAGAAGGAGGAATTCGCTATATTACAATTTCTCCTGAAGTTGAAGGAATTGTGAATGATATCCCTTTAATGAAAGAATTAGGTATTACGGTTGCTATTGGTCATTCTGGGGCTGATTATGAAACCAGTATGCGTGCAATTGAGAAAGGGGCTTCCTGCTGTACACATACCTTTAATGCAATGAAGCTTATGCATCAGCATTATCCTGCAATTATGGGTGCGGCACTTGAATCGGATATCTACTGTGAGGCTATCTGTGATGGTAGACATCTTCATCCTGGGGTAGTAAGGCTTTTACTTAAAACAAAAGGAAACAAAAGGGTGATTGCAATTACGGATTGTATTATGGCTGCTGGGCTTCCAGATGGAAACTATAAATTAGGTGTCAACGATGTAATTGTTGAAGATGGGGATGCAAAGTTGACAGATTCCGGAGTTAGAGCAGGGAGCACTTTAACACAGAATATAGCGCTATTAAATCTGTTGGAATTTACAGGAAAAACACTAGAAGAGATATTGCCTTTGTTTACTGAAAATCCAGCAAAAATGCTTGGAATCTTTGACAGGATAGGGTCAATTGCAGATGGTAAGGACTCTGATTTAGTTATAATGGATGATAATAATAGAATCATAAATGTATTTATTAAAGGAAATCCTATAAAAAGTAACAAATAATAAAAAAAATGTTAAAATAAGAACAGGATAATAAAGATAGGAGAAGGTATTATGTTGATTATTTTAACATGCTGTCTAGTGATAGCATCCATATTGGTTCTATGCGTAAAAAAGAATAAGGAATCCTTATATCTGTTTTGTCTTTCCTTAAGTCTCATGCTTGAAATCGTTGGGGTTATGATATTTATTGCAAAAAAAGGAGGTATTTCACAGGAAGTTGCAAGGTTTTTGTATTTTTCAAAGGATATCCAGTTAAAACTACAGTATTTACTTATTACATTCAATCAAATGGGATATTTGATTACTCTTGGAAGAACGTTGTTTCCGTTTTTTTTGATGTTAATCGCACTCCATTATTCGATGATTCCATTTATAAAGAAGAACACTTGGATATCAAAGGCTGTAGCTATTTTTCCAGTACTATCACTGTTTTTCTATTTCCCGTACATATACCGTGCGATAACAGAGCGTGCGCTCTTTTTTCAAAAGTTTCTGACAGATGGAAGCATGGTTTGGATTACGTTATATCTGCTTATAGGCATAGGGCTTTTGATAATTGAATTCTTTTCAATTAGTATGAAATTTTGTAAAAGACAGTTCAGCCTGATTGTTATTTGCATGATTTCTATGTCAGGTTTGTTTTATTTATATTATCGACAAGATCCGGGGCAGGTTTATCATTTTTATAGCTATACTTCCGCGTGGAATAAGGGGATCGGTTATTTGCAAGTGAATCCATCAGTTTGGAGTTACTCCATGTTGGTAATTGTTAGCGTTATTTGCTGTATTTTAGGGTTTTATAGTTTGCTTCGTTATACGCAAAGAAATTTTCAAACGAACTGGGAAGATATTGTTATGGAGCGAAAGTTTGATACAGCAAAAGTTGGAGCATCCATGTTTGTACATAGTATGAAGAATCAGTTGCTTTCTAATAAGGTGATTTTTAAAAGAATTGGTCAGCTTTATGAACAGCCTCAAGTGGATACAGTGAAATTGAAGGAATACGTGGATACGCTTGAGGAACTTGATAATACATTACTTCAAAGAATGGAGGAGTTATATAGTTTTGTAAAGTCGAATTCTATTTGTATGGTTCCAATATCTTTGGGAGAAATTGCAGAAAATGCGCAAGAGCGATTCCATAAAAAGTATCCAGAGGTAGAAGTGCATCTAGAAATTGATAATCAAGTTATGGTATTAGCAGACAAAACACATTTGTGCGAAGCATTATATAACCTTTTGATTAATGCGGAAGATGCAGTACAGATGGCAGGTCGTAATGATGATGGAATGGTCTCGTTGATTTCTCATAGAGAAAGATTGTATACCGTTATCGAAGTGCGTGATAACGGCAATGGAATGTCAAAGAAGCAGATGAAAAAAATATTCGAGCCCTTTTATTCTAGTAAAAATTCAAATTTTAATTGGGGTATGGGATTGTATTATGTCCGCGAAATCGTAAAGAGTCATTTGGGATCACTTAGGTTGGAGAGTAAGGTAGGAATAGGTAGCAGTTTTTATATTCTTTTACCAAAGTACCAGTAGGGGATTGATATTATGGAGAAAAAAATCAGAATTCTTATAGCGGATGATTTTCCTCTGCTTCTGGAAGATATGAGAGAACTTATAAACAAGCAGACGGATATGACGGTAGTAGGTGTGGCATCTAGTGGAAAAGAAATAGTTAATCTCGCAAAGAGTGCCGAATATGATTTAATACTTATGGATATAGAAATGGAACAGATGAATGCGGGTATCCTAGCAACCGAAGAAATTAGGGAGGAAAACCCTGGTGCGAGCATTATCTTTTTAACCGCGCACGAGACAAGAGAGATGATTCTAACATCTATGGGAGCAGGAGCATTGGATTATCTGGTAAAGGGATGCGAGGAGGAGCAGATTCTTTATCATATTCGTTGTGCACATGATGGACATCCTGCCTTACAGAGTAGGATTCATGAAATTGTGATGCAGGAATATGCTAGATTGCAAAAGAGTGAGCGAAGTTTACTATTTTTTATTAATAGTATTTCAAAATTGACCAGTACGGAACGAGCGATGATTAAACTTCTATTGCAAGGCCGAAAGGTAAGTGAAATTGCTAATATTCGTTGCGTGGAGGTTAGTACAATAAAGACACAGATTAAAGGGCTTTTGCGTAAATTTGGGTGTAGCAGAACGAAAGAGATTGTAAATATAATACATGAACTTGGTATTGAACATTTGTTTTGATTACACAAACGTTTGCGCTGAATTTGTGCAACTTGTGTGTATGCTATGGTATTGTTAGGGTGTAGAAAGGATGATACAAATTATGGGCGAAAACTTACTAATAATACACGGTGGTGGACCTACAGCGGTAATAAATGCATCGTTGTATGGGGTTTTAGAAGAGGCAAAAAAGTATCCAATGCTTTCGCATATCTATGCAGCAAAGAATGGAACCGGAGGATTACTTAAGGAAGAACTCATTGAACTAGAAGATGTTCCTGAGGAGAAATTAAAACTTTTGTTGCAAACACCAGGAAGTGCTATAGGCACTTCTAGAGAACAGCTTGAACAGGAAGAATATAACAAGATGGCCGAGACTTTGGTAAAGTACCAGATACATTATGTACTTTTCAATGGTGGAAACGGTACGATGGACACATGCGGAAAACTTTTTAAAACTTGTAGAGATAAAGGGCTGGACGTCAAGGTAATGGGTATTCCGAAAATGATGGATAATGATATTGCTATTACCGATCATAGTCCAGGATTTGGTAGTGCGGCTAGATATTTGGCACAGAGTGTAAAAGAGGTGTGCGCAGATGTAAAGGGTCTACCTATTCATGTAGTTGTTATTGAGGCGTCTGGAAGAAATGCTGGTTGGATTACTGCATCAGCCGCACTTGCAGCAGATGAGGATGGACTAGGACCCGATTTGATTTATCTTCCTGAGAGACCTTTTGATGAAGAACAGTATATTAAAGATATCAAAGATTTGCTTGAGAGGAAAAAGGGAGTTGTGGTGGTAGCTAGCGAAGGGTTAAAAGATAAAGAAGGAAAGCCGGTAGTAGAACCAATTTTTAAGTTTGGTAGAGGAACTTACTTTGGTGATGTAAGTACTCATCTTGCAAATCTTGTCATTAAACACTTGGGGTATAAAGCAAGAGGAGAAAAACCAGGGCTTCTTGGAAGAGCATCTATTTCATTACAAAGCCAAATAGACAGACAGGAAGCGGTACTTACAGGAAAACTTGCGTTAAAAGCGATACTGAATGGAGAAACTGGGAAAATGGTTGCGTTTAAGAGAATTTCTGATGCACCATATCAGATTGAACCATTTTTAGTAGATATCGATGAAGTTATGATGTATGAGCGGATCATGCCGGATGAATATATTAATGAGAAGGGTAATGGAGTAACAGAAGCATTTATTAATTGGTGTAGACCACTGATTGGCAGTGAACTGCCTCAAATGATTTCGTTTAATAATGGAGGGAAAAAAGATGTTAGTACCGATGAGAGTAATTCTTGATGCAGCTGATAAAAATAATTATGCTCAAGGAGCATTCAATGTAAATGCAGTGTGTCAGGCAAAAGCAGTTATTAATGTACATGAGATGTTTCGTAGTCCAGCAATCTTACAAGGAGCTGATCTTGCAAATGGATTTATGGGAGGCCGTACTGATTTTATGAATGCAACTTTGGAAGATAAAAAGAAGGGCGCAAAGAACATAGCAGATGCTGTAAGAAAATATGGCGATGACAGTCCTATTCCAATTGCCTTGCACTTAGATCACGGAAGAAACTTTGACTCTTGTGTAGCTGCCATTGAAGGGGGATATACCTCTGTTATGATTGATGGTAGTTCCCTTCCATTTGAAGAAAATGTGGAGTTGACTAGAGAAGTAGTAAAGTATGCACATAAGCTTGGGGTGTCTGTAGAAGGAGAGCTTGGCGTACTAGCTGGAGTAGAAGATCATGTATTTTCAAGTGATAGTACATACACAAATCCATTAAGTGCAGTAGATTTCTTTCGAAAAACTGGTGTAGATGCCCTAGCAATCAGTTACGGAACAATGCATGGTGCTAATAAAGGAAAAAATGCAGTCATCCGTAAAGAAATAGCTATATCTATTAAAGAGTGTATGCGCCATGAAGGAATCGAAGGGTATCTAGTTAGCCATGGGTCTTCTACGGTTCCAGAGTATATCGTGGAAGAAATTAATAACCTTGGTGGAGAAATTAAGAATGCATATGGAATTGATGTGAATCAGCTGATAGAAGCAGCATACTGTGGTATTAACAAGATAAACGTGGATACTGACATACGTTTAGCGGTTACTAGAAATATGAAGGAACTTTTTGCAAAGGATACTACACTTCAAAACAGTGCTACTGTGGGTGCAATCTATGAATTATTGGAGAAAAACAAAGCAGCTTTTGATCCTCGTGCCTTTATAACACCAATTATGGATACGGTAATGTACGGCAATGTTCCAGATGAGGATGTAGCAAGAATCTGTAAATGTATTGAAGATGGTGTTAAGGAAGTCGTTGGTACACTAATTGTTAAATTTGGAAGCTATGGAAAAGCACCAAAAGTAGAATATGTTACTTTAGACCAGATGGCGGAACGTTACAAAAAAGCTGGAATATAAGAAAGAGTAGGTAGAGAATGAAACACATATATCTGAATCTAAAGCGTTTTGATGTACCGGTAGAATTAGGTGGAGTTAATAGATTGGCACCAGTTTCAAACTGGGCTGGTGAAATCATAAGTAGAACACAAACTAAACTTAAAAAGTATAATACTAAAGAAGTTGAGTTTGCTATGTATTTTCCAGAAGCTCATATTCTAAATGCAGTAAAAGCACAATGCGAAAACAGTCCTATTAAAATCGGTTGTCAAAGTATATACCGTGAAGATACCGAAGTTTTGGGAAACTTTGGTGCTTTTACATCAAATCGACCAGCGGCAGCAATGTTAGCAGCTGGGTGTGAAACAACAATCATTGGTCATTGTGAAGAGAGAAATGACAAAATGGGTATACTGGAGGAGGCAGGAGTTACTGATACGGATGCGGTAAATCGAATTATGAACAAGGAAATTAAGTGTGCGATTGCAAGGGGTATGAGTGTACTTTATTGTATTGGAGAAAAGAGTGAAGAACAGGAAAAATGGCAGGACGTACTCGGAAAGCAACTAGAAATTGGGCTTGATGGAGTTGATCATTTTAAAGTTGTAATTGCCTATGAACCTATTTGGTCAATCGGACCAGGCAAGAAACCAGCAGATAAAGATTATATAACTAAAATAGCTAGATATGTAAAAGAAAAGACTGGTGGTATGGACATTGTTTATGGAGGAGGTTTAAAGCAGGATAATGCACAGATGCTAGCTTCTATACAAGAAATTGACGGTGGACTAATCGCCTTGACACGTTTTACAGGGGAAATCGGTTATTATCCTGAAGAATATACTGAAATTATAAAATTATACATGAATGGAGGAAATGAAGATGAAAATTGATTTTGAATACGGTCAAGGAATCATGTCAGCTGAATTACCATCGAATACGGATGTTTTCATTCCAGGAGAGACTGTTAAAGATCCAGATTACATACCAGAAGATAGGTTAGAAAAGGCATATTTAGAGAGTTTGGCGCATCCTATTGGAATGAAAACTTTATCGGAACTTGCTCATAAAGGGAGTACTGTTACGATCATTGTTCCAGATCGTGTAAAAGGGGGAGAACAAGCAACTAGCCATAGAAAAGTAAGTATTAAGTTAATACTTAAAGAACTCTATGCAGCGGGTGTAGAAAAACAAGATATCCTTTTTATAATTTCTAATGGGCTTCATCCAAGAAGCAAGGAGTCTGATGCAAAGGCAATTTTCGGAGAAGAACTGTTTCATCAGTTCTGGCATTCCGGACAAATTATAAGCCATGACAGTGAGGATCAGGAACATATGGTAAATCTGGGTACAACTAGAAGAGGTGATCCAGTGTATATGAGTAAATATGTATTTGAATGTGATATTCCTATTCTGATTGGTCATGTGCAGGGGAATCCTTATGGTGGATACTCAGGCGGTTACAAACACAGTGCTACAGGTATTACTAATTGGAAATCTATCTCAAGTCATCATGTACCAGCTGTTATGCATCGAGATGATTTCACTCCTGTTAATGGTGGAAGTTTGATGAGAGACAAATTTGATGAAATCAGTATACATATGGAAGAAAAGATGGGACATCCATTTTTCTGTTGCGATGCAGTACTTGATACACAATCCAGACAGATTGCTATTTTCTCTGGATATGCAAAGGAAATGATGCCAATTAGCTGGAAAGTAGCAGATAAGAGGACGTATGTGCATTGGGCAGAAAAGAAATACGATGTTCTAGTATTTGGTATGCCTCAGAAATTCCACTATGGAGATGGGATGGGGACCAACCCTATTATGATGATGCAAGCAATAAGTGCACAGGTATTACGTTTCAAACGTGTAATGAGTGACAAATGTGTTATTATTTGCGCTTCTACATGCAATGGGTATTTTCATGACGAGTTATGGCCATATTTAAGAGAGTTGTACAATCTATTTCAGCATGATCATATGAATAAATTACCTGATATGAATCGTTACGGTGAATATTTTGCAACAAATGAAGAGTATATACGCAAATACCGATTTACCAACGCATTTCATCCATTTCATGGTTTTTCAATGATGTCTTGTGGTCATATTGCTGAGATGAATACTAGCGCGATCTACCTTGTAGGAGCTGAAGAGCCAGGGTATGCAAGAGGAATGGGTTTAAAGACGAGAGAAAGCTTTGAAGAAGCATTAGAGGATGCAAAGAAGAAGTTTGTTGGAGAAAATCCTAATATTCTGGCATTACCAATGACGTTTAAGAAAGCTGCTGTGCATCTATGCATGAAAAATCCAAACGAAGATAGTATGGATGCATATGGACATCACCCATGTATGTAATCTTTTTTAGTATCTGTTTTGCAGCTTCCATTGTAGGTGCTATTTGTGGTATCGGTGGAGGAGTAATTATTAAACCAGTTTTGGATGCATCAGGAATTTTAGATGTTGCAGCAATCAGCTTTCTCTCTGGCTGTACAGTGCTTTCAATGACTACCTATTCAGTTATTAAAGGTAAAATGAGTGGAGAGTCGAAAGTAGACACGAAAACAGTAGTACCGATTTCTATTGGGGCAGCGCTAGGGGGACTAATGGGAAAATGGATGTTTTCTTTTATCTCATCTTTGAGTCCAGATAAGGAGCGGGTCGGGGTCGTCCAAGCTATCTGCCTTCTTATTGTTACTATTGGGACACTGGTATATACAATATGTAAGAACAAAATCCAAACCCATCATGTAAATAATATACCTGTGACTACTATGATAGGTATTTTGCTCGGAATACTTTCCTCCTTTCTTGGAATTGGTGGTGGCCCGATTAACCTAGTTGTTCTGTTTTTCTTTTTTTCAATGTCTACCAAGGTGGCAGCAGAAAATTCACTATACATAATATTTTTTTCCCAGCTTGCTAGTTTACTATCTTCTTTATTTACAAGAAGTGTGCCAGACTTTCAGATTGGAATTTTGGTTTTGATGGTAATTGGAGGAATTGGAGGAGGTAAATGCGGACACTCTTTTAATAAGAAAATCGACGAAAAAACCGTAAATAAGCTCTTTATAGATATAATGGTTTTAATAATACTAATTAATATTTATAATATATATAAATTCCTTGGATAGTAATCGAAAGAAGCTATATCGTTCACATATAAAAACGTGATAACGATATAGCTTTTTTACATTAACTCTTTATTTAATTGACAGCTTGTTTTTTGATTATCCTATTAAGAGGCCAAAGTTTTGGTAATAACACGTTAATTTCTGCACCAATAAACAGGATGTACATACAGAAGTATAACCATAACATTAATAATACGATCGCTGTAAGGCTTCCATACGTTGCTGAATACTTCGCAAAATTATCAATGTAGATTGAATACAAGAAGGAGTATAACAACCACCCCGCAGCGGCTATAATAGCTCCAGGAAGTTCGTTTAGAATCTTTGTTTTTCGATTCGGTATAACAATATATAACATTAAGAAGAATCCTGTGTATACTGCTAATGAAAGAATAGTACGTAAACCGATGATTGCTACAGCTAGATCGTTGATCAATGGAAATTGGGTAGTTACTAATAAGTAAAGATAATTACCAAATACAAGTAAGCCAAGGGATAAAACAATAAGTACAGCAAATGCTAAAGTATAGATAGCAGATGTGATACGTAGCTTTATATAGTTACGGGTTTCTTTAATTCCATATACAGTATTAAGACCTTTAACGATAGCTAGAAATCCACGAGAAGCAGACCAAAGTGTTGTTATAACAGTAATGGATAGAATGGTTTTCGCGGGTTGAATGTGTATATCATCTACTATGCTGGCTACATACGTATTAATTCCGCTTGGTAAAACCGTTCTTATTAATGAGAGTAGCTCGCTTTCCGTTATAGGTAGATACTGTATTAGAGTTAATAAAAACATTATAAATGGAAAGAAAGATATAAATATAAAGAAAGCGGCTTGCGCAGAAAAAGTGGGTACGAAGTCGTCGGTGATTTTGCGAGTAGTCGTTCGAATTGTTTGAATTAAAGGTATCAGTTTCATAGTTACTCCAATCATTTTGTGAAAAGTAGGTAGATCCACCTATCACTACTAATTTATGTATTAATGTTATGATATATTTCAAAAAAAAGCAAGGCAGTAAATTAAATATATTGTTAAATATTGTTCTATAAAATCCGTACTTGACAAAAGCTCTGCATATGCTAGAATAGAACGTGATAATGATAAAAGCAAGGAATGTGTTAGTAGATAATTGTATTTCTTTCAGAGAGAGGAAGTCACCGGCTGTAAGCTTCCTTAAGTTCAGGCAATTATTGAATTTCCCACAGGAGCTGCATATTGGAATAGTAGGCTTATTGAAGAACTACTTAGTAGAGTATGCCGGGTAATGACCGTTATTCATGAAGTAAGAGCTTATTGCGTAAGCGATAAGAAACAGGGTGGTACCGCGGATTAGAATATTTCGTCCCTTATATAACAGACTGATGTGTGTTGTATAAGGGATTTTTTGTATGCATACAAACTTCAATTATTAGGCACATAGTTGTTTGCAGTCTGTATTTGACAGGCAATTGCCGACTATATTCAACAATCAGAAAGGAGCTTCAATATGAAAGACAAATTGAAAGCAATTGTGGATGAGGCATTATCTCAAATTAATGCATCAGACCAATTAGAAAAATTAAATGAAATTAAAGTAGCCTTCCTTGGTAAAAAAGGTGAATTAACATCTGTACTAAAATCTATGAAAGATGTTGCACCAGAAGAAAGACCAATGGTAGGTCAGATGGTTAACGAAGCAAGAGAAAAATTAGAAAGCTGTTTAGAAGAGAAGAAAACAGCATTCATGAAAAAAATACGTGAAGAACAGATAAAGAGTGAGACAATCGACGTGACATTACCAGCTACGAAACCAATGGTAGGACATCGTCACCCGAATACAATCGCTTTAGAAGAAGTAGAAAGAATCTTCATCGGTATGGGATATGAAGTAGTGGAAGGTCCTGAAGTAGAATTCGACTATTACAATTTCGAAGCACTTAATATTCCTGCAAATCATCCAGCGAAAGACGAGCAAGATACTTTTTATGTAAGCTCTGATGCACATAGTAATATCGTGCTTCGTACACAAACATCATCAATTCAAGTTCATGAGATGGAAAAAGGCAATCTTCCAATTCGTATGATTGCACCAGGTAGAGCATTCCGTTCTGATGAAGTAGATGCAACACATTCACCTTCTTTCCACCAAATCGAAGGTCTTGTTATAGATAAGAATATTACATTCTCTGACTTAAAGGGAACATTAGAAGTATTTGCGAAAGAAATCTTCGGTGAAGATACTAAAGTTAAGTTCCGTCCACATCACTTCCCATTCACTGAACCAAGTGCTGAGATGGATGTATCTTGCTTCAAATGTGGTGGTAGTGGTTGCCGTTTCTGTAAAGGAGAAGGCTGGATTGAGATCTTAGGTTGTGGTATGGTTCATCCTCATGTTCTTGAAATGAGTGGAATTGATCCAGAAGAGTATACAGGATTTGCATTTGGTGTAGGTCTTGAACGTATTGCTTTATTAAAATATGAAATCGACGATATGAGATTATTATACGAAAACGACACTCGTTTCTTAAAACAGTTCTAGGACTGGGAACAAGTGTGAACCAAAATAGGTTCACACCCCTCGTTTTAAGGCAGTAACGCAAGCTAGCTTGCGTTATGCAGGGGAACATGGTTGAAAGAATATCAAAAATTCAGAAAGGAGCCATGCGTTGCCATCTTTCAACCTATTTATTAAGGCAGTATCGCAAGTAAACTTGTGATATGCATGGGAAATAAGATGAATACACCATTATCTTGGATTAAAGCTTATGTACCAGAACTTGATGTAACAGCACAAGAGTACACAGATGCAATGACATTATCAGGTTCTAAGGTAGAAGGATATGAAAAATTAGATGCTGACTTAGATAAAATTGTAGTTGGTAAGATATTAAAGATAGAGAAACACCCAGATGCAGATAAATTAATTATCTGTCAAGTTCAGATTTCAGCAGAAGGAGATCAAGTTCAAATCGTAACAGGAGCTCCTAACGTGAAAGAGGGAGATGTAATCCCAGTTGTTCTTGATGGAGGGCGTGTAGCTGGTGGTCATGATGGAGAAAAGCCTGCAGGCGGAATTAAAATTAAGAAGGGTAAACTTCGTGGAGTAGAATCACATGGTATGATGTGTTCTATAGAAGAACTTGGTTCTACAAAAGAGATGTATCCAGATGCACCAGAAGACGGAATTTATATCTTCAGTGATAATCCTGAATATGCCGATTTGAAAATCGGTTCTAGTGCAATTGAAGCATTAGGACTTAACGATGTAGTATTCGAATATGAAATTACATCAAATCGTGTGGATTGTTTCGGTGTAATTGGTATAGCAAGAGAAGCAGCTGCTACATTTGGTAAGAAATTCATTCCACCAGTTGTAGAAGTAAAAGAAAACAATGAGAAAACTTCTGATTACATTAGCGTAGAAGTAGAAGATAAAGACCTTTGCCCACGTTATGTAGCAAGAGTGGTTAAGAATATCAAAATCGGACCATCACCAAAATGGATGCAAAGAAGACTTGCAGCTTGTGGAATCCGTCCAATCAACAACTTAGTTGATATTACGAACTATGTAATGGAAGAGTTTGCGCAACCAATGCATGCATATGACTTAGATCAAGTTGCAGGTAACAAGATTATAGTACGCCGTGCAAAAGATGGCGAAGTATTTGAAACCTTAGATGGTCAAGAAAGAAAACTAGATTCTTCTATATTAATGATCTGTGATGCTGATAAACCAATTGGTCTTGCTGGTATCATGGGCGGAGAAAACTCTAAGATCACAGACGACGTTAAGACTGTATTATTCGAGGCAGCTTGTTTTAATGGAACAAATATCCGTCTATCAAGTAAAAAAGTTGGTTTAAGAACAGATGCATCTGGTAAATTTGAAAAAGGACTTGATCCAAACAATGCAATGGATGCAATCAACCGTGCATGTCAATTAATCAATGACTTAGGAGTTGGTGAAGTTGTTGGTGGCTGCGTTGATGTATACGATGAAGTTCGTATGCCAAACCGTGTAGCATTCGAACCAGAAAGAATCAATAAATTACTTGGAACTGACCTTGATGCAGAAACTATGCTTGGTTATTTTAAAGCAATTGATTTAGATTATGACAAAGAAACGAATGAAATTGTTGTTCCTACTTGGAGACAAGATATTCATCGTATGGCAGACCTAGCAGAGGAAGTTGCACGTTTCTATGGATATGATAAAATCGGTTCAACACTTCCAACAGGTGAGGCGACTACAGGTAAGTTATCATTTAAGATGAGAATTGAGAATGTAGCTAGAGATATAGCAGAACATTTTGGATTTAATGAAGCGATGACATATTCATTCGAGAGTCCAAAAGTATTTGATAAATTATTAATCGCAGCTGATGATGCACTTCGTCAGACAGTAGTAATCTCTAATCCACTTGGAGAGGATTACAGTATTATGAGAACAGTACCTCTTAATGGTATGCTTACTTCGTTATCAACAAACTACAATAGAAGAAACAAAGATGTTCGTCTATACGAAATCGGTAACATCTATATACCAAAAGCATTACCATTAACAGAACTTCCAGATGAGAGAACACAGTTCACACTTGGAATGTACGGTGCAGGTGATTTCTTCGATCTAAAAGGTGTTGTAGAAGAGTATCTTGAAAAGATTGGATTAAAAGGGGTAAAGACTTATGATCCAAAAGCAGGAAAAACTTTCTTACACCCAGGACGACAAGCAAATATAATCTATGACGGTGTTGTAATTGGATATCTTGGTGAAGTTCACCCAGATGTACTTGATAATTACGATATTGGCGAGAAGGCTTATATCGCAGTACTAGATATGCCAGAAGTTGAGGCACGTGCAGGATTCAATGTGAAATACGAAGGAATTGCAAAGTACCCAGCTGTAACACGTGATATCAGTATGGTGATGGAAAAGTCAATCTTGGCTGGTGATGTAGAAGCAATTATTCGTAAGAATGGTGGCAAGATTCTTGAATCTGTTACTTTATTTGATATCTACGAAGGAGCACAGATTAAAGAGGGTTATAAATCTATGGCATATTCAATTAGCTTCCGTGCAAAAGATAGAACATTAGAAGATAAAGACGTGAACGAAGTAATGACTAAGATCTTAAATGGCTTATCAAAAATTGGAATCGAATTACGCCAGTAATTAATAATTAAGAGGGTTGTCGCACTAATATATTTTATATGTTTTTGCGGCAGCCCTGTTGTTGCTATTCAGACATTGACTTAGTAACAAATTATTCAGACAAACTTTTGACAAATTTCTGTGATAATCTACCAATAACAATTGGGAATTATCCCATATTCAACCAGGAAGAAATAGGAGGGAACTTCATGAAGAAACTAGCAAAGAAAATAGCCGTATTCATGGCAGTATTGCTAATTGCTTCTGCATTTACAGTACCACAGTACTCAGAGGCAGCTACAGCAGCACCAAAGTTAAATGTAACAAAGAAAACAATTACTGGTGTAGGCACAACTTACAAATTAACAGTTAAGAACCAAAAAGCAGGTTGCAAGTATGCGTGGAAATCCTCAAACACTAAAGTTGCGACTGTAAAAGGTAGTAATGGCAGTGGTACAGTAACTGCAGTTGCGAAAGGAACAGCTACAATAACATGTACGATTACATATTCGTCAGGAACAAAGCGTACTCTTTCATCTGCAATTACAGTTAAGGTACCATCAACGGCTGTTAAGATTAGTAATGCTAACATCGTAAATAACGTTCATGTGATTGAGATGGGAAGTACCTATGATTTTAATCGTAAACTTACTCCATCTACATCATCAGATAAAACGTATTGGAGTGTAGAACCAGCAGAATACGGTACAATTGATAAGAATGGTGTGTTCACCCCTGCGAAAACAGGAACATTCAATATCGTTGCAACGGCAGCTGATTCTAAGACAAAAGCAGCAACTAGTACCGTAAAAGATACAATTATAGTAAATGTAGTAGAGAAAACATCAGGAGTTTCTTCTGTAGCGCTAAAAGGTGCAGATGAATTAGTTATTACATTCTCAACTGCAATTAATCCTTCAACCGTAGTAAATACAGATACGAATCAGTTAACTTCAGCGATCGTTATCGCAGCTGGTAAAGATTCAAAAGGAAATCAAGCAGCTGATTTTGGAACATTAACAGGAACACTTTCAGATGATCAAAAAGTATTGTCAATTAAAGCTTCTAATACATTCAATGGTGTATATACAGTGAATGTTTCAAGTGAGGTATTAACGAAAGAAGGGAAAGCAATTGACCCTTATGTAAAATCCATTTCATTAGTAGATAATGTACCACCTGCATATCTAGGGTCTACTATAGATGACTCTGGTATGAAATCAACATTAAACTTTAGTGAAGCAATTGATGTTTCTAATATGACTATTGCATCTGTACAAAGTGCATCTTCCATGTCAGCTATTGAGAATGCGGCACTTATGTCACCAACTAATTATGTATTATCTGCAGATAGAAAGTCATTAACTATTGATTTATCAAGTGTTGGTATTAATAATGCATCTAGATCATACACGGTTACATTACAAGGTGTAAAGGATATTGCAGGAAATTATTCTGCACAAAACTTCATCTCTGTATATGTATATTATGATACAAGTACAAAACCACAAGCTACAGTAGTTAACATTACTCGTACAGCATATGAAACAGTAACGGTACAATTTAGCCGTTCAATCCAACCATATGGAACTGGAGTATTAACAGTAAATGGTACGCCTATATATTCAGCTAGTGTTGATCCAGATAACAATAAATTAGTTCACTTTACATTACCAACTGAAGTTGCGGCATTATCGGGAGGCCAAACGGTATCTATTCAAGGTTGGAGAGCATATAACGTATCTTCTACTGATACAACAGCCAATACTCCTGTAACTAGAACGATTAACTTCTCACCTGATACATCAGCTCCAGTGATTACGAGCTCCAAATTAACAAATGCAAATGGTGTATATACATTAACATTAGAATATTCAGAACCTGTAACAGTGGTAACGACAAAAGGTACTTTAGCAGCAAAAGTTATTACAGCAAGTGATGATATCTACCCAAGTAATAATATAAATTATACAGCGACTGTAGAGAAGAAAACAGTTAGCTTAGTATTAGATAGCAAGCAAATGACGATGTCAGGCAAGTATGAGATTGCAATTCCAGCAGGATTTGTAAGAGATGCTTATTTTAACAAGAGTACGAAAGTAACTGTTAATGTAACATCTAGCGCAACTGCAGATACAACATTACCAGCACCAACATCAATCGCACAATCAAACGAAGATGGAAGTGTAATTGTAATTAAGTTCGGACAAAAGTTAGATTTAGCCTCAGCACAAAATGTATCAAACTATACCGTTGCAGGTGCAGTTGTGTCAAAGGCAGAAGTTGTATCGAACACGAATTCATTAGCAGAAGTGCATTTAACATTAGTATCTGGAAGTATCAAATATAATTCGAATTATCCAGTTACAATCAATGGTGTGAAAGGGTATAATAATTCTTATAATGCAATAACAAATTATACACAGACGATCACATTAAAAGAAAACGTTGCACCAACGATTGTATCAGCTAGATTAACAGATGTTAAAGATGGTATTGTTCTTACATTCAGCGAACCAGTAATGGGAGTAGCTTCTTTTGACGTATATATCAATGGAGCACTATATCGCAAAGCGACAGAAACATCAGTAGCTTACAACTCATCAAATAATACTATTACAATCTATCTTAATAGTGTTGTAAGTACTTCTTCTGGCTTAACTTTAATACCAGCAGCAGACAACAACCTAAAAGATGCAAATGGTAATGCGGCTCAGATCAGTCCAACTGTGTATGTATATTAGGAGGAAATGAATGAAGCATAAGAGACGAATGAAACTGGCTTTCTTGCTAGTCGTGCTCTTACTGGTACAAGTGATTCAGCCAATTGGCGTACTATCATCAAAGGCTGCGGCAACTCCAAAACTTAATAAATCAAATATTACTTTGAGTAATACTGGTGATACTTATACCTTGGTTGTTAAGAATAAGAGAAGTGGATCAAAATATAGTTGGTCCACTTCTAACAAAAAAGTTGCTACAGTTAATAAGTACGGTGTGGTTAAAGCTGTAAAGGGTGGTAGTGCAACAATTCGTTGTAAGATTACCTTTGCATCTAAGAAAACAAAGACACTAACTTGTGCAGTAACAGTACGTATTCCAGCAACTGAAGTATCAATAACAAACAAAAAGCTAACGGCAAACAATTGTCAGACGATTAAAGTTGGAGAACAATATGACTTTAATAGAAAGCTAACACCAAGTTCAGCTACAGATAATACATATTGGACTATCGAAGATACTTCTATAGCTACTGTAGATTCGAAAGGTGTGGTTACTGCTAAGAAAAAAGGATTGACAAGATTGATTGCAACTACAGGAACAAGTAGAACAAGTGCGAACAAAGGTATTGTGAATGATGCTATTAATCTATATGTAATTGGAGATACAGCAGAAGTAATCAGTGTTAATCAAGCCAGCGCTAATGTGATTCAGATTGCATTCAGTGATCCAATCAATCCAGATACTGTATTGAACCTAGATGGAACTAAGACATTGCTAGATAATATTTCATTCTTAGCACTTAGAGACGATTATGGTAAGCAAGCGAGTGCCTATGGCAAAATTACAGGAGAATTCTCAACAGATTATACTTTATTAACCCTTAAGAGCGAAATGCCTTTCAAGGGTAAATATAAGATTACAATTAAAAATCTTGGAACCAAGTCACAGAAACTAGTGGATCAATATGTAAGAACTGTAGAATTAGGTGATACAGTTGCACCAAAATACGTTGATACAACAGTAGACGAGACTGGATTAATTGCTTCTATAAACTTTAGTGAACCAATTAAAATCTCAGGTATGACGATAGAAGCAGTATCTCGTGCAGATGGTGTTACTATGAATGCTCTATCAACAGCAGTATTAAAGAATAAATCAATCTATCGTTTGTCGTCTGATGCGACATCAATAATTGTTAATATGAATAATATTAACGCGAATGATAAAAACAAGCTAATCTATGTATTGGTGAAAGGTATTGAAGATTTAGCAGGCAATAAGACAGATCCCGAATCTATATCAATGCAAGTATTTAGCGATACAAGTACGAAAGCACAAGCAAATCTAGTAAGTCTTGAACGTACAGGATACTATACAATAACAGCTACATATGACCGTGCAATTGAAAAACCAGGTACATTATATGTCAAAGGGGTCTCATGTATAGGTATAGTTGATTCGAAAGACAAGAAAGTAGTTAAATATTCAATTCCAGCATCGGTAGCAACGTTGACAGGAGCACAATCCGTAAATGTACAAGGATTTAGTGGTTATAATGTATCAAGCTCTGCAACTTATACGAATGTTACTCGTACAATTGACTTTACAATTAGTGCAATGGCTGATGCGCCAAGATTAGTTGATTATTCGACAGATAGCAAGACGAATATGATTACGCTTAACTATTCTGAAAAGGTTCATTTATCGTTAAGTAATGGTACATTACCAGCATCTGTTACAGTAACATATACGGGTACAACTTATACGTACACATATTCAACAACAATTCCTTATCAAGCGGTAGTAACGGATAATGTTGTTAAGATCATACTCGATGCAGAGAGCATGCAACAAGTTGGTACGTACCTTGTAACAATCCCTGCAGCGTTCGTAACTGATGAGGATGATATACCGAATAATACAACAGAAACAATTGCGATTGTTAAGACAGAAGCAACAACGACTCCAGGTACCAATGCATTGCCAGCACCAGTAAGTGTATTCCAAGCTGCTAATGACAATAGTGTTATTAATGTAGTATTTGAGAACAAACTTGATGTGGCGTCTGCAACAAAAGCAAGTAATTATACATTTGATAACGGAGTAGTGGTTGAATCGGCGACATTAACACAGAATGATAAGACAAAAGCGGTAGTTCAACTTAGAGTAGCACTCGCTTCGATTATCGATACTGCAGAATATAATTTAACAATAAATGGTGTTATGGGATATAGCGGAAGTTATGGAGCTATAGATGCAACCCCAATTAAGGTAACATTGAAAGAAAATAATCCGCCAACCATTATATCGGCAGTATTAACATCAGATTCGACGATTGTGTTAACATTCACGGAGCCAGTAAGAGGAAGTCTGAACTGTACAGTAACACAGAATGGAAATATTCTTACACAGTATGGTAGTCCGGTAATCTCTGATGTATATGCAACAATTTCGTTGAATACAAGTGTAACAGGAACTAGTGGAATTTATCTTCTGATTAACAGTAATTTAGCCGATTATGCAGGAAATCTGGCTATTATATCAGATGGAGCAATTGCAGTAAATTAGAAAGAATTTTTTTCCTCTTTACCTTTGTGAAGCAATGATTTATAATTAATATGTTTCTATAATTACATCCTTCCAGTATTTACTAGAAGGATGTAATTGCGTATAAAGGTCGGTAAGGAGTGTGTAATCCTTGAAGAGGAAGACAAAAGAAATCATTAGAGTCTTGCTGTGGTTTTTCTTTATTATATATATGGTTGCCTTGACATATTTTTTGTTCTTTAGCGAAGGATTTGGTAGAGTCATGGGAGGAGAATACCGTTATAATTTGCAGCTGTTTCGAGAGATAAGAAGATTTATTGTATATAGACGAGAAGTAGGTTTTACAAGTTTCATGATTAACATCGTTGGTAATATTGTTGCCTTTATTCCGTTTGGATTTATACTTCCAGCTATAAGTCCACGTAATAGAAAGTTTTTGAATATAGCATTACTTAGCTTTGAACTTACATTATCCATTGAACTTATGCAGTTAGTACTGCAAGTGGGTTCTTTTGATGTGGATGATATCTTCTTAAACCTTATGGGTGGAATAATTGGATATATATTATTTGCCATTGGACATCGATGTATAATTGGTTTTAAGAAAAAAAGCTGATAACGCAATCAACGTAGCGAAATGTATGGAGCAGTGTTGAAAGAATATCAAAAATTAAGAAAGGAGACATGCATTGCCTTCGTTTAATGATTTTATAAAGGCAGTTTCACAAGTGGATTAGTGAAATGCATGGGCATAATAATGAGAAGGAAAAAGAAAGATGATTTTAAGTTCTCGGACAAGTTCCATCCCTTGCTAGGAATTATAGGGGTTGTCTTGGCATTACTTGTATTAATAGCTACATGCGTACTGTTCTATATCTCAAGTACAAGTGCTGGTAATGCTGGGGTGTGGATTGGATTTGCTGGGCTTGGATTATTTATTATTAATATAGTAGGATTTGTACTTTCTGTTCGGGGATTCCGTATGCAAGATATTTATTATCATTTCCCCATTGCAGGAATAATGTTAAATGGTTCTTTGTTTGTTGTATTTCTTCTGTTATATATTGTAGGAATTTAGCTGATAAGACGAGGTTGTTTACCGACGTGAATGGGTAAGAAACATCGTCTTTTTTCTTGTAAGAAAAAAGTAAGATTTGTATACTAAATTATGTGATATGATGGAAGCATATATCTATTCAGGAATTTTGAATCGAGAGAGGGTTTAATGATGACAATACTTATAGTTGATGATGATAAAGAAATAGCAGATTTAGTAGAGATCTATCTGGTAGCGGAGGGGTATCAGGTCTTCAAAGCATATCATGCAAAGGAAGCATTAGATATCCTAAAGAAGGAAGAGTTACATCTGGTAATCTTAGATATTATGATGCCGGGTATCGATGGTATTCAGTTATGCAAACAAATTCGAGTAGACAATGCTGTGCCAATCATTATGCTTAGTGCAAAGTCAACGGATGACGATAAGATAAAAGGGCTGGCAACAGGGGCAGATGATTATGTAACAAAGCCTTTCAATCCATTAGAATTAATTGCAAGAGTTAAATCACAATTACGTAGATACACACAGTTTAATAGCGGACAATCTAGTGAAAAGCAAGAGAAAGTTATTCAACTTGAAAATCTAATGATTAATAGAGAGACACACTCAGTTAGAGCCTATGAGCGTGATGTAAAATTGACACCAATTGAGTTCGAGATTCTATTCCTATTAGCATCGAATAAAGGAAAAGTGTTCAGTACGGAAGAAATCTTCGAACGTGTATGGAACGAGAAAATCTTCGAAGCAAATAATACCGTAATGGTACATATTAGAAGAATACGTGAGAAGGTTGAATTAGATTCTAGAGAAGCACAGATTATCAAAACCGTATGGGGAGTGGGATACAAAATTGATGAATAATGTCAAAAAATATAAGGTAGAAGAAACTTTTCAGAAGAGAGTTATACGCTATGCGGTACTTAGTCTTCTAATTACGATACTTGTGGAGCTAACGGCATTTGGTATTATCAGGTTAGGGGGATATGTATTTAGCCATCAACAAACTACCAATGACTCAGATATTGAGATGCAGTCAGATATAGCGCAATATAATGCATTAGCGGATTCACCAATGGCGGCAAAATCCAATGTTCAAGAAGAAATACCGGAACAATCTTTCTTAGATAAAAAAGAAGGGGTTTTTGTTATCGTTGGCATTTGTATGGTATCAGGAGCAATTTTGTTTACTTGCTTATTCATATTCTACTTACAAAGATATTATCGATATATCGCAGAAATCACAGAAGGGATTAATCGAATTGCTGGGGGTGATTTTGAAAGTAAGATACCAGTACGTTATAAGGACGAATTATCATCCGTGGCGGATACAGTGAATCGTCTCTCTGTAAGCATTCAGAAGATGATTGAAATGCAAAAGGAGAATGAGAAATCAAAGAATGACTTAATTACTAGTGTCGCTCATGATCTAAAAACCCCATTAACATCAATTATTGGATATCTTGATCTTGTTCGCTTAGGTAAAGTGGCTGACGAGAATACCAAAGAAAAATATGTAGGTATTGCGTATAATAAAGCAAAACGACTTCAAAATTTGATAGAAGATTTGTTTGCATACACTCAATTAAGCTTTGGAACGGTTACACTTCGAAACAGTGAACTTGATATGGTAAAGTTCCTTGAGCAAATAGCAGAAGAGTTCTATCCAATATTTAATGACTATAATCTTGAATATACATTTCATACGGGAGTAGCAAAAGCTGTTGTATATGGAGACGGTGACATGTTAGAGCGTGTTTTTGCTAATCTATATGGAAATGCAGTGAAGTACGGGAAAGATGGGGAAAAAGTAAAAGCAAGTTTGGAAGAAAAAGAGGATACATTTGAAATACGTATAACCAATTATGGACAATTAATACCGAAAGAAGAAATTGAACATATATTTGAACGGTTTTATCGTGTAGATAGTTCTAGATCAGGTGAAACAGGAGGAACTGGTTTAGGGTTAGCAATTGCTAGGAATATTGTAGTGATGCATGGGGGTTCAATTACTGCAACGAGTAATGTTGGTGGAACTACATTCACAGTAATTCTGAATAAAGCGATGCAGTAGACCATGGAAAATTAAAGTTAGGAGATTGAATATGGTATCAAGTATGAAACGATATAGCCTTTTGTTATGTGTGATAGTATTGGTACTCACAGGCTGTAGTGTGTTCACGCGAGAAGAATCCACGACTAATACAAGCGATAATCGAAAATATAATTATCCTGTAGTACTTAAGGATGTTTCTAGAGAAGTTCAAGTAGAAGTAACATATGGACTAAATCACTATGCTAAAATAGGAAAAGACATGCGCATTAAAGTAGAAATCCAAACAGGGGCGGAGCCTTTTGAGGGATATCTGCAGATTGAAGTGCCCTTCGAGAATAGTTCTACCAAGTATAATCAGGCGATTACAGTAGATTCGAATTCTAATGCCACGTATGAGATGAATATACCAGTGGTTTATGAGGATATGAAATTCCTGGTTAATCTATTAGATGAAGAACAAGATATACAAGCATCACAGATGGCAAATGTGGAGGCAAGTAGAATCTATGATGTACAATATATTGGTGTCCTTGATAAGAAATTACAATCTGAAACAGTTGTGAACAAAGGGAAGATGCAAGTGTTTCAGCTGTATGATGATGAATTAATAGATGCGTTTGACAACCTCAATTTGGTTGATAGTATCTTAATCGATGAAGATGAGATAGAGAAATTAGATGAGTCAGTGGCATTATTATTAGAAGATTGGTTACAAAATGGCGGAACCTTATTAATTGAACGTTCGGATAAAGATATCGTTACCATAGAGAACGAGACGGTTAATAATGCGGATAGTACAGGAGAATATGGGTTTGGAAGATATATCTTTGTTCCAGAGATGAAAACTATTGGAGAATTAGCAGATTATGTTGAGAATCTTGGGCTGAATCCCAAATTATTTCTGTCAGGTGTTACAGATAACCAAATAAAAGATAGTATTAATGCGGAAGTAGTATCTAAGGTACCTAATCTTACTAGGTACGTTACCGTGTTTCTTCTATATATAATAGTAATCGGACCTGTGTTGTATTTTGTCTTAAAAAAGACAAATCGTAGAACATACTACTGGGGGGTGTTGCCTGTTATATCAGTTGTATTCTTAGCCTGTGTTTACGGATTAGGAAAAGATACCCGAGTGGAGAATTCTTATACTAGATATGTGACAATTACGCAGATTGCACAGAATGGGTTCACTAATGATACAACTTATTATGCAGCAGTCAATCCTGATAAGACTACATTAACAGTTAGTACAGATGCTTCCGAGAATCTTAGGCCGCTTTATACCATGAGCGATAATTATCAAGTATCTTCAGATAAGACACGCGCTAATATGGAGTTTTCTATGAATGTAGAAAGTGCTACAGGTGAAGAAAACTTAGGATATTTAAGCACAATAGGAACAATTTCAAGTGTAAGAGCTTTTCAACCAATTTACTTGAAAACGACAAAGACATATTCACCATCGACAAGCGATGAACAAGAAGTACAACCGGCGGCTAGGTTAACATACGCAAATTATAGAATAGAAGGTACGTATACGAATACATTAGGAATAGATTTGAATAACGCGGTTATAGTTAGTAATCAAACACTCGCTTGGCTTGGAGATTTAGCAAGTGGCGAGGCCGTGGAGTTAGAAGATTGTCAATATGGATATATACCATCTTATGATATGATTTTAACAGACTCTATGGATAGTCGTATTAGGGATCTTACGAGAAGTCTTGATGAGGACTCAAAAGATAATTATATAGAAGAGAATTCCAGATATGATTTGATGCAGTATGTATTGAATGAGTGGACAGTATCAAATCCGAGCAGTAATTATTTGATAGCATTTGCAGAGAATTCAGATGGGGATTTTACATTAAGCGGTAGTGAAAGTAGCCAGTTAGAACCGAGCGCCCATTTGGTTATAAAAGAATTATCTATGGATTATAATTTCAATGACAAATATATCTTTCAACCAACAATCAAAAAGTATATGTCTATTGTAAATGGTGATTACTATCAAGAGATGGATATGATCGAATCGGATCGACTTACGGTTGATTATGATTTTGGACAGGAAGATATAGAGAGAATAGAGTACTCGGGGTATTATAATACAGAATTTTATGTTAATGACACTAATAAAGATGATTTGTGGATAGGCTTTTATGGTTCGATATATTTCTATAATCGTAGAACTGGGGAATATGATAAGGTAATTACAAGTGGAGAAGAAACCATTATCAATCACTTAGATGACTACTTAGATGATTCGAATGTTCTAAGAGTACGATATGAAGTATCTCAGAATAGTGTGCATAGCAATTTAATAACGATTCCCAAGTTAACAGCCATTATGAAAAGTAAATAGCGCTGTGTATGCGCCTTAGAGTTTGATATTACAGAAAGGTAGTGTTAATATTATGCTAGAAATTCAAAATCTATGTAAAAAGTATGATACGCATATGGTGCTTGATAATCTGGAACTTCATATACACAAGGGGCAATTATTCGGATTGGTTGGTCCCAATGGTGCAGGCAAGACAACAATGATTAAGACAATAGCAGGTTTAATAGAGCCTGACAATGGTGTTGTAAAGATTGATGGTAAAAGTACAACTACTAGAGAAAGAAGATCACATAGTAAGATTGGTTATATGCCAGATTATTTTGGCGTTTATCAAAACCTTAAAGTTTATGAGTATATGGATTTCTATACACGAATGTATGGAAATAGAGGACGAGAGGCGAAGAAGAAGATAGATGAGAATTTAGAATTAGTAAATTTGTATTCTAATAAAGATGAATATGTTGATGATTTATCAAGAGGGTTTAAGCAACGACTTTGTCTTGCGAGATGTTTATTATCAGAACCAGAACTGCTTCTATTAGATGAACCTACCTCAGGACTTGACCCGAGAGCGCGTAATGATATAAGAATGATTCTTAATACCTTACAAGAGAAAAACATGACCATAATAATTAGTTCTCACATACTTCATGATCTATCTAAGATGTGTTCTCACATTGGAATCTTAGATGAGGGGAAGATGGTAATACAAGGAACAGTGGACGATATATTGCAGATGGAGGAACAATCAAAGCCATTACAAATTCGGTTTACAGAAGTGAATGCAAGTCTACTTAAATTCTTAGATACTCATGCATTAATTAGTAATCTAACCATTGATGGAGCACAAGTAACTATGTGTTTTCAAGGAGATTCAATCGAAGAAGCAAAATTATTAACATCGTTAATACGAAACGGAGCGGGTATTTGCTATTTTGCCAGAGAAGAAGGAAGTTTAGAGAGAGTATTTCTACAGATAACGAAAGGAGAGTAGGTGAATGGATAATCCGATTTTTAAAAAGGAACAGAAGGTTCGGGCACGTTCCCCTAAACTAATGTTGTTAATTGTAGGCTATAATCTTGGACTAGTTCTCTTAATGGTAATTGCGCATGTATCAATTTATGGGACAAACCAGCAGCTTGAAAGAATGGCTAGATATCAAGATACTCTTATGTTATATATTCTGATTGGTGTATTTCAGTTTGTATTAATACTACTAATCGTTCCAGCATTTACAGCGGGTACGATAACCGGCGAGAAGGAAAGGCAGACGTTTGATGTCCTTATTACGACCAGTCGAAAACCATTAGAAATCATAATTGGAAAGTTAGGTTCCTCTGTGAGCACCATATTATTGCTAATAATATCAAGCTTACCTATATTAGCAATTGTATTTAGCGTAGGTGGTGTGTCCATTATTGATATATTGCTTTATGTAATATTAAGTTCCTTTGAAGCAATGTTTGTTGGAAGCATAGGAGTATTCTTCTCATCTGTTAGTAAGAATACTACAAAATCAACAGTATCTTCTTTTGTAACGATACTTCTACTGGTAATTGGAACGGCGATAGTATTAGGTATATTATATCTTTTAGTTAGTAAGCAGATTAATTATAATGGGCCTGGGGCAGAGGCTACTGGGATAGTAACAGATCTTAAGAATACTGTACTGATCTTATTAATTAATCCGTTAGTAACTGTAGTAGCTTTGCTAATGGAACAGACGGGAAACGGAATCTTGTTTGAACAATATATCAACCAAGTTGGAAGTTGTAATACTATGATTTTAGAACACTGGGTAGTAATCAGCGTAGTGATTCAGATGATAATAGCAGTAGTTATGATATATCTTAGTACCAAGAATATTGATCGAATAAAG
>JAHZFJ010000006.1:66750-169199 GCA_019421365.1 Lachnospiraceae bacterium
AAGTAAATAAAGAAGTAAATAAAGAAGTAAATAAAGAAGTAAATAAAGAAGTAAATAAAGAAGTAAACAAAAAAATCACCAAGTGTAGGAAGATACACTTGGTGATCGCATTCACTCCAATGAAAACCCTTTAAACAGCCTCATTGTTGGAACTATGAAAATGGAAGAAGAAAAAATATAAGTTAATTATAACACATAATTTCAAAAAAGATAGTAGTAAATTCAAATTTAACAAATTTATTTTTGCCTAGGTCTTAGGACTCACTTACATATGCTTTCAATTTTTTACTAATTCGAATGCGATTATATAGAGCAGCATAGGCAATCTCATCGAGCTCTTCGATGTAGTTCATGGTAAAGTTCTTATTGATTCCATTCTCTTTCAAGCAGTTAATTGCTTTGTTGTAAGCAACGGCAGCCTCAATCTCCGTAGGATATCTACCTACAATAAAATCACCCACAAGATGGATCTTAGTTATGTATTGATATAGTCCTTTAACCAATTCTCTACGTACACCCATATAACGATTTATAATTTCTATATTACCATAACGATAATCGGTGCTATCTCCATTGACGAATCGGTAATCCCGACCAGCAACAGAAAAACTATGGATTCCATATCTTGAAAGGACACTGACCTGCAAACCATAATCAGCTACAAATAGATGATTTCCACGTTTCATGATTTTATGATTTGAATAATAGAACAAATCATCAACATCGAATTTGAGAATATCATTATGATTTAAGTAATAGAGGAAGTATCGATTTTTTAAGTATATAGGATTCTTAAAATATAACCCATTATCACGAAAGTTTATTAATACAACCCATTTATCAAAGGATAGGATATGCTTGCGATGAATGTAAGAATCTATAATTATGGAGTCGTCTTTGGTTATAGTAACGGCTTCTAGGTAAGCTGTATGTGCCTCTTCAGGGGTAGGATAGCTGCCTAGACTTATATGTTTGTTCTTATATGTGAAAGAAGTACGATAATAAATTGTCCCGTCTTTCTTTTCTGCTTGATAGACTCCAGGAAGTAATGGCATAATAATCACCTCAGTTTTTAGGGTTTTATATACTTTGATTGCTAGATCAAAACTCAGAGTAGTTTTTTCAACCGTTTTCTATCTCTCACACTATGCTACGAAACACGCGACACATCTAAGTACTTCTAAGTGTGCCCATTACGTGCTGCAGGTGATACGGACACGCCTTCAACACGACATCCTGTCGTGGTTCAGGCGGGCTCGGTGTCCGTGCCTCGCCTTCCTATGTTAATCGGTGCACACCAAAAAGTACTATAGATGTTTTGCTATCGTTTTTAAGCATTGTGTAAGAAAAAGAAAACTATATGAAAATAGTAGAGTTTTGATATCTCATTCAGAGTATAGCATAACGGGATAATTAGAACAAGGAAGGTTATTGGTAACGATAATTAAATATACCTAAAAGTATCATAAAACGGAAAATTATGAATATAATTATTAACAAATTGTTAAATTGAAAATGAGGTGGTAAAGAGAAGAAAATATTGAAAAACCTTGAAAAAGCTTGTCTTTTTGTCTTTAAAATAATAAAAAACATTTAAAAACTGAATAAAAACTAAAAATGTCGCATAAAATAGTTAATAACTAATTAAGTAATTGTTAAATGATGTATTGTGAAATGAAACAAAAATCACACAAACTTAACAATCTTAATTAGCGAATTTCACTGTTGATTTTACAGAACTATGGGAAGTAGGTATCCTATTCTCCAAAAAATAGAAGGAGTTATTGACATCAAGTTACTAGATGATATAATGCAAATGTGCTTAGGCGGGGCACAAAAAAAATAAGAAAAGAGGAAGTATATGCTAAAAATACACTCGTTTCTTCACCGCATAAAGGAAAATATGAAATACTCTGGTATTGAATGTTATAAATCATGTTTAATGATTACGGCATACGCAATGGCAGCAGTTGTATTAGTACTTTGTGCAGACAGCTCATTTGCTAAAGGCAATAACATGCCTGAAGCATACGCGAAAGCAGCATCCGTTACGAATGAAGTTTTTGAGGGAGCAAAGGAAGAAACAGCAAAAAAAGCACAAATACAAGCCGAGAATGAAAACGTCAATATATTAGCACATAATGTGCTAGAAGGAGAAGTCGCAGAGAATACAGAGAACTACAGCTTACAAATCGTAAATCGTACGATTATTGCAGCAGATAAGCGCGCAGCACTTATGGGACAAACCGTAATAAGAGATTTTTCTAGTAGTGTTGCATCAGAGGATGTAGTCGATAAGAGTAAAGAAGAAGCAGAAGAGAAGAAGACAGATGAACAGGTGGTTGTAGAGGCAACATCTACAACAAAGAATCAGGATACCAAGGAAAGTAAAGTAAAGAAAGAGAAAGCAGCTGCAAGCAAAAAGAAGAAAGAAGAAACTGTCCCAGTTATAAGCTTAGGGACTGACCAAAAAGAAGTATTACTTAGAATAGTAGAAGCCGAAGCGACAGGCGAGGATATTAAAGGAAAGATGCTAGTAGCTAATGTAATACTGAATCGTGTGAATAGTAACCAATTCCCTGATACGGTGAAAGAAGTGGTATTTCAGAAAAACGGGAAAATCACTCAGTTCTCCCCAATTGCAGACGGAAGGTACTGGTCCGTATCAATCTCTAAATCAACTAGAGAAGCTGTGGAACGAGTATTAAATGGTGAAGATGAGTCACAAGGGGCATTATATTTCTCGGCAAGAAGTAAAGCCAAAAAGAGTAACATGAATTGGTTTGATAACCATTTGACATGGTTATTCAAGTATGGCGGTCACGAATTTTATAAGTAAGAGATTTACGGTAAGGAACGATATCCTTACCGTTTTCTCTCATTTAACACTTTACTGTGATACCGTGATGTGATATAATGCGTTCAGTAGAAGAATGGCGAAGTTACGATTGTTTAATGAATTAAAACATGATATAATGCAATTTAAGTATCGTCCGAGTTAACAATACGTTAAAGCTAGATACTTAGTAACTACATAATTAAAATTAAGAACTACGCGGAATTAGGATTCTGTAAGTCTTACAATAAAATAACATGAAAAGGAATGAGCGAAGATGAATCTCTTATACAAAAGTACAAGAAGTGAAGATGTAACTGTAACAGCATCACAGGCAATTTTAAAAGGTTTAGCAGACGATGGAGGATTATTCGTACCAACTTCTATACCTAAATTAACTATGTCACTTAACGAGTTAGCAAAACTGAGCTATCAAGAAACTGCCTTTGAAGTTATGCGATTATTCCTTACTGATTTTACAGATGACGAATTAATGAATTGTATTAATAAAGCGTATGACTCAAAATTTGACACAGAAGAAATTGCTCCATTAGTTAAAGCAGATGGTGCATACTATCTAGAGCTATTCCACGGATCAACAATAGCATTCAAAGATATGGCATTATCCATCTTACCTCATCTTTTAACTACTTCAGCGAGAAAGAATGAAGTGAAGAATGATATCGTAATTCTAACTGCTACATCAGGGGATACCGGTAAAGCAGCATTAGCAGGTTTTGCAGATGTAGAAGGAACTAAGATAATCGTATTCTATCCAAAAGACGGCGTAAGCCCAATTCAAGAAAAGCAAATGGTTACACAAAAGGGTGACAATACATATGTTGTTGGAATCAAAGGAAACTTTGATGATGCCCAAAGTGGTGTAAAAGCCATGTTTAATAATAAAGATCTTGCTAAAGCGATGAATGATGCTGGATATCAATTCTCTTCAGCAAACTCTATTAATATAGGACGTTTAGTACCACAAATCGTATACTATGTATATGCATATAGCCGTTTATTAGCAAATGGTCAAATTGCAAGTGGAGAAAAGATGAACGTAGTTGTACCTACAGGTAACTTTGGAAACATCTTAGCTGCATACTATGCAAAGAACATGGGATTACCAATTGGGAAGTTAATCTGTGCTTCTAATGATAATAAAGTGTTATATGATTTCTTCCAGACAGGAACATATGATAGAAACAGAGATTTCATCTTAACAACTTCACCTTCAATGGATATCTTAATCTCAAGTAACTTAGAGAGATTAATCTACAAAATTGCTGGTAATGATGCAACTAAGACTAAAGATCTTATGACTGCATTATCAACTACTGGAGTATATGACATTACAGATGATATGAAAGTAGAACTTGCTGATTTCATCGGTGGATATGCAGATGAAGCAAAAACCGCTTCTACAATTCGTGATCTATATGAAAAGACTGGTTATGTAATTGATACACACACTGCAGTTGCTGCAGCGGTATATAAAGATTATGTAGAAGCTAATCAAGATGAGACTAAGACAGTAATCGCATCAACAGCAAGTCCATATAAGTTCACAAGAAGTGTAATGGAAGCAATTGATGAGAAATACGCTTCAATGACAGACTTTGAATTAGTAGATGAATTAAGTACTATTGCTAATGTAAAAGTACCACAAGCAATCGAAGATATTAGAAGTGCAGAAGTACTTCATGATACAGTTTGTGATACGGATAAGATGCAAGATACGGTTGAAACAATTTTGAAGTTGAAGTAAATCTAAAGATAATCGATATAAAAGTTGAAATAGTAAAAAGCAGTAGATGAATACATTAGAAAGTATTCGATCTGTGTATATTATATAGAAGAAAGTGGTAAGACATATATATTCAAAGTATGTTTTATCACTTTTCCTTTTATAAAAATTCTTAGAAATAAGAAACTAAATCAAATGTATGATAAAAAGTACATAAAAATAAATTTGGATGCTGTTCGCCATAAAACAATGCCAAAACTCTGTAAAGTAAGATGTTTACTATGATTGTATGGATATGTAAAAAGATAAACTGACACAAATAAGGCAATTTGTAATAAAAATATCCTAAAAATAATCCACTTATGACAAAAGCGTGACATAGATTTGACACAAACAAAGTGCATTATATAAGCATGTTAAGGATACAACAAATCACATCTCGAACATGAAAGTTCATCAAGTGTCCTTGACCCGAATGTAATCTTTACAAGAAACGAAGAGAAGTGCTTCAAAAGTGCGTAGTTGTTACATTTTGGAACATCATACAGAATATGACAAGAAGTAAATTTATTGGAAAAATACTTGACCTTTGAATTGAATATTGTTATAATCATCTTGTTATTGGAAAGATTATATTTCATTGTGTTTTATAGATTGAGGGAATACTTACATATCCAAGTAGATTAATGTTAATTGCACCAATTTCTGTGAAACATGCAAAAATATAATACTCAACCCATATATATTTAAGGAGGAAGAAAGAATATGAAGAAGAATTTCGTAAAGAAAACGCTTGCATCTACACTTGCATTAGCAATGGTAGTTACAGCAACACCAGCAGCTTTTACAACTGCATCTGCAGCTAAAGCTCCAAAATTAAACAAATCAGCTAAAACACTTTACATCAATGATAATGAGATCGGAAGCAAATACGATTTCAACATCAGCAATAAAGTAGCTAAATCTACTTACAAATGGACTACATCTAACAAAGCAGTTGCTACAGTTAACTCAAAAGGTTTAACTAAAGCTGGTACTAAGACTGGTAAAGCTACAATTTCTTGTAAAATCACTTTACCTACTAAGAAAACTAAAACTTTAAAAGCTACTGTAACAGTTAAAGAAAACGCTACTAAAGTTTGGGTTAAGAACGCTCCAGAAAAAGAAATTGGTATCGGCGAAAATGCTTATGATTTCGATAGCTCATTCTCAACTGCTTCAGGTGCTAAAGCAACTGACTTCAGAATGTGGGAAATTGACGAAGCTAGCAACACTGCAGGAGCTACTGTAAACGCTAAAGATGGTAAAGTTACAACAACTAAAGCTGGTGAATTTAAAATCAGAGTTAGAGCTTACCAAAACAAAGCTAAATTAGCAGCTAACGATACTGTAGATTCAGAATGGTTAACAGTTAAAGTAGTTTCTTCATTATTATCTGTAACTCAAAATTCAGTAACTAAACTTACTGCAACTTTTGATGATAACATGAAAGATGTTGTTAAGGCATCTGACTTCACAATCAAAAACAAAGCTACTAATGTAGTTTCAGCTGTTAAAGGCGTAAGCTTCTCAGATGATGGAAAAACTGTTACTGTTGAAACTTTTGCTCAATTCGCTGACAATGCTACATATGTAGTAACTTATGGCGGAAAAGATTATGAAGTAGCTACTACAATTGGTGAAGTTGCAACTGTTGAAGTTAAAACTTCTACTGTAGTTGAAAACAAAGAAACTAAAATCGAATATGTATTAAAGAATGCTAATGGCGTAGATATCACTGATGCTAAAAGCTCAACAGTTACAATCGATGAAGTTGAAAACAAAGATGGTTGGTTAAACGATGGAAAACTTACAATCTTCAATAAGGGAAGTGTTGCTAAAGTTAAAGTTACTTACCACACATACAAATATGCAACAAACGGAACTGAAGAAGGTGCGGTTTCTGTAGAAGCTGTTATTACAGCTGTAGAAGAAAGTTCTGCTACTGTTGGAAATTACAAAAACTACGTAATTACAGACAAATCATCAGTTGACTTTACAAAAGTTACAGAAAACCAAAATGTAATCTGTGTTGATGAAACAATGAACTTATTCTTAAAAGCTCTTAACTCAGATAATAAAGATGTAACAGGTCTTACTTTCGAATCTGGTAATGAGGATATCTTATTAGTAAGAACAGACGGAGATCATGCTGTATTAAAAGCTGTTAAAGAAGGATCTACTGTAGTTGTTGTTAAGAATGAAAAAGGTACTGTTCTTTGGACATTACCAGTTGTTATTAAAGCAACAAGAAAAGCAAATACTATTTCTTTAGCATCTTCAACTGTAACTGTATCTAATTCAAGTTTATTAGATGAAACAAAAGTAGCTGTTAAAGTTAAAGATCAACATGGCGATGATATGGATGCTTCTGATAAATTCGAAGCCCCAGAAGAAGTAAAAGATTATGATGATTCAACAGCTCCTAATGTATATAAAGATGGTTCAGGTAATGTAGTAGTTGATGCTTCAAATGCTAATGAAGGTTCTTACCAATATAAAGTTAAATTATCTGCTGACAAAAACAAGTTGGTTGTTTTAACTGTTGTTGTTAAGAATGCCAAAGCTGATAAAGTTAATACAATTACATTACAAAATCCTTCAACTTTAGTAGATACTACAATTGATAGTGCAACTACTGTAGCTGATATGAAAGTAAGTATAAAAGTAGTTGCAAAAGGTACTGATAATGTAGATTTTGCTTACCAACAAGCAACTATTAAAGTAGATGCACCAGACGGATATACAGGTGCTAAAGAATTTACTGCAACAAACGGTGCTTTTGACTTTGTATATGCTACAGCTGACTCAGCTTCACCTGCTGCAATTTCAAAAGTTCCTGCTGGTACTTATAAGTTTACTGCAATCTATACTACAACTGAAAATAATAAGACTGTAGAAAAGCGTGCTGTAACTTATGTAAAAGTTGAAGATAATCAAGTAGCTCCTACTGCTACAGTAGGTAAGACTTCATCTGAAAAGGCTACAATTGCTGAAGCTATTGCAGATTGTATCACTGTTAAGAAGGGTGATACAGAATTAGCTATCGTTGGCTATGACAAAGTTGATAATGGTAAATCAGTATATGTTAAATCAGTAACAGTATATGAAGATGTTGTAGTTAAAGATGGTTCAACTGTAAAAGTTGCTCATAAGATTACTATTAACAAATCAATTTCTTATAAATAATAATTAGAAATTATTAACTACTCACCCCCTGAGTCATAAGACTTAGGGGGTTTTTTACTTGAAGAATTTGCTAAATGTTATTATAATTAAAGTATAATAAATAATAACAAGGAGAAGAACATGAATCATAAACAACAGGATAGAAGAATACAATCAAAAAGTACCAGATCTTCAAATTCCAGAAAAAAGAACTACTTTTTAATACCTATAATTTTTATATTACTTATAACACCATTATTGGTACATCAGTATACTTATAATAATCAATATATTGAATATTCATGGTTCTCAAATCAGGAAAAATTCAATGATTTTTTTATGTATTATAAGAGTATCTCAATTATTGTAATCGGTTTTATTATTGTAGCTATAATGATATACCAATACATATATGATAAGAATATGCCCAAAAGAAAGATATGGTATATTCCGTTAGTAATATATACTTTATTGGTTATTCTTTCAGCAATAAACTCAGATTACTCTAGTATAGTATTTACTGGAAGTTATGAACAATTTGAATCCACATTAGTTTTATTATCATATGTATTGTTACTTTTCTATGCATACCTAAATATTA
This sequence comes from Lachnospiraceae bacterium, assembly GCA_019421365.1. Lineage (GTDB taxonomy): Bacteria > Bacillota > Clostridia > Lachnospirales > Lachnospiraceae > Anaerosporobacter. The sequence goes on from JAHZFJ010000006.1 coordinate 75,142, forward strand.
GGTGTGAAGAAGATCTTCGGATAATAATCAAATTTACTGCTATTGGTATTGGTATTTTAACTTTTATTGGATTTTTGCAAGCTTTAGGATTGGATTTTTTTCGGACAACACTTGGCAAAATGCTAATAACTAAAAGAGAAGAATGGTCCGGTCTTGAGTCCTTTACATTTCGTTTTGAAAAAAATAGAGTTTATTCAACATTGTATAATCCAAATTATATTGGTGTATATGCCTCATTATTTTTCCCAATCACATTAGGTTATGCTATTTTGAATAAAGAAAAAATTAAGCGTATACCAGCATTTATTTTATCTGTATTACTTGTGATATGTACATTTGGAGCTCAATCAAAAACTGGTTTAATAGTTTTAATAATAACCAGTGTAATTCTTGCAATAGTGTTAAGAAAGCACATTTTTAAGAACATCAAATTATTAATAATAAGCATGTTTGTGTTCTTAATTGCATTTATAACAATTAACATTATGCAGGACTTTGCTTACATTAATATGCTAAAAAATGCTTTTACTTCTAGCGAAACACAAAGTAAATTGACTCTGGTAGAACCTGATACTGAATTTATTAAGATTATATATAATAATAAAATAATTCATATTCGATGTGAATTAGATGATAATGGGTCATACGTATGTGAGCTACTAGATGAAAAAAATAATGTATATGATAATGAATTTAATACTATAGATTCTATATATACATTAACCGATCCTGTATTTAATAATATAACAATAGAACCAGTATTTTTGGATGAAGAAGGTACTTTCGGTTGTGTAATAACAATTGAAAATAAAAAGTGGTATTTCAAGAGTAAAAATGAAACTGAAGGATATCAATTTGTAAATTCGTTTGGTAAAGTAGATACCATCAAAAATGCTGAATCTGTAATCTTTACCAAACATGGAGAGCTATTTACTGGACGAGGATATATTTGGTCACGGACTCTTCCATTGCTAAAAGACCACATTATTCTTGGTTCTGGTCCAGATACTTTTGCATACATTTTCCCACAAAATGATTATGTAGGAAGATATAATAATGGTTTTAGCAATGCAATAATAACAAAACCACATAATATGTATTTGCAAATTGCAACTCAAACAGGAGTAATATCACTCATCGCCTTTCTATCCTTGTATATTATGTATTTTATTGATTGCTTAAAAGTATATTACAAATCAAAATTTGATACTCTAGTTGAACAAATGGGCCTACTAATTCTAATTGGTTCAATTGGGTATATGATCTCTGGACTAATTAATGATTCAACAGTTGCAGTCGCACCATTGTACTGGTTATTAATAGGAGTGGGATTTGCGTGTAATCGTATTATCAAAGAAAAAAGACTACGAATTAAACGAATTAGAGAAATGGATTAATGCTAACAAAAAAGATTGCAAATTAATATTAATAATTTGCAATCTTTTTTGCGCTACTTTTATGGCTTATTAAAAATATTTTAATAGAGTATTGGACTTTAAGAATATAAGATGATATTGTTATGTAATGGTTTTAATTGTAACCGTATTGTCAGCGACGTGGAAATAAAGTATAATAGACAAAAACAACAGAAAGATAAGGAGTTAATAAGATGTCTAATAAAACAACTTTTTCTTCGTCTAAACGAAGTAATGGAAGTAAGAATAATCGGAAGCTTAATTATCTATTAATACCATTGGCTATTGTGATTATAATACTTCCCTTAATAGTACATGAATATAAGTTTAGCCCAGATATATCTAGCGAATCTTGGTTTGCTTCTGATGTAATTGCTAGTGATTTCTTTTTATTCTATAAAACGATTCTTTTAATAGGAGTCGGTTTTGTTGCCTTAGCCATATTATTATATAAGCAAGGTACATCTAAGATCAAACCTTTTTCGCCATTACAAGCATGGTATATACCACTTGCCATCTATGCATTCTTAGTTATTGTAAGTGCTCTCGCATCGACACATAGTAGCGCTGCTTGGAACGGTTCTTATGAACAATTTGATACTGTTTTTGTTTTACTGTCGTATTGTATATTAACACTATATTCATTTTATGTAGTCAATTCTCATGAAGACATTCAGTCAATACTGAAGTTTATATACATAAGTATTGCCATTTTGTCAGTAATAGGATTATTACAATTGATAGGAGCTGATCCATTCGCAACTACATTTGGTAAATATCTGATATCCGTTGATAAATCGAAAGAATCTATAGATGCAATGACTTTCACATTTGCAAAAAATCGTGTTTATATGACATTGTTCAACCCTAATTACGTAGGTGTTTTCGCTTCATTGTTATTCCCTATAACAATGGGTATGGCAATTCTTTTGAATGGTAAAAAACATAAGATCATTAGCGGTATATTATCGATTTTACTCATTATTAGTGTGTTTGGTTCTCAATCTAAAACTGGTCTGATTACGTTGATGGGTACAAGTGTATTAGTAATTATTGCAGTTCGTAAAAAGATCTTTAAAAACAGGAAAAGCATTATAATAATTGCAAGTTCTCTTCTTGTAATTATTGCGGCTTTCTTTATAGTAAATGCAATGCAAGACAACGCTTATCTTAATAGTATTAAGAATGCATTAACATCGAAAGACCAAGTTCATACATTGGAAGCTATTGAAACAACTGATGATTATGTTTTAATTAAATATAATGGTAAAGAAATGAGAGTTCGTTGCTTATTAAACAGCGAGGGACAAATCGATTTTAGTGTAGCTGATGAAAACGAAGTAATATACGATGTATCTTATGATGATACTACTATGAAATTTACTTTAGTGGACCCAATCTTCAATTCAATGACATTTATGCCTGCTTTTATTGGGGATGAAACAACTTTTGGATTTGAAGCGATGATAGACAATAAAGAATGGTATTTTAAAAGCAAAAATGAGACAGAAGGCTATTCTTACATGAATAAATACAATAAATTTGAACAAATTAAATCTGCGCCAGCAAGTTTATTTACTGATCATGAATCTATATTCACAGGTAGAGGATACCTTTGGTCTCGTACTATGCCATTAATCAAAGACTATATCTTAATAGGTTCTGGACCTAATACGTTTGCTTATGAATTCCCACAAAATGATTATGTAGGTAAGTATAACAATGGTTTTGATTCTCAAATCGTTACTAAACCACATAATATGTATCTGCAAATGGCTATAGAAACTGGTATGATTTCTTGTATCGCGTTTATTGCCCTTTGCGTTATGTACATTGTGTATTCATTCATTACATTTAAAAAATCTGCATTAGATACTATCGCAGAGCAAATGGGAGTACTGATCTGTATATCTGTTATTGGCTATATGGTTTCGGGCCTAATTAATGATTCAACCATTGGTGTTGCACCAATATTCTGGGTGCTTCTTGGTGTTGGATTCGCATGTAATAAGATAATCCGCACAGAACAAGCTAGAAAGAAGAAAATTGAAGCAATGAATATCTAACTCATACTTCTCATACAGTGAAGCTATCCGTGGATGAATAGTTTATATTAATTAAACTGTTCATCACATGGATAGCATATCACATGTATGAGAAGTTTTTTAGTTACATTTTCATAAGGTTAAACACTAGTTTTATGGAAGGATTTAGTATATCTACTTGTAATGGAATTAACAGGAAGTTATAATAGACATATCTTAACTCTTCAAGGAGAAAACTATGTCAAAGAAGAAAATACATGCTAACAAAATGAAGGAGACTACTAAGAATGAGAAAAGATCTTCCTCCATATTGGCTATAATACCAATACTTATGACTGTCTTATTCGTCCCTATTGCAGTTCGTGCGCTAAAAGTAGAAACATATCTAGCTGATTACATATGGTATAGTAAAGCAACAACTACGATGGACATATTTTTGAAGATTAAATCTATATTGTTTTTGATATTCTGTACTCTAATGATTCTGTATATGGGGTATTCAGTATTCGTTACATATCAAGAGTCTAAAAGAAATAAATCAAAATATCCTCTAACTAGTAATCTGTTTATAGATGAAAAATGCTTTATACCATTAGCTTTGTATATGCTACTGATTGTTGTCTCGACAATAACCTCAAAACACGGTCAAATCGCCCTTCGTGGTATGGTCGAGCAGTTTGAAACAATGTGGATATTACTTGGTTATGGTTTGGTAGTGTTTTATACATACCTTTTCGTGTTAACGACAAAGCAACTTCAAATCATAGTTAATACCATTATAATAATGACTACGATTGTTGTATCTATAGGTCTTTCTCAATTAATTGGTCATGACTTCTTTCAAACTAGTTTTGGTAAATCACTCATCTCAAAGAATGAGTTATCCTTTCGCTTTGAAAAGGGACATGTATATGCAACTTTATACAATCCCAATTATGTTGGTTTATTGGTTGCATTACTCATTCCTTTATTACTTATCGTGATGTATTCAGTTAAAGGGTATATTAAAAGGATACTTTGTGGATTGTTAGTGATCGGCTTGATTTGCTGTGCTTTCGGTAGTAAATCTTCAAGCGGCATTATTGGTATGATAGCTGGATTACTGGTGTTAGTACTACTTTTTGCTATAATGTATCGTACCTACATCAGAAAACATACTAAGAAAATCATATCAGGAATTGCAATATGTATACTCATTTTCATCGTGGTTAATATAAGCCTAGATAATCCTATAGGTAATTATATCGCAGATACATACAAAACGATTACTGATTCAACGGCCAAGCCTGACTCGAATCTATCTAGTATTATTACAAGCGATAAAGAAGTTGAATTGGTATATAAAGAGGAGCTTCTTAAGATACAGTTTTCAGAAGAAAACGGGCAATATGCTTTTGTATTTCGTGACTCCTCGGGAAATGAACTAGAACAGCAGCTCTCTGCAGATAGCAGGATTATTACTTTAACGGATGAACACTTTCAAGATTTTCAATTTTCAATAGCTCAATATGATTCAATAATTTGTTTCGCAGTCAATGTAGAAGACTCTGTATGGTACTTTACAAATCAGACAGATGGTACATATTATTACTGTAATAACTATGGAAAACTTCTTAAAATTGATCAAAAACAAGAATTTAAAGCATATTGGAATATAGGTAGTGGTCGCGGTTATATTTGGGATAAAACCATACCAATTCTTAAGGATCACCCTATACTTGGTACTGGACCAGATACATACGCTTTATATTTCCCTAATACGGATTATTTGAATCTATATCATACAGGATTTAATAATGAAGTTATTACAAAACCGCACAGCTTATATTTGCAAATTGCTACACAGACAGGTATACCATCACTAATCACATTCCTTGTTTTTTATGTTATGTATGCAATATCAAGCTTAAGGCTATATATGAAACATACCTTAGAACGATATGAGGTTCGTATTGGTATCGCCATCTTAGCTGGTACATTTGGTTATTTAGTAACTTCGATTGCTAATGATTCTACCATAACTGTAGCACCGCTATATTGGTTCTTAATTGGTGTAGGGTTAGCAATTAATCGAATAATCAAGAAAAACGTCTAGAAAACGATAATACAAGCTTACAGTGGTACATTATATTCTATAATGTACCACTGTTTTGCTAAATGGCTCATAAAACAAAAAAATATCCCCCAGACAGAGAACTTTCATTCTTGTCTGGGGGATACTCTATATCCTTATGGCTCGAAGTCCTAGCATAGAACTTTGTTCTATCGCTACTTATCGAGTGAAATCAAATGTCGCTTCGCGTCTTTTGATATTCTTCCAGTAAGTTATATTATTTGATTGTAATAGTTTTTCCTACTGTTACAGTGTGTTCGAAGCTGTTAGCACCGAAGTTTTCTTTAACAGTTACAGATTTAACGAATACAGAAGAACCATTCTTAGTGTATTCTACACCAGTGATTCCAACACCGTCAGCAACTTTTAATTCTTTACCAGCAGCGTTTTTAACTGTTGTGTTTTCTTGCATAGCAGCTAATACAGTAGCATCATCAACGATACCAGCGTAAGTAGTCTTGTTAAGAGTTACAGTTGGAGCTGCTTGAGTATCACTTACAACGATAGCTGTTTTAGCGATAGTTTTTCCATCTTTTTCAGCTGTAATTGTGTAAGTTCCTTTTTCTAACTTAGTGATAGTTCCGTTAGAAACTGTTACATATTCAAATTTGAAGTTGTTATCGTAAGTTTTTTCATATTTGTTTGGTCCAGTTACAGTGATTTTAGCTTCAGCGTTTTCAACTGCAAGACCACCAGCATAACCTAATACTTTAACATCTACAGATTTAGTAGCTGTTGTATCTTCATCAACTACTGTATCTACAGTGTTTGTTGATAATTCAAATTTGTATGAGTTAACTGCTGTTGAAGGTTTTTCTTTAACAACTACTGTTAATACCGTAACTTTGTTAGCATCGTTAGCTAAAGCAACTTTGTATTGGTAAGTACCAGCTGCAGCTGTTTTAGCATCTACAGTGATGTTTTTACCGTCAACACCGATTACAGGTCCGTTAGTGTATTCTTTAACAGCTACTGGATTAGCGAAGTTACCTTCTACTGCGTAATCATCTCCATGTTGATCTTTGATCTTAACTTCGATAGAATCTGTAGCGATTTCAGTACCAGTTACTAAAGTAGTTGAGCTCTTAGCTAATGAGATAGCGTTAGCTTTTCTTTCAGCTTTGATAACTACTGGTAAAGTCCAAAGTACAGAACCTTTTTCGTTCTTAACAACAACTACAGTTGATCCTTCTTTAACAGCTGTTAAAGTAGCGTGATCATCTACAGTAGATACTAATAAGATGTTTTCGTTACCTGATTCAAAAGTAAGACCAGTTACTTTTTCTTTGTTTGAATCAACAGCGTTTAAGAATAAGTTCATTGTTTCGTTAACACTGATTACGTTTTTGTTTTCAGTAACTTTATCCCAGTTAACTGAATCTTTGTCAGTGATTACGTAGTTTTTGTAAGCACCGATTGTAGCTGAAGATTCTTCAACTGCAGTGATTGTAGCTTCTACAGATACAGCACCTTCTTCGTTTCCAGCTGTGTCATATTTGTAAGTGTGGTAAGTAACTTTAAGCTTAGCTACGCTTCCTTTATTGAAGATAGTAAGTTTTCCGTCAGTTGTGTTATACCATCCGTCTTTATTTTCAACTTCTTCGATAGTTACAGAAGATTTTTTAGCGTCAGTGATATCTACACCGTTAGCATTCTTTAATACGTATTCAATTTCAGTAGCTTTGTTTTCAACTACTGTAGAAGTTTTAACTTCGATAGTTGCAACTTCACCAATTGTAGTAGCGAATTCGAATTCTTTATCGCCATATGTTAATACATAAGTAGCTCCATCAGCGTATGATGCGAAAGTTTCTACAGTAACAACTTTACCATCTTCTGAGAATTCGATACCTTTAACAGCAGAAACTACGTTAGTAGCTTTGTTTTTGATAGCGAAATTTTCAGCTTTAACAACATTTTTCATGTTATCATCGAAAGTTACAGCAACTTTGTTAGTAGCTGTTTGAGCAACTGATTTTACAGAAGAAACAACTTTGATTGTCATCCATTCTGAATCAACTGTATCGTTAGCAGCTAATTTTTCTTTGTTTTGGTAAGCTCTTACTCTAACTTTGAATTCACCAGCTTTAGTAGTATTTACTACACCAGATTTTTTATCGATTGTAGCACCAGCTGTGTTAGTAGCTTCGTCGATTTCCCACATTCTGTAGTCAGTAGCTTTAGCGCCTGAAGCTGTTGAGAATCCGCTGTTGAAATCGAATACTTTTTCGCCAATTCCTACAGTGTTGTTTTCTGGAGCGTTTTTAGCCCAAACTTTAGTAGCGTTTTCTTTAACTGTTACAGTAGCTTTTAAAGTTTTAGTTTTCTTAGTTGGTAAAGTGATTTTACAAGAAATTGTAGCTTCACCAGTTTTTGTACCAGGCTTAGTTAAACCTTTTGAGCTAACTGTAGCAATTGCTTTGTTTGAAGTTGTCCAAGAGTATTTTGAACCACTTACTTTGTTGCTGATGTTGAAATCATAGCTGTTTCCAACTGCGTTTTCATTGATATAAAGCGTTTTAGATGTTCTGTTTAATGCTGGAGCTTTTGCTGCAGATGCAGTTGTGAAAGCTGCTGGCATTGCTGTAGCTACCATTGCTAATGCAAGAGTAGATGCAAGACTTTTCTTTACGAAATTCTTTTTCATGTTTTTCTTCCTCCTAAAATTCGGTTAAATAACTTATGTAACATAAGTTACACAATTACATTTACATAGTTGTTCCGAAGTATCGTTACTATTAAAGGTATTTTCCAAGCGAAAGTGGTGTCAAAATATAGTTTTATATTCAAAACACGACCATTACTTAATCCAAAGAACTCTGTCAAACACGGGGTTTTAGGAGTTCTCTGGGGATATTTATCTATAATTAGCAACTCACGAAACATTATGAAATATTATCTTTCAAAATGCCTAGATTTGGAGCGAAAAACACTTATACTATAAGGGTTTGCAAGATTGGTAAATTTGATAAAATATAGGTGTTTACACCAATTCTACACCACTTGCATAAAAAATATATGGAAATCAGTTAAATATGTGATACATCTTTTCCATCTCTCGAACTTTGATATCTTGTGTGACATGTGTATATAAGTTCATCGTTAGATTAATATTACTGTGTCCTAATAATTCTTGTACTGTCTTTGGTGCCAGACCATTCTCAAATGCTCTAGTAGCAAAGGAATGTCTAAGGGTATGAGGAGTAATCTTCTCAAAAGGAATGGGATCACGATTCTCGTATAAGGCTTGTTGGTGTTCGATTCGATTGATTTTTGCTGTAATAGCATTCAAACATTTGACGATATAAACTTCCTGAATGGGAGTACCATTCTTAGTAGTAAAAACTAGGTTTTTCATATTAGGAAGTGGAGCCCAAAAAGGGCCTCTCGCTATACGTAGCGCATGTTGGTACTTCTTTTGTTCTTTTAATAATACAGCTAGATAAGGAATTAATGGAACAATTCGTTTACTTGAGCGGCTTTTAGGAGTTTGGAATTGAAAAGAAAATCGTCCGGTTTGCCGATCTTTCATATACAAAAGAGTACGAGATATCGATATAGTTGAAGATTTAAAATCAATATCATCCCAAGTAAGGCCAAGAAGCTCACCGATACGTAGCCCGGTTCCCAGCGCAACCCTTAGTACTGGCTCATAATAATTACCTCGAATATTTTCTAAGAAAATCTCTTGTTCTTTAGCTGTTAATACGCGAGGATCTTTCTTTTCTTCGCGAGGAATTTCCGCACCAACACAGGGGTTTTTGATTAGAATGTCGTTCTTAAGGGCAAGCTTGAATATATTGAATAGAACCGCATGGACAATCTGAATGGTTCCTACGCTTAATCCGTTCTTTTGTAAGTCGTTATAGAGTTTTTGAATATGAATCGTACGGATATCCTGTAGTTTGCAATTGCCTAGAGTATCAGAGATATAACGTTCATAGCTAGTAGTATATAGTAGGATTGTTGAGTTCTTAACAACTACACTTTTGTATTCATCTAGCCAAGTCTGATACCAGTTTCCAAGCGTGACTTGTCCTCCAGTACAGTAGTATCCGTGGTCAGCCTCGTATTTAGCATCTGCTAGACGCTTCTTTAAGGTACGTAGATTCTTGTCATAAAGAGTATAACGTTTACCATTACTCGTGAATCTTCCTTGATAGCGCCCATCTTTTCTTCTTGTAATTCCTGGTGGGAGCTTCTGTTTTGTGGCAGTTTCTAAATTATCTTCTATTGCTAGTTGCATGCATTCTTCGGGCATGTTTCATTTACCTCCAATTTTGTTAATATAATAGTAAATGTAATGTTAGCATGCCCAATTCTGTGAAACATATAGATAACAATATCATGAAATGGATAATATTACAATATTTGAGGGAGTTGTTCAAAATTTTATAACAATATATATTATTATGTAAAATATTGAGTCATTGCGTGAAGTTTGTGTGAGAAAATTATGACACCAATTGTGACACCAAGAATTATTAGGAACGGAAATTTTTAATTGTTAAAATGTATAAAAAGGGCGCTTGATTAACCAAGCGCCCTAGTGTATAATCAAATTAAGAAGTGACAGATTTAAAATCTGTTGCCCTCAGTAGAAAAATTAATATCTAATAAGACAATAGCATCTTACTTTGCGAGGGTAGGGATGCTATTTCTTATTTTGCCTATTATCTATGTAAGATAGAGCCGCGAATAGAACTAATATTAAAGGTAAATATAACAAAGAATGAAAATCTTAATCATAAATTAATGAATTCAACTAATTCTTCCAGTATAATAAGTACGAGTAACTTTATGTTATTAAGTACGTAATGCTAATAAAGTAAATATATAGGAGGATAGTATGTTAACAATCAATCAATTATCAAAGAAATTTGGAAAATTACTTGCAGTAGATCAGGTGGATCTATCGATACCAGATGGATCAGTGGCAATTCTATTAGGACCAAATGGTGCAGGTAAATCTACAGTTATAAAAAGTATAGCGGGATTGTTACGATATGATGGAAGCATAACAATTCAAAATCTGCCAGCACGTACTGTGGGAGCAAAGAAGTTATTTGCCTATGTTCCTGAATTACCGGCATTGTATGATAACCTAACAGTAAGGGAACATCTTACATTCATATGTAAAGCATACGGTATCGAGGATGAAGAAGAATATATCGAATACCTATTAGAGAGGTTCGAGCTTTTTGATAAGCAAGATAAATTAGGAAACGAATTATCCAAAGGAATGATGCAAAAAGTAAGTATCTGCTGTGCGTTAGCTATTAAACCGAAGGTAATATTACTTGATGAGCCAATGGTTGGTCTTGATCCAAAGGCAATCAAAGAATTAAAAGATGTAGTACTTGAATTAAAAGAAGATGGAGTGACAGTACTAATCAGTACACATATGCTTGAGATGGTTAAGGAATTATGGGATGTGATGTTTGTTATGAATAAAGGTAAAATTCTAGCTACATATACGAAAGAACAAGCAAAACATCAAGATATAGAGGAGCTATTCTTCCAAGTGACTGGTGGTGAAGTGTAATGGAGGCAATCAAATACCTTTATAAAACTTCTTTTAAGAATCAACTGAAGAAATCGGTGAGAAAACCAGTTACTGTAATTTATTGTATACTTGCAATAGCATATTTTGTATGGATGTATATTGTGTTCCAGGATATGGTTGCAGATATTAAGATTGACTCATCAGAAGGACTTGTAATGGTGTTTTCGGTAATAGCATTGTTCTTCTTACCTGGAAATCTTATTACATTTGCAAAACGAAAAGGCTTGATTTTCAAAAAGAGTGATATTCACCTATTGTTTGTATCTCCAGTTTCACCTAAGTCAATATTGGTTTACGCATATATCAAAAACATAATTCTAAGTGTGGTAGTTGGTTTAGTCTTCATACCAATTGGAGTAATCTGGTTTCATATACCTTTATATAAGATGATTCTCTATTTCATAGTAAGCCAGGTTGTTGAGAATACATTAGAGATTAGCTTAATGATTATCTTATATGGTAATGAACGATTGAGTAGGAAAACTTTGAATGTTATTAGTAAAGCCTTATTACTTTTTATTATAGCAATTGTAATCATAGGTGTGTATCTGTTCTTTGAATACGATAAGAGTTTAGCATTTGTAGGGCCTTTCCTAAGCAATCCATATCTTCAGATGGTACCAATCATTGGTTGGAGTATTGCTTGTTATCGATTACTATTCTTAGGAGCAACGACGTTAAATGTAATTTGCACCTGTTTATATCTATTATCAACAATTGTTCTTTTTGTTATTGCATACCGTATGTCATGTACTGGATTATATTATCAAGATGCTATGAAATTCGCAGATGACTATGAGGAAGCCAGAATACGTAGTAAAAGAGGAGAAGTTGCAGTCGTTGGTGGTAAGAAAGCAAAATTAAAAGCAGCCACTATAGAATACAAAGGGAATTATGCGAAAGCAATATTTTACCGGCAGATCCTTGAATATAAGAAGAAACGATTCTTTATCTTTGGGGTGTACAATCTAGTATGTCTGGGAGTAGGTATAGCGATTGCTTATTTATCGAAGGATATGGAAGTAAGAGAATATGCATTGTTTATTGTGGCAGGGGCAGGAGCCTACTGTACGTTCATCTTCTCGGGGTTTGCAACAAAATGGGCAAAGGAATTAGAAAATCCGTATACGTATCTAATACCAGATTCACCTTTGAAGAAATTATGGTACGCAACCGTTATTGAACATATTCGTGCAATAATCGATGGGATTTTAATTGTGCTACCTGTGGCTATTGTAGTAAGAATGAATATTGTCGCTGTAGTATTAAGTGTATTATGTTATGTATGTTTACAATCCAACAAGCTTTACCTTGCAGTATTAAGTGAGGCTCTACTAGGTAATACAGTTGGGGTAACAGGAAAACAGTGGTTACGTATGATTTGTATGTCAATCTGTATAGCCGCAGGTATATTTGCAGCAGTATTATTCAATAAATACGTTGGTATAGAACTAGCATTCCTCGGAATGATTATGGTTGAAGTTTTGCTTACGGCAATAATTGCGGTAGGAGCTTCTGTAGTGTTTAAGAAGATGGAAATGTAGGAAAATAAAACATTTGTAAATACACGGGGATTTTATTGACGAAGAATTAATAATGTTGTAGAATTAAGGAAGTTGTAATATGTGAATAGTAGGATTAACTGGTTATATGATAGTTAATTCTACTTTTCCATGTTTATTAGTTTGCAGAACATTAGGAAGGGAACAAGTTTATGATCTATAGACATTATATGAAACGTTTCTTTGATTGTATACTGTCAGCGTTAGCAATACTAGTGTTATCATGGCTTTTTATTATACTTGCAATTATCATTAAATGTACTTCCAAAGGGCCCGTATTCTTTAAGCAAAAACGTGTTGGAAAAGATAAAACATATTTTAATATACTAAAGTTTCGAACTATGAGAATAGACACTCCTAAAGATGTACCAACACATCTACTTACCAATCCAGAACAATACATAACAACGATTGGAAGGTTCCTACGTAAGACGAGTTTAGACGAATTACCACAACTTTTCAATATATTGATTGGAGATATGGCTATAGTTGGGCCAAGGCCTGCATTATGGAACCAAGAAGATCTAATTGCAGAAAGAGATCTGTATGATGCAAATGCAGTACGTCCGGGACTTACTGGGCTAGCACAGGTTAGTGGTAGAGATGAATTACCCATTCCTATTAAAGCGAGATATGATGGGGAATATGTGGATAACATTAGCCTGATGAAGGATATCATGTTGATAGTTAAGACCGTGGGTTGTGTGCTTAAGCATGATGGAGTTAAGGAAGGTGGAACTGAGGAAGGTGAAAAACAAGAAGAAAGTAGTTTAGTAGCCGGTATAGTGATACAAGAGTTAGCCGCGACGAAAGACAAGGCAGATTGATCATAGAAAGAGTATAATTACATGAAAAAGATTCTAATAGTTGGAGCCAATAGTTATATTGGAAATGAATTTGAAAAACACATAATGAATAAGTGTTCATGTCATGAGGAGATGCAAACTAAAGATCAGGTAATTATTGAAAAGGTACATGCATCGAATAGTGATTGGAAATATGTTAACTATGAACAATACGATGCGGTAATCGTATTAGCTGCCATCGTACATCAAAAAGAAAAAAGCGGAATGGAAGAATTGTATCGACAAGTAAATTATAATATGCCGATAGAAATCGCTACAAAAGCAAAAAGTGCAGGAGTCAAGCAATTGATATTTATGAGCACTGCAGCAGTATATGGATCAGCGGTTACTCATATTACAAAGGATACTGAGCCAAATCCAGATACTTTATATGGTAAGTCAAAATTAGAAGCAGAATATAAGCTAAGAGAAATGGAAACAGAGGAATTTCGTGTGGCAATTATACGACCTCCTATGGTATATGGTGAAGGCTGCAGGGGAAATTACACTAGGCTAGTTAAACTAGCAACGTATAATCCGATTTATCCGAAGATTCATAATAAGAGAAGTATGATTCATATAGAGAAGTTGTGTGATTATATGGAAGAGATTATTCAAAATAGCAGTAGTGGTTTGTTCTTACCACAGGATGAATCATATGTAGATACAATTATGATGATAAAGAGTATTAGAGAAAAAGAGGGAAAAAGAACGATTATAATTCCAGGAACAGCTTGGTTAGTGAAGTTAGTAATGAAGCGTGTTGGGGCGATAAGGAAGATGTTTGGAGACTGGTATTATGAATAATTGAAGTATAGTTATGAGAATACAATGAATAACAAGAGATTGACAGCTCTAAATTTTATTAAAGATATTTAATATATGTACCATTGGATTATTTTAATACTGAGAATATATGGAATGATGTAAATACTAAAGAATTTATTATAAATGGTATTGGGGATGCTGATTTGGGGATAATTGGAGTGTCTTTAATCTTTATGGTCTCCCGAGCTACCTTAATGTATAGATATAAGGATAGATTAGAAATAACGAAGCATGCAAGAAAGAGAATTTGGTGGTAGATCTTTACCATAATTTAAGTCAATGTGTTTATTTTGGATTGTTATAATAGCGATTGTATTTTTTGAAAAAATATTACAAAATACTTGTAAAGGTAAGTACTTTAATCTTGGAGGAAAAAATAAATTATGTCAAAAAAAGTATTGCTTGTAGCATCTATTAGTGGATTTATACCACAGTTTGAACTGAATAATGTCAGAATTTTATTAGATATGGGTTATGAGATACATTATGCCAGTAATTTTAAAACACCACACTATGGAAATGATAATTCGAAAATTAAAGAACTACCTATAATTTGCCATCAAATTGATTTTGTAAGATCACCATTTAAAATAAAACCCAATATAGAAGCTTATAAGCAATTAAAATTGATTTTGCAAAAAGAAAACTTTGATTTTATACACTGTCATACACCGATGGCTAGTTTTTTGGTTCGGATTGTTGCACATTTTTATGGTAGAATTCCTGTAATATATACGGCTCATGGTTTTCATTTTTATAAAGGGGCACCTTTAATAAATTGGCTAATTTACTATCCAATTGAGAGATTTCTAGCATATTGGACAAGAATAATTTTAGTAATTAATGATGAAGATTTAAATATAGTGAAAAAATGGAAATTTGTAATAGTATTTAAAGTTCCAGGACCTGGGTTAGATTTAAATAAGTTTGAAAATACCAATATTAATAAGAAGGAGGTAAGGGAATCACTTAATATATCTATGAATCAAATAATATTAATTAATGTTGGTGAGCTTAATAATAATAAAAACCAAGTGGTTATAATTAAAGCATTGAAAAAATTACAAAATAAAGATATTCATTTGGTATTATGTGGTGATGGAGATTATATGATAAAGCTTAAAATTTTATCATCAAAGTTAAAAATCAGTAATCAAGTACACTTTTTAGGGTATTGTAATGATGTCATTCCGTATTTAAAGAGTGCTGATATTTATGTAACTTCTTCAAAACGTGAAGGTTTAGGTATGGCAGCTCTAGAGGCAATGGCTTTAGGTTTACCAATGATTGCTTCTGATACTAGAGGGACAAGAGAATTTGTGATTGATGGTAAGAATGGATTAGTTTGTAAAAAAAACAAAGATTATTATTATGCTAATGCAATACAAAATATTTTGAGTATGAGTGATAAAAATATTTTGGTGAATAATTCATTGGAGAAAGTAAAGGATTTTGACGTTTTAAATTGTGATAAGGTAATGAGAAAAGTTTATTCACTAATAAAAGAAGAGACAATAAAGGAAGGAAAAATTATTGGAAAGAATAAAAGTTTCAGTAATAATGGGAGTTTATAATACTCAAGATGTCAATATTCTTTGTAAAGCTATTGATTCTATATTAAACCAAACTTTAAAAGAATTTGAATTTATTATCTGTAATGATGGTTCATTGGATAATACAATTGATGTGCTCAGATCCTTTGAAAAAAAAGATAGTAGAATTATTCTATTAGACAATGATGATAATAAAGGTTTGGCATATTCATTAAATAGATGTATAAGAATGTCAAAAGGAAAATACATTGCAAGAATGGATGCGGATGACATATCTTTAGAAAACAGGCTAGAGCAGCAATATAATTTTTTGGAAAATAATTTGGACTATGTACTAGTTGGGTGTTGCTCTAAGATTTTGAGAAATAATAACTCTGATTTGGTAAGAAAAGTAAAGGAAAGTCCAACCGTTGAAGACTTTTTATGGGGATCACCTTTTATGCATCCTACGATAATGGTTAAAACAGAGGTTTATAAAAAACTCAATGGTTATAGGCTGATAAAACAAACAAGAAGAGCAGAAGATCTTGATTTTTTTATGAGATTATATCAAATGGGCTATAGAGGGTACAATCTCCAAGAACCGTACTTTATTTATAGGGAAGAAAAAGATGATTGGAAAAAAAGAAAGTATCGCTATCGTATTGATGAGTTCCAGTTAAGACTGATTAATTATAAAAAAATGGATTTAATGCCAAGAGGCTATATTTATTCTATTAAACCTCTGGTAGTGGGATTAATTCCCGGATGGATAATAAGATTATTAAGGCGGAATTAAATATGAATTATTATGATAGATATCTAAATGTTTTGAAAAAAAGCGGTATAGAAATGTTTAATGCTTCTATTGAAACAATGAATAATAGTAAGGGTAATGATGATGTTGTATATAATGTTTCGGCTACAATGACAGGGCCTCTAATATTTTTATATATTAGTTGGGTTATTGAGGAGGCTGTAAAAAATAAAATCAAGAGACTTTATTTTTTGTCACGAGATGGCTACATAATGAAAAAAGTAGCGGATGTTATAGTTAAACATCAACATATAAATATAGAATGCCGATATTTATATGGGTCTAGGATGGCATGGAGAGTCCCACAGTATCATATACAGGGAGAGGAATGTTTGGATCAAATCTGTATTAATGGCATTAATGTTAATTTAAAAAAAATAATGGAGAGAGGATTATTAACTGAGAAGGAACAAGAAAAGGTATGCAATGAATTAAATATTAATGAGATAGAATTTAATAGAGTACTAAATCCCTATGAAATAATTGACTATAAAGATAAGTTAAAAGAGAATACATCATTTTTAAAGTTTGTAGTTGAACACTCAAAACAAGCATATGGTAGTACAATAGGATATTTGGAGCAGGAAAAATTATTTGATAATGTTAAATATGCAATCGTTGATTCTGGTTGGACAGGCACATTGCAACGAAGTTTACAAAATTTATTAGACAGTGTTGAAAAAAGGGGTGGAATAACAGGTTATTATTTTGGAATGTATAATATACCAGAAGACTTAGATGAAAAGAATTTTAATACTTTTTTGTTTAACAAGAATTCGGGATTGTTAGAAAAAATAAATTTTAATAATAATTTATTTGAATGCCTGTGTTGTGCAGAAAATGGAATGACTACTGGATACAAAGAAAGTGGGGGAAATTACATACCTATCTTTTCATCGAGTGAGAATTTAAATATAAATGTTTGGCCAATTAATAATCAAATTGAAACTGTTTGTGAATATGCAATAAATGCTTCGAAAAATTTGAATGGACAGATATTAGATAGTAACAAATCTCGTAAAATTGCATTTAAACTTTGCAAAAAGAGTATGATGAATCCATCTAAACCTGAAGTGGATGTATATGGTAAATTTTTATTTTCTGATGACATAACTGAAAATAATGTGTACCCATTAGCGATACCAATGACAAAAACTGATTTAAAGAAAAACAATTTATTAAATATAGTATATAATAAATTATTTGTAAAAGGCCAAGGAGCGCCAATAAAAAAATCAGCTTGGATAGAAGGGACAATAACAAAATCCAATGTGAAAAATGCATGGTGGTATAAATTAAATGCTAAAATTATACGTTTAATTCTTTATGTATAATATTGAAAGAGGAAAAAATCATGAAAACTTTAAAGAAAAAAAATATAAGATTTTGTCTAGGAATTTTGCTAGCTTATGCTTTTCTAGCTATGGTATTTTACTTTGCTTCGGGAAGTCAGCTGTTTGAGAGGCAGTCTAAGTATGAACTGGATAGAATACCAGGAGATTATCCACTACAGGAATTAACAGCAGGAGATACGATAAAGCAAACGTTTATCTGTGAAATGGATATTATAGAAAGATTCGATCTATGGATTTCAACTTTTGCTAGGGATAATACGGGTACAATTAATGTAAAGTTAATTGATGAAACAACTAAAAATGTAGAGTATGAAAAGTTGATAGATGTTTCTATGTTGGTTGACAGCGAACAACTGGAATTTATTTTGGGCACTCCTATTAGAGATGTAAAAGGTCATACACTATCAATTCAGATAACCTCACTAGATGGAGAGATTGGTAATGCAGTATCACCATGGTATTCATCGAAAACTCAAGTGGAAGGCCAAAAGTTATACCAATTAGAAAAAGAGAAGAAAGGTGTTTTGACATTTGCAACTTATGGGAAGGATTATGTATGGACTGGGCCTCATTATTGGGAATTAGTAGGAGTGGGAGCGTTAGTTTTAATTATTTATTGTATTAACTTAATTATTAAGGCGGAAAAACAAAAGAAAAGCTATGGACTTATACTTATATATGTGTATAAAAAATATAAATTTCTTATTAAACAATTAGTATCAAGAGATTTTAAAATTAAATATAAACGATCAGTATTAGGAGCTTTTTGGAGCTTTTTAAATCCACTACTTATGATGAGTGTTCAATATGTGGTTTTTTCTACTATATTTAAAGCAGATATAGAAAATTATCCAGTTTATTTGCTAGCTGGAATTGTACTTTTTAATTTCTTTTCAGAAGCAACAAATGTTTCTATTGGAGCCATAGTAGGAAATGCGTCATTAATAACTAAAGTATACGTGCCAAAGTATATCTATCCAGTATCTAAAGTGCTGTCAGCATCAATAAACTTACTTATATCTATGTTTCCATTGCTTATAATGTGTCTAGTAACAGGTGTAAGCATTACAAAAGCATTTTTGGTTTTACCGTTTGTAATAGCTTGTTTATTACTATTCTGTATTGGAATTGGATTTATTTTATCATCATTGATGGTATTCTTTAGAGATATACAGTTTATTTGGAGTGTGTTTTCTTTAGTTTGGATGTATGCTACACCAGTATTTTATCCAGAAAGTATTTTACCAGAGGGATTTAGTGCGATACTTAAGGTTAATCCTATGTATTACTTTATTAAGTTTTTTAGAATAGTATTAATTGAAGGAGTAGTTCCTGAACCAAGAATGTTTGTATATTGTATTATATCAACAATAGTTCCTCTAGTTTTAGGTAGTGTTTTATTTAAAAAGACACAGGATAAATTTGTGTTCTATATTTAGGAGAATATTATGGAAAATGGGAAGATATCTATCGATAATGTATCGATAAAGTTCAGATTATCAAATGATAAAATTTTGTCATTAAAAGAGTTTGCAATTGCTAAATTAATGAAAAAAGTAAAGTATCAAGAATTTTGGGCCTTAAAGGATGTAAGTTTCAAAGTAAATAAAGGAGAAGTGCTTGGTATTATAGGTAATAATGGTGCTGGAAAAAGTACATTGTTAAAAGTGATATCAGGTATTATGCGACCAACAGAGGGGAAAGTAGAAGTAGAAGGAAATATAGTTCCTATGCTAGAGCTAGGTTCAGGATTTGATTATGAATTATCTGGAAAGGAAAATATTTTTCTAAACGGCGCTATTTTGGGATACCAAGAAGAGTTTTTAAGAGAAAAGTACGAAGAAATTTTAGAGTTCTCTGAATTAGGAGATTTTATTAATACTCCAATTCGTAATTATTCATCTGGTATGGTTATGAGATTAGCGTTCTCAATTGCAACTGTTGTAAATCCAGATATATTAATAGTTGATGAAATACTAGCTGTTGGTGATGCAGATTTTCAGGCTAAGAGTAAAAATCGTATGTTAGAAATGATGAGTGGGGGAACAACAGTATTATTTGTTTCCCATAATATTAATCAAATAAAAGAAATGTGCAATAGAGTAGTATGGATTGAACATGGTAAAGTCAAAATGGTGGGAGATACTAAACAAGTATGTGAAGCTTACCAAAGAAAGTAAAGGGCAGGAGGAAGAAAATGTTATTGCAGAAGATTAAGGGAAAAATTGATGAAGCAAGGAGCATATCATTTGATGTATTTGATACTCTGGTAATCCGTATATATGATAAGCCGACCGATTTATTTAAACACTTGGAGGAGTCTAAAAATGCAGAAGGGTTCTATTTTGCAAGAATTACAGCAGAATCATTAGCAAGAGAAAAAGCTCAAAGATTAGGAAAAAAAGAAATAACTTTAGATCAGATTTATGAAGAGATTCACGTGTCATATAAGCCACTTAAAGTTGATGAGATAATGGCTGAGTATATGGCATGTAAAGTGAATCCTGAAATGAAGAAAGTATACGATTATGCATTAAGAAAAGGCAAAGAGATTATAATAGCATCTGATATGTATCTACCTAAAGATGTTATTGAGAACATATTGGCTAATTGCGGATATAATAACTTTTCAAAACTCTATGTATCGTCAGATATAGGAGACACAAAAATATCAGGTGGAATGTTTGATAAAATTATAAGTGATTGTGGAGTAGAACCTGAAGATATATTCCATATCGGAGATAATTCGACATCAGATGTTATGATGGCACGAAAAAGTGGGATAAATGCGTATTTGTATAATCCGTTTTGTGAAAATTATGGAACCAATATCAATGACTCCTATGTTAATTTGCTAAGAAAGTATAGTTATAAATCGGTTGTTCCATCAATTGTAACAGGATTAACCGCAAATGTAGAATATGATTGGTGTAATAGTTATTGGTATAAATTTGGTTATAAATACGCAGGTATTTTAGTGTATGGTTATGCAAAATGGTTAAAACAACAATTTGATAAAGATGGAATTGAAAAAGTATTTTTTATGTTAAGAGATGGTTACATAACCAAAAAAGCTATGGAATTAATGTATCCAGAATTAAAGACACAATTTGTATTTGGTAGTAGAAGGTTGTTTTTATTAGCCGGGCTAGATTCTATTGATGATATATTAGTTTATCTAACCAAAAGTTTTACGGATGGTCTAAATTATAGAGAAATATATGATAGGGTAATGTTTGACGATGAAGAGTTACTGAATGAATATAAAAGGCAATTTCCTAATCAAAATGAACCTATAATTTCGAAAGAACAATTAAAAAAAATTGAGACATTTTTTAGAAACCAATTCAAAGGTTTGGAACGAATTGGAGAGAAGGAAAGAGAACTTTTAACAGAATACTTAACTGGAATAGGCATTATTGAGGGAAAAAATGCTGTAGTTGATTTAGGCTGGCGTGGAAGTATGCTTACTAATATTGAAAAGATCTGTAAGAAAGAAAATAAGCAGTGCAATCTTATGGGCTATTATGTAGCTACACATCCTAACAAAAGTAACGCACGTATGTTATCATTTATTATGAATAATGGAAAACCAGATAATATATTACCATATTCAGTTTTTGCTACTAGTGCTTATGTAATGAATATTATCGAATTGATTTTTTCAGCACCGCATCCGAGTATAGTAAAGCTAGAAAAAAAATATGATAAAATTGCACCTATATATCAACAGGTGACAGAAGCTGAAAGTACTCGAATGAGAGTATTTAATGAAATTTGTAATGGTACACTTGATTTTATACGTGATTTTAAGGAGATAGATAATCAAAATCCAATTGAAGTGAGCCCTGAAGTATGTGCTATACCAATGGAGTATTTTGCAAATAGTATAAGCAAATACGATGCAAAACAAATAGCTAAAATAGATTATGTCCCTGGAATTGGAAATGATTCTACTAGTTTTCCTATTAATAAAAATACAAAATTCACCATAGGACTTGTAAATCCATGGGAGGGAGCAGAAACAGCAGAAGCAGAAGCAATTAAGCGAATAGAAAGAGCAGCAGAAGCAGCAGGTGTTGTTACCGTTAAACTTTCAACTACAGGTAAAATCTTAGATTCTAATTTCAATGAATATCCAGATTATGTTTGTGGTAATGATTTGGATTGTGCAATTACCTTTAACTATGAAACTTATAGATGCATAGATACATTTTATTATCATACAATATGGAGTCCACCTGAAATGTCATTGGGATTAGAAGATTATGTTGGAAGACTGTCTGATAATATATTGATGAATGACGATTATTTATTATATGATTTTGGTGGAATGACGAAACATCTTCAGGCTATATTGGGTAGAAAACAAAGAGATATTTTAGATGCTTCAAGTTTAACAGCTTCATTTCCGAGTAGTTCATTAATGAAACCTAATATTGATGACCCTTATATATTTTATTGTGGGATGAATTGGGAAAAAATTAATTCAGATCAAGGCCGCCATGATAGCTTGTTTAAACTTTTAGATCAATCAGAAAAAGTAAAATTTTATGGACCTAACTATGTTGAAAGTTGGGGAGGGATTAACCCATGGGAAGGTTATAATTGCTATCAGAAACCGATACCTTTTGATGGCTTTACAATTCTTAATGAAATCAATAGATGTGGTATATGTCTAGTAATTTCGTCAGATATTCATAGACGTGCAGGAGCTGTAACGAATCGTACTTATGAAGCGTGTGCAGCGGGAGCTATAATGATTTCAGATGAAAACCCATGGATGTTACATTATTTCAAAGACGCAGCTTTATTTATTAATTATAATAAAAATGATCCACAAGATACATTTAATCAAATAATGGATAAATATAAATGGGTTATTGAACATAAGAAAGAGGCAGAAGAGATTGTTCGCAAGGCGCAAAAAATATTCTGTGAAAAATTTGCGTTAGAAAAGCAATTGAGAGATTTGGCGCATAATCATACAAAACGCTTTGAAATGGTGGAGAATAATCTATTTGCTCAAAATAATGAGGATTGTGTACTTGTTACTTATGTAGTTAATACATTGGATCCTAATTTTGCCAAAAACAGCTTAGATGTAATATTAAGTAATATAGAAAACCAGTATTATAGAAATATTATGTTTGGGGTTGTTTGTGACTTTAGAATCTTTGATGAGATTAGTTCTTATTTATCTAATAAGATGGTAAGATATAAGCTTATATCTGAACCTTTATATGATAAAAAGGGATCTAAAGAAATAACAGATGGTTTAGCTATTAAAAAACTATTAAATAGAATTCAACATAGTTATTTAATAAATACTAATGAAAATGAAGTATGGTTATATGATCATCTTACCACCCTTATTAGGACACTTGAGGATAATCCAAATGCTGTTGCGGCTTACTCAGGTAGGTTACAAGAATCAGAAAAAGGATTAAGACTTAGAGATTATTTTGACTGTTTTAATACTGAAGATTTATACAATTTTGATATGAGCAATGTGCTGGCTACACCAGGACAAATTATCTTTCGTTCAAACGAGGAGGATAATTTTGATGACTTCATATTTAGTTATATTGATGGTCTTGAACATTATGCTCTTGCTTTTATTAAGGGAATAAGAGATAAGAAAGAAATGGTATTTTCTCATCGTATGACAATGTCCTATAAAGTTAATACATGTAATAATCGTATTTTAAATAAGGTTATGCAAGTTAGATTTTTACAAGACATTGTAAAAGATGTTTATAAAATGGAGTTTTCTAAAAATGAAGCAACATATAGCCGAGATAATACTGTCATGGAAACTAGATTGGATTTAATTCAACTAGACCGGATCTTTATGGATTTTCCAATAAGAAGCTGGTTCAAAGTAAAGTATTATAGAATGAGGCTGAGAAGAGCCAAATTTGGTAGTTCAACATATGCAAAAATAAAATCAAAATATGATACATCTCTTGATTTGTATATGAATCAAATAAAAGGAATAGTATAAAAACGATTAGTATAAAACGAGTGGAGTAAAAGTATGAAATTGAAGCAAAAACTATATTATTATTTAATAAAAAAAAATAAAGTAGTGGATGAACAATACAGATATTATTGCCAAAACCAAGATATGGATAATAAAATCAGAAAAATTATGCTCATTCTTAGAATAAATCTTTGGTATTTGCTAAAGTATAGAAAGTTGAAAAATAATTCGGTAAGTTTATTGAATCAACATTCGGGCATACAAGAAAATAGGTTGTATAATCATTTAGTTGATAAAAGTGAATCTGAATTTAATAAAGAAGATATAGATTTTGAAAATATTATCTGCATGTTAGAGGGATATGATGTAATTTCCTTTGATATTTTTGATACTTTAATTTTTAGAAAATTTGATAGTCCAATTACCTTATTTTATATGTTATCACATAAATATAATTATTTAGATTTTGCTTCAATTCGTGAAAAAATGGAAAATCAAGCACGTATTAATAAGTTTGATTCTCATAAAAGTTATGAAATAAATATTTATGACATATATGAACAATTAGAGAAATATGCAGGAATTAAAGCCTCAGATGGAATAGAAGAAGAAATTCTAAATGAAATAAAGATATGTTATGAAAATCCATATATGTCAAAAGTGTTTAAAAGATTAATTGAGTCTAATAAAACAGTAATACTTACCTCGGATATGTATTTGCCAGCAAATTTGCTAAAAAGGATTTTAACTTCTTGTAACTATAAGGGTTATGATAAATTATATGTATCCTGTGATTATGGAAAATCAAAGATAGAAGGAAGTCTATTTGAGATTATAAAGAAAGAATATAAGAATAAAAAAATAATCCACATAGGAGATAATAAAATTTCTGATATTAATAGAGCTAAGGAACATAATATTGATGCAATATATTATCCGAATGTCAATAAATTAGGAAATAGATATCGTACTATGAATATGTCTTGTATAATTGGTTCTGGATATAGAGGAATTGTGAATGCAAAACTATATTCGGGATTAAGCACATACTCACCAATATATGAGTATGGTTATACTTATGGAGGTATTTTAGTTTTAGGATATTGTAATTATATATACGAATTAAGTAAGAAAAATAAAATTGACAAAATTTTATTTCTATCAAGAGATGGAGATGTAATAAAAAAGGTTTATGATTACCTATTTCCTAATGAAAACACAGAATATGTATATTGGTCTAGAAATATAGCAACGTTATTAACTGCTACGAAATATAAATATGATTACCTTAAAAGATTTATTTGGGACAAAATTAATTGTGGATTTACAATAGAAGAAGTATGTAATGAGATAGATGCTTGTTTTTTACTTGAAGATTATAAATTTGATAAGCATGAACATTTAACAAATAAAAACCAAGCTGCAATAGAATCACTTATCATTGAAAATTGGGAAGAAATTGTTGCAAGGTATGAAGCTAAAAATGAAGGAGCAAAAAGATATTACAATAAGGTTTTATCGAATTATAAAAATGTATATGTTATCGATACTGGTTGGGCAGGAAGCGGAGCAATATCATTAGAATACTTAGTTAATGATGTATGGGAATTAGATTGTAAGATTACTGGATTATTAATCGGCACGAATGATAAAGCTTCTAACAATATTAATGCTAGTGAGGCTCAAATTTGTGATAAAAGATTAATAAGTTATGTTTTTAGTCAAAACAAAAATAGAGATATTTGGAAAGGACACAATTCAACAAACGGAGATAATATCTTTATGGAGTTATTATTTTCTTCACCTTCACCATCACTATTGTCCATTGATTCTGCAGATAATGCAGAGGGATATAGTTTTGAATTCGCTAATAAGAATATCAAAAATGATAAAATTATACGTGAAATACAAAGCGGTATACTAGAGTTCGTTAGAGATTACCATTCTGCATTCAAAGAATACCCATTTATGTTTAATATTAGTGGTGCTGATGCTTATGCTCCGTTTCAGTATGCCATGAATAATAGAGACTATTTTAAATCAGTGTTTAAAGATGTCACCTTTGATATTTTTTTAGGGGACTCAAGAAGAGAAAAGATTGAGAAATTAATACCTTAGGAGGAGTTATGTTAGTAGAATTAATGAAACCAGATTTTTGTTTAGATAATGAAAAGGGAAGTTTAACTCAATTAGTACACGATGGCTGGAAGCAAATTAATGTTATTTGGTCACCTAAAGATAGTACTAGAG
Organism: Lachnospiraceae bacterium; assembly: GCA_019421365.1. GTDB lineage: Bacteria > Bacillota > Clostridia > Lachnospirales > Lachnospiraceae > Anaerosporobacter. Next base: position 101,456 of record JAHZFJ010000006.1, read on the forward strand.
GAAATCATTATCATAAGTATAATGAGGAGGCCTTTTATATAATAAATGGAAAAATAAAATTAACTTTAAGTTATAATAACGAAGAAGAAATTGTTATTTTTCAAGCTGGTGATATGTTTAAAATACTACCATTTGTAAATCATATTTTTGAATATCTAGAAGATACTACGCTTGTTTCAATGTATAGTAATGGGGTAGAGTTAGGAAACAATGAAATGGATATTTTTCAATATTAGGAGGATTGTTCATGTATTTAGTTATTGGAGCTAATGGTTTTTTAGGTTCATATATTATCAAAGCAATATTAGAATCTACTAATGAAGATATTATTGCTACATATTCTAATTCTGTAGTGAAAACAAATTCAAACCGTGTTGAATGGATAAAGTTAGATGTTACTAATGAGTCTGATATTGATAATTTAAATCTGAAGTTAAATAAAAGATCTATAAAAGTGGTTTATTTAGCGGCATATCATAATCCAGATCTAGTAGAAAAAAATCCTAAAATTGGATGGCATATCAATATAACGTCGTTGTCTAATTTTTTAAATAAGATTGATAATGTTGAATGTTTCTTTTATCCATCCACAGATAGTGTTTATGGTGAGAGTCAAGAGATGTATCATTTTAAAGAAGAAGATATTTTGAAGCCTGTCAATAAATATGGTCATCAAAAAATTGCGGCTGAAACTTTAGTGAGGGAATATGGTTACAATGTTGTTCGATATCCTTTTCTAATTGGACCAAGTCTTTTGGGACATAAAAAACATTTTTATGATAAAATAGTTGAACAAATACTTGATGGTAAGGAAATGGATATGTTTGCGGATTCTTACCGATCATCTTTAGATTTTGCTACGGCAGCGCAATTACTCGTCGATCTTATTGAAAATTATTCAGAAGATATACCTAAAACGCTCAATTTATCTGGCGATGAAGACTTATCTAAATATGATATAGGACTGATGATTGCAAAAAAAATCGGCGTAAATCAAAATCTAATTAAGTCGATATATTTAACTGATGATAGTGATATATTTTTAGCTCAAAGGGCAAATACGACATTACTTGATAATTTTAAACTAAAAAAAGTATTGAATAAAAAAAATATTAGAATTAAGATATAAAACGATTAGAAAGGACTCACATATGAAAATTGTTATTATGGCAGGAGGTAAGGGGACAAGAATTAGCTCAATTGCAAGTGATATACCAAAGCCAATGATTCCTATTAATGGGAATCCAATACTTGAATATGAAATAAATAGCTTAAAGAAGCAAGGGCTTACCGATATAGTTATCGTTGTAGGTCATTTAAAAGAAGTAATAATGGATTATTTTAGAGATGGAAATGAATTTGGAGTTCATATTAGCTATTTTGAAGAAAGCACTCCATTAGGTACCGCAGGGGCTTTAGCATATCTTAAAAATGAATTAGTTGATGATTTTGTCTTATTGAATGGAGATGTTCTTTTTGATATTGATATTCAGAAATTTTACAGGTATCATAAAGAAAAAGGTGGACTGGCTACTATATTAACCCATCCTAATAGTCATCCATATGATAGTTCTTTAGTTGTTACAGATGCAAATAATTATGTAATCGACTGGTTAAGCAAAGAGGATGAACGTTTAATATATAAAAATCGTGTAAATGCAGGCGCACATATCCTTTCGCCTGAAGTTATAGACATGATTAATTTGGGGCAAAAAGTTGATTTGGATAGAGAAATTTTAAAACCGCTAGTTGCTACTAAGAAGTTAGTAGCTTATGATTCTCCAGAATACATTAAGGATATGGGAACTCCAGAAAGACTTAAGCTAGTAACAAATGACTTAATAAGTGGAAAAGTTGAAAAAAGAAATCTAAAATTGAAACAAAGAGCGATTTTTTTAGATCGAGATGGAACAATTAATGAATATAAAAACTTTATTGTGACCCCCGATCAGATTACACTAATGAAACGTGCAGCAGAAGCTATTAAAATGATTAATAATAGCGAGTATTTAGCTGTAATAATAACGAATCAACCTGTTATTGCGCGTGGTGACTGTACAGTAGAAGAATTAGAAAAAATTAATAATAAGTTAGAGACTTTATTGGGGGAAGAAGGAGCATACATTGATGATATTTACTATTGCCCTCATCATCCTGATAAAGGGTTTGAAGGTGAAAGATCAGAGTATAAGATTAAGTGTAAATGTAGAAAACCAGAACCGGGGATGTTATTAGCAGCGGCAGAACGATATAATATAGATTTATCTAAATCGTATATGATTGGTGATGATGAAAGAGATGTTAAAGCTGGACAAAATGCTGGCTGCCAATCTATACTGATTAGTGAGAGTAGTAATGCTAATGTAGAAGGTTGTATGTTTTATAGTGATTTATATGAAGCTGTTAAAAGTATTATTGGGGAGGTAGAATAAATGGTTATTACACAAACACCGTTCCGCATGTCATTTTTTGGAGGTGGAACTGATTACCCTGGTTTTTATAATGAATATGGTGGTAGTGTTATTTCCACTACTTTTGATAAATATTGTATTGTAACTGTTGATCATTTACCAAGATTCTTTGAATATAGTAATCAGATTACATATAGTATTATTGAAAGAACAAAAACCGTTGACGAAATAAAGCATCCCGCTGTCAGAGAAGCTATGAAATATATGAATATGCAAGAAATTAGAATGGACTATGCAGCAGATTTACCAGCGAGGTCTGGATTGGGTACAAGTAGTTCGTTTGCTGTTGGAATGCTTAATGCATTTTATGCATTAAAAGGTAAGTATGTTGATAAAATGCAGCTTGCTAAAGATGCCATTTATGTTGAACGTGTTTTATGTAATGAGAGTGGTGGTGTACAAGATCAAATAGCAGCTGCATTTGGTGGTCTGAATAGAATTAAGTTTTCTAGTGATGGATTTAGTGTAAATCCAATTATTATATCAAATTCAAGAAAAAGAGCATTAAATAATAATCTAATGTTATTCTTCACTGGATTTTCCAGATTCTCAAGTTCTATAGCTAAAGAACAAGAGAAAGCAACCAAGGATAAGGTTCGAGAATTAAAGGAAATGTTATCACTGGTAGATGATGCCGAGTGTATACTAACTTCAGAAAATGATCTTAATGATTTTGGTAGATTATTAGATTATACATGGAAATTAAAACGAGGAATTACCACAGATATATCTAACGATACTATTGATATATGGTATGATAAAGCAATAAAAGCTGGGGCACTAGGGGGTAAATTATTAGGAGCTGGTGGTGGAGGTTTTCTATTGTTTTATGTTGAAGAAGACAAACAGGAAGCTGTTAAAAATGCACTAGACAATTTGCTTTATGTTCCATTTGAATTCGAAAACAATGGTACTCGCATCATGTACTATAAGGCAGAAGATTATAAATTATATAAATAGGAGAGAAGATAAAATGAGTAAAAAGGCATTAATTACAGGTGTAACAGGTATGGTAGGATCACATTTATGTGATTTTTTAATTGATAATACAGATTGGGATATTTATGGTGTATGCCGTTGGAGAAGTCCATTAGATAATGTAGAACATTTATTAGATAGGGCGAATAAGAAGGATAGATTATACTTTGAATATGCTGACCTAAATGATCAAGTGTCATTAATAACAGTAATTCAAAACGTAAAACCAGATTATATATTTCATTTAGCAGCTCAAAGCTATCCTGTAACTAGTTTTACAGCGCCAATTGATACATTAAATACAAACATATTAGGAACATGCAGACTTATGGAAGCTATACATCTTCAAATGGTACATGATAATTCTTATAACCCTATTGTTCATGTTTGTGCATCATCAGAAGTATTTGGGAAGATACCAGCTGATAAAAAGCCAGCTGATGGAATTAATGAAGAGTGTCCATTTCATCCAGCATCACCATATGCAATTTCTAAAGTGGGTACAGACTTATTAGGTCGATACTATGCTGAAGCATATGGAATTACAACAATGACTACACGTATGTTTACTCATACTGGTCCTAGAAGGGGTGATGTGTTCCATGAATCAACCTTTGCAAAGCAAATTGCAATGATAGAAGCTGGAATTATTGAACCAGAAGTTAAAGTAGGTAATTTGGATTCTCTTCGTACTTATGCAGATGTTAGGGATGCAGTTAGGGCCTATTATATGTTAGTAACAGTTAATCCAATTGCAGGTGAATACTATAATATCGGTGGTTCTTATACTTGTACAGTAGGTGATACATTACACACATTAATAAATTTATCAACAATGAAAGATAAAATTAAAGTTGTAACTGATCCTGATAGATTACGACCTATTGATGCTGATTTACAAATACCAGATTGCAGTAAATTTAAGAATCATACAGGTTGGGAACCAGTAGTTGCTTATGAGAAAACAATGGAAGATTTACTTAATTATTGGAGAGATAAGGTGAAAAACGGCAAATTTTTAACACGATAATTGGAATGACACATTGAGATACCGAATCTTTCAGGACAAAATGAAGGATTTGGTATCTCTTGATTGATTTAAATATACTTGAAGCTACTGTTATAGTATTTGATATATTTCATAATGAAAGGATTAAGAGATGAAAAAGGAAACAAGTGATGTAATAAATAATTACATATATAAATATGATTTTTTTACAGAAATAAAAGAACAGGTTCTTGAGGCCTTTGACATATTAATTAATTGTTATTTATCAGGTAATAAACTACTCGTTTGTGGGAATGGTGGTAGTAATTCTGATGCGGATCATATAGTTGGTGAACTGTTAAAAGGCTTTACAAAAAGACGTGTACTTGATGAGAATACTCAACAAGCTCTTAAGGTGTGGGGAGAGAATGGTGAGTACTTAGCAGGGGTTCTACAAGGTTCGTTACCAGCTATTAATCTAGGTGGACAGGCATCTATCATGACTGCTATAATTAATGATATCGGTGGCAATGAAGTTTATGCCCAACAATTACTTGGATTAGGAAAAAGTGGAGATGTGCTTTTAGGAATTAGTACTTCGGGAAATTCTAAAAATATATTAAATGCAGGAATAATAGCTAAAGTGCTTGGAATAAAGACAATCGCATTAACTGGTGAAGGCGGAGGAGAAATGGCTAATTTATTTGATTGCAAAATATGTGTTCCTTCGATGCGAACTTCGTATATTCAGGATATGCATACGCCTGTCTACCATTGTTTATGTGAAATGATAGAAACCGAATACTGGGATATATAACATTGCTATATTTATTGAAAGGATAAGGTTATGATAAGTCAGATAATTGAAAGTGATAAATGTACTGGTTGTTCTGCATGCCTTAATGTTTGTGAATGCGATGCTATCACTATGAGAGAAGATAATATGGGGTTTTTAAGACCTAATATAGATGCTAGTAGATGTATTGAATGTAATAGATGTAAGGAGTTATGCCCAGTAATAAATCCTAAATATAGTAATAATATAAAACCTAAGTGCTATGCAGTAATGGCAGAAGATAAGATAAGGGAGAAGAGTTCAAGTGGTGGTATTTTTACTGTTTTAGCAGAAAATATACTAAGTAATGATGGTATTGTTTGCGGTGCTAGTCTTAATAAGGACCTTAGTGTAAGTCATATATGTATAGATAAATTACAGGATTTGCATAAATTACAGAAGAGTAAGTATATGCAGAGTATAGTAAGTGGAGTTTATACTGAGATAAAGAATTATTTAGAGTTGGGGAAAAATGTTTTATTTGTTGGTTGTCCTTGTCAGGTAGCTGGGCTAAAGAATTATTTGGAAAAAGATTATACAAACCTACTAACAGTAGATCTGTTTTGCCATGGAGTGGCTTCATATAAGATGTTTAAGGAATCTATGAATGAAAACTATCCAGTAGAGAAAATAACTAATCTTAGTTTTCGGAATAAGGATTTAGGTTGGAATTATAATGAGAAATTAGATAGATGGGCTACGAGTGCGCAACTACTTAAATTTCAAATTGAAGATAAGGAATATTTGGTGGATTTAGAAGATTCTATGTATGAAGTAGGATTTCACCAGAATATATCACTTCAAGAAGCTTGCTATAACTGTACATTTAGTACATTTCCGAGACAGGGTGATATATCATTGGGGGATTATTGGGGGATTGAAAATTATGACCCTAATCTAACAGATAATTTAGGAACTAGTTTAGTAACATTGAATAATGAAAAAGGAACTAGAATTTTTAAAGAATGTTTGGATAACTTTGTAGTATGCAAAGAAACTCCAATGGAATCTATATGCAACAGAGCTAGTTCAGAGTTAACTAAAAATCCCGTAAGAGATAGGTTTTTATCATTATATAAATTAAACTCATTTAATAAATCAATTAGGATGAGTAGAGATGATATATATGATATAGGAATAGTGGGCTTATGGTTTGTAAAGAATCATGGTTCACAACTAACGTATTTTGCATTATATCATGTCATTAAAAGTTTGGGATTATCACCACTATTGATAAGTCAACCTATGACATCTGTATGGAAACCAGAGACTGAACCAGTTCAATTTTTTAGTAATCCTTATGAACAAAGCGAGATTTCAAAAATTTATTTTGATAAATATGCAATGAGAGAATTAAATGATAAATGTGATAGATTTTTGCTGGGTTCAGATCAATTATGGAATATGGGCGTTTATAATATTACCGGAAGATATGCATCTATGGAATGGGTTATGGCTAATAAGTATAAGATAGCGTATGCAGCCTCATTCGGACATGATACAGCATTGGGATCAGATAAAGATAATGCTGAGTTAGCATATTATCTTAAAAAATTTGACGCAATTTCTGTAAGAGAAGAAAATGCGGTTAAATTAGCTTATGATAAATACGGAATTGAAACAGAGTGTGTGCTTGATCCAATCTTTTTATGTGACAGAGTAGAGTTTGATAAGTTAGCTGAAAAGGGAATAGAACGAATACCTAAGGATAACTTCATGTTTGCATATATTTTAGATCCCAATGAAGATAAGCAAGCGGCAATTTTAAAGATATCCAATGATTATGGATATCAGATAAGAGTTGCAATTGATGGTTGTAACGATGCAAAAGAATCTAAAAAGTACTGGTCATTGGAGGTAATGGAAGAAGTATATAATGAAGAATGGCTTGCCATGATAAAAAATGCAGAAGTTGTAATTACAGATTCATTTCATGGAATGTGCTTTGCTATACTTTATCATAAACCTTTTATTGCAATTGTAAATAATAAAAGAGGTTACGAAAGGTTTCGCTCATTTGTTTCTTTAGTACATTTAGAAAAATGTCTAGCAACTAATTCACAAGACATAGTTAACGGTAAGGTCAAGTTAAATAAAATAAATTATAATGAAGTAGATACTATAATAAATAATGAAAAATTAAAGTCATTGAAATGGTTGAAAAATGCCATTTTTAGCAAGGATTCAACAAAAAAAGAACTGGATACGTTTGACATTGTTGATTCGAGATGCAGTAATATTGATATGAAATATAGTGAAGAATTTTCTAAGCTAGTCAATGAAAAGAATGCTGAAATTAATAGTATTTATGAATATATGAAAATAATGGAAATTAATTCTGGCCATCAAAAACAAGAATTATTAAATAAAATTGCTAGCTTAAATACAGAACTAACTGAATCAAAGCAAATGATAGATAACTTACAACAGGAATTGAGAAACAGAATCCTCACTGAGGATGAAGTAATTGATTATTTACGGAAGAATTTGGAACAAATTAATGACTTCATTACAAATAATCGAGAGAGTATTGAACGGCAAACGAAAAAACTATATGATTCAAACTTTAAAAGATTTTGGCTTTATATTCCTAAAAAATTATTTAATATAGGCAAGTGTATAAGAAACATAGGGATTGCAAATACGATAAAGTTAGTGATAGATAAAAAGATTATGAGAAAAAAATAGAATTCAAATTAATAGCGTTGTAATTTAGAAAGTGAGCTTAGCATGCAAACAAATAAAAAATCATGGATAGACTATATTCGTTTTATTGCCGTCTTTCTTGTTTTGGATGCACATTTAATTTCGGCTGGATCATGTGCATTGTCTATTCCTTCGGTAATAGCAGAAAGTAATAGTGTTAACTTACCTATTATTCCAATAGAAACACATAAACTATGGGTGTTGGATACTTTTTTTGTGAATAATTTTAATACTCAAACAGCTTCAGTTGGTGTAGTATTATTTCTATTACTTACGGGATATCTATCAGTTACATCTAGAGAAAAAGGCACTGGAAGAGATTTTTTGATTAAAAGATTAATTAGATTATATCCGACATTAATTTTTGCTATATTTTTATCGGGAATTGTATTATTTCTACATCAGGGAATTGGATATAGTATATTGAATTATGCGTCTACAGCATTATTAATATATCCTATATTGGAATATTCTCCAACAATAGGAGTTGTATGGGTTCTGTGTATTGAAATGTTATTTTATATAATATTAGCACATATAAAACGTATTAATATCAAGAATATAATAATACTAAGCTTACTAGTTTATCTACTCATATTATGCCAATATGAAAGTAATAGTTCTTTATTAGCTGTATTGATTTATTATCTCAAATTTATACCTATAATATTAATCGGAGTAACTATTAAATGTTGTGAAAAATACAGTTCCAAGAAAAAGTATTTATATATTGTATTATCTTCTTTATTAGGTTGGGGGGCAATAAAATCTTGCAGTTATGTTATAGCTGATGAATCAACATATACACATATAGAAACCTATGTGGTTGCTTTAATTATATTTTTTAGCTGTCAGATTTTAAGTAGGCTAAGAGTATTAAATAAAACACCAAAATTTATTACATTTATCAATAATATAAGTTTTCAAATATATTTATTGCAACTGAATATTGGAATGGCATTTATGTATTATTTGAAATGTAATGTAACTAATAATTCTTATATAATAGTTTTATTTTCAGTCGGATTAATTATTATTGTCTCTGCATTTGTTTATTACTTCATTGAAATTCCTATTCATAAAAAATTAGGGACGTTACAAAAAAATATTTAGGAAATGATGAAATATTATAAATATATATTAAGAAAGAGAAGTGTATCATGTACAATTATCTAATAGTAGGAGCAGGCCTCTTCGGTTCAGTCTTCGCATATGAAGCAAACAAAAGAGGAAAAAGCTGCTTAGTAATCGATAAAAGGGATCATATAGCAGGAAACATATATACAGAAGACATAGAAGGTATCAACGTTCACCAATATGGTGCCCATATTTTTCATACGTCCAATAAGATGGTATGGGATTATGTAAATCAATTTGCAGAATTTAATCACTATATTAATTCACCAGTTGCTGTTTATAGGGACGAGCTCTATAATCTACCGTTCAATATGAATACTTTCAGTAAGCTATGGGGAATTCGTACACCAAGCGAAGCTAAGGAGCAAATTCATAACCAAATTAGAGAATTGAATATTGGTGAACCAAAAAACTTAGAAGAACAAGCTTTATCCTTAGTAGGTACGGATGTTTATGAGAAGTTAATAAAAGGGTACACAGAGAAGCAATGGGGAAGAAGTTGTACAGAACTTCCATCATTTATTATTAAACGTTTACCATTGCGTTTTACCTATGATAACAATTATTTTAATGATCCATACCAAGGTATTCCTAAAGGTGGATATACTGCAATTATCGAAAAGATGCTTGAAGGAATAGAAGTTAGAACAAGTACCGATTACTTTGAATTAATTAAAGAACAACCACATATTGCAGAGAAGATTGTGTTTACAGGTATGATTGATGAATTCTACGATTATCAATTGGGAGAATTGCAATATCGTTCCTTACGATTTGAATCTGAAGTATTAGAGGAAGAGAATTATCAGGGGAATGCGGTTGTTAATTATACGGAGCGTGAAGTGCCATATACACGTATAATAGAGCACAAACATTTTGAATTTGGAAAACAACCACATACGGTGATTACCAGAGAATATCCATCAGAATGGGAAAAAGGTTCAGAGCCGTATTATCCTATTAATGATGATAAGAATGGAAGTCTATATGAGAAGTATAGAGAGTTGGCAGAAAAAGAGGCTAATGTAATATTTGGTGGAAGACTTGGCCAATATCGTTATTATGACATGGATAAGGTAATTGAATCTGCACTACAAGAGGTAGAAAAAGAATTTAGAAAATAACTTATATCAGAATTGTTAATCAGCTGTAAAATTCTTCTTTGAATTTTACAGCTTTCAATTTCAAATAAGATGTATTACTTGTATTCTAGAATCGGAAAATATCCTTCAATCCTACCCATAATTGATCTTTCTCACTAAGATTCAACGCAGTACCGTCTTCTAACTGGTATCCCTCGGCAGAGGCAGTTCCGTTATATTCACCATTCACTTGCGGCCAAATAACTCCAATTTCTGGATCGTTCCATGCAAGACCTCCCTCATCGCCGGGGTGATAGAAGTCAGTACATTTGTAACAGAATTCTGCAATGTCGCTTAATACTAGAAAACCATGAGCGAAACCTTCCGGTATATAGAATTGTTTTTTGTTTTCTTCTGTAAGCTCTACACCGAACCATTTACCATACGTATCACTGTTACTTCTTAAATCGACAGCTACATCGAATACAGAACCTTTGACAACTCGTACTAATTTCCCCTGTGGGTATTCTTTTTGAAAATGTAATCCGCGAAGCACACCTTTAGTAGAGCAGGATTGATTGTCCTGTACAAAGTGCATTGTTAGGCCAGCTTCCTCCATATCTCTTTGATTATATGTCTCCATAAAATAACCTCTAGCATCACTGTGAACCGTAGGTTCAATAACACAGAGTCCCTTGATGCCGCCGGCATCTTTTTCTATTTTGATTTGTCCCATTTTATAATTATACCTTTCATAAAATGTAACTGTTCGGAGCCAAGCAGAATAATTTAAAAATGCATGTTGAATGCTTGCATTTAGGAATGCGTTTTTGAGTTATTCTATTTGGCGGATACGCCACATCGAGGAAAACCGTAGGTTTTTCGAGATTGGCTCTGGACAGTTACTATAAATTTATAGAATCTCTTTTAGATATCGATTTAATGCATCCTGCCAAGTTGGGAGAGGAGTAAATCCTTGATCCGTAAGCTTGCTCCTATCAAGTCTGCTATTAAAGGGTCTAGCTGCTTTGGATATTCCATATTCCGCGGTTGTAACAGGAGATACGGTTAACCTATTTTCTGAATACTCTGTATATCCTAATTCAATTGCTTGATGAAAGATTTCTTTTGCAAAATCATACCAGCTGATGTATCCACCTTCATTGGTAGCATGGTAGTAGCCATATTTGTCTGTTTCAATCATATCCACTAGTAATCTTGCTAAATCATAGGTATACGTTGGTGTACCAATTTGATCACTGACAACCGTTAATGCATCATGTGATTTTCCTATTTTTAGCATAGTTTTGATAAAGTTATTACCATTTTTTCCGAATACCCAAGCGATTCGTACAATGAAATATTTATTAAGTAATTCTGCTACAGCCAGTTCGCCTTCTAATTTGGTTTTTCCATATACATTTAAAGGATTATAATCCTTGCAATCTGGTAGCCAAGGTTCTGTCCCCTGACCATCGAATACGTAATCTGTAGAGAGATACATCATTTTAATATCCAACTCTTTGCAGAGTGTTGCGATATGTTTTGTTCCAATGGCATTTACAAGATGGACTTTTTCTTTATTATCTTCGTCTTCTGCAGCATCAACAGCGGTCCATGCAGCACAGTGAATGACTGCATCGGGATTTGCATTTCTGATACCATTTTCGACAGAAGAATAATCTGTAATATCCATTTCTTCAATATCTACGCCAATTGCTTCATGGTTTCTTTTGGTCAATTCGTTAACAACGTCATGGCCAAGCTGCCCTTTGACGCCTGTTACAAGTACTTTCATTCTATAACCTCCATTAACGATCTTATCGATTGCTGTACATCGTTTCATAATAGTTTTGGTATTCTCCAGATATAATGGTTTCCCACCATTCTTTATTAGTAAGGTACCACTGAATTGTCTTTTTAATACCATCTGCAAATTTGGTTTCTGGAAGCCAGCCGAGCTCTGTGTGAATTTTGGTTGGATCAATTGCATAACGCATATCATGTCCTTTACGATCAGTAACATAGGTAATTAGGCTTTCTGGTTTGCCTAGTTCCTTGCAGATGATCTTAACAATATCGATGTTTTTCATTTCATTGTGTCCACCGATGTTATATACTTCTCCAACACGTCCCTTGTGGATAATTAAATCAATAGCTTTGCAGTGATCCTCAACATAGAGCCAATCACGAACATTCTCACCTTTGCCATAGACAGGAAGTGGTTTGTCATTCAATGCATTGGCAATCATGAGTGGAATCAATTTCTCTGGAAAATGATAAGGTCCATAGTTGTTGGAGCATCGACTGATAGTAACAGGAAGACCATAGGTTCTGTGATAAGCTAATACTAATAAATCAGCAGCAGCTTTTGAAGAACTATAAGGGCTACTAGTATGAATTGGAGTTTCTTCTGTAAAGAAGAGATCCGGTCTATCAAGTGGCAAATCACCATACACTTCATCAGTTGATACTTGATGATAGCGAGTAATGCCATATTCTCTACAAGCATCCATTAAAACAGCAGTACCTTTGATATTCGTGTCTAAGAAAACTTCAGGATTTTCGATGGAACGATCCACATGGCTCTCCGCAGCGAAGTTCACGATAATATCAGGATGTTCTTCTTCAAATAGTTGATAAACTGCTTCACGGTTTGTGATACTTTCCTTCACAAATCGGAAGTTAGGATTGTCCATTACAGGGCTAAGAGTGGATAAGTTTCCTGCATATGTTAGACAGTCTAGACAAACAATACGGTAATCTGGGTATTTCTTTAGCATATGAAAGATAAAATTGCTTCCAATAAATCCGGCACCACCGGTAACGATAATAGTCATAGTTTAATTCTCCTTCTCGCTCAATTTATTATAAAGTCATTATAAAAGGTGACGTTAGGTCACTTGCAAGTACTTTTTTATCTTTTTATAAATTATTTACTTTTTACATAAAAAGATACCTGCTTCTTTCGTAATGTGGAATACGTTATCTGTTTGTTTCTTCACATAGGAACGGAAGTCATTGTAATGATCTATTAGGTACTGGTTTTGGTTTCCATGGCAGGAAAGGATATAGGAGATTAATGGCTCTGAATCCGGAACAAGTAAGCAATCTTCATAGGTTTTGCATTCAATTTTTGAAAAATAGGGAGCTAAGATTTCCATACCATTCTCCAAGCCGAATTTTTCATATAGCTTGTCAGCAGAGAGAACAATTCTATCATCGAAACCCTGAACCAACTGGCTTACTTCTACCATATGATTGCTACCATATGTACTACAAAGAAATAATCCGTCTGGTTTCAATACTCTGTGTACTTCCTGACAGACCTGTGCGATATCTTCGCAGTAGAATAATACATGATTTGCAATAACTAAATCAAAGCTTTCTGATTTATAGGAGATCTGTTTGCAATCAAACGCATGAAAGGTGAACCGCATATCTTCTGTACCTATGGCACGGCGTGCATCACGAAGCATACCTTCAGAAAGGTCGGATAAGGTGATGGTAACATTCTTTGGTAATAGAGAGAGATTACTTGTCCATAACGTTCCATCACCACAACCGATTTCTAAGATATTCATATTAGGCTTGATATGACACTGTTCATAAATCCAAGGGAACCAACCTTGCCTATTTTGTGAATACAAGCTGTGAAGATTGATTCTTGCAGAAATATTAGATGCATTTTTATACTGATTCTTCATACTCTTTTCCATTCCAGTTAAGTGAATGAGATGTAACATGTTACTCCAATCAATGGAATGTTCTGTCTGTATTGCATTGCAAGTATCTTCTATTGCCTTTTCAACTAGTTGCATCTGTTCAATTCGGTCCCGAATTAACTTGAGTTGTAGATTCAAAGAATTCGTCATAAAGTGATAATCGGTATCATTAACTGTCATCTCTTTGATATCTTCTAGGGAAAAACCAAGGTATTTCAGAAGAAGTATTTGTTGAAGCCTCGCTAAATCCTCATCAGTATAGAAGCGAGCGCCTGTATCAGTGACCAAAGAAGGGGGTAAGATATTTTGTTTATCATAATAGCGAATGGTACGCAAGGTAACATGAGCCATGCGAGCAAATTCACCGGAGGAGTAATAACCTGTTTTTTTCATGTTTTTTGGTCCTCTCTATATAGGAATAATTTGAAGTCAGTATAGTTCTAATTATAAACCAAAGGATAGAATGAGGCAATGAATAGAAAACAGAGCTGAAGGTAGAATGTGTATAATAACATGCCACTATATTAGGAATATATATTTATTCCCAATATAGTGGCATGTTAGCGCAATCAATACATTCAATAGAAGGTTTTTCTACTTATCATTAATATCTAGGGATCTAATCTATCCAAGGACCGGACCCCCATGGTTCATTAGATCCGAAGGAACCAGTATTAGGGCGAGGACCAGGATACACCCAAGTGTTGGGATCGTAATTATACCCCCTAGGACCAGGAATAGGACCCCAAGGACCGGGACCGCATTGACCAGGACCCCAAGGCCCCCAATGATTCCCGCTACAACAGGAAGTAGTAGTTACCTTACGTTTTGCCATATGTTTACTCACCAATTTACATGTCGTTATAATGTATAATATGTTCGAAAGTTAGAAAAAGTGACTGATTTTGTACTTTACATTGACATAGGTATGTGAGAAAATAGAAGAAGTGAATTTTTGGAGAATGTAGAGTGAAATGCTCATGCACAAGCTCTTGAATTTGGAAGGAGAAAACACATTAGTATGTTAAAACTAATACGAGAGAATAAATTGTTATTCAGAAGAATATTTTTGATTATCCTAGATGCATTAATGATTAATGTATGCGCATTTATGGCAATATTAATCAGATTTGATTTTTCCTTTAACAGTATTCCAACGCATTACTTAGATGCAGTTTTAGAATATGCTCCATGGAATACGGTAATTACAATACTTATATTTTATTGTTGCAGACTTTATCATAGCTTATGGAAATACGCTAGTATAGATGAAGTTACCAATGTTTTAATTGGTTGTATTCTTGCAGCAGTAGCTCAATACATAGGAATCCATGTCATGAAGTTGCATGTACCTAGAAGTTATTATCCACTTAGTATGGTATTCCTCATAGGAGGAGTGGTTGGAACAAGGTTTTTATACCGTTTCATACGATTACTGTCTCAGCGTTACCATGGTGCGAAAAAGAGCCGTATCATGATAATTGGTGCAGGTGAGGCAGCGAATGTTATTATTCGAGAGATTGCAGTAAGCCAATATGTTGATGGTGTTGTTGTATGTGTAATTGATGATAATCGCTCTAAGGTTGGAAGATACATACAAGGAGTTAAGATTATTGGTACAAGGCAGAAGATTGTAGAAGCAGCACGAAAGTATGAGATTACAGATATTATTATCGCTATGCCGTCGGCATCAAGGAAAGAAATTCGTTCGATCCTTGAAATCTGTAAAGAGACAAACTGTACATTGAAGATATTACCTGGACTATATCAATTAATCAATGAAGAAGTTAGTGTAAGTCGATTACGTACGGTTGAGATAGAGGATTTACTAGGAAGAGAACCTGTTCGTATCGATGCCAGAGAAGTATCTGATTTCTTACGAGGTAAGGTTGTAATGGTAACTGGCGGTGGAGGCTCAATTGGAAGCGAATTATGTAGGCAGATTGCATCTTTTCACCCAGCCAAATTAATTATCATAGATATCTACGAGAATAATGCATATTATATTCAGCAAGAACTTAAGAAAAGGTATCCAAAGATGGATCTTGAAGTTTTAATTGCATCTGTAAGAAATACAAATCGTATGGACCAGATCTTTGACAAATATCGTCCAGAATTTGTTTATCATGCAGCAGCACATAAGCATGTTCCACTTATGGAGGATAGTCCGAATGAGGCGATTAAGAATAATGTTGGTGGAACACTGAAGCTAGTGAAGGCGGCTGATAAGTACGGTGTAAAACGATTTATCTTCATATCCAGTGATAAAGCAGTTAACCCAACGAATATAATGGGCGCTTCTAAGAGAATCTGCGAGATGATTATACAGTCGTTTAATCGTAGGTCTCAAACAGAATTTGTTGCAGTTCGTTTTGGTAATGTTCTTGGAAGTAATGGAAGTGTAATTCCATTATTCAAGCAACAGATTATGAATGGTGGACCAGTGACAGTAACTCACCCGGATATCATTCGTTATTTTATGACGATTCCGGAAGCGGTATCCCTTGTGTTACAAGCCGGAGTATATGCACACGGTGGTGAAATTTTCGTACTTGATATGGGAGAGCCTGTTAAGATTGCTGATTTAGCTAAGAACCTAATCAGGTTATCAGGATTTATCCCAGACAAAGATATTCGTATTGTATATACCGGATTGCGACCTGGTGAGAAATTATATGAAGAATTGCTTATGGAAGAGGAAGGTTTGAAAGAAACCAATAATAATCGAATCTTTGTTGGAGAGCCAATTATATTCGATGATGACGTATTCATAGAAGCAGTCGAGAATCTGGATTATATTGCGAAACAAGAATGCAAAGAGATTCGTGAAGAAGTGAAGAAGCTTGTTACGACATATGATTACAAAGAAGCAGGCTCTAACTAAGGTCATTTTGGTCTGCCTCGGAGTTTGGAATATTATTATAAAAAGAACAAGTTGCAAAGAATTAAGAACAGGAGAGCAAAAAGGCGATTACAGTATGGTAACCATTAAGGTCAACGTACTATAATCGCCTTTCTCATATCTTAAATAGTTTTTATAATCTTTGAGCTAATTCCTTAATATAAGTAGTTACTTGATCCTTAAGATTATCTCTTTCTAAAGCGAAGTCGATGGTTGCTTTAATAAAACCGAATTTATCCCCAACATCATAACGGATGCCTTCAAAATCATATGCATAAACAGCTTGTAAATCCATAAGACGTGTAATTGCATCTGTAAGTTGGATTTCACCGCCAGCTCCAGGCCTTTGTGATGATAAGAAAGTGAAAATCTGTGGAGTGAGGACGTAACGTCCAAGTACAGCCAAATTACTAGGGGCATTATCGATAGCAGGTTTTTCCACCATATCTGTAAGTTTAACACGTCTTCCTACTGGTTTATGGCTTTTAGATGGAGCAACGATACCGTATTTGTTAACTTGGTCCTCAGGAACTGACTGTACGCCAACGATAGATGCACCTGTTTCTTGATAACTTTCTATTAATTGTTCAAGAGCTGGTTTACCACCATGATTAATAACAACGTCATCACCTAATAAGACAGCGAAAGGCTCATCCCCTATGAAGGATCTAGCACATAACACAGCATGTCCAAGTCCGCGTGGCTCTTTTTGACGTACATAATAGATATTAGCTAAACTAGATATATCACTCATCATCTTAAGTTCGGCATTCTTACCTGCCTTTGAAAGGTGCTCTTCTAATTCATAAGAACGGTCAAAATGATTTTCCATACAGTGTTTGTAGGAATTTGTTATAATTAAAATCTCTTCTATACCACTTTGTACAGCCTCTTCAACTATATATTGAATTGTAGGTGTATCTACTAGTGGTAACATTTCTTTTGGAACCGCCTTTGTTACTGGAAGGAATCTTGTTCCAAGACCGGCGGCTGGAATAACTGCCTTCTTAATTTTTGCCATCTACTAACTTCTCCTTGTACAATATATTTGGAAAATACGATAAAACATATAAGTATAATAATTAGTAGTAAACAACCATATTTTCCTAAAGTTCCTTATATTATAATATATATCCTATGCTTTTACAACCAATAAAGGTCATGAAGCCCTTGCTATCAAAATCAATAAAGTTAGTATTGAGAGGAATAATCTTTCTAAATTGGGTATTATATGTTATAATAATACGTAATAATGACTTGGTAACTTCAAGAAATAAGGTATATAAACAAATGGAGGTACGCATGAAAGGTATAATTCTAGCAGGTGGGTCTGGGACAAGACTATATCCCATAACAAAAGCGGTATCGAAACAATTAACACCAGTATATGATAAGCCGATGATTTATTATCCTTTATCTATCTTGATGTTGGCTGGAATACGTGACATATTAGTCATCACAACTCCTCAGGATAACGCAAGTTTTCGTAGTTTATTAGAGGATGGTACACAATATGGATTAAACATTGAATATGCAATTCAAGAGTCGCCAAGAGGACTTGCAGATGCATTTATTATTGGTGAAGAATTCATTGGTAATGATAGTGTAGCATTAATCTTAGGAGATAATCTATTCTATGGACAAAGTTTTACGAAAACTCTTGAAAAAGCAGCAAAGCTTAAAGAAGGCGCAACTATCTTTGGATATTTTGTACGTGATCCGAAAGCATATGGTGTAGTAGAGTTTGATGATAATGGGAAAGCGTTATCGATTGAAGAGAAACCAGATATACCAAAATCCAATTATGCGGTACCAGGATTGTATTTCTATGATAATGAGGTAGTTAAGATTGCTAAGAATGTAAAACCATCTTTAAGAGGTGAGATTGAAATTACAACTGTTAATCAAGAATACATGAAACGTGGTAAACTCCAAGTAGAAATCATGGGACGTGGAATGGCTTGGTTAGATACAGGAACACATGAAGCGTTGCTAGAGGCTTCTAATTTCGTCGCATCTATCCAGAAGAGACAGGGATTATATATCGCTTGTATTGAAGAGATTGCATATAAAAAGAAATTTATTGACCGTGAACAGTTATTACAATTAGCAGGGCCTATGCTTAAAACAGAATATGGCAAGTACCTAATGGATATTGCTAACGGATTATAAACCATAGAAAAGAGACAATCTTCAAGATTGTCTCTTTTCTATGGTTTGACTTCTAATCTTCGAGGGTTGCTTGTGTATCGTCAACTTGCTAGACAAAACTTTTGATAACGTAGAGTTGCTTCTCTGCTGGCGTATTATGACAACAAAACGATAGCGTAACATCTATAGTACTTTTTAGAGTGTACTCGATAGCAGAGGAAGGAGAGGCACGGACGCCGAGCCAGCCTGAACTGAGGCAGGAGGCCGAATTGAAGGCGGTTCCGTAGTATTTCGATACATATCCGTACACACTTAAAAGTACTTAGGTGTGCAGTGTGTTTTGTGTTATAGTACGCTAGCAGAGAAGCTGTGGCTATGTATAAGAGTTTTGTTCAAAAATTAATAATACACAAGCGCATATATTAAGCTTTTATTAAATATTCCAAATTGACTTATGTTTGCCAAAGAATCCATTTATTATGTATATGAATATTGGGTACGAGTGTAACGAAATAGAGTTTTTTAGAAAAGAGGTAAAATATGAATGCTACTGGGAGGACAATGATGAAAGACAGAAAGAAAAGTAAAAAACAACGCAACATAAGTAGAATTACCTGTCGCCTTATTGTATTATCTTTGATTGCATGTCTATTCGCCTTCAGGGGTGATAAGGATACAATCAATGCAGCAGAGGGCGATACAGCAGATTTGCGGTTTATATTTACGACTGATATACATGGTCAGTTGAACAACATGGATTACGAAACGGGTAAAGCGTATACAGCTGGAGGATTGACGAAAGCGTATACATTAATTAAGAATGCGAGAAAAGAAGTAAGTAGCTCTAATTATCTGACATTTGATATTGGTGATAGTCTATACGATTATTCAACGGAGTATATCTTCTCTGAAGATCAAAAAGCAGTACAGCCAATTTATCAAGCGATGAAGAAGATTGGTTATGATGCGATTACATTAGGTAATCATGATTTTGACTATGGTTATGAGTACATTCTAAATCAAATTAAGAATTCTGGTTTAAGCGACGTAACAGTTGTATCAAATGTATATGATTCGAAAACAAGTGAGCCAGTATGGAATGAGAATTTAATTATTACGAGAAATGTTAAAACGGATTCTGGAAAGACTGCAACTGTTAAGGTGGGGGTAATAGGAGAAACAATTCCTAAACTATCAACGAAGACAGAAAGTTATCTAGGTGTTTTGAAAACAGAAGATATCGTTGAAAGCGTTAAGAAACAAACAGATATATTGAAAGCAAAGGGTGCAGATATAATCGTAGTACTTGCCCATTCAGGATTTGGTAGTGAAGATGCAGACCTTAATTTCAAGAATGTGTCCTATGCAATTACAGAGATACCTGATGTTGATGTAGTTTTATGTGGACATGAACATAGAATTTTCCCTAACGAAGATAAGACAACAACACATTATCAGTTACCTGGTGTTGATAAAGATACAAGTTTAGTAAATGATAAGGTTTTAGTTATGGCAAACGATCGTGGTAAGAGCATTGGTATTGCTGACTTAAAACTTAATATATCAAGTAGTGGTAAGGTTACAGTTGCAAGTGGTAAAGGTGAAGTACGCCAAGTTTCAAAGTATAATCCATCACCGGACAATTCACTTAATAGTTTCTATGGAGAATGGGAGAGTAAATTACTTGACTATACCAAGAAGGAAATTGCGGTACTTGATAGTGATACCAAATTAACAAGCTATTTTGGTTATATCCAGGATAATTCCTCTATACAGTTAGTGAACGATGCAAAGCTAAGTTATGCTCACAAATACCTTAATACAGTTAAACCAGAGTATAAAGATTATCCAGTAATCGCAGCATCACAGTATTATAAGTATGGAGCTAACTCTGTTGATGATTATGCCAATATTACAGGTGGGGTAACGGAATCAGAGCTAGCCCAGATACAAGTCTATAATGGATATGCTGCGATATATAAGATTACAGGAAAGCAATTACGTGAGTGGTTAGAATGGATTGCAAGTGCATATGAAACCATCTACCAAGAGGATATATCAAGCGACGCTACCATGGCGGGACTTGTACAGTCAGGAGTAGGAAAGCAGTTAATTTCCGATGAATGGCAGAATAGTTGGGGCAATTTCCGTGTCTTCGACGGTATTGAATATACCATTAGCCCGGTTAACAAACCTAGATATGATTTAAATGGTAACAAGATTAATAATACCAACCGTATTACCAAATTAATGTATAACGGACAGAATGTAACGGATTCGATGGAACTCATTCTTGTAACAGATATTATAACAAAACCTACAGAAGCAACAGCCAATATAGATAATCAAAAAGTCTATGGTGGTTATAACAGAGTACAGGTAATTGTTAGCGACTATCTAGCGGAACTTGCAAAGATGGGGAAGGTTAGTTATACAGCAGATAATAATTGGAATGTTCTTGTACCAGGTGGATATACCTTCTTAATTAAGAGCCCTGTAACATCAGAGACCCTTGCAAAGAATACAAAATGGTACAGTAAAACGGCTACATCATTAGGTGGTATAGCGTATATGCAAGGATATGGTAGTGTATTAAGTACAATTAATTCATCACCTTCTATTATTCTTACTTCAACGAATACAGCGACAACGAATAAATCAGTTAAGATTCTAGTCGATGCCTATGCAGGGCAAGGAATACAGCAACTTAGATTTGTTTATGGAGATTATGATGTAGATAGTTCTGTATGGGATTCTGCAACAAGTGTTGTAAATGGAGGATTCACAGTATCAGCCAATGGAATCTATAGTGTATATGCTAAAGATATGAAAGGAAATGCTGTAGTTCGTAAGATTAAGGTAACGAATATTAGTGACACGGATCTTGAAGCACCAAAGGTAAATACGTATACAAACAGAAAAACTAAGATTACCGGTACTGCTGAACCAGGAGCAATTATTTATTTCGTAGCAAGTACAGGTTTATACAAGCATGTAGTAGATGCAGATGGTAACTTCTCATACGCTTTACCAAGTCAGCCATCAGGTACAACGGTGC
Organism: Lachnospiraceae bacterium; assembly: GCA_019421365.1. Taxonomy (GTDB): domain Bacteria; phylum Bacillota; class Clostridia; order Lachnospirales; family Lachnospiraceae; genus Anaerosporobacter. The sequence continues at coordinate 123,489 of JAHZFJ010000006.1, forward strand.
AAGTATATGTGGAAGATGCCAGTGGACGTACAAGTAAGCGAACGACAGTTAAAGTAAAACGTACCGGGCCAAATGCTAGTACATTAGATGATGTTAAGAATACCAAAGCAGGAATCTCTGGTAATACCAATGATAGTGATGCTACATTAGTAGCTATTGTAGATGATACCGTTTATGTTGCTAAGAATGGTGGTAAGGCAAGATATCAAGCAAGTGAAATCTATAAAGATAGCTTAACTATTAAAGAAGTTACACAAACAATCGATTCTGATCTTAACTTTAAACTAAGTACGCCATTATTGAAACCAGGTGTTAAAGTTAAGGTATATTCTATTGACCATCTAGGCAGAGCAAGTCGTGTTAATAATGTAACTGTAAAGTCGGCGGGGCCTAATGCACCTTCCATCTATGAAGTTATGGATATTGAACGAACAGTTTCTGGTAGAGTAACATCAGCAGAATCAGGATCTGAGTTCACAGTATATGTAACAGTTGGTGATAAAACATATTCAGCTGATGCAGATGAGAAAGGCTATTATAGTGTTCCAGTAGGTAAATTAACAGCTGGTGAGAAGATTAGTGTCTATGCAACCGATGTTGTTAACAGTAAGACGAGAAAGAGTTATACATCTTCGAAAACAGTAGGAAGTGTAGCTAGTTATATAACTACTGGAGTAGATTCTTTCTTCTTAGATAGTATTACGAATAAGATGACTTCTTTCTCAATATATCAAGCTGCTGGAGAAGAAGTATTTGTCTCAATTAATAAGACTGTATATGAAGGGGTAACCAACGATGACGGTGAGTTTACAATTGATTTAGACAAGAAACTTTCAGCAGGAACTAAGATTTATGCATACACAAGATTTACAAATGGTGTCGTATATGAAGTAGAAGAGCTTACCGTTCTAGCGGATGTTCCATTAGTACCATTTACAACAAACAAGAGTATAACAACGAATACTAAGACAATTAAGATGGTTACAGATGAAAAATGTACCGTTGTTATGACCATAGGAGATAAGAAATATACGAAGACAGATGGCACATATGACAGCACTTTAGATGGCTATGTATATTCCTTCTCAATTCCTAGAACGAATTCTACTGAGACAATCAAAGTATATGCTAAGAATAAGGTAGGAGCTAGTAAATCTGTGAAACTTTCAATCGAGGAGACTGCACCAAATGCACCAAAAGTGGATAAAGTGAAGTCAACAGATGAAGAAATCACAGGAACAATCCATCTTATTGCACCAGATACTTTAGATGAATATTCAGAGGTTACAGCGGATAATACTAAGACGGTTGTATACGCTAAGATCGGTAATAAGAAATACAAAGGTGAAGTAAATGATGGCGGTGAATTCGTAATTAAGATTCCTAAACAAAAAGTTGGAACTGTTATTAAAGTATGGGGAACTAATAAAGCTGGTGGAGATGGACCAGAAAAAGAAATTAAAGTAGTGAAATAACCTTTAGAAGTCCTTGTGCAGTAAATTTTAGATGCAAAACTCTTATACATTTTAAGGCTTCTTCGCTAACGTACTATAACACAAAACACGCTTCACACCTAAGTACTTCTAAGTGTGTACGCACAGTTATCAAAACTTTATGGAACCGCCTTCGATTCGGCATCCTGCCTCAGCTTCGGCTGGCTCGGCATCCATGCCTTACCTTCCTAGGTTATCTAGTACACACTAAGAAGTACTATAAGTGTTTTGCTATCGTTTTTTTGTCATAGTACGTCAGCGGAGAAGCAATTCTACGAGATTAAGAGTTTTGCTTACCTACGTTGATGATGCACAAGACATGTTAGTTATTGAGTCAAAATATATTCAAGTGTATTCATTTTCAACTTGTTTAATACTTTTTGATAGTTGAATCAAATTTATAAAGTAAAATAATAAGACTGCCAAGACGCTTGTCTGCATATATTGAAAAGATGATGTATATGAAGAGAGGACTTGGCAGTTTTTTGTACGATAAAGTAGATGAGAGGATTCAACGGATACCAAAGCGAACACATTCTATGAGCGAGTTTTTCGTTGAATATAGCAGTTAGCTACTCCTCGAAATCTCCAAGTGCGAAGTTTGAATATAAAAAATTATAAAATTTGGTAAAAACATATTGACATTGTAGGAAAATAGGAGTATAAATAACTTATAAAACATATTAACTTACTAGGAATTATATAATTAAAAGAAAAGGGGAATGTATTATGGCGAAGATAGCAAAAAAATTAACTGAATTAATTGGGAACACACCTTTATTAGAATTATCAAATTATGAAGAAAATAATAAGTTAGAAGCAAAGATAATTGCAAAGATTGAATATTTCAATCCACTTGGTAGTGTTAAGGATCGTATCGCAAATGCTATGATCGAAGAGGGGATTAAACAAGGAAAGATTAATGCAGACACAGTAATCATTGAGCCAACAAGTGGTAACACAGGTATTGGTCTTGCATTCGTAGCAGCATCAAAAGGATTACGTTTAATCCTTACAATGCCAGATACAATGAGTATTGAACGTAGAAGAATTGTAGCTGCATTAGGAGCTGAAGTTGTATTAACCCCTGGAGCAGAAGGTATGAAGGGTGCTATTGCGAAAGCGAATGAATTAGTTAAAGAATATGGTAATGCTATTATTCCACAACAGTTTGAGAACATAGCAAATCCAGAAACCCATAGAAAAACAACTGTAGAAGAAATCTGGAGAGATACAGATGGTAACGTAGATATCTTCGTAGCTGGTGTAGGTACAGGTGGTACTGTAACTGGTGTTGGTGAAGTATTAAAACAAAAAAATCCTAACGTTAAGATCGTTGCGGTTGAACCAGCTGCTTCCCCAGTGTTAAGTGGTGGAAAACCTGGTCCTCATAAGATCCAAGGTATTGGTGCTGGATTTGTTCCAGGAGTTATGAATCTTGATATTGTTGATGAGATTATCAAAGTTGAAAACGAAGATGCTTTTGCTGCTTCTAGAGCAGTAGCGAAAGAAGAAGGTTTATTAGTTGGTATATCATCAGGTGCAGCAATCCATGCGGCAACTGAATTAGCAAAACGTCCAGAAAACAAAGGTAAGAACATCGTAGTATTATTACCAGATACTGGTGAAAGATATCTATCAACTCCTTTATTTGAAGAAGTTTAAGACAAAACAAAGCTTCTGCGGTATACTAGCAGAAGCTTTATTTATGCAAACAGAAATTATGGTAATAGAAAATTGGTATTAATGAAATATAGATAACCTCAAATAAGCTGCCACACAAAGTGCGACAGCTTATTTGAGGTTATGTTAAAAATACTTATTTTTCAGAGCTTTCGATAACTGTTACTGTACAGCTAACAGAGGAACCATTATCTAAAGTTGCTTTAATAGTAGTACTACCAACTTCTTTAGCAGTAATTTTTCCAGTTGAGCTGATTACAGCTACATTGACATCACTACTTGAGAACTTTGGAATTTCAACCGTTGTATTAGGCTTGATAACAAGAAGATTCTCGAGGAACGGATATCTTTTACCAACAGCAAGAGATAACTCAGATTTAGCTAAGACAATACTTGCGGCAGGTGGTCCGACCGTGATTTCACATTCTAATGTCTTGATCGTCTTAGATTTTTCTTTGACAGTAGCAGTAATTATAACAGTTCCGTTTACATCATTTGCAGTAATTACGCCATCTTTATCAACAGTTGCAATTGCTGTATCACCAGACTTAAAAGAAACAGTCTGATTGTTCTCTAAATTATACACTTTTAAGGTATAAGTTGAATTCGTTACTAAGGTTTTGCTTTTAACATTTAATTTTGCATTACAAGACTCTTCATCTGAAGGATTCGTAGTTTGACTTGCTTTCGCTGTAGTAGAGAAATTATTAATTGGAATAGGTACCGTACTTACTACTAAGCTTGCAAGGCCAATTGCAAATAACCGTTTTTTAAAGTTCTTAACGTTCATACATAAACTCCTATCTGCATTCATTTCATGCAATCAGTATTAACATTAACCTATTATTTTATTATTATATTCACATCTCGAGATAAGTATATAATGAGTCTTTGTCAGAAAGATGTCAAGATTGTAATAATTTCATGTTTTAGTAGAGTATCCAAGGGCTTACAATAATTAGAAATTAAATTAACGTCTATATGTAAAACTAGCATTCAAAGGTAATTTCGTAAGAAATTGTTAAGAATTAACCAATGGATGACACTTGTATAATACATAGTCTATACGATATAATAGAATAATAGCTTTAAAATTGCTTGGGGTTAACAGTAGTGAAAGGACGGTTAGACAATGCAACATATTTTAATTGCCGATGATAATAATGATATTACGGATATTCTAGCGACATATGCGCAAAAGGAAGGTTTTGAACCAATCGTTGCCTCTGATGGAGTAGAAGCATTAGAATTATTTCAAAAATATAATCCAGTTGCGGTTTTATTAGATGTAATGATGCCGAAGGAAGATGGTTATGAGGTATGTAGAAAGATAAGAAGCAAATCAAACACACCGGTTATACTAATTACTGCAAGGGGAGAAGATTTCGAGAAGATTATGGGACTTGATATTGGTGCTGATGATTATATCGTCAAACCATTTAGCCCAAGTGAAGTAATGGCAAGGGTTAGAGCAGTACTTCGAAGAATGACGAATGCCACTCAACCGCAGAAATCAGAGAATACAATTACTATAAGCAATCTTGAAATCAATTTAGATGAATATACTCTCTACATAGATAGTAAGAAGATGTCATTAACTAAAAAAGAAATTGAGACAATGTGGACACTAGCAAGTAATCCGAATAAGGTATTTACTAGAGACAATCTATTAGATAGTTTATGGGGATTTGATTATTTTGGTGATAGTCGTACAGTTGATTCACATATTAAGAGATTGCGCGCAAAACTAGATAAAGTAGAACACACAGATTGGACGATTAAGACAATTTGGGGTGTCGGATATAAATTCGAAATCGAGGAAGAATAATGGATATCGTAGATAAAGATAATAATGTAAAGATATATAATAGAATATCATTTCGGGTTTATCTTTATTTTGCTATTATAATTTGTTTGTTTGCTGCTACTCTAGGAGTTATGTTTATACAATTAAGCGAGTCGAACAGCAAGGCAACGTATAGAGAACGACTACTTAATAAAGGACAAAGCATAGCGGGGATTCTTCATGACTATATGGTTTATGAGAATTACGATGAGTACTCAGCCTTCCTGATGACATTGAAGAAAATTGAGACATCGGAGATGGACATTTGGATTGTTAATAATGGTAATGAAGAGAGCCCAATGAAAGATCTTGCAGATACTGATTTGACGAATATAGAACTCAATAAAAGTATTAAATCAGTACTTGATCAATCTCTTACAGGAAATGTTACAGATAAGGTCTATTATAGTGATATCTATAAAGAAACGGTAATGTCAATTGGTATTCCTGTGTATGATGATAAGGAAGAAGTAGTAGGCGCTGTTTTATTACATGCACCTATAAGGGGACAAACTAGGCTGATTGAAACAAGTGTACGAATGATTTTAATTAGTGCGGTGACTGCTTTGTTAGTATGTTTTGCTGTAGCATTTTTCTTCGCAAGAAAATTGACTAAGCCAATTTCTAAGATGCGAATAACAGCAATTGGCCTTGCAGAAGGGGATTATTCTCTTAAGATTAATAGTAATCAAAAGGATGAACTAGGTGATCTTGCAAGAATATTTGATATTCTTTCTGAACGATTGGCACAAAGTGAAGAGGAAAGAAAGAATCTAGAACAGATGCGATTGGACTTCTTTGCAAATGTCTCTCATGAACTCCGCACACCTATTACGGTTATTAGAGCGTATACGGAGATGTTAATTGATGGAATCATTACTGATCCAGATAAAATAGCTTCAAATTATGATAGAATGCTGAAAGAATGCAAGGGTATGGAAAGATTAGTAGGTGACTTGTTATTAGTATCAAAGCTGCAGAATCCGGATTTTGCAGTTGAGAAAGAGCCAATTAATTTAATTCAAATCTTTGATGATATTGTAAGAAACGCAACGGCTATATGCTTGAAGAAGAATATTACACTTAATATTAGTAAAGATAATGAGTCAGTTATGATGTTAGGTGATTACGATCGATTAAGGCAGATGTTCATGGTTATTTTTGATAATGCGGTTAAATTCTCAAAAGAAAATTCAACCATATACATAAAAATAACTAGTATGGAGACAATAAGAATATCAATTAAAGATGAAGGTGTTGGTATCTCGGAAGAGGAATTACCTTATATCTTTGAGAAATTCTATAAATCTAAATTAAGACAGAATGCCAATGGTTCAGGCCTTGGATTAGCAATTGCAAAACAGATAGCAATAAAACATAATGGTCAAATTGAAGTATTAAGTGAACTTGGAAAAGGAACTGAATTTATATTTACATTCGACCATATGAAAGACCAAAGAGAACTTGAATTAGAAGCAGCAGTAGCTTTATCGGATGATGACTGTTAATAGTACAAGCTGTTGATAAAAATCAAATTATTTGGTAAAATATAAAATTTGTAAAACAAATCAATAAATTAGTCTTTTATCTTGAAAAATCAAATCAGTAGAGGTATAATATAAGAAATTGAAGAACAAATACAAGTAACTATTCCTGGAATGTGCGACACTCTTGTTATTTTGAACCTACATTCATGAATACGGGATACCAATATTTATAAGAATATGCCAGGCCACCGTTTGTAGTGGAAGGCAGACGCTTGTGTGAGGTAACCCACCTAGCTATAGCTAGGAGTCAAAATACAAGAAACGGCATTTTGGGGTAATTGCACAAATGATTAAGGCAGCGTAAGCTGCCTTTTTTTGCTCTTTATTCTATTAATAAAATCTTAAGGTAGTTGATACGAAGATAATATTGACAAAGACAATGGAATGAAATACCATATTATAACGTAATCTATAGTTTTAATAATTTAAAGAAAAAAATACATAATAAGTGAAAGGCTATTAAATATATATGGAAAATACATCTACGAAAAAACAAAGAATTTACTTGTTTGATAATTTAAAAGCTATATTAATATTTTTAGTAGTTATGGGGCACATGATTGACTTGGGTGCTTATCAATCGGATTTCATTCGTTTTATTTATTTTTTCATTTACTATTTCCATATGCCATTATTTATCTTTATAGTCGGATATTTCTCAAAAAACACTATAAAGTGTAGGGAGCAGGCTTTTGACCGATTTTTCATACCATATGTAATTATTGTAGTGTTATCTTACTTACAAATTAGGTTTATGCTGCCGATGGAAGAAGGTATACCTGGTTTTAGAATTTTATCTCCTCCTAGTAGTCTTTGGTTTATATTAGCTTTGATAGTTTGGAAGTATTTACTCCATGACCTTGTTAAAATTCGCTTTGTCCTATTCCTCTCACTTATCGGTGGATTATTAGTAGGATTTAGTCATGAATTTGGTTCAATCCTTGCATTAGGTAGAATTGGAGCATTTACATTCTTTCTTTTATTGGGATATTATGCAAAGTATGAACATATTGAACGAATTAGGAAAATTCCTAAGGTGGTATCCTTAGCTAGTACTTTGGTGATAGCCTTTGTAGTTTATTATTTGGCATGCATTAAAAGGATAGATCTAGACAATATATTAATGAAGTCTCATTATGATGATAATTCTTCCATGGAAGGCTTTTTTTATAGAGGAGTTTATTATATAATTGCAATCATAATGATTATTGTATGCATTAATTTGGCATCGAATAAGAAATCGATATTAACAACAGTTGGTCAGAGAACATTTACCGTTTATTATTTTCATATGTTTTTCGTGAGATTTATGGAGTCATATGGAGATAACATTACTATTTTTAAAGAAAATACAGGATTATACTTTTTGTTTGTTGTATTAAGTTCAATCCTCATCGTTGGTTTGTTATCACTTAAATGTGTAGAAAACATCTATAACAAAGGCATAGATTTGGTAAAAAGGTTAATCTTTCGACCTATAAAATAATTTAAGAAGTAATGTAGGAGGCGTATTATGAGACATGGGTTTGTAAAAGTAGCAGCAGCCACACCAATGGTTAAGGTAGCTGATACGACATTTAATACAGAACAAATTATTGAATTAATTCATAAAGCTGCGAAAGAAAATGTGCGAGTTCTAGTATTTCCAGAACTATGTATTACGGGGTATACATGTGGTGACCTATTCTTGCAGAATGCATTATTAACCTCAGCAAAAGAATCACTAGTAAAGATTATACGAGCAACCAAGAATCTGAATATGGTAGTAGTGGTTGGATTACCAATAATGAAACTTGGTAATTTATATAATGTAGCAGCTGTAATTTTTGAAGATAAATTAATAGGTATGGTTCCAAAAGTAAATATCCCGAATTACTCTGAATTCTATGAAGCAAGATATTTCGGTATTGGTAATCAAAAGGTGGAATATGTAGATGTTCTTGAAGAAAAACATGTACCATTTGGCTCTAACCTTTTATTCCGTTGTATGGATATGCAGGATTTAGTAATTGCAGCAGAGATTTGTGAGGATTTATGGGTTCCGATTCCACCTTCTTCAAAACATGCCCTAGCAGGCGCAACAATGATTGTGAATCCATCTGCAAGTAATGAAACAACAGGAAAAGATATCTATCGTAGAGATTTAGTTAGTGCACAGTCTGCTTCAACTATGAGTACGTATATCTATGCCAGTGCTGGTGAAGGTGAATCTACTTCAGATGTTGTGTTCTCAGGCCATAACATTATTGCTGAGAATGGTACAATCTTAAAAGAAGCACCACGTTTTACTAATGATCTAACCATAACAGAAGTAGATATACAAAGGGTCGTAAGTGAGAGAAGAAGAATGTCAACCTTCTGTACAAGCAACGATGAGAATTATACCTTTGTCGATTTCACATTCACAGATCATATGCATCAGAATAGATTAGAAACTTCATTGACTCGTAAGTTTGATAAGACACCTTTCGTTCCAAGTAATAAGGACAGTCGTAACAAACGTTGTGAAGAAATCTTGAATATTCAAGCACTAGGTTTGAAGAAGCGCCTTACACATATAGGATGTAAGAGTGCGGTTGTTGGAATATCAGGTGGTCTTGATTCTACATTAGCGTTGTTAGTTATGGCAAAAGCGTATGATATGATGGGATTAGAACGTAGTAACATTATAGCGGTAACCATGCCTTGTTTTGGGACAACTGACCGTACGTACAACAATGCAGTTGCTCTAACGAATAAATTAGGTGCAACATTAAAGGAGATACCTATTAAAGAGGCTGTTCTTCTACATCTACGTGATATAGGTCATGATGTGAATGTACATGATATTACGTATGAGAATGCGCAAGCAAGAGAGCGTACACAGATATTAATGAATGTCTCTAATCAGGCAAATGGTATCGTTGTAGGAACAGGAGATATGTCAGAACTTGCACTTGGCTGGGCTACGTATAATGGAGATCATATGTCTATGTATGGCGTAAACAGTTCTGTACCTAAGACATTGGTTCGTTATCTCGTTGCCTACTATGCGGAGACTTTGGAAGATAAAGAGTTACAAGATATCTTACTTGATGTATTAGACACTCCAGTAAGTCCAGAATTATTACCGCCTAAAGATGGTGAGATCTCACAAAAGACAGAAGATCTTGTTGGTCCATATGAGTTACATGATTTCTTCTTGTATTACATTATGAGATTTGGCTTTACGCCAAGTAAGATATTTCGTATCGCATGCATTGCTTTTGCGGGTGAATATGATGATGCTGTTATCTACAAGTGGCTGAATACGTTCTACCGTAGATTCTTCTCACAACAGTTTAAGAGAAATTGTCTACCTGATGGACCTAAAGTTGGTAGCGTTGCAGTTTCACCAAGAGGCGATCTTCGTATGCCTAGTGATGCAAGTAGTGCAGTATGGCTGAAAGATTTAGAACAGATTAAAGTTGAGTATGATATTGCAATATAATATATTTTGCAGTATGTTATAAAGAGTAGTGTATAAAAGTAGTGTTTGAACAGAGGAGAATATAAGTATGGAATCATATGATATTGAAGATTTTATAGAAGAAGTGAAGTTTCAGATGACAGAGTACGATGTGCTTGAAGAGAAAACGATCCTTGATTGGGAAAAGAAAGCACGTGCGTATATTATGAAACAAAAGAGAAATAAGAATATTGCTATTAAGTCAAAAGATGAGATCTACATTAAGGTTTATGATGATGAGTTAATGGCACGAATTGCACTTGAGTTTTATCGAGCATACCGTGATCAAGATTTAGACGGATATTGGAAGAGATTCAGTTTATAGAAGAGTTTCGCAAACGCATATACAACAGATAAAAGAAGGGATATTGTAAGCCTAGTTAATTGAAATAAAACTAGTTTGCAATATCCCTAACTTTTTATGTAGGTATAGGTATAGGTTATTTCTTTTCTGCCTTTTCTAGTGTTGCCTTAACTGCATCAAGTAGAATGGTCTGTGTATATTTGCTGTTTGCGGATAATTCAACAGAATCAATGTCGCCTGTTTTAATGAGCTGGGCTTCGATATCCTCAAGAGAAGGCTTAATTAAAGGATACATTGTTGTTACTGTTTCATTAAGATTTGTTATACTGACTGAATTAATATGGCTTTCATCGACAACAACTTCTATATTTAGTGAAGTCTCCCCTATCGTTAATTCAGATGTCCATACTCCTGCTGTATATTTCGCTGATTCTTTAACATCGGGATCTTTCTTCTTATCTGGTAGAAACATAAAGATGAGAAGTAATATAAGAAGAATTCCCAGGCCAGCAAATATTGCTGTGTAAATTATTTCTTTGAGTTGTATAATTACAATCTTAGTTTTTGACATCTTTTATCCTCCATAAGTTTCGTTATTATAGTATATTATTTGACGTATCTATTTATGATAAAAAATTAGAAGATTTATAGAAAACCACTATATTATATAAGCAACTAAGTTTCTGAAGCAAGAACGAAAAGACTTAGGGTAGACGTTTAACAAGATTTGAGTTACCATTGTTTGTAGGAAAGAAAAGAGTAGATAATGGAGATTAGTGTGCGCAACTTTGAACCTGCGGTTCAAAGTTTGCAGGTTCCCAGAAAGGTATGGTTATAATATGTCGTTACAACTTATATTAGGAAGTTCGGGTGTGGGAAAATCCCATCGCTTGTACGAAGAGATTATTAAGGATTCCATGCGCAATCCGGAGACGAATTATCTAGTTGTTGTACCGGAACAGTTTACGATGCAGACACAACGAGATATGGTTGCAGCGCATCCGAATCACGGGATTATGAATATTGATATTCTTAGTTTCATGCGTCTCGCATATCGTGTCTTTGATGAATTAGGTGGACATGATAAGGTAGTCCTTGAAGACACTGGAAAGAGCATGATTTTAAGGAAAGTAGTTGAGAGCAAGAGTGAAGAATTGAATATCTTTAGGAGTAATGTTAGAAAACAAGGCTTTATCGGAGAGTTAAAATCAATGCTCTCAGAGATTTATCAATATAGTATTAGTCCGGACCAATTAGAGAAGACAATAGAGCAAGTGGCGAAACGTCCTATGCTTCAGAATAAATTACAAGATATCCTTACGGTATACAAAGGATTTAGTGAGTATATAGAAGAAAAATATATCACAACAGAAGAGATTCTTGATGTGTTATATGAGAAGGTGGAGAATTCCCAGTTTGTGCGTGATAGTGTAATTTGCCTAGATGGCTTTACGGGATTTACTCCCTCTCAGACGAAACTTCTTACTAAGCTTATAAGGCTTTGCAAGAAGGTCTATATTACAGTAACAATCGATGAGAGAGAACAAACGGTAGCAGATGAGGAATACCAATTATTTCACCTGAGCAAGAAAACAATCGCGTCATTGCAAGAGATTGCTATTAACGAGCAAGTTCCAATAGATAAAGCGATTTGGATAGAAGGTGTTGGCGCTAATAAGGTCCCTTATCGATTTCTAGAGAGTCCGGGGTTAGCTGCTCTTGAGAAGAACCTGTTCAGATATCCGCGTGTTCCTTATAAGGAAGAGGTAGAGGATATTAGTATTCATATTGCGAAGAATCCTGCGGAGGAAGTCGCATTTACAATCATACAGATTAAGAAACTCATTAGAGAATATGGATATCGTTATAAGGATATTGCTGTAGTTAGTGGTGATATCGGTACTTATGGAAGAATTATTGAGAATGACTATGAGCAAGAAGGGATTCCATTCTTCATTGATAATAAGAAAGGGATTATTGGTAATCCTGCTGCCCAGTTAATTCGTAGTGTGCTAGAAGTGATTCAGAGGGATTTTAGTTATGAAGCAATGTTTCGTTATCTTCGCTGTGAATTGGTAGATATATCAGGGGGAGAAGTGGATATCTTAGAAAATTATGCCCTAGCAATGGGGATAAGAGGATTCTCGTTGTGGAATAAAGATTGGGACCGTTCTTATAAATCTAGAAGTAAGATTGACTTTATTCGTTTGAATGAAGCGAGAAAAAAGGCAATTGCAGGTCTTGAAGAATTACGTTCTGTAGTTAAGAACAAAGAAGCCAATGTAAGAGAAATCAGTACAGCAATCTGTAGATTCCTAATAGACAAGCAAGTGGCAGCAAAATTAACGGATTATACGGCTAGATTTGAGTCCATAGGTAAATTAAGTCTTGCCAAAGAATATAAGCAAGTATATCGTATGATACTTGATCTGTTCGATAAGATGGTAGAACTTCTTGGCGATGAGATTATGCCCCTTGATGAATATAGTAAGTTGCTAGATACGGGATTTGAGGAAATCAAGGTGGGAATTATTCCTCCAAGTATTGATCAAATTGTTGTGGGTGATATTGAGAGAACAAGATTAAAGGATATCAAGGCACTATTTTTCTTAGGTGTTAACGATGGATTGATTCCAAAGTCTTCGGATAGCGGTGGATTAATCTCTGATATGGAAAGAGAAGTCCTTTTACAGCATGAAGTAGAGTTGGCTCCAACAAAACGTCAGAAGACGTTTACAGAACAGTTCTATCTGTATCTGAATCTGACGAAACCTAAGAAACATCTATATGTAACCTACAGCAAAGTAGGTATGGACGGTAAAGCAAAGAAAGCTTCTTATCTAATTGGTAAGCTTAAGCAGATTTTCCCTAAGCTTCAGATTCAGGATTGTGATAATCTTAAGGGGGAACTTTCGTATATCTTAGCTACCCGACAAGGTATTCAATATGTTATAGATCAGGTTCGAGAATTTTGTGATAAGAATCAATCCTTACTAGAGGATAATGAGGACAATGGTGGAAGTCTGAACATCGGAACTGATGTATTCAAGGAACTATATAGTTGGTACTGCAGTGATGAAGAGCGACGCAAAGTATTAGATACTATCATAGAAGGAGCATTTTATGAAGCAGAGGAGAACTCCTTACCGAAAGCAGTAGCCAGAGCACTATATGGCAATGAGTTGTCAGGAAGTGTTACAAGGTTAGAGAAATATGCAGCCTGTGCATTCGCTCATTTCGTTAGTTATGGACTTGGTTTATTGGAGCGTCAGGAATATCGTTTAGCTGTACCTGATATCGGAAATATATTTCACAAAGCTATCGATCTATTCTCTAAGAAGGTAAAGAAGAGTGAGTATGAGTGGTATTCCATACCTGATGAAGTGAGAGAGCAATTTACCAAGGAAGCAGTTGAAGAGGCAGCTGTTGACTATGGAAACCAAGTTATATTAAGTAGCAAGCGTAATGCATATATGTTAGAGCGTGTAATGAGAATCACCAAACGTACTATATGGGCGCTGTGTAACCAAGTAAGAAAGGGGAAATTCGAACCAGAAGCCTTCGAATTACAATTCTCCTTCCTTGATAATCTAGACACGGTAAATGTGGAATTAACAGAAGATACAAGAATGCAATTACAGGGACGAATTGATCGTGTAGATATCTATGAAGAACCAGAGAAGAACCGATTCCTAGTTAAGGTTATCGATTATAAATCAGGACATAGTGCACTTGACATGGGACAAATCTTTTATGGCCTTCAATTACAGTTGGTTGTTTATCTAAGTGCAAGTATGGAATTGCAACAGAAGAAGAATCCAGACCACAAGATTGAACCAGCGGGTGTATTCTATTACAACATTGATGATCCAATCGTAGATAAGACAAGTGATGTGGAAGGGGCAATACTTAAAGAACTTAGAATGAATGGTCTTGTTAATGACGACATGCATGTAAGTAAATACTTAGATACCTCCTTCATGGACGCAGAAGGTAATATTAATGGTTCCGTGAAGTCAGATGTTGTGCCAATAGAGACGAACAAAGATGGATATCCAACTAAACGTTCTTCAACAGCATCAAGTAAACAATTCAAAGAGATGACAGAGTATGTAAATCATAAGATTGTAGAGATCGGAAGAGAAATTTTAGATGGACAGGCAGAGGTAAATCCTTATAAATTAGGTGATCGTACGGCTTGTGATTACTGTGCCTTCCAAGGAATCTGTGGATTCGATGTAAAGCTACCAGGTAATCGGTATCATCAATTGAAGAAGTTAGAGAAAGAAGATGTATTCGCTAAGATGGAATGTGTATATACAAAGGAGGTGGAATAGATGGCAGAAGTAAAATGGACAAGTGATCAGCAGAAGGTAATTGACCTTAGAAACCGGAATATCTTAGTTTCAGCAGCGGCGGGATCTGGAAAGACAGCAGTACTTGTTGAGCGTATCATTAAGATGATCTCGGAAGGAGAGAATCCGGTTGATGTAGACAAGCTTCTAATCGTTACATTTACCAATGCAGCGGCAGCAGAGATGCGAGAGAGAATCTTACAGGCTATCGAGAAGAAACTAGATAGTATGCCTGATAACAAGCATCTACAGAAGCAGATGATGCTAATTCATAGTGCGCAGATTACAACCATTCATAGTTTTTGTTTAAACGTTATCCGTAACCATTTTAATGTCATCGACTTAGATCCTTCCTTTCGTATTGCAGATGAAGCAGAACTTACTCTCCTTCGCGCCGATGTAATCGAAGAGTTATTAGAGGATCGTTACGAGAAAGCAGAAGAAGATTTCACTACTTTCGTAGAATGTTATGCCAGTGGAAAGTCAGATACTGCATTGGAGGAATTGATTCTACAGTTGTATCACTTTTCTATGAGCTATCCATGGCCTATGGATTGGTTAGAGTCACAAAAAGAATCCTTTTGTTTGGAGTCTGTGGAACGTCTGCAAGAAACAGAATGGATGAAGGGATTACTTAATTATATTAAGTCCATGACAGGTGATTTAATGTGCCGTAATAAACAAGCAAGAGAGATTACTAACGGCATAGGTGGGCCTTATATGTATGATGAGGCGTTGCAGGAGGATCAATTGCTAATTCGTGATCTAATGGAGGCAGATTCATATCATCAGTATTCGGAAATTCTAGATAACCTTAAGTGGAAGGCATTATCCCGTAAGAAAGATGAGGATGTCGATCCTACGAAGAGAGAGCAAGTTAAGGCAATCCGCGATGAAGTGAAGAAAGCGGTTACTGATATCAAGAAGAATTATTTCTATCAATCAGAAGAAGAGATGTTAGCAGACCTTCAGAATGTAGCCCCCGTTATGAGAGTATTAATTGATCTAACAATTGAATTCGCAGAACGTTATGCTGGGGCGAAGGAAGAGAAGAACCTTGTTGATTTCAATGACTTGGAGCATTTTGCACTTAATATTCTTGTTAAGAAGGAAGATGGAGTAGTTATCCCATCGAATGTTGCAGATGATCTAAGTGAGTATTACGAGGAAATCTTAATTGATGAATATCAGGATAGTAACTTAGTACAGGAGACGATTCTAACGAGTATCTCTAAGGAGAGAATGGGAAGAAACAATCTGTTCATGGTTGGTGATGTTAAGCAGAGTATCTATAAGTTCCGCCTTGCTAGACCAGAGTTGTTCATGGAGAAATTCCATACCTATTCACTAGAAGATAGTACAAAGCAAAGGATTGATCTACATGCTAACTTTAGAAGTAGAGCGGTAGTTCTAGCTTGTACCAACTATATCTTCGAACAAATTATGACGAAGCAATTAGGTAACATCGAATATGATGAAGATGCTGCGCTCAATCCTGGAGCTGTGTTTGAACCTTGTGATGAGGAAATCTCCACTACAACAGAAGTTTTACTTGTAACAGACGAAGAGTTTGATAAGAAGGAAGAACTCTTAGCTAACGCGGATACTAATCAAAGCAGTGAGAGCGAAAGTGGTATAGAGAATAGTGCTGGGAAAACAGGATCTAAGACAGAAACTAAGATAGAGAAGACAGAACTAGACAAAGAGCTAGAGGAATATACAGCTAGAGAGCTTGAGGCAAGGGCGATTGGTCTTAGAATAAAAGAACTAATTCAACCAGATACTGGACTTAAAGTATGGAATAAAGAGAAGAAAAGCTACGAGACAGCAAGATATAGTGACATTGTAATTCTTCTTAGAACGATGAGTGGTTGGGCTCAAACATTCGCAGATACTCTTATGTCAATGGGAATCCCTGCTTTCTCCGATACGCAATCGGGTTACTTCTCTACAATTGAGATTCGTACAATTCTTAATATGCTTCGTGTTATTGATAATCCTAGACAGGATATTCCGTTGACAGCAGTATTGCATTCGAAGATGGTAGGTCTAACAACCACGGAATTAGCAATCATTCGTGGAGCGAAGGAAGACTGTGATATGTATGACGCTGTGAAGTATTATGTAGAGAAGTATCATGAAATTGTTGATAATGCTTCTGTTAAAGATACGGATAGTGAGTTCGTTGCAGATTCTGATAATGATTTTATCAAAAATATTGATGATAATTTAACCGAAGAGAATAAGAACATTAAAATAGCAAGTAATATCGAAGAAACATCGGAGTTTGATAATCTGTTTAATAAGGAAATCGGAAGTAAACTTACTATATTCTTCGAACGACTTGATAATTACAGGGAGTGCCTAGCTTATACACCAATCCATGACTTGATTTGGTTAGTAATTAGGGATACGGGTTACTACAATTATGTATCTGCAATGCCAGCAGGGGATCGTCGTAAGGCGAACATTGACATGTTAATTGAACGAGCAGTTCAATATGAAGCTACAAGTTACCATGGACTTTTTCAGTTTGTACGCTATATCGAAAAGCTGCATAAGTATGATATTGATTTCGGTGAGGCTATAACGGTAGGAGAAGGCGAGAATACAGTACGTATCATGAGCATTCATAAGAGTAAAGGCCTTGAATTCCCTATTGTATTCGTAGCGGGTATGAGTAAAGTATTCAATAACCAAGATGCAAGAAGTAAATTAGTGATTCATCCGGACTTAGGTATTGGTCCAGATTATGTGGATCCAGAGCTTCGTATCAAATCGCCGACACTTTTAAAGAAATTCATTCAAAAGAGAATCGTGCTTGAAAACCTTGGTGAAGAACTCCGCGTTCTATATGTTGCATTAACTCGTGCCAAGGAGAAATTAATTCTTACAGGATACGTACCTTCAGTCGGCGATAAACTAAAGAAGTGGTCAGATACGAAAGGTCAGACCAATCGTGCGTTATTGTTCCAGAAATTAGCGGGAGCAGGAAATTATTTTGATTGGGTAATGCCTTCTTTAGTAAGACATAAGGATAGTAACAGTTTACTGCAGCAGTACAATATTCAACCAGGGGTGAACCTTGAACCGAATAAGGAACGTGATGTAGAGGCTAATTTCGAAATCAGGACAATTGATGTGCTTCGTACTGTTGAAGAGGAAGTAGCGAGACAACTTGTTAATACTGATAAGAAACAAAAGCTATTGCAGTGGGATACAGAGAAGATATATGATGAGGGCATTAGAGAGGCTATTCATGAACAACTAAGTTTTGAATATCCATTTGCTAATGAAGTGAAATTACACGCAAAGGTAACGGTATCAGAACTGAAAAAGTTAGGACAGATGATTGATGATGAAGAAAGTATGCAACTATATAATACTGATGACAGCATATTAGTAGGTGAATCACCAGCGTTACAAGAATCGGGTCAAATACATGATGTAAGTGAAGTAACAATTCAGCCAGAACACCATGAAACAGATGAGGAAGTAGTAAATCAAATTGAAAATCAAATAGACGGAGTGGATGACGAGCTTCTACCAAAGTTTATGCTTGAATCAGTACCAGTACAAGGAGCAAGAAGAGGTACTGTATACCATAAAGTATTAGAATGTATCCCAATTCTTGAAAAACCATCTGTTGCAAAGATACAGGAGGCTATCAGTCAATTAGTAGAGAAGGCAATAATTACAGAAGAAGAGGCAGCGGTCGTGAACCCGTACCAGATTGTAGCATTCATGAAATCAGATATTGCAAATCGTATGGAACATGCCGGACAGCAAGGAAAGATTCATCGTGAACAGCAATTTGTATTCTCTATGAAGGCAAATGAGATTCGACCAGATTTTATGAGTGAAGAACCGATTCTTGTACAAGGTATAATTGACTGTTTCTTTGAAGAAGACGGACAGATTATTATCGTAGATTATAAGACAGACCATATTCCAAAGGAGAACGGTGAGGAGATTCTTCGTTCTAGATATAAAGTGCAGTTAGATTATTACCAAAGAGCGATAGAACAAATTACTGGTAAGAAGGTCAGCCAAAGAATTCTATATTCTTTTGCACTTCAAAAGGAAGTTGAAGTATAGAAAACATATATTACTATTGTATTCAAAGCCAATGACAAGGGTGTCTATCGTGAGATGGAATTTGAAGGAAGTCGGATAGAGATTGGGAACAGAATGTTGTGAAGATAGCAGATAACTTCGTAAGAAGACTATCTAATCAGAGGATAGAGTAGCGGCATTATCACAACAAGCTGGGGCAGCAACATATGATGGCTTTGATAAATCAAAGCCGCTATTTTACTCTAAACAAGGAGGTTATCTATGAACTGGGAGCCGTGGACAGGCTGTTATAAAATAAGTGATGGCTGCACAAATTGCTATTTTTATGGGCCACATGCGAAACGCTATGGTCAAAATACCATACAAAAAACAGATAAATTCGATTGGCCGATAAGAAAAACCGCAAAGGGCGAGTACAACATTAAAGGTAACAAAATTCTTGCAACATGCTTTGCAACTGACTTTTTCCTGCCCGAAGCGGACGAATGGCGTAAAGAAATTTGGGCAATCATCAAGGAAAGAACAGATATTGATTTTTTGATTTTAACAAAGCGAATTGACCGTTTCCTTGTGTCACTTCCGTCTGATTGGGGTACAGGCTATGACAATGTGAATATTGGCTGTACGGTCGAAAATCAAACACTCGCCGATTACAGACTACCGCTCTTTTTATCTTATCCGATAAAGCGGCGTTTTATCGCTTGTGCCCCGCTTTTAGAAGCGATTGATTTGACACCGTATCTTCATAGAGTAGACCATGTTACCGTAGGCGGTGAAACAGGACGAGAAGCCCGTATATGTGATTATGATTGGGTGCTTAATATTCGTGAACAATGCGCAAAAGCAGATGTAACCTTTTGGTTCAAAAATACAGGCTCATTTTTTAAGCATGATGGTGCTGTGGAAAAAATAAACCCATTCAAGCAAACTGGTATAGCGAAAGAGCTTGGCATCGATATTTCAGATGGGAAAAGGTTGTTTTGATGAAGCTGTGTCTGAATTTAGCACAAGATAACGACATAATAAAAGCACTCGCCGCACAAGCGGAAAAGAAAAACCCCGTTGTTCGACGAGGTATAGCTATGTCTTAAAAATGCACTGTTGCAGAACGGCGGCTTTGAGTAATCAAAGCCGCCGTTCTATGTAGTGCGCGCAGCATGGGCGTAATCTAAAGGGTTAAAGTCCCCATCACGTCCTAGTAGTGGAAAGTGTATAGCCTAAGACAAGAGTGTCCATCGTGAGGTGGAGTCTGAAGGAAGTCCGTGGGCAAATCGCTGGTCCGACGTTCTGCTTGTCAGCCGTTATGATTATTTGGGTTCAATACTTCCTTATCACCATTCTGTTAAAGAATACTTCCCTTCTTTTATGCTGTTTTGCATATTTTTGGCATATAAGGCTATACTCTAGAAAATGTAATTATTAAAAGATATTATTATAAAGGAGTATAGAGTATGACAAAGAAAATAGAAAAACCAATTGATTTGAATCACATAAAGCCAGAAGAGCAATTGAAGTACGAGGTAGCAGAAGAGTTAGGGCTACTTCCTAAAGTATTAGATACTGGCTGGAAATCCTTATCGGCAAAAGAGTCAGGAAGAATCGGCGGAATCATAACAAAGAAGAAAAAGCAGATGAAAGAGGAAGCATTAAAGGAGTCTGCAGAACTACGGGAATAGAAGGGTATAACTTCCGGGATGTTTACTAACACTTGCGTTCGAACGCTATTGTGAGTATAATGTCAATAGCAGAAAATCCATGTTTTCTACGATAATGCATGGAGAGAAAGAAATGATGGTGACAATATGCAAGCATATACAGGGTTTGCCCAGGTCTATGATATGTTTATGGATAATATTCCATATGATGACTGGTGCGAATATTTAAAAGAATTATTAAGAGAACATGGTGTCAAAGACGGTATTGTATTAGATCTTGGGTGTGGAACAGGTAATATTACATCAAGACTCTCTAAGTCAGGATATGATATGATTGGAATTGACAATGCTGAGGAAATGCTTTCGATAGCCATGGAAAAAGCCATGGATGAAGAGAATTCTATTCTATATCTACTACAAGATATGAGAGAATTCGAATTGTATGGAACCGTGTCGGCAGTAGTTAGTATTTGTGATAGTATGAATTACATTATGGAAGAGGAAGATTTACTTAAGGTTTTCCAGTTGGTAAACAATTATCTTGATCCTCATGGTGTTTTTATCTTTGATATGAACACAGAATATAAATATAAGACAATTCTTGCAAATAACACGATAGCAGAGAATCGTTCGAATGGCAGCTTTATCTGGGATAATTACTATTATCCAGAAGAGAGAATTAACGAGTATGATTTAACGATTTATGTGAAGGAAGACTTTGGTGAAGAAGATTACGATTCATCTGAGAATGAAGAAGATGAAGAGTATGAAGAAGGACAAGTATTCTATCGTTTTGATGAGAAACACTATCAGAAAGCATATTCGCTAGATACGGTGAAAACATTGTTAGAGAAAGCGGGACTTGAGTTTGTGTGTGCATATGATGCATTTACACATAACCCAGTAACTGAAACAAGTGAAAGAATCTATATTGTTGCGAGAGAAACGCATCAAGATAATAAATTCTATACAAACGAATAAATAGGAGGACTTAAATGTCAGATTATATAGTTAGAGCAACAGCAGCAAATAGCCAGATTCGAGCATTTGCAGTAACTTCAAGAGATTTAGTAGAGGAAGCAAGATCACGCCATAATCTTAGTCCGGTTGCCACAGCAGCACTTGGAAGACTTCTTACTGCTGGTTCTATGATGGGAAGTATGATGAAGAGTGAGAAGGATCTTCTTACATTACAGATCAAATGTAGCGGCCCAATTGGTGGACTTACTGTTACAGCAGACTCACAGGCTAATGTAAAGGGATATGTTGTTAATCCAGATGTTATGTTACCACCAAGTGATAAAGGCAAATTAGATGTAGGTAAAGCACTTGATTTAGGTGTTATGAATGTAATTAAAGACATGGGATTAAAAGAGCCTTATGTTGGACAGACACACCTTGTATCTGGTGAAATTGCAGAGGACTTAACATATTATTATGCTACAAGTGAGCAAGTACCATCTTCTGTTGCACTGGGCGTATTAATGAACAAAGATAATACGGTCAAACGTGCGGGTGGATTCATTATTCAGTTAATGCCATTTGCAGACGAAGAAGTAATTGATAAATTAGAGAAGAAAATCGCAGAGATTACTTCAGTCACTGCATTACTAGATCAAGATATGACACCTGAAATGATTCTAGATTATGTATTAGGAGATTTCGGTGTAGAGATTCTTGATAAGGTACCTACAAAATTCGATTGTAACTGTACGAAAGAACGCGTAGAGAAAGCCATCGTTAGTATCGGAAAGAAAGAAATCCAAGAAATGATTAATGATGGAGAAACAATTGAAGTGAACTGCCATTTCTGCAATACACACTATAATTTCTCAATTGAAGAATTGAAGGATATCATTAAGAGAAGTAAGTAAAATTATATTAGTGATGCGCCTGTCGACATATGTTGATGGGCGTTATTACTTTTATCTATACAAGTTTTACATAAGATATATACTACCAATTAATTTAGCTAGCATATTAGTTGTTCATAAGTGAGGTAATATTCTTTGTCTAGGGAAAACGAAGAATATTAGTAAAAGGAATAAGGAATGAATTCAAACATGTGAAAAGGAGAATAGATTGAAAAATAGATTGTTCAATCTTCTTATTTAAGCAGTATCGCAAGTTAACTTGCGATATGCATGGGGATTAGTGTGAAAGATGAATCTTTCACACGCAAATTTGTGCCTGCGGCCCAAAGTTTGCAGGCTATGGAAAGGCATGGTTATTAATATGAGAGAAAAATATGTTTTTGGTAGAAATGCTTTCCGTACTTTTGAAACTGGTATGGAGAAAGAATGGTTATTAACAAATGGAATTGGAGGTTTTGCAAATCAGTCAATTATCGGTGCAAATACCAGGATTTATAGTGGATACCTTGTAGCGTCTTTGCATGCTCCTGTGGATAGAATGATGATTTTCCCAGGAACTCATGAAGCTGTTATGATTTCAGGTAGAGAATATGATTTAACTTCTCAAGAATACATAAAGGAATGGAAGAGAGGATATGAGTATCTTAACCGTTTCGAGTTAGATATAGTACCGACCTATACATATCAAGTAGCAGATTTATGTATTAAGAAAACTGTTTCCTTAGAATATGGGAAAAACACAAGTGTTGTATGCTATGAAATTGAAAATGGTATGGATCAAGCTACATTTGTAGTTACGCCAATGTTTACATATCGTGGATCTGGAGAGACAAGAGAACGTTCTGAGCTTGTATTTGAGAAAGAGTTGAAAGAACTAAACAGTAATGCAGCAGAGCTAGAGGCTAAAGAACATTACCTTCAATTAATACCACAGGAAAATAAAGAAGTAAAAATCAAATTTTATGCATCGGAGGGGGCTTATTATGACCGTTCCTGTAAGCCTGTATCCATGGCAACTCCGAATTATCTCATTGAAGAAAATCAAGTATATCCAATCGATAACCGTACTGGGTTTTTAGGCGTTGATAATCATATTACGCCTTACGATGTGGTAGTAACACTTGCCCCATATGAGAAGAAACAATTCTACGTAAAATGTACGGTAGATGAGTTAGAAGACAAAGATGGATTTGCTATTGCGAAGGAATACCGTCAAAGAATGATAGACTTAATGGATTTAGTACCATATGACGATCGATTAGCCAGAAGACTAGCTTGGGGAGCAGATGCATTTATCGTAGATAGAGAGTCAACGGGACTTAAGACAATTCTTGCAGGATATCCTTGGTTTGCGGATTGGGGAAGAGATTCGATGATTGCACTACAAGGCTTAACCTTGGCAACAAGAAGATTTAATGATGCACGTTCGATTCTTGAATCCTTCTCAAGGTATGTGGATAAAGGAATGATACCGAATGTATTTCCCGGAAATGCTAAGGAAGAACCGATGTATAACACAATAGATGCTTCTTTATGGTACTTCTATTCGGTGGATCGTTATCTAGAATATACAGGGGAAGAATCTGATTATACATTTATCCATGAGAAGATCTATCCATATCTAAAAGAAATCATCCATGCTTATAAGAGTGGAACTCGTTTTGGAATTCGAATGGATAGCGATTATTTAATTGAAGGTGGAAGTGACCTTGACCAATTAACATGGATGGACGTACGTGTTGGAGATTTAGTTGTTACACCAAGACATGGAAAGGCCGTTGAAATTAACGCTTTATGGTATAATGCACTTAAGGTTATGGAAAAACTATCTGTGCATTATGGGGAAGATGGAGACAAATATTGTGCATTAGCTGCTCATGTTAAGACAACCTTTGTGGATAAGTTCTGGAATTCTAGCGCAAACTGCTTATATGATGTCATTGAAAAACGTAATGGTGAAGAAGTTGCAGATGGTAAGATTAGGCCGAATCAGATTTGGGCAGTTTCTCTTCCGTATACGATGTTAGATAGTGAGAAAGAGAAATTAGTAGTGCAAAGAGTGTATCATGATTTATACACCCCTTATGGAATTCGTTCATTATCAAGTGAGGACATGGATTACAAAAGCCACTATATTGGTAAACTAATTAATCGTGATCTTGCATATCATATGGGTACAAGTTGGGGATACATCTCAGGAGCTTTCATATCAGCATATTGCAAGGTAAACAATCATAGTAAGGAAGCAGTACTTAAAGCAAAAGAAATGTGTGAATATTTTGAAGACCATATGGAAGATGGCTGTCTTAGTGGCATTGCAGAGATATTCGATGGTGATTTCACATGTACAAGTCGTGGTTGCTATACGCAAGCATGGAGTGTAGGCGAAGTATTACGTGCTTACACAGAAGATGTACTGCCTTATCTATAGAGAACAGAATTTAGGGATAACTATATATTTATATTTAGGGAAAAACATGGTATGATTCAGATAGAGTACAAGTAAAGGAGAATAAGAAATGGAAACAGTAGAATATATTGTTGAGACAATAGGTAAACTAGTAAACATTCCAAGTCCATCTGGATTTGCACATAAAGCGATTGCATTTGTAAAAGGGGAGGCAGAAGGGTTTGGATACTCTTGTAGCTTAAACCAAAAGGGTGGATTGGTGATTCATGTTCCAGGAAAATGTGAAGAAACTATCGGACTATCAGCACATGTGGATACATTAGGTGCAATGGTTCGTTCGGTTAAGAGTGATGGAACAATCCGTTTTACAAGCGTTGGTGGTTATACAATGCAAAGCGTTGAAGGAAGTTATTGTACGATTCATACAAGAGACGGAAGAGAATATGAAGGAACAATATTAGCAAATAGTCCATCAGTACATACATTTGATGATGCTAGAACGCTTGAGAGAAAAGAAGCTAATATGCATATTCGTCTTGATGAGATTGTTAAGTCAGAAGAAGACGTGAAGAAATTAGGAATCGATACAGGTGATTATGTAAGCTTTGATCCTAAATTCAATTACACTAAATCAGGATTCGTTAAATCAAGACACCTTGATGATAAAGCAAGCGTAGCTGTATTGTTAGGATTATTAAAGGAAATGTCAGAAGGTGGTTTACAACCACAAAAAACGATTGAGATACTAATAAGTAACTACGAAGAAGTAGGTTTTGGTGCAAGTTACCTTCCTAAAGAAATTACTGAATTCGTAGCGGTTGATATGGGTGCACTTGGTGATGACCTTAATGGAACAGAATATGCAGTATCAATCTGTGCCAAAGATTCATCAGGACCATATGATTATGAACTTACAACTCGCTTAATAAATATTGCGAAAGAGAAGAAACTTGACTATGCTATCGATATCTTCCCACATTATGGTTCTGATGTATCAGCAGCATTACATGGTGGAAACGACATTAAGGGTGCGTTAATTGGACAAGGAATTCATGCTTCTCATGGTATGGAGAGAACACATAAGAGTGCACTACACAATACCCTAGAGTTATTAAAAGGATATGTGATGTAATACGCAAAATTCATTAAGAAGCACTATAGGTCCTGCGCTATCGTTTTTTAGTTATAGTGTTCAGCTTAGAAACATGGGTCGAGTGTATTGAGAGTTTTGCTGTATCTAATAACGATTTAGTTTTAAAAGGTCTTAGTTAAAGTTAATGATGAATACAATAATATTTATTTAGCTATAAACCTATATGCACTTGTGTATCAGTAAAGTAGTAATAGCAAAACTCTCAAAACGTAGATTAACTTCTTGCGTAACGCACTATTACATGTTTTGTGTCATAGTGCGTTAGGTAAGAAGTTATAAGAAACATGGTAAGAGTTTTGCGTTAAAGTAAATAAAAGGAGGAATCAACATGAATGTTACAGAGCGTTTTTTTAAGTATGTTAGTTTTCACACAACTTCAGATCAGGCAAGTACGACAACACCAAGTACTGATAATCAGAAAGTACTTGCTGCTGAGTTAGTGAAAGAGATGAAAGAGATGGGAATTGCTGATGCCCAGATGGATCAGTATGGTTATGTATATGGAACAATCGAAGCGACAAAAGGTTGTGAAGATATGCCTTATATAGGTTTGATTGCTCATATGGATACTTCAGATGCAATCTCAGGAAAAGATGTAAAAGCGAGAATTGTTAAGAATTATGATGGTAAGGATATCGTTCTTAATGAAGAGAAGAACATCATAATGCGTACGAAAGAGTTCGCCCATATGGCAGACTATGTGGGACAGGACTTGATTGTAACAGATGGAACTACATTGCTTGGTGCCGATGATAAAGCTGGAATTGCTGAGATTCTTACTTTGGCGGAGAAGTTAGTTAACGGTACTGATATTCCTCATGGAAGAATTCGCATAGGTTTTACACCTGATGAAGAGATTGGAGCAGGAGCTGATCATTTTGATGTGGAGAGATTCAATGTAGATTTCGCATATACAGTTGATGGTGGTAAACTTGGAGAATTAGAGTATGAAAACTTCAATGCAGCAGGAGCAAAAGTAATTGTTCATGGTGTGAACATTCATCCTGGTGAAGCTAAGAACAAGATGAGAAATGCGATACTAATGGCAATGGAATTTAATAATATGCTTCCTGCTAATGAGATTCCTTCTTGTACAGAAGGATATGAAGGCTTCCAACATATCTGTTCTATCAGTGGAAATGAAGAGGAGACTGTGTTAGAATATATCATCCGTGACCATGACAAAGAAAAATTCAACGATAAAAAAGAAATGTTTGAGAAAATCACTGCTTACTTAAACGGTCGGTATGGTGCAGGAACTTTCGAGTTATCGATAAAAGATAGCTATTATAACATGAAAGAGAAGATTGTTAATCACATGGAAATCGTAGTTCGTGCAGAAGAAGCTATGAAAAAAGTTGGTGTTGAGCCAATCATTGTACCGATTCGTGGAGGTACAGATGGAGCAAGATTATCATTCATGGGCTTACCTTGTCCGAACTTATCAACTGGTGGACATAATTTCCATGGTAGATATGAGTACATTCCAGTACAATCCATGGAAAAAATGGTACAGATTCTACAAGAAATAATAAAAGCGTAGTAAAATATAGAATCTAGTGTTATAATAATTCTGAATTACAGAGTTAAAGTGTTACAGTGATAAAATATTAGTAAATAAATATAAAATACGTGGAGGTAAATATTATGTTTTCATTTGATGAAATCCAAGCTTATGATCCTGAGTTAGCAGAAGCTATGAGAAAAGAGTTTGGTAGACAAGAAGATCATATTGAATTAATTGCTTCTGAAAACTTCGTAAGTAAAGCTGTTATGGCAGCAATGGGAAGTCCATTGACAAACAAATATGCCGAGGGATATCCAGGAAAGAGATATTACGGAGGTTGTGAGTTTGTTGATATTGCAGAAGAATTAGCCATTGAAAGAGCGAAAGAATTATTTGGCTGTACGTATGCCAATGTACAACCTCACTCTGGAGCACAAGCGAATATGGCAGTATTTTTCGCACTTGTAAAACCAGGTGAAACAGTAATGGGGATGAGTCTTGCTGAAGGTGGTCACCTTACACATGGTAGTCCGGTAAATATGTCTGGAACATATTATAATATCGTTTCATACGGTGTAGATGAGAATGGCTTCATCGATTATGATGCTGTTCGTAAAGTAGCTGTTGAAAATAAACCTAAATTGATCGTGGCAGGTGCAAGTGCATATCCTAGAAAGATTGATTTTAAGAAATTCAGAGAAATTGCTGATGAAGTAGGCGCATTCTTAATGGTTGATATGGCACATATCGCTGGGTTAGTTGCTGCTGGCCTTCATGAGAGTCCTATTCCATATGCACATGTAACAACAACAACAACTCATAAGACGTTACGTGGACCAAGAGGTGGTATGATTCTTTCTAGTGAAGAATTTGCTACAGAATACAAATTAAACAAGGCAATCTTCCCAGGTATTCAAGGTGGACCTTTAATGCACGTAATAGCAGCGAAAGCAGTTTGTTTCAAAGAAGCATTAGAACCAAGCTTCAAAGAGTACGCAAAGAACATCGTGGACAATGCGAAAGCATTAGCAGATGGCTTAATGAACAGAGGATTTAAATTAGTATCTAACGGTACAGACAATCACCTTATGTTAGTAGATCTTCAAAACATGGGTGTAACAGGTAAAGAAACTGAGAAGTTATTAGACGCTGCTAATATAACTTGTAACAAGAATGCAATCCCTAACGATCCTACATCTCCATTCGTAACAAGCGGTATCCGTCTTGGAACAGCTGCTGTTACAACTAGAGGGATGAAAACAGAAGATATGGATCAAATCGCGGAAGCTATCTCATTATTAGTAAAAGATGTAGATGCCAACAAAGAAAAAGCATTAGCAATCGTAAAAGAGTTAACAGATAAGTATCCACTTTATAACTTAAACGTATAATAATTGTTTATAAATAAAAGCAAATTAAGAAAGAGATGAAATTATGTTTTTACTCATAATTTTGTCTCTTTTTGTTGTAGTATGTAATAATTTAAGGAAAATACTTAAAAAAGATGTATATTTATTAATTTTAAAGAAAAAGTATATATATGTAAATGCTTAAAATAAGCTGAAAATAATAATGATTGATACCAAATAACGAACGTTTAAAACAAAATAAATGGCGGTAAATATGCATATTTATCATTTAGACGGATACACGTAAAAAAAATTAAATGAATAAAATAGTAAATTTCGAAAATTAGCGAAAATATATCTTGACACTTTGGTCAAAATATGTAAAAATAGAAGTAGTGAAGGGGAGTTACTATACAATATATATAATGTACAGGGGAGGAAATAAGATGAGGAAGATATCAACAGCTATAATAACTGCTATTACTGCATGCGTATTAATTGTATCTATTCTCGTGGGAAGTATCAATGGAGTGCTAAGCTATAAGACATTAGAAGAAGAAGCTGAGGATAAAATATCAGCGATGTCTAATCAATATGCGAACCAAATGGATTTACACTATAGAGGAATACAAGAGATTGTTTCCGGTATGACTAGTTATTTTGAGTCTAGCTATGATTATTCGCAATTTAACAAAGTGGATTATAATAATGCATTTATGGATGGAATGTATAAGTATATAAGTGTAATTCAGTCAACTATAACAGATATGGACGTATTACGTTTATATGCCTATGTAAACCCTAAGAATGTGGGTACCTTATGTACTGCAATTAGCGAGAAGGGTGAAAGGGTAATTATAAACCAAGAAGAAGAATATAAATCGTGGAGTTTAAGAAATAATAATGGTAAGTGGAATTTCTATAATGAGACGTTAAAGAATAATAAGGCAACATGGCTTGATCCATATATGGATGAAGAACTTGGACAAGAAGTAATTAGCTATACACAACCCGTATATGTGAATAAACAAGTAGTTGGTGTAGTTGGACTTGTTATATCATTCGAAGATTTTAATCAATTAGTTACATCAATCAAGCCATATGAGAATGGATATGCATTCTTGATTGATTCATATCAAAGATATATTGTACATAATACTTATACCAAAGAGAATAAATTAAAAGATACAGGATTTGAAGAGTTAGCAGAACTCATGTCAACAGAAAATCAAGGTTTGAAAAGATGAGTGTTGATGGGGAACCATCCTACGTGGCTTACTCAAAACTTGCTAATGGTTATTGTTTGGTATTAGTGTCACCAGAGAGCGATGTTATGAGTAATGTCAAAAATATGATTATTAAGAGCTTTATACTTATATTAATTTGTATTTTAATTTGTATTATCATAGCATTCATAGTGGGAAAGAAAATATCCACACCAATATTCAAGGTTACAAAGGATATTGAGATGGCCAAGGAAGGTAATTTTACAAGTAAGAATTATCTGCCTTACCTGAAGAAGAAGAATGAAACAGGAAAATTAGCAAGAGCATTAGATAAATTACAGGAGTCTATGAGTAAAACGGTTACTCAAGTTAGTGATAACAGTACTGTGGTTACCGATTCAGCTGTTCATCTTAACAATGCAATTAATTCATTAGTTGATGAAGTAAGTAATATTACAGCAACTGCCGAGCAGTTATCCGCTAGTATGCAGCAAACAGAAAGTACAGCCATAACACTTAGTGATGCATCGGAAAGAATGATTCATCATATTGAGACAATGGATGACAAGAATAAATCCGGAGTTGATACAGCGAATGATATTAGCAATAGAGCAGTTCAGTTAAAAAAAGAAGCAGCTGAAGCATCTAGAAAAGCAGATGAGGTATGTAAGACAACTGGAGAGAAATTAAAAGTTGCTATTGACGAATCAAAGCAAGTACAACAGATTAATGTATTAACAAAAGCAATTCTAGATATAGCGGATCAGACAAGTTTACTATCATTGAACGCTTCCATTGAAGCAGCGAGAGCAGGCGAAGTTGGTAGAGGATTCTCTGTAGTAGCAGATGAAATTAGAAGTTTGGCAGATAATTCCGAGATGACAGCTTTACAGATTCAAGATATAACCAAGAATGTAATTGTTTCGGTTAACAAATTGTGTGATAGTTCCTATGAGGTTCTTAATTTTATGGAGACTCATGTTAAGGATACCTATAAAAAACTTATTTATATGAGTGAACAGTACAACACGGATTCTACTGATATGAGAGAGTTACTCGAAGATATATCAAGTGTTTCTAAGAATATTTTTGAAGAAATTGAATCGTTATTAAAGTCATTTGGAGAATTGACAGATGCAACTTCGGAAGGTGCCGATGGTATTCAATGTATATCAAAGAATGCAGAGGAAGTTGCAAATCATACGAGAGAGGTTGAGCTTGAAGCCAATCGCTTAAATCAGATAGCTGAAGAATTAAGTGGAGCTATCGAAGTATTTACGGTTTAGATGCGTAAGCATTTAAATAAATTCCTTTTATATTTCCTTTTATATGAACAACTTTTGTTGCCATGAATTTTTAGGAAAAACGAGCTGTCACCCCTAGAGACAGCCCGTTTTTTTCGTTATTTGTATACCAAGAGTATAATACACTTAACACACCTGAACGCGTTAAGGTACTTAAATAATTTGATAAAGTTAGAGTTTAGGTAAGTGGATTCGAAAGGTAGCTCCACCACCCATTGTATCGCATACTTGCATCTTTCCTTTATGATTATCTATGATTTCTTTAGCAATACATAGGCCTAATCCGAAATGTTCCTTTTTGGAACGAGAGGGATCTGATCTGTAGAAGCGATCAAATATATGTGATTTCGATTCATTTGAGATACCTATACCGTTATCTATAACAGATACTATAAAAGTAGAATTCGTATAAGTAAGTGATAATTTTATTTTTCCATTTGGTTTAGAATAACTAATAGCGTTACTAATAAGGATAGCTAGTACTTGAGCAATACGATCCTTATCACAATAGCAAGTAGGAATGGAATCCTCTGGTAATGTAATGGACAGTGATAAATTCTGTTGGATAGCTAACGGCTCGAAAGCTTCATAGCTCTCTAACAATATAGTATCTAGTTCTTCTTGTTTCATAGAAAAGGACCATGTCTGACTATCTGCACGAGCAAGAGTTAACATATCATTTACTAGATTGGACATACGCTTGCTTTCTGACTCTATGGTATTAAGAAATTGTGGTTGCATAGCGGAGTCCGATGTTCGAAGCGCGGATAGTGAAGACAGTATTACCGCAAGAGGGGTACGAAGTTCATGGGAAGCTGAAGCTATAAAGGTTGTCTGCTTATCTTGGGATTGTTTAATTGGTCGCAATAGCCTACGTGTGAAAAACAATGAGACAAAGAACAAAAGTAAGATACCTGTTATGTTAAGTATGATAAAGCGAAACCGCTGATTTTCTAATCTTTGATGTAGCGCATTCGTTGGATATAGAATTATTGATGTAAGCGTATTAGAACCTCGAAGTACCTTAGCAACGGAAACATAATAAGGAGATTTGTTTGCGGCTGTATATGCAAATTCATTGTGTGTAGAAGTGGACTCCATCGCCATAGGTTTAAAATCGTAAGAGTCGTTACCATAAGTCATAATTTCAGTTATAATAGCAAGTTGTTCTTCGGTACGGGCCATTCTTGTATAGGAGAGAGGAGTATCATTATCATATATTGCAATAAGATATTTACCGTTCTGCTCAATTTTCGATAACCATTCGTAAGTAATTGTATTCTGTTGTTCTAGATTAGCTATGAAGGTATTCATTTCACCACAAAAGGACAGATAAGTTGTATTCTTTAGGTCTTTTTCTGATATATATAGGTAGCAGAATGACATAGTTAATAAAATTATGCTGGAAATTGTAGTGAACAAAAGTGCCAATCGTATGTTTAGCTTACGGAACATCTTTATTTGTCTATTCATGAGGTTCCTCCAACCGATACCCAATACCACGGTGTGTCTTAATGGTAGTCGTAGTACTGACAGTTTTCAGACGTCGCCTGATAAAATGCATATAGTTATCTAAGTTACCATCTTCAATCTCTGCATATGGCCCCCAAACCTTTGTAAGTAAGGTAGTTCGAGGGAGAATCTGCGAGGAATTACGCATGAAAATCTCCAGTAAGGAACCTTCTTTTTTAGACAATGTACAAGTGCCGATGGGACCCGATAGAGAGTTGGTAGAAGGAGAGTAGGTAATATCGTTATAAGTTAAAGTGTCGGTATCTGTCCATTGTCTTGGACGTCTATTAATACTTCGTATTCTGGCTAGCAATTCTTCAATTGCAAAGGGTTTTATCATATAGTCATCAGCACCAGCATCTAAGCCATTTATCTTATCTGAAAGTTCACCTAGTGCGGTTAGAATGATTACTGGAGTAGAGTTATTTTGCTCTCTCAATTTCTTAAGTAGAGAAATTCCGTCTATATGTGGGAGCATTCGATCTAGTAAAATTAAATCATATATATTCTGATTAATGAACAAGAGAGCATCCTCACCATCCATACAAGTATCAACATGGAATCCATGATTTTGTAATTGATATGCGGTCGAAAAACATAATTGTTCGTCATCTTCTATTAATAGTATTCGCATATAAAAACATTCTCCTTTCAAAAGTATTGAGACAATGTGCCGGCAAAACTTATCTATTAGCCTAATATTATCTCTTAAAGTAACATTATAACATACTAATCTCTAATTTAAATCTAATGGAAGTAATCCTTTGTTCTGGAAGGAGTATACTCGTTTCACTAGTATAACAGTCCTTGGCATTCTTGAATTTTAGAGATAAAATAAAGGTAATTGTGGTAGGTTATAAATGTCGACAAATAACAGTAATACTGCAACGAATTATTAGGAGGTTAATATGATTAATCAAAAAAGAAAAATACTTTATATCCTGCTACTGGTATGCATGGTGTTCATGGCCGGCTGTAGTAAGGAGAAAAAGTCAAATGATAAAAGTAATTTAAATTCAACAAACAGTACTAATGAAAACACTACAAATGGCTCAAAAGAAGCTAAGGATAACTCAAACCAGAATACACAAGCAATGGGAAGATATATAGAGACTCCATGTGGAACAATAGAAAATGGCGCTGATATGAGCAAACTAGCGATTATGGAAGATGGAACGGTCGTAATTCTAGATACATTAACGGGGAACCTGTATACTTCTAAAGACGAAGGAGAAACATGGGAAGCACAGGAGATAAGAGTAATCAACTCTTTATTAGCACAGCCCAATTGTGAGATAACTAGTGGAGCAGTTAATAGGAATGGAGACATATTCTTTTCGTATATTCCCTGGGATGAAATTACTGATGTCGAAGATACAAAACTAGAGAAGTATGTATATATAGCAAAGAACGGTGAAGAAAAAGAGTTGGAATTAACAGTTAGTAATAATTCAGGGTGGCTACAAAAAGCTGAGTTCTCAAGTAATGGAGTTTTGTATGCTTTGACAAATAGTGGTGAGATTATTAAGATTAATCTGAGCGATGAAAGTGTTGAGAAGGTATTTGAGGGAGAATCGTATCTAAATACATTTTCAATAGACGGGATATATATAGTAGCAGAAGGTAATAACGTAGGATATATCTATAATACACAAACTAGAGAACTCATTACGGATGATAGTGTTTTAAACGACTTTCTTAAAGCAAATCTTAAGGAATCCTGGTTATGTCAATTAGCTGTTAATGATAAAGAGAATGCAATCTATGTTGCTTGTTCAGGGGGAGTATATCGCCATGTAATCAAAGGAAATGTTATGGAGCAGTTGGTATCAGGCGAATTAACGAATCTGGGCAGTCCGTCTAATAGTGCAACAAGTTTTAAAGTGAGAGAGGATGGTAGTTTTCTTATTGGGTATACTAGTGGAGAATTAGATTCTTATAGTTATGATGCCAACGTGCCATCTGTCCCAAGTAATCAGATCCGAATATATAGTCTATACGAGAATAAAACAATTCAGCAAGCAATCGTGAACTACAGAAAAAACAATCCAGATGTATTTATAAAACTAGAAATTGGTATGACTGGCGATGATACCGTGACAAAGACTGATGCCATACAGAAATTAAATACCAGTGTATTAGCGGGAGATGGGCCGGATCTAATTGTATTAGATGGTTTACCGATGGAATCTTACATAGAGAAAGGAGTCCTCTATGATTTGTCTGATGTTATGAAAGAAGTAGAACAATCGGATACGTATTTTACTAATATCACCCATGCATATCAAACAGAGAATGGTTTATATGGGGTACCAATGAAGTTTCAAATTCCGATTATTACAGGAAATGAGAAGGAAATTAGTAAAGCAGATTCACTAGAAAAATTAAGTCAGTTAATACAGGATATGAGAGCAGGCGATAATAAAACAATCACAATTATGGGATGCTATACACCGAAAGAAGTTCTTGAACATCTAGAAATTGGATGTAGTGCAGCTTGGTTAACGAAAGAAGGAAAGATTGATGAAGCAAAATTAAATGAATACTTAACGTATGCTAAATCAATCTATGAGTCTGAGTTAGAAG
This sequence comes from Lachnospiraceae bacterium, assembly GCA_019421365.1. Classification (GTDB taxonomy): domain Bacteria; phylum Bacillota; class Clostridia; order Lachnospirales; family Lachnospiraceae; genus Anaerosporobacter. The sequence goes on from JAHZFJ010000006.1 coordinate 158,857, forward strand.
ATTTAACAGAGGATATGATTACTACACACATCGCATTTCAAAAAGAAATCAAGGAGATGGTGAATGGTCAGATGAGTAAATTATTATCAATGGCACCACAATTATCTAATAAGATGTTTGGGTATCAACAGATTGTCATTGGATATGTTAATGGAATTCATGATTACCAAATGCTACTAGCTGCTTTAAATCAAGATACGTCAATGTCATATCAAAGATTTGATATGCAATCAGGATATAATTTTCTTCCAAATGGAATTATTGGTGTGAATTCTGCATCAAAAGATATGGAAACAACACTTGATTTCTATAAGAGCTTATACTCAAAGAAATTACAAGAAGCAGATATCGATGAGGGGTTCCCAGTTAATAAGGAGGTATTTGCTAACCTTGCAAATGGTAAGAATATAATGGAATCAGATATAGGGTCATCTGATCGCAATGGAAAAGAAATTAGCTATCGATTAACAATTCCTACCGATGAGGAGATGAAGAGATTACTCGAAATAGCAGAAAGTCTAACGACTCCTACTCTTATGGATAGTACCATACAAGACACAGTACTGACATTTGGAGAGAAAGTTTTGTCAGGAGAGATTAGCCTTGAAGAAGGTGTGAAAACTATTATTCAAAAGGTGAATTTGTATCTACAAGAGTAGAATATTTGGTGAAAAATTATAAAATAAATATAAAAAAGTTATAACATTTAGATAGTTTAGTTGTTTTCTCTCGTATAAAGTGCTACAGTATATTTGCGACCTTGCAGATTGATTTTTTGTAAGATTACAAATAAATAGGAAGAAGGAGCAAAACTATGAGTGAAGAACGAGAAATTGAAAAAATTCAAAAGTTAGCACAGAAAAAAAAATCTGAGAAAATTGAGAAGTATCTAAAAGACAAGGATATTGAAGTGGTGAAAGCAGCTATTGTGGCTTTGGGGGATATCCAGGATGAAATCTCAACAAATTTATTGAGTAAATTAATTGATCATGAGAATCCAGAAATTCGAAAGGTAGCTATTGCTGCTTTTGGAAAAAGCAAATCAGAATATGCGAGAACTTTCATTCAACATCTTTTAGCAAGTGAAAAGGATGAGCAGGTCAAGGAAGTTGCAAGGAAAGTGTTACATGAATTTAGGGTAGAGTAACTACGCTTATGAATAATAGAATAATATAGAACATAATAAGTATGAAAAACGAGGCTGTTGCAAAATTATAACTCTTTGCAGCAGCCTCATTTATATTAATAACCTAATTCTTCACCAACTAAGACAATAATTAATCGTCCAGGTTTATTAGATTTTCTTGTGATTACTGTATTAGAACACATGCAATCAGGTGTTAAGCAATCAGCACAACGTCCGAAATCATGACATGGTGTCTTACGGTTAAGACGCACAGCATTTGGTGGTGCAGCCATATTATGTACACGTGCAATTCCGGCTTCTACATCAGGAACAACTTTGTTCATACCTGCTACGATTATTACGTTACCAGGACCAGTTACAAGACAGGCTATGCGGTTTCCGTTGCCATCTACATTAACTAACTGTCCGTCTAAGGTTATAGCATTCGTACTCATAAGAAAATAATCAGCTGTAACTGTTTTTGCGTACATTGCCTTTTGTTCTTCTGGAGTTGTTGCAGTTGCACGATCATATAGTGTATATGGTGCCGTCTTTAGATAATCCAGTAAACCGAGTTCAATGATGGTTTCAGAACCACCCCAAGAGATTGATGCTTCAGGCGTGAGGATTGATTTAATACATTCTAGTGCTTCAGCCTTATCATTACAGTAGTAACCTTGCATTCCTCGAAGTTTACATTTTTCTAAGATGGAATTTGCTTGTTTTTTATAGAATTCTTTTTTGATATCCAATGTAATGTCCTCCTTGATGGATAAATAAATCTTATAATTAACATTATACCACAGTCAAGTGAGAGTGAGTGATAGATTTTAATTGGAGTAGTAAGAAAAACTGGTTGCGAAGCCTACGAAAAAAAGCTATAATCTAACTTATTGGAAGGAAATCAAGCAGGATTGTTGCGAGTATTTGATTTCACCCCATAAGGTAGAGAAGGAACGAAGTTCTAGTGTCGTATAAGATAACGAGAGATAGCGATATACCTTATGAGGAATCATAAGAAAGTTGGAATTATACATGTCTAAAAGTTTATATATTTCTGAAAAACCAAGCGTTGCCCAGGAGTTTGCGAAAGCACTTAAGTACAACTTTAAGAAACGTGATGGCTATATAGAAGCGGATGAAGCCATTGTAACTTGGTGTGTAGGTCACTTGGTTACAATGAGCTATCCCGATGTCTATGATGAAAGTCTTAAGAAATGGTCATTAACTACGTTACCATTTCTTCCGAAGGAATTCTTATATGAAGTCATTCCAGATGTAAGCAAACAATTTAATACGGTGAAAGCGTTACTCAATCGTGAAGATGTATCTGTAATCTATGTGTGTACTGACTCCGGACGTGAAGGAGAATATATCTACCGTTTGGTAGATCAACTGGCAGGAGTACCAGAGACGAAAGATAAGCGAAGAGTTTGGATTGACTCACAGACTGAGGACGAGATATTACGTGGAATACGGGAAGCAAAACCATTATCGGCATATGATCCTATATCGGATGCTGCTTATTTGAGAGCGAAAGAAGACTACTTGATGGGGATTAACTTCTCACGTGTACTTACTTTGAAATATGGACAAGCAGTTACGAACTACCTACAAAGTAAATGGACTTCTATATCTGTAGGCCGCGTTATGACCTGCGTTCTTGGTATGGTTGTAAAGAGAGAACGTGAAATACGAGCATTTGTTAAGACACCATTTTACCGAGTGATAGCAGGAATCAATACCTTCGGTAAGGAGTTCGATGGTGAATGGAGAGCAGTAGAAGGATCGAAGTATTTTAACTCTCAGTTGTTATATAAGGAAAATGGTTTTAAAGCTAGAGAGAGTGCAGATCAGTTAATAACGGAATTAACAACGGATTTTAACAATCAGGGTGTAATCGAGAAGCTTGAAAAGAAAAAGGAGAATAAGAATGCTCCACTATTGTTCAACTTGGCAGAATTACAGAATGAATGCTCGAAGCTGTTCAAAATCAGTCCAGATGAAACGCTTAAGATTGTACAAGAGTTATATGAGAAAAAATTAGTTACTTATCCAAGAACCGATGCCAGAGTTTTGTCAACAGCTGTAGCAAAAGAAATTCATAAAAACATCGGCGGATTACGAAATTACGCTCATGTAGGTGAATTTGCAAAAGAAATCTTAGAGAATGGTAGTTATAAGAACATTGCTAAAACAAGGTATGTAAATGATAAGCAGATTACGGACCATTATGCAATTATCCCAACTGGTCAGGGGTTAGCAGCTCTGAATGCGGTCCCACCAACTGCCAAAAAGGTATATGAAACAATTGCGAGAAGATTCCTAAGTATCTTCTATCCAGCAGCCGTTTATCAAAAAATCAGTCTTGTGGTGAAGGTGAAAGAAGAAAGTTTCTTCTCTAATTTCAAGATTCTAGAATCACCAGGCTATCTTAAAGTAACCAATTTATCTTTCATGACGAAAAAATCAGCAACACAGGCAACAGGATCACAAGTAACTTCTACACCGGTAGGATCAGATGAACAAGCAAATGGAGAAGCTTCAGAAAATCAAGAAGACGTATTCGATGCAGAATTCATTAATAATATGAAGACCCTTAAGAAAGGTATGTTACTTAGCATTACTGGATTTAATGTGAAAGAAGGAGAAACCTCTCCGCCAAAACGATATAATTCTGGTTCTATGATTCTTGCAATGGAGAATGCAGGACAGTTAATCGAAGACGAAGAACTTCGTTCTCAGATAAAAGGTAGTGGTATTGGTACAAGTGCGACGCGTGCAGAAATCTTGAATAAATTAATTAAGATTACGTACCTAAGTCTGAATAAGAAGACGCAGATTATAACACCAACTCTTCTTGGTGAGATGATTTATGATGTGGTAAATGCTTCGATTCGTTCGCTACTGAATCCAGAGTTAACTGCAAGTTGGGAGAAGGGGTTAACGTATGTAGCTGAGGGAGACATCACCAGCGAGGAATACATGGTTAAGTTAGAGAATTTCGTAGCGAAGATGACAAACGGAGTTAAGGGCCTTAACAATCAATATGCGCTTCGCCAATACTTTGATGAAGCAGCAAAGAATTATAAAAAGTAAGTAGATATAGTAATTAACATTACTATCGCAAAACTCTAACTATATTTCAAATAACTTCTTAACTAACGCACTATGGCACAAAACACGTTACGCGTCTAAATGCTTCTAAGTGTGTACACCATGTTCGTCAAATGAAGCGGAACCGCATCGATTCGGCATCCTGCATCAGCTCAGGCTGGCTCGGTATCCATGCCTCGCCTTCCTTGTTTTCTGAGTACACATTAAGAAGTACTATAGGTGCTGCACTACCGTTTTTTTAGTAATAGTGAGTTAGATAAGAAGTAGATTTACATTATGTGAGTTTTGCTTTTACTACTTTATTGATACAAAGTAATAAAAAACTAAAATACAGTCATAATTATTAAGCTTGTACTATATATTGATTAGAGTGAAAAGGAGTGGAAAGTCTATGGAAGAATTAATGATTAGTAGTTTATATGATATGAGTCAAACAATAGCAAGTAAAGTGTTCGAAGGCTGTACTTATCCATGGGAAGTACTTCCTAGGATTGGTGCATTTATAACTGAACTAGGCGAGACATTATCAGAAGAGGAATATAACAAAGTTGGTGAGAATGTATGGATTGCCAAATCAGCTAAAGTAGCTCCAACAGCATTTATTAATGGTCCTGCAATTATCGGTAAAGAAGCAGAAGTTCGTCACTGTGCGTTCATTAGAGGAAACGCGATTGTAGGGGAGGGGGCTGTTGTAGGTAACTCTACAGAACTTAAGAACGTAATCCTCTTCAATAAGGTACAAGTTCCGCATTATAATTATGTAGGAGATTCCATTCTTGGTTACCGTGCACATATGGGGGCAGGTTCCATTACATCAAACGTAAAGTCAGATAAGACTTTAGTTGAGATTACAATTAACGGTAAAAGAATGGAGACAGGGCTTAAGAAAATGGGAGCAATGTTAGGCGATAATGTTGAAGTTGGATGCAACAGTGTTTTGAATCCCGGTACAGTAATTGGAAGGGAATCCAATATTTATCCGTTGTCTATGGTACGTGGTTTTGTTAGTGAAAAATCAATTTATAAAAAAGCCGGGGAAATTGTGTCAAAAAATTAACAATAAAAGAGTTGGTTTCTGTGGAAACTAATGAAATTTTAAGAAATTTTATCAAAAAGTATGGACTAATCGCGAGTTTTGTGCGAAAATGTGAGAAGGTGCGATGTGAGGTCAGGTTGAGAACAGCAATGTTTTTTAACCTGAGATTTGTGCCATGCTCAAATCTCGATGTTGTGGAAAGAAGTCAACTTCTTTTAACAATGTAGGCTAAGATAATCGCCATGAACATAGCCATATAGGTAATTGGTATTCTAAAATGGATATTGAAAGGAGTTTCAACATGATTTATTCACATGAAGTAGAAAAAATGTGTCCAGTAGCACAAGGCGTTAACCACGGTGCTGCTCCAATCCCAGAAGAAGCAAAATGGGTAAAAGCAAAAGAAATCTCTGATATTTCTGGTTTAACTCACGGTATCGGTTGGTGTGCACCACAACAAGGTACTTGTAAATTAACTCTTAACGTAAAAGAAGGTATCATTCAAGAAGCTTTAGTAGAAACAATCGGATGTTCAGGTATGACTCATTCAGCTGCTATGGCATCTGAAATCTTACCAGGAAGAACTATTCTTGAAGCATTAAACACAGACTTAGTTTGTGATGCTATCAATACAGCAATGAGAGAATTATTCTTACAAATCGTTTACGGAAGAACTCAAAGTGCGTTCTCTGAAGACGGTCTTCCAATCGGTGCTGGTCTTGAAGACTTAGGAAAAGGTTTAAGATCAATGGTTGGTACTATGTATGGAACTCTTGCAAAAGGACCTCGTTACCTTGAAATGACTGAAGGATACGTAACAGGAATCGCTTTAGATGATGAAAATCAAATTATCGGTTACCAATTTGTAAACTTTGGTAAAATGATGGATTTCATCAAAGCTGGTGATGACGCAAATACAGCATTCGAAAAATCTAAAGGCCAATATGGTAGAGTAGAAGATGCTGTTAAGATTATCGATCCAAGACACGAATAATAGAGGAGGTAACTAGAAATGGCTTTATTTGAATCATATGAAAGAAGAATAGATAAAATCAATGCAGTACTTAATTCATACGGTATTGCATCTATCGAAGAAGCAGAAAAGATTACGAAAGATGCTGGACTTGATGTATATAATCAAGTTAAAGCAATTCAACCTATCTGTTTCGAAAACGCTAGCTGGGCTTACATTGTAGGTGCTGCTATCGCTATCAAAAAAGGATGTAGAAGAGCTGCTGATGCTGCTGCAGCAATTGGTGAAGGTCTTCAATCATTCTGTATCCCAGGTTCAGTTGCTGACCAACGTAAAGTAGGTTTAGGACATGGTAACTTAGGAAAGATGCTTCTTGAAGAAGAAACTGATTGTTTCGCTTTCTTAGCTGGTCATGAATCATTCGCAGCTGCTGAAGGTGCAATCGGTATCGCTGAAAAAGCAAACAAAGTACGTAAAAAACCATTAAGAGTAATCTTAAACGGACTTGGAAAAGATGCTGCTCAAATCATCGCTAGAATTAACGGATTTACTTATGTTGAAACTGAGATGGATTATTATACAGGCGAAGTTAAAGAAGTTTTCAGAAAAGCTTACTCAACTGGTCTTAGAGCAAAAGTTAACTGCTACGGTGCAAACGACGTAACTGAAGGTGTAGCTATCATGCACAAAGAAGGCGTTGATGTATCTATCACAGGTAACTCAACTAACCCAACTAGATTCCAACATCCAGTTGCTGGTACTTACAAAAAAGAATGTATCGAACAAGGTAAGAAATACTTCTCAGTAGCATCAGGTGGTGGTACTGGTAGAACTCTTCACCCAGATAACATGGGTGCTGGTCCAGCTTCTTATGGTATGACTGATACTATGGGACGTATGCACTCTGACGCTCAATTCGCTGGTTCTTCTTCAGTTCCTGCTCATGTTGAGATGATGGGTCTTATCGGCGCTGGTAACAACCCAATGGTTGGTATGACAGTAGCTGTTGCAGTTGCGATTCAGGAAGCAGCTGACGCTGGTAAGTTCTAAGAAAATCAAATATAGATGTACAAGAAAGACACGTTATATTGTTGAAAGACAGTATAACGTGCTTTTTGTCGTTTGCTTAATTGTAAAAAAATGAAATGCAACCCATTCATCTACAATTAAGAGTTATTTTTATAGTAAAAGTATATCTGCTAAAAGGATGCGTCTTAGCTTACAAAAGATTGGTGTATGTTTATATGCCAGTCTTTTTGTTTGCACAAATCTCCAATCCCATGTATGCTGATGGAGTTGGCGGCGGATTGGAGGAAGTTATGTCGAAGTTTTTTAGTTATGAAGAAAGACTTGAATTACTGAAGTATCTGAAGGAAGGACTTTCTTTTAAAGAAATCAGTTGTAGATTAGGTAAAGATCCTACCACGATTTTTAGAGAAGTCCGTAAGTAACTCAGTAACACCACCGGATACCCAGGTCAAGCTTATAATACGTGTAAAAATCGTAAAACCTGTAACAAGAGACATATCTGTAAAGAAAACTGTTCTCGTAGTACGCTATATTGTAAGCACTGTTGTTTTTGTAATACAAACTGTGCAGATTATGTAGAAGAAGTGTGCTGGGCTAGATTCCGTGCTCCTTACATATGAATTTTCAATATTTAAGTTTACAAAAAAATACATATATATTGACAAAAAAAAGAAAATAAATGTATAATACATGTAATAAAAGTAATATTTGTAAAAAATAAATAAGTTTATTCTGTTTTTTTGTATTATTATTACTTAATAAGTTTTTTAATTTTTTGCAATATTTTTAATAACGCAAACAAATGTATCTAATTTAGTAATAATTTTGTTTTCTAATATTTACTGTAATATCAGTTTAAGTAGTTATATTCAATTAAGTTTTTTAAGTTAATCTTAAGAGAAAGGGATTTTTAAATTTTGAAGAAAGCAAGTTTTGAAAGAAATATTAATTGGTATAAGTATTATATTGTATTTTCAGGAGCATTATTTATATGGCCTATAGAAGTTCTTTTTTTTAAAGATAGGGGCTTATCGTTCACCAATATAATGGTAATAGAGTCGATTATTTCTATGGTTCAACTTATTTTAGAAATACCAAGCGGAATATTAGGTGATAAAATTGGATGTAAGAAAACTGTCTTGTTAGGGCTTATATCTCAAATATTTGCATACATAATTCTTCTTTTTAACTCATCTTTATTAGGTGCGTATGTGTATTCTATTCTATTAGCATGTGGTTATGCATTTGTGTCAGGAGCAGACACAGCATTGATATATGAATCTCATAAGATTTTAAAAAAAGAAAATGACTATGGAAAAACACTAAGAAGTGCAGGTTCAATAAAAATGTTTGCATTAGCATTTGTTTCACTTATTTCTGGTGTTTTATACAAAATCAATTTAAATATTCCTTACTTATTATCTATAGTTTTTTTATTTATAGCATTTGTATTCATTTTGACATTTAAAGAAACTAATATAAATAATGAAAATATATCTAGTTCTAATACTTCATATCTAAAAGAAAATTTATGTTTAGCAAAAGAAACTTTTTGGCGTAATAAGGATATTCACTGGATTATTTTAATAGCATTGCTGTTTACTTTTCTATTTACAGATATAAATTATTTTATGCAAGCTTACATGGGTTCTTTAAATATAAAGATCACATATTATGGTATTTTTTTCTTTGGTTGTAATATTATATCTGCAATAGCTTTTAAATATAGTGGGAAAATTGAAATGAAATTAGGAGAGAATACACGTTTTATAATGAGTATTTTCCTAACAATCATTTTTATATTTGCAGCATATATAAATAATATCTGTGGATTGTTTACATTATGTTTTGCAAGAGTTGGTGTTGCCACTATATCACCTATTTTAAATGTAAGGATAAATAGAAATATACCGTCAAAATCAAGAGCATCATTACTTTCTGTATATTATGCAATACTAAGTATCTTTGTAGCTATTTTTGATCCAATAATGGGAAAGTTATTAGATATTTACGGTATTAATAAAGTCTACTATATTATAGGTACTATTGGAATTGTCTTAAGTTGTTTATTGCTTTATGAAAAAAAAGTACTTAAAAAAGATTAGAGTAATTAGGTGAATTTAAATCAAATTTGATTTAAATATACAATTATAAGAAAGGAGAATAAAATGAAAAAAGAATTAAAAAAATTTGCATTTTGGAATGAGGCATTAAATAATAAAAAATATGATCTCACGAAAAAAGACAAAATTGTATATGCTGTACATGTAGAGAAGTGTGGCGTTTGTGGTTCTAGTAGTTTGAATTAAATAGGTTAGTTACATGCATAAGTAGGAATATTAACTTTTATATTCCTACTTACTCTTTAATATTACAATACTTAAAATATTAAACATCTATATTATCTATATAATAATATTTAATACAAATATAAATTTAGTGTTCCAATTATACATAAATAGAAAGAATGAGGATAAGAAATGAGTCAGACAGAAAAAAATGAGTTTTTATTACAATGGCATATTACAGCTAAATGTCAGCAGCATTGTAAGCATTGTTATATGTATGATGAACCAACATATAAAAGTGAATGTGAAAATGAATTATCCTATGAAAATTGCATTAAAGTATTAGATGATTATAGGTCTTTTTGTGATAAAATGAATGTAAATGGAAGAATTACATTTACTGGAGGTGATCCATTATTAAGAGGAGATATCTTTGAATTAATTAAAGAAGCTAAAAATAGAGATTTCTCTGTTGGAATACTAGGTAATCCGTTTTTAATAGATAGTGATATGCCACATCAATTAAAAGAAGCAGGTATAGAGCATTATCAACTAAGCTTAGATGGTCTAGAAAATACACATGATTTTTTGAGAAAAAAAGGTAGTTTTGAAAAAACTATTCATTCTATCCGTCTATTAAAGGCTGAAGGGATTGTTGTACATATAATGAATACTTTAAGCATTACAAATCAAAATGATTTACTACCATTAATGAAGGTATGTTCTAGTCAAGCGAAATTGTAACACTAGAGTATAAAATTTATGCAGCTCTAG
>JAHZFJ010000060.1 GCA_019421365.1 Lachnospiraceae bacterium
TAAATTCCCTCATGAGTGAGGGCAGGGGAGCTGAAGTGTCGAAGACACTTTTTTACGTATAAGGAATTAAATTCATACCGTATAGAGTTTAAATACTATATGGATTTTTTTATAAACAAACAAAAATATCTTTATAATAACAAGGGATTACCTATGAAAACTTCAGTGATATGTTATAATTACATTTATTAGAGAGGAAGATTAGTAGAGTAATGAATAAAGGAGTTTGTCAATGAGGATTTTAGTTGTAGAAGATGATCGAGTTATTGCAACTGGATTGGAGTACAGTTTGCAACAAGAGGGATACGACGTAAAGAATGCATTTTCTTATAAGGAAGCAAAAGAACAGATAGATAATGTACAGTTCGATTTATATTTATTAGATATTACGCTACCTGATGGAAATGGATACGATCTTTGTAAAGAGATAAAGAAGAAGAATGATATACCGGTAATATTTCTTACGGCATTGGAGGACGAAGTAAATGTAGTAATGGGGTTGGATTTTGGAGCAGATGATTATATAATTAAGCCATTTCGAATAAGAGAACTGATGTCCAGAATTCGTTCCGTATTACGTAGATACCATAAAGAGACTGAAGATAGTGTTATATATGTTGCAGATATAGAGATTAATACTCGTGAGAACAGAATATATAAGAATAATGCGGAGATAACCTTAACAGCCTTGGAATATCGATTGCTATTACGATTATTGAACCACAGGGGGCAAGTACTAACTAGAAATCAGTTACTAGAAGGTATTTGGGATGTATCAGGTGATTTTGTGAATGATAATACACTTACGGTCTATATAAAACGATTACGAGAGAAGATAGAAGATGATATGAGTAATCCCGTGATAATAAAGACGATACGAGGGATTGGCTATTGTATTGGTAAATAAGTTAACATGGTTTAGAATTAATCCCTTGCGTCTAGTATTGTAAAAGCGGGGGATTGAATTATATTTGGACTTTGGAAAGGGTAAGGTTTTTTAATGTGAGATACAAAGAACTAATACAGATGGGATTTACCTGTTCTATAATAACGATTATTGCAGCAATACTAACGATATTTTTCCCGAATTACGGTGTGGTGTTTATATGTCTAGTGGGTATTAGTATCACTATGTATGCTATTATATTTACAAAAGCGAGATATAATAAGATTGATGAACTGGCAGATTATCTATATCGAATTTATATGGGAGAATATACGCTAGATGTAAGGGATTATAAAGAAGGAGAATTGAGTATTCTTAAATCTGAGATTTATAAACTTACACTTAGAATGATTGACCAGAACGAGTTACTGTTAAAGGATAAGACATATCTAGCAGATGCATTATCAGATATAACACATCAGCTTAAGACGCCACTTACTTCGATTAGTATGATGGCTGACCTTTTAGCAACTGACCATATAGATGATATGAGGAGACTAGAATTCACTAAGAATATTCATACGCAAGTTGAGAGAATGCGCTTACTTGTTATTACGTTACTTAAGATGTCAAAATTAGATGCGAAATCAGTTGAATTAAAACAAGAACCAATAGTATTAAGTGAATTGATTGAACAATCTATGGAACCATTTCGAATTATAGAAGAGTTGAAAGAGATAAAAGTATATATAGATGGAGATAAAGAAGCTTCTTGTATGGGGGATTTCCCGTGGCTACAAGAGGCTATTAGTAATGTTTTGAAAAACTGTTTTGAGCATACTAAAACACAGGGGAAGATAGAGATACAATATTTTCAGAATGCAATTTACTCTCAGATTTCTATTGCTGATGATGGAGAAGGAATTGATGAAGAGGATTTACCCCATGTTTTTGAACGTTTTTACAAAGGGAAAAATGCTAATCCAGATAGTGTAGGGATTGGGTTGGCATTAGCAAAACAGATTATTACAGGTCATAATGGGAGCATTCATATCATTAGTGACAAGGGAAAAGGAAGTAAATTTATTATCAAGTTATATAAAGTGACAAAATTGTCACAGAATATGTCATCGTAATGTCATTATGAGCTGGTATAGTCTAACTTATCAGTAGGAAATGAAGCACGAATTAAGTGGGGATTTCACCTGATAAGTTAGCAATAGAACGAAGTGGAGTAAGGAAGGGATTAATGGCATGGAGATATTAAGAGTTAATAAGTTATGCAAAACATATGGAACTGGTGAAACAAGTGTGAAAGCACTGGACTCCGTTTCATTCTCGGTAAATAAGGGAGAATTTGTAGCGATAATCGGACCATCTGGTTCGGGAAAATCAACATTACTTCATATGCTAGGAGGGGTTGATCGCCCAACAAGTGGAGAGGTTTACATTAATGGTACGAATATATATGATCTAAATGAAAGTAATCTTGCAATCTTTCGTAGAAGACAGATAGGTTTAATCTATCAATTCTATAATCTGATCCCAGTACTAAATGTTGAGGAGAATATTACGCTACCTTTGTTACTAGACCATCGACGAGTACCGAAGGACCATCTTGGTGAAATCGTTCATACATTGAAGCTTAGAGATCGATTAGAACATTTACCAAATCAGTTATCGGGCGGTCAGCAACAACGTGTATCTATAGGAAGAGCATTAATTACGAATCCGGCTATCATGTTAGCTGATGAGCCAACTGGTAACCTTGACCGTAAAACAGGAAATGAAATAATGGAGTTAATTAAATTATCCAATCGAAAATATAATCAAACATTAATTGTAATCACCCATGATGAATCAATAGCATTACAAGCCGATCGAATCATCACTATAGAGGATGGGAAAATAGCAGGAGATGAAGTAATAAGACCTGCAAACATGGGAGGCAGATAATATGAATATTATGAACAGCCTTACATGGAAGCACATGAAAGCAAATAAAAAACGGACTATAGTAACCATACTTGGTGTTATTATTTCTGTAGCTATGATTACAGCAGTATCAACAGCAGCATTAACATTCACAACTTATTTGCAAAACATTCAAATTAGGCGAGGTGGCGCTTGGCATGTCAAATATGTTGATGTTACAAAAGAACAAGGAAATAAATTAATAGATGAATTAGATGAGAAATTTAGCTTCTATACACAAGTCAAAGGATATAGCAAATGGAACGATACGAGTAAAGTTGTAAAACCGTATATTTATGTGGAAGCATATGATAATACAGCCTTGGATAAACTTCCGGTAAACTTACTAGATGGAAGATTTCCTGAGAAAGCCGGAGAGATCATTGTAAGTAAGGAGATAGCAAATAATAAAGAAGAATCATATAAGATTGGTGATACAATCTCGCTGGAATATGGAAAACGCTTTGCATTAGTTGAAGGGGAGCAAAAAGAATTAGGTCAGGGTGACGATTTTCATGGAGATTTGTATCCTGTAGAAGAACAAGAAACATGGAAGCCTACGGGAGAAAAAGAGACATATACTATTGTGGGAATCATGGAGTCTGATGAGTGGTTTATGATGCCTGGAAGGAGAGCAATTACATTTCTTGATGACAACACGATAGAAAATAGTGACACTTTAACGAATAATGTTTTCATGAGGAAGGTTTCTAATAATCTGTATAGTAATACTATGTCAGCTGCAGATAATGTAGGAGTGGCTGAAGGGCAGGTTGTTTACCAAGATGATCTATTAAGATTACATGGCGTTAGTAAGTTTGAAGATAGTTATAATAAGATGATTCAAGTCAGTACGATAATTTTAATCATCATTATTATGGTGGGCTCCATTGCGCTGATATATAATTCTTTTGCTATTTCAATCAACGAAAGAAGTAAACAGTTCGGAATGCTTTCCAGTATTGGTGCTACTAAAGAACAGAAGCGAAATGCAGTTCTTTTTGAGGGAGCAGTGATTGGTGCTATAAGTATCCCGTTAGGGATCATTGCGGGGGTTGTCGGAATGTGGACAACATTTACGCTATTAGGACCAATATTTGAAAATGTCATGGGTATAAATGTAGGGATTAAAGTAATTGTTTCCTTAGAATCCATTATCGCAGCAATTATCTTTTCTATTATAACAATTTTCATATCAGCATATCTTCCTGCAAGAAAAGCGGCTAAGATTGCACCTATTGAAGCAATTAGACAATCAAGCGATATTACAGTACAGGCAAAACAAGTGAAGACTTCTAGACTAACGCAGAAATTGCTTGGAGTAGAGGGAAATCTAGCCATTAAGAATCTTAAGCGCAATAAAAAGCACTACCGAGCATTAGTATTTTCATTAATGATAAGCCTTATCTTATTCATTAGTGTAGGATCTTATGTTTATTATCTGAAAGAATCTGTAATGTTTGCCCTGGACAGTGAATCTTATGACGTTGCGGTGTGGAATATAGATAAGGAAGAGGAAGATAGAGTAAGTGAATTGTTGAAAGAGATTCCTAGTGTAATAGAAGGTAATGCGGTTACAGAATTAAGTGAGTGGTTAACTATGGATAAAGAACAAGTTCAAAGCATGATCACAGAGGAGGCAAAAGAAGCGTTAGGGGAATATTGGTCAGGAAATGATATGGATATTGAAATTAATTATTCTTTATCATTTATATCAGATGATGAATATAACAGAATTGTTGGAAAGAGAAATCCAAATTCAGATGAGATCCATGCTATATTAATTAATCAACAAGTTAGCCAGAGGGGATATAGTTTAACAGATATAGAGCCATTAAAGGTCAAAGCAAATGATAAGATTAAGGTTGGTGATTATGAAATTCTACTTGATTTAGTTACGAAGGAGCGTCCACTGGGAGTTAGACTTGGGTCAATAGGTGGCAATGTTTCGCTCGTATTACCATTATCAGAATTAAGTGAATTTGAACAATTAGAGTGTGAGACTTCGTTTGGATATTATTTGAATACTAATGATGCAGCGAATATAGAAGATGCCATTGTAGATGTATTTTTAAAAGAAGGTATTCAATCGAATTATTCCATATTTAATCAAGCAGAGGAGATTATAAGAAACAATCAGATGACAACCGTATTCTCAGTATTTGCATATGGGTTTATAACATTAATCTCATTAATATGTATTGCAAATCTATTCAATACAATCTCAACAAGTTTTGCTTTACGCAGAAGAGAGTTTGCAATGCTTAAGAGTATTGGAATGACGCCAGAAGTATTTCGACGTATGATTCGAATCGAAAGCCTTATGTATGGTATAAAAGCTTGTGCATTTGGTTTGCCAATTAGTCTAGGTATGACTCTATGGATTAAGAAGGCAGTTAGTTATAATTTTGATAAATATTATTCATTCCCATATACGATATATATAGTTGGTATATTAGCTGTATTTGGTGTTGTTGGAATTGCTATGCTATATTCATCTAGAAAGATTAGAAAAGAGAATATAGTAGATGGATTAAAAACAGAGATTAATTAAAGTGTAACTGTAATATAAGAAACGCAATCTTTATCAAGTGATAAGGATTGCGTTTTAATGCTAGTAGATATCTGAAGTATAATTTCCAGTTAGTACTATAATAGCGCTTAATTAGTCCATGTATAGGAGTCATTTAGCGTAGGATCTAAATAAGTTGAAATTTTTTATAAAAAGCCCTTTACAAATGAAATCAACTCTGATATACTAGACCAAGTCAGCTGATGAGTTGTAGGAATTGAATGAACAATTCCGAAAAAAGTAAGAATTCAAACAACTCAAAAAATAATGAAAATTATTGTTGACAAACGTCGAAAGATGTTGTAAGATAATAAAGTCGAATCTGACAAGTATAGAAAACAAAGATTTGAATAAAAAAATGTTTGAAAAAAGTGCTTGACAAGAAAGAGACAACATGATAAACTAGATAAGCTGTCGCAAACGACTGAGAGATGTCGAAAAGCGATTAAGCTAATATGAACATTAGAAAACGAATTTTCAATGTATTGAAGTTTGTTGGAAGTGTGAAAAAAATGAACATTGAAAATTGAACAGTAAAACAACCCTGAAAATTCTAAACGTGTTTACAAGCTTCGTGCTTAAATAAACACGAAAAAAGATTTTCAAAATATATGTACTTTTAGTACACAGTAATGTCGAAAGACAAAACGGAAACAAATAGCCAGTTTGGTTAGTTGATTCTGAA
>JAHZFJ010000061.1 GCA_019421365.1 Lachnospiraceae bacterium
GAGCGTTTGGCTACGGACCAAAAGGTCGGGGGTTCGAATCCTCTAACGCACGGATTATAAAAAAACCTAGATAATATTATCTAGGTTTTTTTATATTTGTCGCGGAACTCAAGACATAATTACCCTTTATTCAAGCTTGATAATTTAAGTTATATTGTAAAGTCTAAGTTATATTGGGATTATAGATTTAATTTACACTGAATGTACACTGAATTTTAATAGAAAATTAATTATCGTCTTATTTACCTAATAATTATAGTATGTTAGAATAGTAAATAATTTATCGAAAACACTTAATACTATATAATGTTTGTTCTATCAAATGAGGAGTCCTTTATTATATTAAGAAGGGAGTGAAGTTTATATGACAAAGGAAGAATTCATCAAAGAGTTAAGAGAAAGTCTCTACACAGAAATTACAAGCATAGAAATAGAAAATAATGTACGTTATTATAATGAATATATTGATAATCAATTACTTAGTGGTAAGACTATAGATCAGGTAATGGAGGAACTAGGTGATCCAAGGTTAATAGCGAGAACAATAATTGAAACTTCAAAATTAGGTAAAACTAATTATAACAATAATCACACTAATATGTATCAAGATGCATACACTGATACAGATGATTCACCTAACAATAATGGACACGGTTACAGTCATACCTATACTTTTGATGGTAAAATCCCATTGCGATACAGAATATTAGGTATTGCTATGTTAATATTGTTTGTTATGCTTATTATATTCTTAGGAAGCTTAGCAATTAGACTGTTTGTTAGTATCGGGATTCCTATTTTATTAGTGTATTTCTTAATACGCATTATTACTAGAAGGTGATAGGATCTATTTTTACACTTGAAATAAAAAAATTTAGAATAGAAATTTAGATTTAGAAATTTGGAATTTTTACTAGGAAAATATCTAGATAAATATAAAATGAAACACCGCCGAGGGGGAGCCAAGGCGGTGTTTCGATGAGGGGAGTATAAATAATTAATAAGGGGTTATATAGTGTACTAAAGAGTTCTTTTGAAGGATGAACTCAATTAATACATTCATATTATATAACAATCATAGTTAAAAAGCAACAGTTAAAAACGCAAAAAGCCTTGTAAAGACTAGGAAAAATATGCTAGATGAACAAAAATACAACTTATAAAGTAAGTATGTGGAAAAGATAAACAAGATAAAATGTATATATATGTAAGTGCTTACACTTGTTTGTGAGAATGTGGAATATTTTATTAAATAAAATAAAAAAGTTTATAAATAGATGTATAATTTAATTAGATTTGAAGATACTAGTACCTGTAGTTAAAATATTTTCTTTTTAGGAGGAACTAAAAGTGAACAATTCAAATCAAAATTACAAAAACACATCAAACAATTCATCAACTAATTCATCAAGCAACTCAAGTAACTATCAAAATACTAGTGGTCAAAACAAAGCTTCAAACACTAGTAAAGAAAAAAATTCAACAAAAAATTCTAATAGTCAAAACTACAATAAATAGTAGTACTTAAAAAGTATTATATTTCTTGTGTATTAGATTTTAGAAGAGTGAGCTATCGCGTATGGTATCTGTTAGATACTAATGCGATAGCTTATTTTATAATTAAGCAGCATTCTACAGGAAAAAGCCTATGAGAGATGACGTAATACATAGAAATGTAGAGATTATAAGAAAATAAATTCACCAAATGACGTTTTATGGAATAAAATATAATAGAATGGTTGGTGATACTATGTGTTTTGAAACTATCTCAGCTAAAGCACTGAACACGTATATGAAAAGCTTTAGCTATATATTGATTGACTTAAGGGATTATGCGGATTATAGAAGAGGGCATATACCGACAGCCATAAGCATTCCATATGATGATTTAATGAATAATATAAACCAATTAGATAAAGGTAAGAAATACATCTTATACTGCGATAGAGGTAGTATGAGCATGTTAATGTCAAAAGAATTATGTACATTAGGATATTCTGTAATTAATATATACGGGGGAATACATGCGTATAGAGGTGTTTTAGAAAGATAAAATGGAAAGTTTCTAATGTTGATAAAAATATGGAATTTTGTTGACTAGGATTAAAAAGTGATTTAATATTAAGTACTAGGATATACTAATGAACAAACAAATATATGAATTGGGCTTGCCCATTTTGTTTGTTATGAAATATGTGTATTATAGAGCCCCTTCCTTAAAAACGTTAGTGTAGGGGCTTTATCTGTATGTATAGATGCTAAGAAGGAGATTATTATGAATCGATATGAATTTATTGCACCGTGCCATTTTGGTATGGAAGCAGTTTTAAAAAGAGAAATCATGGACTTAGGATATGAAATTGTACAAGTTGATGATGGTAGAGTAACATTTGCAGGAGATGAAAGTGCCTTTTGTAGAGCAAATATATTCTTAAGAACGGCAGAGCGTGTATTACTAAAGGTAGCTAAGTTTAAGGCAGAAACCTTTGATGAATTATTTGAAGGAACAAAGGCAGTTCCTTGGGAAAAATATATACCTGTGGACGGCAAGTTCTGGGTGGCAAAAGCTACATCTATTAAAAGTAAGTTGTTCAGTCCATCGGATATTCAATCTATTATGAAGAAGGCCATAGTAGAGCGCTTAAAAGGCGTTTATAAGGTGAATTGGTTTGAAGAATCAGGAAACTCCTATCCAATCCGCGTTACCTTCTTAAAAGACGAAATAACGATAGGGATTGATACATCTGGTGAATCACTCCATAGAAGAGGATATCGTAAGTTAACAAGTAAGGCGCCTATTACAGAGACACTTGCTGCAGCACTTATACTTCTTTCACCTTGGAATAAAGAAAGGATTTTAGTTGATCCATTCTGTGGTTGCGGAACAATACCAATCGAAGCTGCGTTGATTGGAGCGAATATTGCACCAGGTATGAATCGTGAATTCATTGCAGAAGACTGGAAAGAGATGATTCCTAAGAAATATTGGTATGAAGCAATTGAAGAGGCAAATGATGTAATTAGACATGATGTAGAGATGAATATCCAAGGATACGATATTGATGGAGAAATCGTGAAGGCTGCGAGAGAGAATGCGCAGATGGCTGGTGTAGATCAATATATACATTTCCAACAAAGAGCGGTAAAAGATTTAAGTAACCCTAAGAAATATGGATTTATTATCACTAATCCACCTTACGGTGAGCGTTTGGAGGAGAAGGCATTGATGCCACCTCTATATAAAGAGATTGGACAAGCTTTCAAGAATCTTGATACATGGTCAGAATACGTAATTACAAGTTTTGAGGATGCTGAAAAATACATTGGTCGTAAGGCGGATAAGAATAGAAAGATCTATAATGGTATGT
The DNA here is from genome assembly GCA_019421365.1 of Lachnospiraceae bacterium. Classification (GTDB taxonomy): domain Bacteria; phylum Bacillota; class Clostridia; order Lachnospirales; family Lachnospiraceae; genus Anaerosporobacter. The sequence continues at coordinate 3,369 of JAHZFJ010000061.1, forward strand.
TAAAGACTTATCTATATCAATTTATGGGCCCAAGACCACCGAAGAAAAATAGAGAAGAATAGTATAACTATCGAAGAACATGAAATTGTGAAGGAGGTCGAGTGATAAATATGAGTAAAAGAATGATTTTTGCAACAGGTAATGAGGGTAAGATGAAGGAAGTCAGAATGATTTTAGCTGATCTAGGATATGAGATCCTTTCATTAAAGGACATCGGATATGACAAGGAAATTATTGAAGATGGTAAAACATTTGAAGAAAATGCATTAATAAAAGCAAAAACAATTGCAAAAGAGAGAAATGAAATTGTATTGGCAGATGATTCTGGATTAGAAGTAGATTATATGGATAAACAACCAGGTATCTATTCTGCAAGATTTTTAGGTGAAGATACCTCATATCATATTAAAAACCAATATATAATTGACCAATTGAAGGACGCTAAACCAGAAGAAAGAACAGCACGTTTCGTTTGTGCGATCGCATGTGCATTTCCTGATGGTAGGACGCTTACAACTCGTGGTACAATTGAAGGTTATATTGGATATGAAGAGCGTGGAGAGAATGGATTCGGATATGATCCAATCTTCATGGTGCCAGAATTCAATTGTTCAACGTCAGAACTTGATTTAGAGCAAAAGAATAAGATTAGTCATAGAGGTAAAGCATTAGAGGCTATGAAAAAGCTAATATCTGCTTAATGAAGTGGAGGCTTAGATGAAAGTATTAATCGTTAGTGATTCCCATGGAAGGACTTCTTACTTGGAGTGGGTTATTAATAAAGTTGGACATATTGATGCATTCGTTCACTTAGGGGATTTTGAGGGACAAGAAGAATATATTCGTAGTCTCGTTAGTTGTGATACTTATATTGTATCTGGAAACAATGATTATTTTACTGATGTAGATAGAGAAAAGATTGTTACATTCGGTACTCACCGCGTTTTATTAACTCATGGTCATCGTTATCAAGTTAATTATGGTACTGACTATTTGCTTGAGACTGCTTTAGAGAATGGGTTTGATATTGTAATGTATGGACATACTCATATACCTAGTGTGGAGTATCGAAGAGAAACATATCTAGTTAATCCAGGCAGCATATCCTTGCCAAGGCAAGAAGGACGTACTCCTTCCTATATGATTATGGAAATTGATCGTAGAGGCGAGGTATGCTTTAATATCAATTATTGTAAATATAATTAAAATTGTAGCTATTCTGTACAGGCTAATTAAAGAGTCGGTTACGGAATAGCTATTGTTATGTAATCGTAGAGTTTACATTTATTCACTATAAAAAATGCTTTTGATGGAAATATGATATGTGATATTATTTTTTTATTATGAATTAAATTATAAGGTTTGGAGAGAATAGTATAAGTAGATTCTTCTGAATCATAAAATCAATTGCTAGTTGTGAAATAATGGGATATTGATAAAAAGCCATTAGAATCAAGGGTTTGCGGGTATTACTATGAACCAAAATGGTTATAAATAAATTTATTATATTGTTTGAAAAAATAATATTTTTTAAAAAATTAAAAAAAATTAAAAAAGGTGTTGACATTTCTTTTTGCTTATAATATAATAATTCTTGCGTTGAGGCGATACAGAAAAAAACAACGGATAACAAGTTACAAAATGAAACGAAGTATTTAATGTTTTAAGTCTTAACTAAATAGAATACGGGGTGTGGCTCAGCTTGGCTAGAGCGCTTGATTTGGGATCAAGAGGTCGCA
>JAHZFJ010000062.1 GCA_019421365.1 Lachnospiraceae bacterium
AATAGAGCTACTTTATAAAAATGGCTCTTTTGTCAGTATTGGTGCGGGTAAAACGTACCTCGCGCCCCAACAGTTGACAAAGAGCCATAAAAATGGCTCTTTTGTCAGTATTGGTGCGGGTAAAACGCACCTCGTGCCCCAACAGTTGACAAAGAGCCCTTTAGTGTTTCATGCAAAAAAACCCTTACAAACATTGATATCTCAATGTTGTAAGGGTTTAAGAAATTATTCTGCAGAGATAATCTCTTTTTTGTTATATGAACCGCAAGCTTTACAAACTCTGTGTGGCATCATTAATTCTCCACATTTGCTGCATTTAACTAAGTTTGGAGCAGTCATTTTCCAGTTTGCTCTACGGCTGTCTCTTCTTGCTTTTGAAGATTTATTCTTTGGACAGATAGACATGAGTACACCTCCTTAAAAATATAACTGATTTACTACAATCAATTACTTTGAATTATTGAAGATATCAAGGATAGCTGACATTCTTGGGTCTAAGCTTGTGCTTTCGCAACTGCAAGTCCCCTTATTAAGATTCTTACCACATACATTACAAATTCCTTTGCAATCAGTAGAACAAACGACTTTCATAGGAAAATCGACTAGAATCTCATCATAGACAAGTTTGTCTACATCTAAATCATATCCATTAATATAATTCATTTCATCTAGTTCCTCGATACGTTCTTCCTCTGTCTTTCCAAAATCAATTTCTTTTGATATGGAGATATCTAGAGTAGTCTCAACGTCTTCGAGACATCTGCTACAAGGAATCATAAGTACAATTATCGTGCTTCCTTCGATCAACAACTTCTTCTTACCAAGGTTGGTAATTGTAAGTTCAAGCGGGTTCTTCACTTTAAATTCGTATGTTTCTCGTCGTAGCTTAAAGTTCTCCAACTCAATTGGAGCTGATAGTTTTTCGACTTTGTCAGGAACTAACATAATCTGTGATAAATTAATGATCATAGTTATCTCCTATCTGTGAACCAGTCTTCTCTCACGCTTCTTTACACCTTTATGTTTGGGTTATCAACATTAGTGTTTATGAATAGAAATCATACTATGCGATTTCTATATCCATTAATAAAAAGCGTGAAAACGCTTTGTTTCACACCTTTAATATTATACATACTATACCATACTTTGTCAACCTTTAATTTGTCGTTTTGTACAGTTGTATGTAATATAATTGTTACTCTTAATAAAGCAATTATATTAATTAATAGGCTGCTCACATCCTAGAAGTAATCTTATATCCGATGTGGCAGCCCCTAACTTACATAATAATGAATTAGATTAAAGCTACAGTTTCTCTAGCAATTGCAAGTTCTTCGTTTGTTGGAATAATAGCAACTTTAACTTTAGAATCTGGAGTAGAGATTAAGATATCATCGCCTCTCTTACTGTTGTTTTCTTTATCTAAAGTAATTCCAAGGTAACCTAAATAACTAACAACATCAGCACGAACTAAGTCGTCGTTTTCACCAATACCTGCTGTGAAAGCAATTGCATCTACACCATTCATAGCTGCAACATAAGCACCAATGTATTTTGCTACACGGTATGAGAATACAGCAAGAGCTTGAGTTGCAAGAACATTACCTTCTTCTGAAGCTGCTGATAAATCTCTAAAGTCACTTGATAATCCACCTGATAAACCTTGTACACCTGATTCTTTATTAAGAATTGTCATGATTTCAGATATGTTTTTACCTTCTTTATTCGCAATGAATTCAATAATAGCTGGATCAAGATCACCACTACGAGTTCCCATTAAAAGACCTTCTAATGGAGTAAGACCCATACTAGTATCTACTGATTCGCCATTAAGCACTGCAGAAACACTAGCTCCGTTTCCTAAGTGACAAACGATAATCTTAGAATTATTGATGTCTAATCCTGCGAATTCAGCCATTCTCTTTGATACGAAGCTGTGGCTTGTTCCGTGGAAACCGTATCTTCTGATTTTATATTTATCATAGTATTCAGATGGAATACCATATAAATATGCTTTAGCTGGCATTGTTTGATGGAAAGCTGTATCGAATACGGCTACCATTGGTACGTTTGGCATAAGTGCTTTACAAGCGTTGATACCAATTAGATTTGCTGGGTTGTGTAGTGGTGCAAGATCATTACACTCTTCAATCGCTTTTAAAACTTCATCATTAATTACTACTGAATGAGCGAATTTTTCTCCGCCATGTACAACTCTGTGTCCAACTGAACCAATTTCGTCAAGTGATTTGATAACACCATTTTCAGGATCAATAAGTGCATCTAACACGATCTTGATTGCTGTTTCGTGTGTTTCCATAGTAACATCTTTTTCTACTTTAGCGCCAGTATTTGATTTGTACTTAAATTTTCCGTCAATACCGATTCTTTCGCAGATACCTGATGCTAATGCCTTTTCTGTGTCGGCGTTAATTAATTGATATTTTAAAGATGAACTTCCACAATTGATAACTAATACGTTCATAAAAACCTCCTGTTATAATAGTACATCTAATACTATTACCCTTTTCTTTACGTTCTAATCATGAGATGTCGCACCAAGCAAAATAATTACATACTCGGTGCGACATTAATTTATAAGCTGATTGTTTTATTATTTTGTTGCTGCTGCTTGAACTGCAGTAATCGCAATAACACCTACGATATCATCTGCACAACATCCTCTAGATAAATCATTAACTGGTCTTGCAATACCTTGTGTAATTGGTCCGTAAGCTTCAGCTTTCGCTAAACGTTGTACAAGTTTGTAACCGATATTTCCTGCATCTAAGTCAGGGAATACTAATACGTTTGCTTTACCAGCGATTTCGCTATCTGGAGCTTTTGAAGAACCAACACTAGGAACCATTGCTGCATCAGCTTGAAGTTCACCGTCAATTTTAATTTCAGGATATAATTCTTTTGCAATCTTAGTAGCTTCTACTACTTTATCAACATCAGCATGTTTTGCGCTACCTTTTGTAGAGTGTGATAACATAGCAACGATTGGTTCTTCTTCAACTAATAATTCGAAACTCTTAGCTGATGAACTTGCAATTGCTGCTAATTCTTCTGCGTTAGGATTTTGATTTAATCCAGCATCTGAGAATATGAATGTTCCATTAGCACCATATTCACAATCTGGTACAACCATTAAGAAGAATGCTGATACAAGTTTAGTATTTGGAGCTGTCTTAAGAATTTGTAATGAAGGTCTAAGTACATCTGCAGTTGCATGACATGCACCTGCAACCATACCATCTGCATCCCCTGCTTTAACCATAGTTACACCAAAGAACAGATAATCTTTTGTTAAAAGTTCCTCTGCCTTCTCTGGTGTCATTCCTTTATTCTTACGAAGCTCTACAAGTAAATCTATGTATGCATTCATTTTGTCTGATTTCATTGGGTCAACGATAGTTGCTTTAGAGATATCAAGTCCATCTGCACCCTTCTCTATTTCTTCTTTGTTACCTACTAAAACTAAATTAGCAATTCCTTCTGCTAAGATTTTAGAAGCAGCTTCTAAAGTTCTTCTGTCATTAGTTTCTGGTAATACAATCGTCTTTTTGTTTTGTTTTGCTCTTTCTTTTATAGCATCGATAAATCCCACGATTTTATCTCCTTTCGTATTTGGCAATAGACCGCAAATGCTATGCTTATTGTCTTAATTAATTCTTGTATACATTATACTCTATATGTTTATTGTATACAAGCACTTTTTTCAATACAATTTATTCATTATTATTTACATATCCAATAGCTTGTCCCATTCGAAGCATTGTTTCATAACCATCTTCAGTATTATTTAAAAGGTCCTCATCTATCTTCACTTTATTAGAATCTAATAAGAGTACAATACTTGAACCTCCGAATTCAAATCTCCCTTTTTCTTGCCCTTTAGTAACTTCTAACTCTTGATGATAATTAGATATCTTGCCTACCATAAGAGCTCCTACTTCCATTTGAGTAACATCTCCAAACTTCTGTGTTTTTATTACCGTATATTCTCTTGAATTTTCTTTATAGATTTTTGCATAGTCGTTAGCAATTGGATTAACCGTATGAAGAATTCCGTTGATATGAATATTCTCACCCTTGCATCCATCGACAGGATAGCAATACCTATGATAGTCATCAACCGTAAGTCTTACGATAACAAGATAGCCTCCTTTATATTGCTTCGCTAATTCTTTATTTCGAAGGAGACTAGCCACAGTATATTTACTGTTCTTAATGGTCACTGCTAACTTATCCGAGATTCTATAAGCAGTTGCTTTACCATCTGACGGAGATACAATTGACTCTTCTCTTTCATCAATCGGTCTTAACTCCTTCTTAATCTGTCTCATGAAGAATTCATTATACGAATTATAATACTGCTCTACGTAATCCTCCATATTAATCTCATTCTTCTTAATAAATGCTGGTATTAATAACGTAGATAATCTGGAGTTCAAAACTAATCCACCTAGACTAGAAATCACAGGATTTACCAGTAACTTCATAACTCCTCTTCCCACAGGGCTCGTATAGATTTCACGTAACAGACGATCTTGCATTGTTTCTTTCTCAATTTTGTTTCCTTGTAAATCAATATATTTCATGTGTGTCCCCTATCCCTTCTGTTTATAGTTCCAAATTCCCATAACTTACATACTTATACTATCTTATACTATTATTATAACATTGTAAAATATAAAAAGCATTTTGTATTATACCTATATATAAGAAAAACGATTCGTAGATTTGTGTATATACACAAGTTACGAATCGTCTTTTTTGTATAGAAGCAAAATAAACCACCGGCTCTGCCGGTGTGTCCCCAGCCAG
>JAHZFJ010000063.1:0-1920 GCA_019421365.1 Lachnospiraceae bacterium
TGGAATATAGTCAGCATAAATAGCAAGAAAGCAGGTGTGGATAAGATGGCAAAATACATTGCAAAACGTTTAATGTATATGGTATTTGTATTCTTTATAATGTCAATCTTAATGTTTGGGATTTATAAGATGGTACCTGGTGATCCAGCAAGACTTTTACTAGAAGGTTCTAAAGCTAGTATGAAACCAGAAGTATACGAGATGCAATACCAACAAGCAAGAGAAAGATTAGGCCTTGATAAACCAATTCCCGTGCAATATGTTGTATGGATTACAAATATGTTACAAGGTGATTTTGGTTATTCTTCGAATTATCGTAAAGACGTAATAGACGTAGTAGCAGCTCCATTACAGAATACGATGAAGCTGAATTTAGTGGCGATAGTAGTTGTGTTTATAATAACGATACCGTTAGGTATTATATGTGCTGTTAAGAAGCGGAGCACATTTGATAATGTTGTTCAGGTTTTTTCGGTCGTCGGGTACAGTTTGCCGACTTTTATTATATCCTTGGTACTGATTTGTTTATTGGCAGTAAAGATTCCGATATTCCCGGTTAGTGGTGTTAATTCGGTTGGTTTCTCTGGAACTGCTATGCAAAAGTTCTTTGATATGTTATGGCACATGGCGTTGCCAGTTTTAGTTATCGTATTAGGCTCTATCGGATCTATTACTAGATATGTAAGAGCTGCAATGATCGAATCATTAAGTATGGATTACATCAGAACGGCGAGAGCGAAAGGTGTTAGAGAAAGAGTAGTTATCTATTCTCATGCCTTCCGTAATGCATTACTTCCTATTGTAACGATTGTTACTGGTTGGATTATGAGAGTATTCTCAGGTTCTGTTATTATAGAAAATATATTCTTATGGCCAGGTATTGGTAAGGTATTATTTGATGGTTTAATGCAACAAGATTTCATGGTTGTATTAGCTATGCAGATGTTTTACGTTATAATAGCTCTATTAGGAAATCTAATTATGGATATCGCATATTGTATGGTTGACCCTAGAGTTAAGCTTGATTAGGAGGAAGAAAGAGATGAGTAATGAAAAAAAGACCAAAAAGTCTAAGAGATCTCATGTAAGTCTAATAGGCTTATTATTTGGGAACCGTAGAAAGCAACTCTCTTTCTTAGAGGAAGAGCAGTTACAAAGTCCAATGCGTACAGTTATCAAGAATTTCGTAGCGAATAAAGTAGCTATGACATCTTTAATTATATTTTTGTGTATATTCCTCAGTGTACTTATCTATCCAATGGTAAATGATATTGATTTATCTTATCAAGAGCAAACGCAACAAAACGTTGCTCCTGGATCTAATATGATGAAAGTTCCTAAGAAATTACAAGGGAATATCAAAGAAATCTCTGTTGGCTCTACCTTCAGTGTAGGCTTATCGAATGATGGAGAAGTATTCGTTTGGGGTAAATCTAAGATTACATCGGTTATCGATATTAAGAACATGCCAGATAACATGGGTAAAGTTGTACAGATAGCAGCGGGAGCGGATCATGTTTTAGCATTGAATGATCAAGGTGAATTGTTTGCTTGGGGTAATTCACGTAATAAGCAGTGTGCTATTCCAGATAATCTAAAACAAGTAAAAAATATTAAAAGAATCTATTCGGGTTATCAATGTTCAGCAGTAGTAACAGAAGATGGTATGGTGTATTTCTGGGGAAATACAGGTATCATGGATTTCAAAATTGGCGATTATCAAGGTCAAATTGATAAAATCGCAATCAATTCACAAGGTGTTCTTGGTTTAACAAAAGATGGTCAAGTAGTTAGTTTAACTGCTAATGAATTAGCTTTCTCAAGAATTCCAGAAGGAATGGGAAAAGTAGTAGATATCGCTTTAACTGCTCAAACAGGAGCGGCCGTTACAGAAGATGGTAAAGTTTATGTTTGGGGTAA
>JAHZFJ010000063.1:2020-3872 GCA_019421365.1 Lachnospiraceae bacterium
AGTGAAACGCAACGTATTGCCCTAATCATGGTTATCTTAGGCCTTCTATCTTGGCCAGGAGATGCCAGACTTGTACGTGCGCAAGTTCTTGCAGAACGTAATAAGGAATTCGTTACAGCAGCTCGTGCAGTTGGTGTTAAACAAAAGGGTATTATCTTTAGACATATTATTCCTAACGTTGTATCTGTAATCATCGTTAGTGCAACATTAGGTTTTGCTAGTGCCATGTTAACAGAGTCCGGGTTATCGTTCTTAGGATTTGGTGTTCGTGAACCTAGACCAACATGGGGTAACATGCTGAATGGTTGTCAGTCTTCAACAGTAATTCTTCAATATTGGTGGAGATGGGTATTCCCTTCTATAGCCTTAGGATTAGCAACAATCAGTATTAACTTAATCGGTGATGGACTACGTGACGCAGTCGATCCAAAAGCAAATGAAAGATAGGAGGGATAAGAAATGGCTTTATTAGAGATAAAAGATCTTCATACGTTCTTTGATACGAAAAGAGGAACGGTTAAGGCTGTAAACGGCGTTTCTTATTCTGTTGACGCTGGTAGAACATTAGGTGTTGTTGGAGAAAGTGGTAGTGGTAAGAGTGTATCTGCTATGAGTATTCTTCGTCTACTTGATAGCAATGGTCGCGTAGATAGTGGTGAGATTATCTTCGATGGTAAGAACATTCAGGATTGTACGAAGAAAGAGATGTACAAGATTCGTGGTAACGATATCTCAGTTATATTCCAAGAACCAATGACAAGTTTAAATCCTGTTTTCACAATAGAGAGACAATTAAGTGAACCTTTCATAATTCATCAAGGAATGAAGAAGAAAGAAGCAAGAAAAAAAGTTATAGAGATGTTAGCATCTGTTAAGATTCCTAATCCGGAATCGGTTGCAAAACAGTATCCACACCAATTATCTGGTGGTATGAGACAACGTGTTATGATTGCTATAGCTCTTGCCTGTCAGCCAAAGTTACTAATCGCAGATGAACCTACAACAGCCCTTGATGTTACTATTCAAGCACAGATTCTTAAACTTATGAATGAGTTAAAGAAAGAAAAAGGAACATCAATTCTATTCATTACTCATGACCTTGGTGTAATTAATGAGATGGCAGATGATGTTGCGGTTATGTACTGTGGTCAGGTTGTTGAGATGGCACCTGCAAGAAAGATCTTTACTAAGCAGAAATATTCACATCCTTATACAGAAGGACTAATGGAATCTATTCCAAGACTAGATACACCAACAGGTGTTCGTCTTGAAGCAATTCCAGGAGCGGTTCCTCATCCACTTGATTTACCAAAAGGTTGTAAATTTGCACCGAGATGTAAATACGCAACTGACAAGTGTAGAGAAGAAGAACCAGCATTAGTTAAAATAGAGGAAAATCATCAAATTAGATGTTTTTATCCAGATAAGGAGATGAGAAAAGATGGAAAATAATAAAGATAAGAAAGTTTTACTTCGCATCTCTAATTTAAAACAATACTTTCCTATCAAGAAAGCATCAGTGTTCCAAAAGGAACAATTATATGTTAAAGCTAATGATGGGATTACACTTGATATCTATGAAGGTGAAACATTTGGCCTTGTAGGAGAGAGTGGTTGTGGTAAGTCTACATTTGGACGTTCCTTATTGCAATTATATAAACAAACAGACGGACGTACGATGTACTACGGTCGACCTCTTGATGAAATCGCACCACGTTATATGGAAGAAACTATAAAAAATCTCCCTTCTAAGATGAAATCCTTAGAAGCACATCAAGCAAAAGTAGAACTTCTTCAAAAAGAATATGACAATATGAAAACTGATGAAGAAAAGTATGCTATGCATGGGAAA
>JAHZFJ010000064.1 GCA_019421365.1 Lachnospiraceae bacterium
TATGTAGAGGTTGCAACCTTCGATACCCCGCAGCTTGCTGCGGGGTAGTTCATTGAAATTAGGAAAATTAGATATTTTAACAAAAATTAATATTATTTATATGGAGGGGATAAATAGTGAGGAGATACCTTCTTTAGTAAAGAAATTAAAGCAGTATAATATGATATATGTAAATCTAATACCAATAATACCAAGGGCAGAAATGACAGACATATGTACTGATAAGGAAAATTTTAATAAAATAAAAGAATTAGTTCGTAAAGAAGTAAGAATGAACTCGCATTGTAATAGATGTGCGGCTGATGCGGTTGGTAAGGTGATGTGTAGCTAGAAAGACTTATATTCTCAAAGTTTGAGAAGACTATGCTCTGATTTATAATATATTTAAGCGTGATTTATGTAAATGGTCAATACTGCACATTTATTATATGAGGGGGAGTTAGTATGGGGAAAAAACCTGAAATTTGCGTTTATGCTATTTGCAGAAATGAAGAAAAATTTATTGATAGGTGGTATAATACAGTAAAGGAGGCAGATAGTATTATTGTAGTTGACACTGGCTCTGAAGATAATACTGTTGACCTTTTGAGAAGTTACGGTGTTATAGTCCATGAACAAAAAATTATACCCTGGAGCTTTAGTGAGGCTAGAAATTTATCTCTTAGTTATGTACCACAATCTACCGATATATGTGTATGCAGTGATTTGGACAATCTTTTTATTAAAGGATGGAGAAAATTACTGGAAGAGTCTTGGGAATTATGTGTTAATAAGCAACATCTGAATGTACAATGGAGATATCGGCATATCGTTTATAATAAAAGCATCGAGATACCTGACTTGGAGTTTTACGATTGTAGAATTCATACACGGAAAAATTTTAAATGGATTTATCCAATTCATGAGATGCTAGATTTTACAGGTGAGCAAAAATACCAAGTTATACTTGATACTTTACAAGTGATTCACATGCCAGATAATTTAAAGTCTAGATCGGCTTATGTAACTATGTTGGAAAATGCATTATCACAGCAACCGTCGGACCCAAGAATGAATTATTTTTATGGAATTCATTATAGCATACGGAAAGATTGGGAAAATACAATCAAAAGGTTAAAATATTATTTGCAGTTAGTAAGTGAAGATTCAGAGGCAATAGAAGAAATGGCTACAGCGATGCGTACAATTGCTATATCATATTATAATTTGGGCATGCTTAATGACTCATTTTATTGGTTTGAGAAGGCACTTTCTATTCAATCAAAAGCACGGATTAATTATATTGAATACGCAAAAATATTAAGTAAGGAAAAGATGTGGCTTGTTGCTAAAGGTATACTTGAAAGAGCAATTTCAATAGAAAGAGAGGAGGTTGGCATTCGCTATAACTGTTGTTGGGATAGTACAGTATTTATCTTACTGATAGATAGCTGTATAAATTTGGGTTTGCATGATACTGCAGAGGGGTATATAGATTTAGCGTTATCTTTACATAATTCTGACAGGACATTAATATTATTGAAAGAGAAAATGGAGAGAAGAAAAGATGATACAAAAGCAATATCAATCAAAACGTCTTTTATTGACTAAATCTGCTCCAGATTTAGCACCTGAAGTATGTAAATATTTTATAAGAAATAAAGATTTCTTTGAACAATATGATGTTAAGAGAGCAGATGAATTTTTTACCACTGAATATCACGAAAGGGAACTGGTAACTGATCAGAAAAATTCGGATAAGTTAGTAGGAATAAGGTTTTGGTTAATGTACAGGGGAGAGAGTAGAATAATTGGTATGATTGCCTTAACTGGTATTTTATTCGGAGCATTTTATTCGGCCTTTTTATCGTACAAGTTGGATAAGGATGAGCTGAATAAAGGAATTATGACAGAAGCTTTAAGTGTAATAATTCCGATTGCGTTTGATGAGTTAAATTTACATAGGCTGGAAGCCAATATTATGCCCTCTAATCAGGCATCTATACGAGTCGTTGAAAAGTTGGGTTTTTACCAAGAGGGATATAGTAAGGAGTACTTGTTTATTAATGGCTCGTGGAGAGACCACATTCATATGGTTTTGATAAATGAAAATTGGAATCAAGACTAATTAAAAGATCAAGGTATAACCTAAGATTCTGTTGGTGTGGGGCATTACGGAACATCTGTGCAAACATCGTGTACTTAGAACCAAGTGCACGGTTGTACTATATAAAAACACACGAAAGACGAACTGCTTTTACAGCTACTTAGCCAGACTCCGGTGCGAGGCTCACGTATGTATAAGGAGGTACCTTACATCCGGAACCAGATTCCCTACCTGATGACTTACTTGGAGAATGGCAGATGCAGTAATCTTAGCTTATGCCATCCGCCCGTTTTTATTTTCCAAGCCTAAGGTAAAAACCACCGCCTTTAGGCGGTAGAGCTTCAG
>JAHZFJ010000065.1 GCA_019421365.1 Lachnospiraceae bacterium
AGCTTTTACCAGAACCTTGTGTATGCCAAAAGACACCAAGTTTACCATCTTTTAATTTTCTATGAGCATACATCTCTACTGCCTTATTTACACCTAAGTATTGATGATTACGAGCCAAGATTTTAGCAGTGCGCCCATCAGAGTGGTCAAAGAGGATAAAATTCTCTAGTAAATCAAGAAAGTTTTCCTTATTACATATACCAAGAAGCATAGTTTCAAAAGCTACACTTCCCTTTTCATCTTCATCCAGACGCTTCCATTCATGAAAGAATTCGTATTTACTACCAACAGTACCCACCTTCGCTTCTAAGCCATTAGAAAGCATTATAAAGGCATTGTAATAAAATAACTGTGGAATGGTATCTAGATAATCTTTATAGTTATCCTCATATGCATTTCGCACATCAATATCCGGCCGTTTCGCTTCAATAAACAGCAAAGGAATCCCATTCACAAATCCAACGATATCTGCTCGCCGATTATACAAATCACCACGTATAATAAGCTCTTTTACTACTAAGAATTCATTATTATGTGCATTATTGAAATCTATAATAGCAGCCTTTTTAACCTCTGTTCTCCCATCAGGGCGCTTAACTGTTACAGGAATACCGTCACGAAGATAATTGTATTTCTCCTCGTTGATTTGTATTAAAGATGCAGTTGATATTCTACAAGTTAATTTAGTAATTGCCTCTATAATTTGTTGTTCATTAATCCAAGGATTGAGTCGTTTAAGGACCTTACGGATTTCTCTAGTCAACAAGACTTCCTTATAACTAGTCCTACCAAATGTGCCATCTACTCCGAGTTGCTCTAAATTATATGCATAGGCAACCTTCCACCCCAATTTATTCTGTAGCACATCACAGGCGCTATCCTGAACTAGTTTCTCTTCAGAATAATCATGGCTCATAGTAACACCTCCTTTACACCTCTATTTCCCCACTCATAAGCTTAGGGAGTAAACGATCGCGGGCCTCAGTTAATCTAAAAATCATTTTTTGTTTAAGTTCTATCTGATTAAGAATAGGTTGTACAATCATAGAGAATTGTTCCAATATATCTCTTGAAGGCATTATAAACGACATACTCTTAATAATCTTCGAATTAATTGCTTTTGATATCGATGATGTATTTCCAAGAGAATCATATTCGAAATTCTTAAGATAACAATATGTGTAAGCTCTATCTAAATCATTATCAATATAAAAATGTGCAATTGCTTCATTAGTACACATATCGATGCCAGTAATTGCCACTCGTCCAACAGTCAATTTAAAGCTCACCAAAACAGACCCTTTTGGTACTACCTTCATATTATGACGAACAATGGCCTCAGCTGTTAAATCTTCTTTACTATAAAAAGCAAAAGCCCCCGCTTCTCCCATGTCAGATATCGATATCCACGGAGTTCCTTCTCCAGAATTGGCGAACCATTGTTTTTCAGCACGAGATGGCGTCTTTCCAATAGTAATCTTAAAATAATGATCCGCACGATTTATATTCCATCCTTCTGGAACCCCATCTACAATTTCCACATTTTCATACCCAGGAAATCGTAAATCTATGAACCATTCCTTATATAAACGCTGTACAGCCTCTTCAAGGAGCTTGATTTGCTTTTGGTTATTTTCAATGAGGCTATCGTACGCTGATAAAATATTTACAATTTTATTTTGTAAATCAATAATTGGCGTATATAATTCTAACTGTTTTAAGGTTGTTATTGGAACCGCCTTCTGAGCAGTTCCTTTTGCAATAGCATCAACTTTTTGATAACCTTCATAAGATTGAAACCAATAATAAAGATACTTTGAGTTTAAACTCTCATCAAAATCCTTAAACCATGTTATGTTTCCATCTGCAAAATAGAAACAATCGTTTTCTTTATAAACATATGGTACTCCATATGTTCCACGAGTTGTTAAAAGCAAATCACCAACTCTAGGTGCCCCAAACTGTCTCTCAATATTCGCATATTCGTCTATAGGTATATAATCACATTCAGTAACAACTTCGCCCTTAAACTTTTGTATTATTTCTTTAGATCTATAGAATGGTATGCCTGACTCTACACGTTCTGATAAATGAAACCGTTTACTTGATGTAACTATACAATGGTCGCCTATCATGATTTTTTTTAAATTCATAACCCCATCTCCTTCATATTTTTAGAGATAGTTTCCATAAGTATATTAGATTCTTGTTGTAGTACTAATAGTTCTTCGTGTATTTCAGCCATACGTTCTTCAAAGTTAACCCCATCATCTTCTACAGGGACTACACCAACGTAAGCACCTGGTGTAAGGGACCAACCTTTATCTTCAATGCTTATACCCTCATTATCACCTTTGGCTTCATTTGTGATATACGCAATTTTACATAAACCTGGTACGT
>JAHZFJ010000007.1:0-17348 GCA_019421365.1 Lachnospiraceae bacterium
CACATGTAGTTGACTGTTACTAATAGGTCGAGGGCTTAACCAAAAAGATTCTGACTAAAGAGTAAAAAACACTCTTATTCAATGTGTAGTTTTGAATGTACAAGAGTGAATGTATTCACTTTATAAATAGACACTTAACCGTATGGTTAGGTGTTTTTTACGTATAACGGAATTTCTGTTACGTATAGATTAATTCTTTGTTATAGTTCTCTCAAAGAATAAAAAAACTCTTGTAAATTTAGCTCAGATTGATGATAATATAAATGAGTATAAATGAATTATTAAGGACATAATGAAACAAAATCGGAATGAAAGAAGGAGGATAATATGTTAGAAGTAGGAACAAAAGCGCCAGATTTTACATTATTAGATCAAGATGGAAATGAAGTATCACTAAGTGATTTTAGAGGGAAAAAAGTAGCATTATACTTTTATCCAAAAGATAGTACCCCTGGTTGTACAAAGCAAGCTTGCGCATATCAAAGTTCATTAAATGATTTTATAGATAAAGATGTTAAAGTGATTGGAATTAGTAAGGATAGTGTTAAGAGTCATAAGAATTTTAGTACAAAGCAAGGTTTAACATTTACACTATTATCTGATCCAGAGTTAATTGCGATTCAAGCATATGATGTTTGGAAAGAGAAGAAGATGTATGGAAAAGTGAGTATGGGTGTCGTACGTTCGTCATATCTGATTGATGAAAATGGAATTATTGAGAAAGTGTACGAAAAAGTTAAACCTGATATGAATGCTACTGAGATGTTAAAGGATATGGAATAAGTATATGTTAGTATTTATATCACCAGCTAAAACAATGAAAATCAATAAGATGGAAGCAGTTGAATGTGAAAAGCCACTGTTTGAACCATATAATAGGAAGGTCTTGAATGTATTGCAAGAATTATCAGTGCCAAACATTCAGTCTATTATGAAGGTAAATGAAAAAATTGCTACTAAAACTTATGAAAATCATAATAATATTCAGTTTGATGCTGCTGGTTCGCCTGCCTTATATACGTACGATGGGATTCAATATAAAGCAATGGCTACGGAATTATTTACGAATGATGATATGATTTATGCAAATGATCATGTTAGAATACTTAGTGGCTTATATGGAATATTGAAACCAAATACAAGTATTTACCCATATCGTTTGGAGATGCAATTAAAACTGCCTATAGAAAAAGCGAAGAATCTGTATGAATTTTGGGAGGAACCAATAATAGAATACTTACAAAATGCAGAAAGTAGGCATCAAGTATATGTGAACTTAGCTTCATTAGAATATAGTAAAGTTATAGCAAATTTTATGAAGCATGAAGAAGTAGATTTCTTAACTTGTACCTTCAAAGTTAAGAAGGGAGACAAGCTTAAAGTAGAATCTACAGCTTCAAAAAAAGCACGGGGGCTAATGGTTCAATATATAGTAAAGAATCGAATAGAAGAAAAAGAAGGACTTCGTAAGTTCAATTTAGATGGTTTCACGTATTGTAATGAAACCAGTTCTGAACAGGAATATATATTTATAAAACAAGTTTAATAGATATAGAATAAGTAGATAAGTATGACATTATGTAGTCATATTTATCTACTTATTATTTAATACATAGACAAAGAGTGGTTTAAGTCAAATATGACTATAATTTTGTCGAATTATTTCACTTATTTTTCACATTGGTTTTGTATTATTAAAAAGATGATTAATGATAAATGTTTGAAGAGAGGTTGAAATATGAAGAAAAAATATTATTTTCTTATTGGAGTTATTGGTTTGTTACTAATAGCTGGAATTCTACTAGTTACAAATGATAGTCTAAAGGACAAGATTTATCTGAATTATTATACTTCAGTAAAAACAGAAGGATCTATGGGTGATCAGATTCATGTAGTTGATAACAAGAAAGATGTGTCAATGTGGAATACTGACTTACAGAATACAATTGAGAAGAAGATAGCTAAGGAAGCAAAAAAAGCTACTTTTGATAACCCATTTATTATCTATAATCCATATGGTACGAATACATGCGCTGTGAATGTATATTACACAACGAAAGAAGCAACTAGTATGGAATATACAATTTCAGTAGATGAAGAAGGAATACCTGACTTCACAAGAACGGCTTATAATGGACAAGAAACTGGGACAACTAAGACACATGAGTATCAAATCATAGGTCTTATACCAAATGAAGTTAACACGGTAACAATGAGAAGTAAAAATAGTGAGGGTGAAGTTGTTGATGAATATACTTTTACTTTAACAATGGAAGGCCTTGTAACAGATAGTCAATCAAAGCTTGAAATAACAGAAGGAGATAGTACGCAAGAAATTTCTGAAGGTTTATACGCAGTTTTAGGACATGATAAAGCATATAATGCAAATGTATATATCTATGATAACGATGGAATTATCCGTTCGGAATTACCATTAAAGGGGTATCGTTCGGACCGCATCTTATTTATTGATGACACAATGGTTTATTCATATGATTTTAATAAATTAGCATTCGTTAACCGTCTGGGAAAGATTGAGAGAAAAATTGATCTTGGAAATTACGAATTACACCATGATTTTGAATATGATGAAATTAACAATACTATTCTATTATTAGCGAATGAGCTAGGCACTGATACTATCGAAGATGTTATTATACGTGTTGATTTAGAAGATGGAGCAGTCACTAAATTAGTGGATATGAAAGATTTAATGCCTGAAGCTAAGGCAATGGCTATAGAACCAGAAGAAGGAAATACGTATGGTGGAGATGAATTAGACTGGATTCACCTTAACACTCTTGATATAATTGATGGGAAAGATCTAATCTTAAGTTCTAGGGAATATAGTACGATTATTCGATTAAACAATGTATATGAACAACCAGAAATTGCTTACTTTATCTCTGATGAGTCAGTTTGGAATGGTACGGTATATGAAGATTATATGTTAGATAAGGTAGGAGATTTCGTTTCACAAGCAGGTCAACATACAGTAACCTATCTTGAAGATCCATCGTTACCTGATAATCAATATTATTTATATATGTTTAATAATAACTATAAAGGTGCAAGAACAAGACCAGATTTTGATTGGTCAGCTTATGTAGGTGCGGGAACTTACTCTAAAGGCGATAATTCTTACTTATATCAATATTTAGTTGATGAGGAAAAAGGTACGTACGAGTTAGTAAAAAAAGTTGCACTACCTTATTCAAGTATTGTAAGCTCGACACAATACTATAAGGATAATCTTGTAACAAGCTCTGGTATGTCACATTGCTTTAATGAATATGATTCAGAAGGCAAGCTAATACGTGAATATAAGTATTCTGCAGAAAAATATGCATATCGTGCCTTAAAGTATAGTTTTGAATCATTCTGGTTTCAATAATTGAAAAGTAAATAAGAAAACTCATTAATATATCTGAATTTGTGCTATAATAGTCTTAAAATCGTAATAAGGAGGAAAAAGTATATGAAAATTGTAATGTATGGTGCGCCAATCTGTGGCGATTGTGTTATTGCGAAAGAAAGACTGTTAGCAAAGGAAGATGTAATACTCGATTATCGTAATATCATTGAATCTACATCAGTATTGAAAGAATTCCTATCTTATAGAGATAATGATGCGATATTTGATGATGTAAAGGCAAATGGTAAAATTGGAATTCCCTTTTTCCTATTAGAAGATGGCACTAAGACATTCCAGATTGATTCTTATGTCGATGTTGATCTAACATCAGATAATGAAATACAAGCTTGTTCTCTTGATGGAAAAGGTAATTGCTAGGTTAAAAATATATTTAATGAAAGGTTATAATAAGCTCTTTATAAAAGGTTTATTATAACCTCTTTTTGATTAAGAAAAAATAATACTCTAAAAATGTTGTTATTTGTCTAAATACATTAATTTCATTTGTATTTTGTAAACGATTATATTATAATTATGGTAGGATATTCTATAACTTTTCAGAATTATGAAAATGAATAGTTACAATATTTATACACATATAAAGGATCAGAGAAAAATGAGAATATATAAAGTGGAGGATAGATCATGGAAACTGGAATATTACTAGAAAGTGGAACGAATGAGTTAGAGATTCTCGAATTCAAAGTTGGGTCAAACTATTATGGGATCAATGTGGCTAAGATTAAAGAAATTTTATCATATAAGGAACCAACACCAATTCCAAATGCACATCCATGTGTAGAAGGAATTTTTATGCCAAGAGATGTAATTATCTCAATTATCGATTTAGCAAAAAATCTTAATTTAGCTCCATCAGCTGATAAATCAAAAGATATGTACATAGTAACGAATTTTAATAGTCTTAACATTGCTTTCCATGTACATGGAGTTGTAGGAATTCATCGTGTATCTTGGGCTGATATTATCAAACCAGATGAAACTGTTAATTCAGCAGGAGCAGGAATAGCAACTGGTATTGTTAAAATTGATAACCGACTAATAGTAATTCTTGACTTTGAAAAAATTGTTTCGGATATTAATCCAGAGACAGGTTTACGTGTTTCTGATATTACACATTTGGGTGAGAGAGAACGTAACAATTCGCCTATTATAATGGCTGAGGATTCACCTTTATTAGGTAAATTAATCTTTGATAGCTTAACAAAATCCGGATATACCAACATTAAGAGATTTAATGATGGGTTAGAGGCTTGGAATCAATTAATTGAGTACAAGACAAGTGGAACTATTAATGAGAATGTTCATTGTGTAATTACAGATATTGAAATGCCACAGATGGATGGACATAGATTAACTAAGTTAATCAAAGAGGATAACGAATTAAAAGAAGTTCCTGTAATTATCTTCTCATCATTAATTAATGATGAAATGAGAAGAAAAGGTGAATTATTAGGAGCAGATGCACAGTTAACAAAACCTGAAATTGGAAAGCTTGTTGGAGCTGTAGATCAGTTGATTTATTAATTACAATTCATATAAAAGAAGGTGGTGTTATAGATTAACATCACTTTTTTTATGAAAAGATTTAATTTAATAACTTTTCATATATGAGAAGTTAAGTTATAATAAATTTAGCTCTTAAAAGTTACAAAATGAAAGAAATGAAATGAGGCATATATGAATAATCAAATGGATTTAATAAAAAGTAAAATAGAAGAAGCAGATTATATATTAGTGGGATGCGGACTAGGTTTTGAAAAAGGTGCATATTTAGAAGAAGATGTTTATAAACCACTTTCTAAGTTAGGCATTAATTCAAAATCTAAATTATTAGAAGAATTACAAGATGATGAGGCGGCTAGTTGGATTCATCAGATACTTGTCAACTACTACAGTAAGCAGAATACATTGAAATCGTATTCTTTGTTAAATGAATTAATCAAGGATAAGAATTATTTCGTTTTATCCATGAATACAAGTGAATTAATAATGCAATCTGGTATAGAACAAAGCAAGATAGTAATGCCTTGTGGCAATGAAGGACTGTTTCAATGTAGTAAGTCTTGTACACATGATATTCATTTGAATCAAGAATATGTTAGGAAATTTATTGAAGAATTATCCATTATAATTAATGATGTTAAATCAGGGAAATCAATCAAAGAATATCTACCAAAGTGTAAGGAATGTAGTGAACCATTAACATTTAATGTACGAGCTAATGTAGAGAGTTATGTAGAAGAAGGATACTTGCCACAATGGCAAAATTACATGCAGTGGTTATCACGTACTCTTAATAAGAAATTATTATTATTAGAACTAGATGTTAACTTCACATTACCATCATTAATTCGCTGGCCTTTTGAAAAGAATGCATATCTTAATAACAAAGCATTCTTAATTCGTGTGAATCAAGAGTTCCCACAATTACCTGAAGAAATTAATGGTAAAGGGATATCGGTTGCAATGTCATCAAATGAGTTTCTGGAAGTAGTAAATAAGTAACAAAACCCTTAAAAAAGCCTATTTATCGGCAAAATTCAACTTATTTCCGTTTCATTTTAGTTGTTAAATAAATACTTATGTGGTAATATAAGAGATAATAATACTAGTTTGGAGGTGGATAGATGGGTAAATGTAAGATTTGTGGTACCGGAATTGAAGATACGGAAGTGATGTGCGATGATTGTAAAGCGCTTGATGACGTAGATTTAATAAAAAGTGATGATGAGTTAGAAGAATTACTTAATTCAGTTATGCATTCCCATACTAGTTATCCGAATAATGATGGCGATAATTTCACATCATCAGTTGAGATGACAATTGATCCGATTAAAGAGATAGATAAACAAAAAGATGAAGATGATATATCTGTCCAGTTAGATAGCATTACAAATGATTTGTTAGAACAATACAGATTGCAAGATGGACAAGATGGAACTGCACCTATAGGAGAAGCATATTCGATTGACTCATTAGCGAGCGCAGAGGAAGAACCATTCTCGGTTGACTCATTAGAAAGTGAAGAGGAAGAACCGTTTTCGGTTGACGCATTAGCGAGTGAAGAGGAAGAACCATTCTCAATTGACGCACTAGAGAGCGAAGAGGAAGAACCATTCTCACTTGACGCACTAGAAAGCGAAGAGGAAGGACCATTCTCAATTGATGCACTAGAGAGTGAAGAGGAAGAACCATTCTCACTTGACTCGTTAGCGAGTGAAGAGGAAGAACCATTCTCACTTGACGCATTAGCGAGTGAAGAGGAAGAACCATTCTCACTTGACGCATTAGAGAGCGAAGAGGAAGAACCATTCTCACTTGACGCATTAGCGAGTGAAGAGGAAGAACCATTCTCACTTGATTCACTAGAAAGTGAAGAGAACATACCTGAAATCGAAGAACCTTTTGCGATCGATTCCTTTATGGAAGAGGAAGAATCGGACACAGGAAACGAGGATATGGATTTACATATATCCGCGTTACATAGTGAGGAGACTGGGCAAGCAGATAACGATTTGTATGCAGGAATTCCAGGTTTCGAAGGTATATTTGATGGAATTGGTGATGATGACAAAGATGCTTCTGATGTAAGTGATATCTTTGCCGACGTTCTTGGAACAGTATCAAATTATGGAACTGATGGAGAAGAGAACATTGATAACAGATCAGTAAAAGACGAGCAGAAATCAGGTAAAGTAAAGAAGAACTTCTTTAAAGGGCTTTTTGCTAATGTTAAGAATGAAGAGACTGAAAAAGAATTTCTTAAAGAGAAAGAGTTAGAAGAAGTAAAGACTGTTCAAAAAGCTGCTAAGAAAGAACAGAAGATTGCTGATGCTGCTACTAAGAAAGCTAAAAAGGCGGAAGCTAAAAAGTCTAAATTAGCTGCCAAGGCTGCTAAAAAAGCTGAGAAAGCTAGTCGGTTAGCAGAGGAAGAACAAGATCACAGTAAAATTAATAAAAAAGGTGCAGCTGTTGTGTTTGTAGCGTTTGCTATGTTATGTGCTGTTATTGTTCTTGGAACGAATACATTCTCATATTCAGCGAGCATTGACCAGGCTGAAGACTATTTTGCTAGAAGAAAGTATACTAAGGCCTATAATGAAATCAGTGGTATAGAAGTTAAGAAAGATGATCAAGAATTAGCTAATAAGATCAAAACTGTAATGTATGTTAACAACGAATACGATTCTTATAATAATTACTATGCGATTCAATATTATGCAGAAGCATTGAACTCTTTGCTAAATGGTCTTACCAAGTATGATTTATATCTAGAACAAGCAAGTGAACTAGGTGTTAAATCGGATTTACAGTATGTAAAGTCTCAGATACTTGAAGAGTTAGATGAAAAATATAACCTTGATGAGGAAAGCGCAAAGAAGATCACAAGCGTGGAAGATCAAGAAAAATATAGTGACAAAGTATTTGCTATAGCTGAAAAGTTAGTTACAGATAAGAAAAAATAACACGGCAAATCTATTGTAAAATTGATTTTGATGTATTAATATAAGTAATATGGCAGGATGAAAGAGGAGTTTCATTCATCTTGCCATATTCTTATATCTGCGTGGTTTAACACACTACTACAACAAAGTAAAGGGAGGGGAGTTAATATGATTGCTGTTATAGATTATGATGCTGGTAATCTTAAGAGTGTAGAAAAGGCATTGCAACATCTTGGCGAAGAGGTGGTTATTACTCGTAACCATGATGAAATTATGAAAGCAGATAAGGTAATATTACCTGGAGTGGGTGCCTTTGGAGATGCGATGGAAAAATTACATTATTACCAATTGGTCGATACTATTAAAAAAGTAGTGGCTAAGAATACACCTTTACTAGGAATATGCCTTGGTTTACAACTTTTATTTGAAAGAAGTGATGAGACAGATGGCGTGGAAGGATTGTCAATTCTTAAGGGAGAAATAGTTCGAATTCCTAATAAAGATGGATTGAAGATTCCTCATATTGGTTGGAATTCGCTTCATTTTACTAAGGATTCTAAATTGTTTAAAGGATTAGATCAAGAATCTTATGTTTACTTTGTCCATTCTTATTATCTAAAAGCGGAGTGTGCAGATGATGTTATAGCTACAACAGAATATAGTACGTCGCTCGATGTTGCTGTTGAGAAAGAGAATGTGTATGCATGTCAATTCCACCCTGAGAAGAGTGGAGACGTTGGCTTAATGATACTTAAGAATTTTGCTAATATTGGGAAGGAGTAAGCTATGTTTACAAAAAGAATTATCCCTTGTCTAGACGTACATAATGGTAGAGTCGTTAAGGGAATCAACTTCGTTAATCTTAGAGACGCGGGAGATCCTGTAGAAGTTGGTTATGCCTATGGCAAAGCTGGTGCAGATGAACTGGTTTTCTTAGATATTACTGCTTCAAGTGATGCTCGTACAATCAAAATAGATATGGTGCGTCGTGTAGCAGAAACTGTTTTCATTCCTTTCACAGTAGGTGGAGGGATTAGGACGGTAGAGGATTTTAAAGTTATATTACGCGAGGGCGCAGATAAGGTAGCTGTAAATTCAGCTGCTATACAAAGTCCTAATCTAATTTCAGAAGCTGCTTTGAAATTTGGTAACCAATGTGTTGTTGTTGCAATTGATGCTAAGAGAAGAGCAGATGGTAGTGGTTGGAACATCTTCAAGAATGGTGGACGTGTTGATATGGGAATCGATGCGGTTGAATGGGCGATGAAAGTGAATGAACTTGGAGCAGGTGAAATCTTACTTACTAGTATGGATTGTGATGGTACTAAGAATGGGTATGATATAGAACTAACAAGAACAATATCAGAGAATGTCTCAATTCCTGTAATTGCTTCAGGTGGAGCAGGAACAATGGAACACTTTTATGATGCATTAACGGTAGGAAAAGCAGATGCTGCTCTTGCAGCATCATTATTTCATTATAAAGAATTGGAGATTAATGAAGTTAAGCAATATCTTAAAAGTAGAGATGTGAGTGTAAGGCTGTAACGTTGAGAAGATGATTATTGTAAAGACAAGTAATCATCTTCTTTTTGGGGCATAACTTGACTGAAGACGACCTATCAGAGAATAATAGATGATTAAGATATACATTCATGCTATAATAATAACGAAAGAAAACTGAAAGAAGGTACTACTATGTCTATGATTACAAATGATTGGCTAGATTCCTTAGATGTAGAATTTAGAAAACCATATTATAAAGAACTAGATCAATTTGTTAAAGAGGAATATGCAAAGGAGGTAATCTATCCTCCTATGGAAGATATCTTTAATGCATTTCATTTTACGCCACTCAGTGAAGTGAAAGTACTTTTGCTTGGACAAGATCCATATCATAATGAAAATCAGGCTCATGGATTATCTTTCTCTGTATTACCATCTCAGAAGGATATCCCACCTTCGCTAAAGAATATATATAAGGAATTACATGAAGATTGTGGTTGCTATATTCCTAATAACGGATACCTTAAGAAATGGGCAGATCAAGGTGTATTATTATTGAATACAGTACTTACGGTCCAAGCGCATCAGGCCAACTCACACCAGGGAAGAGGTTGGGAGAAGTTTACGGATGCGGTAATTCAGGTTGTTAATGAGCAGGATAGACCGATTGTATATTTTCTTTGGGGTAAACCTGCCCAGTCTAAGAAGAAGATGCTTACTAATCCTAAACATCTCATAATTGAGACTCCACATCCAAGCCCATTATCAGCCTATCGGGGATTTTTCGGTAGTAAACCATTCTCCAAGGCAAATGAATTCTTAAGACAACATGGGATAGAACCAATTGATTGGCAAATAGAAGATATAAACAAATAAATTTAAAAAGGTAAACTGTGAAAAAACTGTGAAACGTATGAACGTTCACAGTTTTTTCGCATTTTTTATTTATTATGTAGTTGATATAATAGTGCTTCATCAGGTTGGGATTTATTTCTATAAAAAAGGAGGAGTTACTTTTGATTGAAGTAAAGAATTTGGTAAAAAGTTATGGCAGTCATCTAGCAGTAGATGATTTAAGTTTCACAGTTGAAAGAGGGCAGATACTTGGGTTCCTTGGACCGAATGGTGCTGGTAAATCAACCACAATGAATATGATTACTGGTTATATAGCAGCTACGTCAGGATCTGTTACAATTGATGGAAACGATGTGTTTGAAGATCCAATTGAGGCAAAGAAAATGATTGGATATCTACCAGAGATACCACCTTTATATCTTGATATGTCAGTAATAGAATATCTAGAATTTATTGCAGAAATCAAGGCAGTGAAGAAGAAAGAACGTGCTAAGATGATTCAGGATATTATGAAGATGACGAAAGTTGATGATGTTAGTAATCGACTTATTAAACATCTATCAAAAGGATACAAGCAAAGAGTTGGGCTTGCAGGCGCAATTGTAGGATATCCAGAAGTGCTTATATTAGATGAACCAACTGTAGGTCTAGATCCAAAACAAATTATTGAGATACGTGATTTGATAAAACGCCTAAGTAAAAACCATACGATTATATTAAGTTCTCATATATTATCTGAGGTAAGTGCCGTATGTGATAAGATAATGATTATTAATAAAGGTAAATTAATTGTAAGTGATACACCTGAAAATTTATCAAGTCATATGGAAGGTGCAAATAAAGTTCACCTGCTTGTAAAAGGGACAAAGGATAAGATTGCTAAAGCATTAAAGAAAGTTGAAGGAATTGACAAGGTTGATTATAAAACAGTTGCTGAAGCAAATTTACTTGACATTGATATACAAACAAAGGAAGCAATTGATATTAGAGAAGAACTCTTCTATGCAATGGTAGAAGCAGGATGTCCAATCTATGGATTAGAACGTAAAGTTATGTCGTTAGAAGATATCTTCCTAGAGTTAACTGATAATAATATAAAAACAGAGAAGAAGAAAAAGAGTATTTTTGGACAGATGAGAAAACAAAAACAAGAAGAGGTACAAGAAGAACAAGTTGAAGAAGATCAAATCAAAGTAGATCAAATCGAAGAAGAACAAGTTCAAGTAAAGCAAAAACAAGATGAAATCGAAGTTGAGGATAATGAGATAAAATCAGAAAAGGAGGAAGAAGAATGTTAGCGATATATAAGAAGGAATTACGCTCCTATTTTACCTCTATGATTGGATATTTGTTCATTGGCTTTTTCTTAGCTATCGTAGGCGTTTATTTTATGGCATATAACTTACAAGGTGGTTATTCCAATTTTGAATATGTATTAAGTAGTATGATTTTTGTATTCGTAATACTTGTTCCTATACTAACTATGCGTCTTTTAGCAGAAGAAAAGAGACAAAAAACGGATCAGTTATTATTTACTTCACCACTTAGTGTGAACAAAATTGTCATTGGTAAATATCTAGCTGTATTAACGGTGTTTATAAGCGCAATGGGAATTACAATGTTTTATCCGCTTATATTAAGTAAATACGGTACAGTATCGTTTAAACTTGCTTATACAGGAATATTAGGCTTTGTTTTAGTTGGAGCAGCATATCTTGCAATTGGATTATTCTTATCAGCATTATTTGAGAGTCAGGCGATAGCAGCAGTTGTTACTTTTGTTGTGTTACTGATTACATACCTAATGCAAGGTATAGTGAGTCTTTTACCTACTAGTAATCAAGCAGCATGGATAATCTTTTCTATCATAGCATTGATGATAGCGGTTGTTACTTACTTTATGGTGCGTAATAGTGCGGTTGCCATTGGGCTTGGTGTAATATTAGAGGCTATATGTGCTATTGTGTATTTTGTAAAACCTTCTCTATATGACGGATTAGCTTTGAAAGTATTTGATTGGTTTTCAGTTATTGATAGGTTCGATAACTTTATGAATGGAATTCTCGATTTAACTGGAATTGTTTACTATATAAGTATTGTTGTTATCTTTATATTCTTAACAATTCAATCTCTTAATAAGAGAAGATGGAGGTAGGGAAGGAGTGAAGGACGTTGAGCGAGAAAAGAACAAAAAAGGAAAGATTCAATCAATCTTTTTCGAATAGAAATTTTAAACAAGGAGCATATAGTTCTTTAATTACTACAATCGTTGTTGTTGTAATTCTTATAGCAAATTTGATCGTAAGTGAATTAGACTTGAAGTTAGATGTAAGTAATGAAAAATTATATACATTAACTGATGAAACAAAGAATTTTATTAAAGATATTGATCATGATATAATGATTTATTATATAGCTGAGTCAGGTTATGAAGTTACTACTGTAAAAAGAATTGTTGATAAGTACGATAACTTATCAGATCATGTTAAGGTCGTAACAAAAGACCCAGTTCTTTATCCTAAATTTACAAGCCAATATGTAGATGCAGATACTGAGGTAGTCGATAATAGTATAATCGTAGTAGATGAAACAAATGGTAGAAGCAAGTATATACCTTATTCCGATATGCTAATTACATCTGTTGATTATACTACTTACACTCAATCTACTACCGGAATTGATGTAGAAGGCCAGATAACATCAGCAATTCAATATGTTGTATCAGAAGATTTACCTACGATGTACGCTGTACAAGGACATGGAGAATCAGCAGTTAGTACAACACTTGCATCTTATCTTACAAAACAAAATGTAAACCAAGAGACTTTAGATACCTTATCTGCCGATTCTATACCAGAGGATTGCTCTTTCTTATTAATAAATGGACCATTATATGATTATACAGAAGATGAAACAACATTAATTATGGATTATCTTAAGAATGGTGGTAGTGCAATTATCCTCGCTAATTATGCGGCATCAACAGAAGATATGCCTAACTTTAATAGTATTTTAAACTACTACGGAGTGTCTTTAGTTGATAGCTATGTAATAGAGGGGGATAGCAACTATTATATGTCTCAGATGCCTACTTATCTTATTCCAGAGATCTCAAGTCACGACATTACAAGTGATGTGAAATCAAATAACAAGCCAGTTGTTGTTCCGATAACAAAGGGAATTCAGATCATGGACGATGTTCGTAGTACATTAACAATAGAAGAATTATTGAATACATCTGATAAAGCTTATTCAAAGACGAATATGGAATCGCAGGTTTACGATCAAGAAGATACCGATATTGCAGGTCCATTTTCACTTGGTGTAGCAGTTACTGAGACAGTTGATGATGTGGAATCTAAGGTAGTTGTATACGGTTCTACTTATCTCTTAGATGAGTCAATGATTGCGTATGAACAATTAGGTAATACGGATTTATTCTTAAGTACGATTAACTGGATGGCTGATGTAGAAGTAGAAACTTTAGCAATACCAACGAAAACATTTGATGACAGTTATGTAACACTTACTAGTTCACAAGCAAATAATTGGTCGGTATTCGTAATATTGATTATACCAGCAGCATTCATCTTAACGGGTGTATTCGTATGCTTAAGAAGGAGGAAGAGGTAATGGCAAGAAAGAAGAAGAAAGCGGGAACATTATTAATCCTTCTTGGAGTATTAATCCTAATGATTCTTCTGTATTTACTTGTTATGAATAAGAATAAGAATGAGGAAGAAGAAGTTGTGGAGGACACTATTACCTTATCTAGCATTGATTCAGACACAGTAACAGAGATTTCATATACTTGGAATGGTACAACATTAACATATATGAAGTCGGATGATACATGGGTTGATAAATCAGACACAAAAGCTCCGATTAATCAGGATAATATAACCAATATGTTAAGTCAAGTTGCTAGTTTATCGGCTGATAAAATTGTTGTTAAAGAACCAGAAGATTTGGCTGAATATGGTTTAGAAGACCCTGCGTTAGTTGTTAAACTAACTTGTGAAGATGGTACTACATTTGAATTAAACCTTGGAGATGCCTTAGGTGTTGGTACAGGATACTATGCTAAATTACCAGACGAAAATACTGTTTATACTGTAACATCAGGGGTATACTCCGCATTCAATTATACACAAACTCAGATGCTTGAAATTGAAGATTTTCCTACTATAACTGCAACAAATATTACTAATATTAATGTTGAGAAAGATGGTACTAACATATTTAAAGCAGATTATGATCAAGATGCAGCAGATGCAGGTGAGTATTATGCTTGGAAAATATCAAAACCATATAATACAATACAAAAGGGAGATCCGACGAAGTTTGATTCATATTTTGGAAGCTATAGTTCTGTGTCATTAAGTGAATGCGTTGATTATAAGGGATCAAATTTAAGCAAATATGGATTAGATAATCCAAGCGCTAAAATCGATCTATCGTATTATACGGAAACAACGGAGGATAGCACATCTACAACGGAAGATAACGTTGATACTACAGGAGAAACAACGGCAGATAGTACCACAGATTCAGAGGAGGAATCAACAACAGTACGTACGGATTACAAATTGACAATCTTAGTTGGTAATACGAACGATGATGGTGAATATTATGTACAAGTAAAAGCTGATGGAAGAGCATATGAGAATGCAGTATATACGATTGCTACTTCATCAATAGATGCGATGCTTGATATTACACCTTATGATTATGTCACTAATCTAGTCCAATTAGTTGATATCACAACGCTTGATAAGCTTACAGTTAAAGCAAATGGAAAAACTTATACCTTAGCTGTTACACCTAATCCAGATAAAGATACAAAGACAAAAGAGGAAGCAGATGATTCAGAAGAATCAGATTCTACCGATGAAGAAAGTGAAGAAGTTCCTGATAGCTTATATTATTATAATGGTAATAAAGTTGATGAGACGGCATTCAAGAATCTGTACCAAGAATTAATTGGAATTACGACGTCAGGAGAAATCAAAAAAGAAGTGAGTGATTCAACACCTGTCTATGAATTTGATTTTACTAGAAATTCAGATTCCTTAGAAGAACTTCACGTAAAGTATCTTCCATATGACGGAGTTAACTTCTACCGAGTATCAATTAATGGTGAAGAGAATTTCTTAGTTGAAAAAGCAGCAGTAGATAAGGTTATCAAGCAGTTAACAGAATTTACTGGTGAATAGTGAGGATATTAACCGTAGATAATTAGATATTATGAAATGACTTAAATAAAAGAGACTGGCCTATATCAAAGTTACTATTGTATCTTCGATATAGGGACCAGTCTCTTTTAACTGTTATAGTAATAGTATATCTAGTAGTATTCGTTAATCGTTTTGAGTTTTAGTTTTCATTTATAAGGTTTTTATTAGCTGTTGATAGCATTAACTTAATACGGTTAAGTTGATTTACTTCACTAGCACCTGGGTCATAATCAACAGCTACGATGTTCGAATCAGGGAAATGTTGACGTAACACTTTAATAACACCCTTACCAACTACATGATTTGGTAAACATGCAAAAGGCTGAGCACAAACAATGTTGTTTACGCCAGAATGAATTAATTCAACCATCTCACCTGTTAAGAACCAACCTTCACCCGTTTGATTTCCAATGGAAACAAAATCTGCAGCATATTCAGCAAGTTCATCAATCTCTTTTGGTGGCTCAAAGCGTTTACTTGCAGCTAATTGTTTCTTCATCTCTTTACGATATTGTTCTATAAACCAGATACCAGCATTATTAAGATAAGCTTCTTTTTTGGGTCGTCCTAAATATTTTGATTTATAATTAGCATTATAGGAACAGTATAAGAAGAAGTCGATTAAATCAGGCATAACAGCTTCAGCGCCTTCAGCTTCTAATAATTCTACCAAATGATTATTGGCAGCAGGTAGGAATTTAACAAGAATCTCGCCTACAATACCAACTTTTGGTTTGGTTATATCCAATAATGGTAATTCATCAAAATCTTTGATAATGTTACGGATATTGTTCTTAAATTCGGAACGTTTACCGTTCTGTACAGATACAATACAACGGTCACGCCATTTTTCGTATAGTGCGTTAGCCGATCCTTTCTCTACTTCGTATGGTCTAGTGCGATAAAGAACACGCATTAAAACATCTCCGTATACAAGACCTTGCAAAGCTCGATTTACAGCTGCTGGGGTAAACTTGAATCCTGGATTCTTCTCTAGTCCTACTGTGTTAATAGATACAACAGGAATATGCTCCATACCGGCTTTTTGTAATGCTCTACGAATAAAACTTATATAATTCGTAGCACGACAACCGCCACCAGTTTGTGAAATTACAACAGCTGTTTTGTTAAGATCATATTTACCAGATAACAGTGCCTCCATTATTTGTCCAACAACCATTAAGGAAGGATAGCAGGCATCGTTATTAACGTATTTTAAACCAACATCAACGGCAGTCTTGTTATCGTTATTCAAGACCACAACATTATAGCCTACAGAATGAAGAGCAGCCTCAACGAAGTCAAAATGTATCGGTGACATCTGTGGGCATAGTAAGGTGTATTCTTCACGCATCTTCTCTGTAAAGACCACACGATCGTATGAAGTAGTTGTTGGAGTTAAATCTAAATGTTTCTTTTCACGGTCGCGAACAGCTGATAATAGTGATCGGATTCGTATTCTAGCTGCACCTAAGTTATTAACCTCATCAATCTTAAGCACTGTATATATCTTACCAGCATTAATCAAGATATCACTAACTTGATCTGTAGTAACTGCATCAAGACCACACCCAAAGGAATTAAGCTGAATTAGTTCTAGATTAGGCATTGTCTTAACATAAGCAGCAGCGGCATAGAGTCTAGAATGATACATCCATTGGTCCATAACAATAAGAGGACGTTCAACATTACCTAGATGACTAATACTATCCTCTGTAAGTACAGCAACTCCATATGAAGTAATTAATTCAGGAATACCATGATTGATTTCTGGATCAATGTGGTAAGGACGTCCAGCTAATACAATACCTTTTCTTCCAGTCTCATTGAGGTAGGCAATGGTTTCTTCACCTTTTTTCTCTATATCCT
>JAHZFJ010000007.1:17358-163287 GCA_019421365.1 Lachnospiraceae bacterium
TTTTTGGATTGTTCTAGTTCAGTCCATGCAGCGTGGGCAGCCGCTTTAATTTCGGCAGCAGGTATGTTATGACTTTCTTTGAATACTTCAATAAGTCGTTTTGTCAAAATCTCTTCAGATGTAAATGCTAAGAAAGGATTCTGATAGAAGATGGAATCTCCAATAAGTTCGTCTACATTATTCTTAATGTTTTCACCATAAGAAGTAACAATAGGGCAGTTATAGTGATTATTAGCACCTGGTACTTCGTTTCGTTCATAGAAAACACAAGGATAGAAGATATAATCAATTCCTTGCTTAATTAACCACATTACATGACCATGAGCAAGTTTAGCAGGGTAACATTCTGATTCACTTGGTATAGATTCAATACCTAATTCATAAAGCTTATGCGTTGAATTTGGTGATAATATAACACGGAAACCAAGTTCTGAGAAGAAAGTAAACCAATAAGGATAATTTTCATATTGATTTAAGACTCTTGGAATTCCGACAGTTCCACGGTATGCTTTATCTTGTTCAAGAGGAGTGTAATTAAACATTCGACCTAGTTTATATTCAAAAAGATTGGGAATATTGTCCTTATTCTTTGCTTTACCGAGACCTCGCTCGCAACGATTTCCTGTTATATATTGTCTTCCACCAGTAAAGCGATTAATTGTAAGATTACAATTATTTGTACAACCTTTACAGTGAGACATCGATGTCTCAAATTTCAATGAATTGATTTTATCAATGGTAAGCATTGATGATTCAACACCTGGTGTATAGCGTTCTCTTGCAATTAAAGCAGCACCGAAAGCCCCCATAATACCTGCAATATCTGGACGAACTACTTCACGTCCTAGAATCTTTTCGAAACTACGTAATACAGCATCATTATAGAAAGTACCACCCTGAACAACTACATTCTTGCCAAGATCTTTAGGATCTGCTAGTTTGATAACTTTATACAATGCATTCTTAATTACAGAATAAGCAAGACCAGCAGAGATGTCATCAACTCCAGCACCTTCTTTTTGCGCCTGTTTTACGTTGGAGTTCATGAATACGGTACATCTTGAACCAAGATCAATAGGATTTTCTGCAAACAAAGCAACTTTAGCAAAGTCCGCTACTTCGTAATTGAGTGATTTGGCGAATGTCTCAATGAAAGAACCACAACCAGAAGAGCAAGCTTCATTTAATTGTACACTATCTACAGTACTATTTTTGATTTTGATACATTTCATATCTTGACCACCGATATCGATGATACAATCAACGGTTGATTCGAAGAAAGCAGCAGCATAATAGTGTGACACTGTTTCTACTTCACCTTCATCTAATAATAAAGCTGCTTTAATTAGAGCTTCACCATATCCAGTGGAGCAGGACCGAACAATCTTAGCACTATCAGGTAAGATACTATAGATCTCTTTGATTGCTTTAATTGTTGTCTTCAAAGGGCTACCGTTATTGTTACTATAGAATGAATATAATAATGATCCATCCTCACCTACTAAGGCCACTTTTGTTGTAGTTGAACCTGCATCAATACCTAAGAAGCAATCACCCTCATATGTTTTTAAGTCTGCCTTTAAAACAGTATGTTTAGAATGACGTGTAGTGAAGTTGTTATATTCTTCTTCACTATTAAATAACGGTTCCATACGGGAAACTTCAAAGTCCATATGTATCTTTGAAGAAAGTTTTGATAACATCTGTTCAATTGAGGTAATACCATCGAGTTTACTACTTAATGCAGAACCAATAGCTGCAAATAGATGGGAATTATCCGGTGCAATTGTGTTTTCTGGAGTGAGATTTAAAGTTCGAATGAATGCATTTTTCAATTCAGTTAAGAAGTGTAGTGGACCACCAAGGAATGCTATATTTCCGCGAATAGGTTTTCCGCATGCAAGACCACTGATTGTCTGATTTACTACTGCTTGGAAAATAGATGCGGCTAGATCTTGTTTAGTAGCACCTTCATTAATCAAAGGTTGAATATCAGATTTAGCAAAAACACCGCATCTGGCAGCGATAGGATAGATTGCTTTATAATCTTTTGCATATTCATTTAAACCAATAGCATCAGTTTTTAATAATGATGCCATCTGATCAATGAAAGAACCAGTACCACCAGCACAGATTCCATTCATTCTTTGATCAATACCGTTTGTGAAATATATAATTTTAGCGTCTTCTCCGCCAAGTTCTATTGCTACGTCAGTTTGAGGAGCGTAATTTTGCAATGCAGTAGATACTGCAACAACCTCCTGAACAAATGGAACATCAAGATGCTTAGATAACGAAAGACCACCTGAACCTGTGATAACAGGTGCTATGGAACAATTACCCAATTCTTTATATGCTTTTTCTAGAAGCGTATGTAAGGTTTCTTGAATATTCGCATAATGTCGTTCATAGTCAGAAAATAAAATGGTAT
Source organism: Lachnospiraceae bacterium (assembly GCA_019421365.1). Classification (GTDB taxonomy): domain Bacteria; phylum Bacillota; class Clostridia; order Lachnospirales; family Lachnospiraceae; genus Anaerosporobacter. Next base: position 19,790 of record JAHZFJ010000007.1, read on the forward strand.
GATGATCATCAAGAACTGCGATTTTAACAGTTGTTGAACCGATATCGATACCGAGAGTATAAATTGAATTGTTCATTTGTAGCCAGCTTACGCTGTCCCTCCTTTATTATTAAAGAATGCCTTTACCTGTGATTATATCAATATTACTTGTAATATTATAACAGGTTAATATTAGAAACTTCCTTCCCCCGAAAGTTATATACATATGAAATTAAATAATAGAATATCTTCACATATACTTATTTAACTAAACAATCTAATAAACATGACTATTATACGACAAACAAATGAATTCTTCAACTTTATTTTGTTAACTACATTTAATATGAAGAAAAAGCTAAGTCAAGCTTACATAACATTACTTCAAATTATACACATTCTACTCGGCGTTTGAATATATTAGTAGTGTATAAGCTTTTTGAATATTGAAATTAAGAAAGGATAGACAAGAATGAAGAGTTTTGATTATTGTAGAGGAATTGTCCATGTAATTAAGAGAGGGGATTCCTTGTATACAATTAGCAGAAAATATAATGTACCATTAGCTTTAATTATGCGTGCGAATCCTTATGCAGATGTATATAATTTGCAAATTGGAGATGAAATTTGTGTTCCTGTAACAAATATGGGCGGCATTGGTAATATTTGCACAGGAAACGACTGTGCTCCACTATTACCAGAAATGCCAGAAATGCCAATGCAACCTAGCACGCCATCAATGCCAATGCAGCCTAGTACACCATCAATGCCAATGCAGCCTAGTACACCATCAATGCCAATGCAACCTAGCACGCCTTCAATACCAGTTACTCCAATAGCACCAGGAGTTAATCTAATTACTTATATTATCAAAGATGCAGAGACCTTAAAAGATATACTTGACAAGTTCGATATTGATTTAGAAGACTTTATCGAGAACAATAATATGTCAACAGTATTGTTGAAACCAGGTATGACGATTAATATACCTGATAGAAGAGTGGGAGAAGAGGTTGAAGAGTAATTAGTATTATATGATTTATAAATAAGCATTATTAATAAAGGACGATAAGGAATAAAAGCTGTCGAGTTCATTATGCAATATTGATTCGACAGTTTTTTTTAGAAAAGCCTTGTATTCATCTAAAAATATAGAATAATAAGTGGTATTGGTTAGTTACTTCACATTATTATTGAAAATCATGTATAAACCTACAAATAGTAACATGGAATAATATGGGTAGTAATTTATTTTTAAAGTGTTTGACAAACGGTAATGTTACACATATAATTAATTTGGTTAGAAACACAGTGTCAACTGTTATTAAAAGAAAGGATGTGGATTATATGGAAAGTGGACCGAGTAGTCGCCGGCAAAATATTTTTACTACGGCATTATTATTTGGACAAAGAAACACAAAAATTAAATATAATCGCACTTCCGTTAGGATACATAGATAACAGCCACTAAAAACAAAATACCATTTTTTCTTGTATGCTTTTTGTCTAGTATCCTAATGGAAGTAGATAGGAGCGTACTATGATTGAAGTATACAAAACATATGACGATGGACTGCGTCAAATCAACGATTTTGAGGAAGGTTGTTGGATTGCATTAACAAATCCTACTGCGACTGAGTTGCTACAGGTATCCGACCGATATCAGGTTGATATTAACGATTTGAGAGCACCCTTAGATGAAGAGGAACGCTCAAGAATTGAGGTAGAGGATGCATATACGTTAATTCTTGTAGATATTCCAACCTTAGAGGAACGTAACAAGAATAATCGGTATGTAACGATTCCTTTGGCAATCCTATTAACAAAAGGTGCAATTATAACAATCTGTTTAGAGGAAACTCCAATCTTGAAGAGTTTTATGGATGGAAGAGTAAGAGACTTCTTCACATACAAGAAAACGAGATTCATCTTGCAGATTCTATATAAAAATGCAAGTGCATATCTTCAGCATCTTCGTGTTATTGACCGAAAAAGTGAAGAAGTTGAGAAGAAATTACACGTCTCAACGAAGAATCGCGAATTAATCGAACTTCTTGAATTAGAGAAGAGTTTGGTTTACTTTACGACATCCTTACGTGCTAATGAAGTTGTACTCGAAAAATTACTAAAAACTGAGAATATAAAACAGTATCCAGAAGATACAGATTTGCTTGAAGATGTTATTATTGAAAATAAGCAAGCAATTGAGATGGCTAATATATATAGCGGAATTTTAAGTGGTACAATGGATGCATTTGCATCGGTTATCTCAAATAACCTTAACATTGTTATGAAATTCTTAGCTACAGTTACAATCGTATTATCCATACCGACAATGATTGCTAGTTTCTTTGGAATGAACTTTGTTAATATCCCAGGTGGAGAAGCAAAGTATGGTTTCTATATCGTAACAGCAGGTGCATTTGCGTTGACAGCATTGGTGGCATTCATATTAGCAAAAAAAGATTTATTCTAAGTGATTTAGATTATTTTTGGGGTTGTCGTATGTTGTTGTATGACAATCCCATTCTAATGTTTAATAGTATAATAACAGATTATGTATAGCCTCGACTGGCTCGTAACAAGAACGTAGGAATGTTCACAACGAGTATGATTATTATAATAGGGTAAAGGATTTATCAAAATTCTGTGAAATTTCTATTTTTTATTGACTTAAAACAGAATCTTAGTTATTCTTATCCTAGATTACGTAGAGTAGTCAATTCTAATAAAGAGGTGTGTTAGATGAAATTTATCAATAAGTTAGAGAGAAAATTCGGACGATATGCAATTCATGATTTAATGAAATATATCATAATACTATATGTTTTAGGTGCGTTGCTTTACCAAATTAATCCTGGGTTTTATGCGGCATATCTAAGTCTGGATATTGGTCAAGTACTCCGGGGTCAAATTTGGAGACTAGTTACTTTCATCATTTACCCAGCTGATATGGGTGGGGGATTAGGCATCTTTTTCTTTGCTATTGAGATGTATCTATATTATATGATTGGTAATTCACTAGAAAACGCTTGGGGCGCATTTAGATTCAATTTATATTATATATCAGGTATTTTGTTTAATGTTATTGCAGCATTTATCCTTTACTTTATTATGGGCGGTATTTATCCTAATGGACTTACTTTTATTAACCGTTCCATGTTCTTTGCTTTTGCTGCAATTTATCCAAACATACAATTCCTGTTATTCTTTGTATTACCAGTTAAGGTAAAACATTTAGCTTATATATATGCAGCAATAATTGGTTATGATGTATTTACGTATGTTCGTTATGCAGTATTAACGCCAGATGCGTATGCGAGAACTTTTTATCTTGCAATGGCAATCTCAATTTTAGTTGCACTGCTTAACTTTGTGATTTTCTTTTTTGCAACAAGAAATTACAAAAGAATATCACCAGCAGCACGGAAACGTAGAAGAACGTATCATAAAGAAGTCAATCGTTCGAAAACTATTACAAGACATAAATGTGCAGTTTGTGGTAGAACGGAACAAGATGATGAAAATCTAGAATTCCGTTTTTGTTCCAAATGCGATGGTAATTACGAATATTGCATGGAACACCTTTTTACGCATACTCATGTTAAAAAATAATATTGACAAGAATGGGTAATATGGAAAGAATTTTATTTTGTGAAAACCTAGGTACATAATGATGTATATTGTGTGCGTAGTAACTATATATGTAATTAGAATAGGATGGTAAAAATGATGAACAAAAAAACAAAAATAGTATGTACGATGGGACCAAACATGGACAATATCGAGAATATCCGTGCGTTAGCAAAGAACGGTATGGATATTGCCAGATTAAACTTTTCACATGGTGATCATGAAGAACACTTAAACAGAATCAACATGATTAAACAAGTTAGAGAAGAACTTGGTTTACCAATCGCTATATTATTAGACACCAAGGGTCCTGAAATCAGAACTGGTATGTTAGTTAATGATGAGAAAGTACAATTACAAGAAGGACAAGATTTCGTATTAACAACTGAAGAAATTGTTGGTGATGCGAACAAAGTTTCTATTACTTATACTCAACTACCAGAAGATGTTAAAGAAGGGGACACCATTCTTATCGATGACGGTTTAATTGGACTTTCTGTACAAAAAGTTTGTGATAAGGAAATATTCTGTAAAGTAACAAACGGTGGTTTATTAGGAAGCCGTAAAGGTGTTAACGTTCCAGGTGTAAGCGTTAAATTACCAGGAATTACTCAAAAAGACAAAGATGATATTATCTTCGGTATAAGCCAAGGATTAGACTTTGTTGCAGCTTCATTCGTACGTAATGCAGATGCAGTAAGAGAAATTCGTAAAGTATTAAATGATGCTAACTCTGATATGGCAATCATCTCTAAGATTGAAAATGAAGAAGGTATTCAAAACATCGATGAAATTATTGAAGAATCAGATGGTATCATGGTTGCACGTGGTGACATGGGTGTAGAAATTCCTGCAGCTGAAGTTCCATTTATCCAAAAAATGATTATCCAAAAATGTAACGACGCTTATAAACCAGTTATTACAGCAACTCAAATGTTAGATTCTATGATTCGTAATCCAAGACCAACAAGAGCAGAAGTAACTGACGTTGCTAACGCAATCTATGATGGTACAGATGCAATCATGTTATCTGGTGAAACTGCAATGGGTAAATATCCTGTTGAAGCATTACAAACAATGGTTAGCATCGCTGTAGAAACTGAATCACATCTTGATTATGATGGAATTCTTGAAATGAACAGTCTTCACAGAAGTAAGAGCGTATCAAGTGGTATCTGCTACTCAGCAGTTGCAACAGCTAGCAGCTTAAATGCAAAAGTTATTGCTGCTTCTACTTTCTCAGGTTATACTGCACGTTTAGTTTCAAAGTTAAAACCTCAATCAATTATTTTAGGTTTATCACCACTTGAAAGTACATTAAGAAAGATGCAATTATTCTGGGGAGTTGTTCCAGTTAAAGTTAATGAAGTTAATTCAACTGATGCTCTTCTAGATGACGCTGTAGCTGATGTAAAAGCAAGAGGTTTCGTAGAAAAGGATGATATTATGATTTTAACAGCAGGTCTACCAGCAGGTAAAACTGGTGTTACTAACATGATCAAAGCAGTTATTATCGAAGATTAATTATAATCAAATTAGTTAATACTAAGATAGTAGAGTTGATATAAATAAATAGGTAGTATCTAGACGGGCTGTCGTGTTAAGAAGTATGGTAAAATTACCAATCTTAGTACGATGGCCTGTTCCAAATCAGTATAAAATACGTGATAATTACTAAAATTTTATAAAATTATAAAAAATTTATATGAAATGGTAGCGTAGATATCGTTTTATTGTTATAATAGTAATTAGCGATTTTATTTTCGTGACAACAGAAAGTGCGCGAAACGTGCTTTCCATTGTAGATCTTTAGCTGGCAGTATAAAATTACAAGGTGAGGTTTTTAATATGAGTTTAAGTGTAAATCAATTACTAAAAAATATAAGAGATAATAAGGAAGTAGAAGTATATTTACCACAATATATGAATCGATCCCTATCTGCTTATTATAGATATTCTTTCGTTGATTTAACTATGAAATATGTCATGTTATATGAAGTGATTTCTGAAAAGCATAATAAACAAATTGATCAAGTAGAAGATATCTTAAACCAAGTTAATCAATTAGTGAAAGAAACTATGTTAGATGCGTTTGATGAAAGTACTCGTGTAACAAAAGTGGAAGAAATTGATGCTGTACGTAAAGAAATTATGTCTAGAATGAAATCTATCACAGCATACGCAGACATTATGCAATTATATGAATACGTTTTAAATCGTATTGAAGACAAATATGCTGATGAGATTGAAGACTTCGATGTAGATGTTTTCACTGGAGAAATTATTAATTATATCTTCTCAAATAATGACAATGTTGTTATTAATACAAGAGTTCAAGAAATCATAGGACAACTACCAGTCAGAATGACTAAGACAAAATACTATGATTTATTAAAAGATAGTATTTCAATCTATAAAGGAAGTGAAAGAAATTCCGTAGATGGATATTTATATATGATAAAATCTGCAACTACATTAGAGAGACCTAAAGAAATGAAGAAACAATTTCCAGAGCTTTATAAAGCGGTTACTCAAATTGAATCTGCAGATTTCAAGAATTTAACTAAGCCAGAATTCTATCGTTTAAATGGAATGGTACAAGACCGTGCGATTGATTTGCTAGAAATTTCTGATCTATATATGCAATTACAAGAAATTATAAATTGCTTATATGCGTATAATCTTACAGTAGGTTATCAGAACGCTGATATGAAGGAAGAGACACTCTGTAAGGAATTAATAGCTCATGTTAATGCTTGCTTCTTAGAAGGCGCAGAAAAAGAACTTGATGAGAAAGAAGTGGACAAGCTTACTAAACTTGAAGGGGCTATGGAATCTTCAATGCAAGAAATTGCAATAATAGAAGGTGGCTATGACGATGTTATGACTTCGTATGGCAAAAAATTAAAGAGTTTCATGTTAGATACACAAGGAGCATGTGTGACTACTTGTATGAAATTACTTGGAAACAGCATGTTTATTGATTTGAACGCAAAAGTATCAACTAAGTTAGCTGATGATGCGTACATTGAAAAAGTAACAACTACATTGTTCAAAAATCTTGCTAAGATGTTTGATAAAGTTCCACAATGTGTTGTTCGTGCTGTGATGGCAAGTTCACTAAACAAGATGCCAGTATTTTTTAATAATTCAGATGAAATCGCTGAATATATTGCGAACTCATTAAATCAATGCAAAGATGCTGCAGAAAAGAATGCTTGCTATAGTATCATTAAAGATATTATGTCAGAACAATAAATTAAAGAATAATTTTTAAATTTGGTACTGTCGCCTGAGTAAGAAATTACTTGGTTCGGCAGTATCATTAGTATAAAGAAATCTAAATAAAAGCCTAGATCATTAGAATTTTGCTAATTTGTAATTGTAAAGTTATGAATAACTAGAAAAATTTAGGTATATAATTATAGATACTATTGCAAATGATTTAAGGGGGGATATCGTAATGATTACATGGTATCATAAACTGTATATGGATGACCGTATTATCAAGAATATTGATAAAATCAAGACTGCAATTGAAGAAAATAAACCGTCAGTTGGTATCTACTGTATAGCCCTTGCATCTAATGAAAATAATTTGTTTGATATAATGAATGTAAATGAATTAATGTTTCAACATTATAGGAGAAATAATATCTATATCCTAGGACTCGCTAGAGGAAGAGAAAGTGCAAAACGTTTAGTAGTTAGAATGATTGAAGATGTATATCGTGAAACAGGAGATGTTCGCGCAAGAGAATACTTTGCAGAAAATGGTAGGTGAAGAGGTAGATGCTTCATGTGATATTCATTATTTTAAAAATAATCGGTATTGTACTGGGTGTACTTCTTGCCTTATTCTTATTATTAGTTGGAATAATACTTTTGGTTCCTGTTCGATATCATGTGTATGCTTCTAAATTTGATACAATACAAGCGAAGGTAAGAGTGAGTTGGTTGTTTCGAATCGTCTCATTACGCTTTAGGTATCATAGTGAAGAGGAGACATACTCGTATTGCTTGAGGATTTTTGGATATCCTTTTATCGATAGCAATCGACCAGCGAAAGAGAAGAAAGTAAAAAAAGAAAAAGTTAAAAAAGTTAAATCAGATAAACCAGTCAAACCAGATAAGAAAAAGGCTAAAAAGGATACTATAAGCAAAGAGCAAGATGCTGTTAAATTGAAAAATGGCAAATTAGCAGATGAGAATAAAAAACAAAAGGAAACAACATCTAAAGACATCGATGTTCAAATAAAAAGAAAAGAAGTAACTTCTGAAGATAAAGAAATTGTGTATGAAGATTTACGGAAGGATAGCAAGGACATAATAAAACCACTCCAGAATGAACATACTAATATGGATAGAAATATAGAAGTAGTTGATGAAGAAAAAGAAGATAATGAACAAGAAGAGAAGGAATCATTCTTCTATCGGATAAGGAAATCAATTAAAACTATATTTCAGCGAATCAAAGACATATTACTAAAAATCCGTGAAGGGTTGCACTCGATACGAAATATTTTTACAAATATAAAAGCTAAGATTCATCTAATCAAGGAATTTCTAGAAATAGAGGATAATAGAAAAGGTATTGGTCGTGTATATGCTGGTCTGAAGAAAACGTTAAAACATATCCTTCCATATAAGGTTAAAGGTTTTGTTAGAATTGGATTAGATGATCCATGTAATACTGGTTATCTATTAGGTGTATTATCAATGGTTTATCCTATATATGCAGATAAGATACAGATCATACCAGATTTCCAGGAAGAAGTGTTGGAAGGTCAGGTAGATGCGAAAGGAAGAATACGTGCATTTACTTTACTTATAATAGGAATTAAACTTATTTTAGACAATAACTTTAAAACGTTGCTTAAGAATGTGAAAGAATTAAAGGAGGAGTTATAATGACTGACAATAGTTTTGGATCTACAGTGGAAGCATTATTTAAAGGAATGGATAGCTTTCTTACTACTAAAACTGTAGTAGGGGAAGCTGTAAAAGTAGAAGATGGAACTATCATTTTACCATTAGTTGATGTGAGTTTTGGTGTAGCTGCTGGTGCTTTTTCACAAGATGATAAGAAGAAAAACAACGGTGGCGGAGGTATGGGCGGAAGAATTACTCCAAGTTCCGTATTGGTTGTCCAAAACGGTTCCGCAAGACTAGTTAATGTTAAAAACCAAGATGGCGTTACTAAGATTTTAGATATGGTTCCTGACTTTGTAAACAAATTTACAGCAGGTAAAATGAACAAGGATACAGAAACTGCTGCTACAAATGCAACAGAAGAAGAATAAACTCGAATTTTATTCAATTAAGAATTAATACTTGCAAAAGCACGATATTTATGGTAGAATATTTCTTGTTTGTAGGTCGTGTGACAGGATAATTGAAAAATCAATTGAAGTAAATTACCTTAAGGAGGTGCTCAACGTGGCTAAATGTACTATTTGCGAAAAAGGTGCTCATTTTGGAAACAGTGTGAGTCATTCACATAGAAGAAGCAACAAAATGTGGAAAACTAACGTGAAATCTGTTAAAGTTAATATTAACGGTGCGGCTAAGAAGATGTATGTTTGTACTTCTTGCTTAAAATCTGGTTTAGTAGAACGTGCTTAATTTTTCATTATAAGTAATAAGAAGGCTGTCTTAAGTGCTATGAAAATAGACTAAGACAGTTCTTTTTATATAACGATAAAAATACTCGATTAATTGCAAAAGAGATTATAGCCAAGGATTAGGCATAAGACTATAATAGCGATAGCAAGGAGCCCGTTGGTTATGAAGAGCATAAGTGTCATACCGATGGCAATCCAGAATAGAATAAAACCTAACATACGTTTCATAATTGATCACTCACTTTAGGGAATATAACCCCACATTTATTTAGTAATATATATTCTAACATATGTATATTATGTGTACAATGTGACTGTTGAGGGTCAATTTGTTGACTTTAAATGGCTGTAATTAAGTGTAAAAGAATTATATTGAATATGTAGAATATCGTAATTTACAAAGTAAGCTATACTTACTTTACAAATTACGAAACGGATTACGAATATTCGTTTGACAATTACAAAAAGTGGATATAATTTATATAGAGATGTAATTTTTCATTTAACTGTTTCCTTTTTTATAAAAAAAGGGTATAATAATCGAGTAAGAAGATATGGATTTAAAAATGAACGTGCAATCGTGCCAGCGTTGTACTAGGTAACATAATCGTTTTATCCATAGAATTAGGAATTGGAGGGTTAACTATGAAAGGACATATGAATACTCAGATGGGTGAGATCATGATTGATAACGAAGTAATCGCTAAGTATGCTGGATCAGCTGCTGTCGAATGCTTTGGTATCGTTGGTATGGCTTCTGTGAATGTCAAAGAAGGTTTTGTTCGCTTACTTAAAAAAGACAGCCTTAGTCATGGAGTTAATGTCGTTATAGAAGACAATAATCTGACAATAGGTATGCATATTATTGTAGCATATGGTGTAAGTATTTCAGCTGTTACAGATAATTTAATCAGTAACGTTATATATAAAGTAGAAGAATTTACAGGCATGAAAGTTGAGAAGATTAATGTATTTGTCGAAGGCGTACGTGTACTCGACTAGATAGACTTTTATGGTTTATTGTTAATTTAAGGAGGAACAAACAAGTGGTAATAAATACATTAGATGCGGTTACACTTCAGAAATTATTTCTCGCAGGAGCAAAACGCATTGAAGCAAAAAAAGAATATATTAATGAATTGAACGTATTTCCCGTTCCAGACGGAGATACTGGTACGAATATGTCGTTGACAATAATGGCAGCTGCTAGAGAAGTTAGTGCGATTGAGAATCCTACAATTGCAGTATTAGCAAAAGCAATTTCCAGTGGTTCTTTACGTGGAGCAAGAGGTAATTCAGGAGTTATTCTTTCACAGTTATTCCGTGGATTTACAAAGGAAATTCAAGAACATGAAACCATTACTGTAGAAATTATGGCGGCAGCCTTTGAAAGAGCGGTTGAAACTGCTTATAAAGCTGTTATGAAACCTAAAGAAGGTACAATCTTAACAGTAGCGCGTGGCGGAGCAGAAAAAGCGGCTGAATTAGTAGACAAAACAGATGACTTAGTTTATTTTGCTGATGAAGTAATTAAACATATGGATGAAGTTTTAGCTAGTACTCCAGATATGCTTCCTGTATTAAAAGAAGCTGGAGTAGTGGATTCAGGCGGTCAAGGTTTATTAGAAGTCTTAAAAGGTGCTTATGATGCTATGCTTGGAAAAGAAGTGGATATCACAATTGAAGTTTCTAAACCAGTTGCTAAGAGCACAGGTTCTACTTCTTCGGAGCCAGTTGATATTAAATTCGGCTATTGTACAGAATTTATCGTAATGTTAGAAAAAGAATATACTTTAAATACAGAAAAAGAATTCAAAGGATATTTGGAATCAATAGGGGATTCAATCGTAGTAGTTTCAGATGACGATATCGTTAAGGTACACGTACATACGAACGACCCTGGACTTGCAATTCAGAGAGCGTTAACGTATGGTTCCTTAACTAGTATGAAGATTGATAACATGCGTGAAGAACATCATGAGAAGTTAATCAAAGAAGCTGAAAAAATGCAAGCAGCAGAGGCTGAGAAGAAGAAAGATGAGCCAATGAAAGAAGTTGGGTTTATCTCTGTTTCAATCGGTGAAGGTGTTAATGAAATCTTTAAGGGATTAGGTGTTGATTACTTAATAGAAGGTGGTCAAACAATGAATCCTAGTACAGAAGATATGTTAAATGCAATTGAACAAGTAAATGCTAAGACTATCTTTATCCTACCAAATAACAAGAATATCATTCTTGCAGCTGAACAAGCTAAACAATTAACAGAGGATAAAGAAATCATTGTAATACCAACTAAGACAATTCCACAAGGAATTACAGCTGTAATTAACTTTGTATATGATAAATCACCTGAAGAAAACACAGAACGTATGATAGAAGAGATGTCAAGAGTAAAATCAGGTCAAGTAACATATGCAGTACGTGATACTACAATTGACGGAAAAGAGATTCACCAAGGTAATATCATGGGAATCGGCGATTCTGCAATTCTAACAGTAGGTAATGCAATCCATAGTACAACAATTGAATTAGTGAAGTGTTTAGTAGATGAAGACTCAGAATTAATTAGTTTATACTATGGTGAAGAAGTGAAAGAAGAAGATGCAAATAAAGTAGCAGAAGAAATCATGTCACTATATCCAGATGTGGACGTAGAGGTACACAGCGGCGGACAACCGATATACTATTACGTATTGTCTGTAGAGTGATCGTGAAGGCTACGAGCAGTGCGGAAATAGAAATAGAGACACCCGGAAGAACAAGCTTGCTTGTGCTTCCGGGTGTCTCTATTTCTATTTCCATAGGGCGACAGCCCGCGTGCGGATTGAGCTTGTCTCAAGCCGCTCAGACAGCGAAAAAGTAAAATCATGCAAACAGACAGTCCACTCACCTATGTTTCGAATATACGTTCTTGTATAATCGTACTATCTATGTTAAAATCATACCTATAAAGGACTATGTCCTTATTAGGTACTAACCTTGTAGATAGGGGGATCACTATGCAATTAACAGATTCCATAAGTGTAGTAAAAGGAATTGGTGAAAAGACGGAAAAAGGTCTTAACAAATTAGGGATATATACGGTTCAGGATATGATAGAACATTATCCAAGGGCCTATGACATATATGGTAGACTTATGAACATAAATGAAATTGAAGAAGGCGAAATGGCATTATTCGTTGGCTATATGTATATGAATATCGAGACGAAGAAAGTTCGCCATCTGACAATAGCTTCTTGTCGTGTGAAAGATGCAACAGGAAGTATAGGTTTAACTTGGTTTAATATGCCGTATATTAAGAACACATTGAAATCGGGAAGTTATTATATCTTCAGAGGCAAAGCATCAAGAAAAAATGGTATGCTAGTAATAGAACAACCTAAGATTCTTACGAAAGAGGAGTATTATAATAAGAAAGATGTATTACAGCCAATCTATCCATTAACCAATGGAGTGACCAATAATTTACTTAGTAAAACTGTAAAGGCGATATTAGATGAGATTGATCTAACCGGAGATTTTCTACCTAGTAACATTCGCAAGGAGAATGATTTAGTAGACTATCGATTTGCGGTAAAGCAGATCCACTTTCCTAAGGATAAGGAAGATATGTTACGAGCACGTAAGAGGATAGTATTTAATGAATTTTTCTTGTTTACATTAGCATTAACCTACATGAAAGAAGAGAAGAGTAAGAAGATACGAAAAAACCCCTATGACCGTGGCAATATAAGCGATGCATTAATAGAAAGTTTACCATATCAATTGACCAATGCACAGAAGAGAGCATGGAATGAGATTATGAAAGACATGTGCGATGGTGTGATAATGAATCGTCTTGTGCAAGGCGATGTAGGTTCTGGTAAAACCGTGTTGGCGGCTTTAGCACTTGCAATGAATGCGGAGAATGGATACCAAGGAACATTAATGGTACCGACAGAAGTATTAGCGAAGCAACATTTTGAATCATTGAGCAAACTATATGAACCATTCAATATTGAGTGTCTTTTATTAACCGGTTCTATGACGGCTAAGGAAAAACGTTTAGCGTATGAGAAGATTAAGAACAAAGAAGCTATGGTAGTAATAGGAACGCATGCTTTAATACAAGAAAAGGTAGAATATGCAGATCTAGGCTTAGTTATAACCGATGAACAACACCGATTTGGAGTAAAACAACGTGAGATATTATCAACGAAGAGTGAGAATCCTCATGTATTAGTAATGAGTGCTACTCCAATACCGAGAACACTTGCAATTATTTTATATGGAGACTTGGATATATCAGTAGTCGATGAATTACCAGCAAATCGTCTTCCAATCAAGAATTGTGTGGTTAATACTGATTATCATAATACTGCGTATCGATTCATAGAAAATCAAGTTCAAGAGGGAAGACAAGCTTATATTATATGTCCAATGGTGGAAGAGAGTGAAACCATGGAAGCTGAGAATGTCATAGAATATACGCAGAAAGTTCGAGAAGCTCTACCACCATTTATCCGTACAGAATATTTACATGGTAAGATGAAGCCGAAAGAAAAGAATGAAATTATGGAACAGTTTGCGAGAAATGAGATTCAAGTACTAGTATCAACAACGGTTATTGAAGTTGGAGTTAATGTACCCAATGCGACAGTTATGATGATAGAGAACGCAGAACGTTTTGGTTTAGCTCAATTACATCAGCTAAGGGGCCGTGTTGGTCGTGGAGATCATCAATCATATTGTATATTGGTTAGTGGTTCTAGAAGTAAGGAAACGAAGAAAAGATTAGAGATCTTGAATACTTCTAATGATGGATTTTATATAGCAGGTGAAGATCTAAAGCTTAGAGGGCCAGGTGATCTATTCGGTATTCGTCAAAGTGGTGAGATGGAATTCAAGCTAGGAGATATTTATAATGATGCTAAGGTACTAAAAGCCGCTAATGAAACTGCTAAGAATATGTCCATTATAGAGATTCAGAAGCTTTGCGATAAGAATGAACGTCTAAAACATCAGTTAGAAGGATATATTGGAACTACATTATAATAAATGAATATTAAGTAGAAACGAAACATATTTGAGTTAATATCAAGTATGTTTCGTTTTATTTTTGCCATTAAGTTGCGCTATGCCAAAAAGTTGGTGTGTTCAATACGGATGCCTCTGGAAATACAGTATATAATGATACCAAACTAAATGGCAAGATATATCTTCATGTAGGAGATAAGATGCTAGGGGGCTATGCTCTAGTGGGATTAATTAAAGATGAAAACGAGTATCGTTATAGTGGTAATGATATTATAGCAATCAAAAAAACTGAATTGGTGGAATATGTTAGTGCAGGTTATCCTATTGTTATGGCAAATGATTTATACACGCTCATTAATAGCAAGATAGATGCATATAGTAATATCTATCATTTTATTAAGGAGAATAAAACAGGGAATAAGAATATATTGAATATGGAATCCTTTAATAGTTCACAATTCAAGGCGAAGGCTAGTAGCCAACTTATAAAGTATCTTTCAATTGAAAAACCAAAACTAGAGTTTACTCTTATGCCTACAATGTATGATGACAAATTTACAAATACACTTTCAACAGAAAGAAAGCTTAGCTATAAATTCAAAATAGGAGATTTAAAAGCGGGCGAGAATAATAAAATTACATATACGGTTAAGTTATATATTGATGGGAATGCTGATGGGTTTCCAAAGAAGAGGATATGGTAAAGAATTCATTCACTGTAAGAGATGATAGTATTGTATCTGGAACTTCAAAGATTCAACTCTTTGAGGAGAGCGGAGAGGTTAAAACCCTGACTGTATACGATGAGAAAAATCAGATAGTTGCGGATAACAAAGTCAATACTTTCTTCAAAAACACAGATGGTGATCTTTATGAATACTACAGCTTATATCCAAGGGCAAAATTATATGGTAAAGAATCCGTGAATCTAAAAATCACCGCGGATAATTCAAAAATCAAATCAAGTAAAACGGTTACGCTTATAAGAAGGAATTTATTTAATTTGAATTAAAATTGTGTACATATAGCTTTTTTTGTTATATGCATATAAATTATAAAAATGACCTTTCTACAGTAATAAAGTATGAGGCAGTTAGAAGTTTTATTTCTACTGCCTCATACTATTATGTTGAGCACATATCGGACTAAAAGAGTATTGTTACTTCCATTAAGATGTAGTAGAATATTAGTAGTTATTAAATGATGTGATTTGTGTGTAAAAGGTCTTAATTAAAGTGAATGATGAATAAACAATAATATTTATTCATTCAACAATCTATAAGACTTGTGTAATGATAATGTAATAAAAGCAAAACTCTTAATATGTGGATGGACTTCTTGATTAACGTACTATGACTAAAAAACGGTAGTGTAGCATCTATAGTACTTCTTAGTGTGTACTTAGATAACTAGGAAGGTGAGGCAGGATGCCGAATCGATGGCGGTTCCACGTAGTTTGATGAATGTAGTGTACACACATAGAAGTACTTAGTTGCGTAACGTGTTTTGTGTCAAAGTGCGGTAGTTAAGAAGTCGCGAGAAAGATGGTAGGAGTTTTGCAGTGACAATAGTGGCATACACAAGTGATAGATATTCTATAAATGAATAAATATTCTTGGTTATTCATTTGAAAGAGATAATCCTCTACAACAAGAGAAGGAAGTGGCAAGATGCAAGCCTATTCAAATCGTTTGTTATTTGAGATAGCTCGTGAGAATTATAAAACATTAAAAAAACATTGCGAAGATTTACTAGAAGAAGGATACTGGGAAAAACCATCAGAGATACTTAAACAATCGGTTTTTGATGTGCTTGACATCTACGTACAAGCAGTATTAGTAAGTTATGCGGTGTTTAGCAGGCATTTTATGAAAGAAGATATAGAATTCTTGCTTTCTACGGTTGATTCTAATCATTTTGGTTTGAATCCGGAAGGAAGTATTGAAGATACAGTGGTGGCGCAAGTGGAGCGTATACTTGCATCACCACCTATTTTGTTGCAATTATGTGATTTGCGTGATAAAGAGAAAGGGACACGTAGTGCAGAGACCTTTTTTGAAACGTTAATTAATATTGTGTTAGCCATGGCGTACTTGAATAGTTCGAAGGACCGTCATGTTATACAATTTATACAAGAATACTATAATAAAAATCATATTTTTATTAGTACAAGAATGAATTGTAAATATATATTAGATGAAAAATATGTTTTTCGTAAGATTTGTAGTGAGATGTTTAAAACTGGAGTGCATATTAAAGCAGAGCAGGTAACGCAACACGAAGCAATGGTTGGTGGATTGTATAAGAATGTAGAAAAACAGTGTGCTGCTAGAGAAGCAATAAAATCAGAGATTATTCAGGACAACAATATTGAAGATCAAGCAATTGCATATCATGGAGTTATAGATCAAGAGATGCATTATAAAGAAGATGCAATAGATAATGAAATTAACGAAGAGCAAAAGCAGCGGGAACAACAAGAACGTTTGGAGCAACTATTAGAGGAATTGAATACATTGATAGGTTTAGATGGGGTGAAAGAAGAAGTGAATTCTTTGATAAACCTTATAAAAGTGCGTAAGATGCGCGAGAAATTTAACATGCCCGTTATGGATATGTCATACCACATGGTTTTTACGGGAAATCCAGGTACAGGTAAGACTACAGTAGCCCGAATAGTAGCTAATATATATAAGGAGTTAGGGCTTTTGTCAAAGGGAAATCTTGTGGAAACAGATAGAGCTGGATTGGTTGCAGGATATGTCGGACAAACCGCTATTAAGGTTACAGAGATAGTCGAGAAAGCCATAGGTGGAGTGCTGTTTATCGATGAAGCATATTCGCTAACCAATAATACAAGTGGGAATGATTTTGGCAATGAAGCTATTGATACACTTGTGAAATTAATGGAAGACCATAGAGATGACTTAGTAGTTATTGTAGCTGGATATAAGAAAGAGATGGAAGTTTTTTTGAAGGCGAATACAGGGTTAATATCAAGGTTTAATAAGTTTATTGAGTTCAAAGATTACACGGAACAAGAATTAGTTGATATATTAAAAAAGATGGCAAACGATTCAGCGATGGAGATCGATGAAGAAGCAATTTCGTACGTCACAAAGCAGCTTGATAAGATGACGAAAACGGTAAAGAATCGCTTTGGTAATGCAAGAGGTATTCGTAACGTGTTTGAGAAGATTATTACAAGCCAGGCGAACCGACTTGTAACCTATGAGAATCCATCAATGGATCAGCTACAACAGATTATATATGAAGACGTGGTAGGTGTAATATAAGTACTGAAAATGTGCATCAACTCATAAAATACTACTAGTTAGCATGGTAGGAGAAGAGAATATGCAGATAAAATGGAAACCATTAGCATGTAGTATAGCGATTCCTCTAGCACTTGGTTTGTTAGTGGGATTCTTAACAAAAGATAGCATGGGAATCTATGAACAGTTGAATAAACCAGCTATGGCCTTGCCGGGATATGTCTTTCAGGCTATTTGGTTGATCTTGTTTGCCCTTTTAGGAATAGCATCATATATCATATATGTATCTAACTCACTAGAAAAAGAAAAGGCGTTGCAATTGTATGGAATCAATATACTTCTGATTTTTGTATGGCCGGTAATTTTTTTCCTATTCCAGTCACATTATATAGCCTTCTTAATTGAGATTATTTTATGGGGCGTTGCGTTCACTATGGTGAGTATGTTCACACAGATTTCTAAATTGGCTGGGTGGGTATTGTTACCATATTTTATCTGGGTGACCTATGCAGCCTACCTTAATTTTCAAATACTTTTGTTGAAACATTAGAGGTATTATTAAGAGTTACAAAAAGATAGAATATTTATAGAGGTTAGTATATAAAATAAAGTAAGAATGTTTCAAGGAGACTGTCCTTGCGTAAAAAAATTACTTCTATAATTATATGTATTATTGCCATAGCGGTTATTGCAATGCTGTATTATCCTATGGTAGAGGAACAGGTTAAATGTTGGCCGCAATATAAGCAACCCAAAGATGCCGTTACATACACAATGAATCGCAATGAGAATATGTTAAGTCATATCGATTATAAAGATGATTTAATAATAGAAGAAGTGGCAGCTGTTACGAAACCGATTATAGATGATCCAGCAAACATACAATTAAATGCTAGGGCAGCTTGCCTAATGGATGCATCTACTAACAGAGTTCTCTATGGTAAAGAAGTAGATAAAGAGATGGCAATGGCTAGTACAACGAAAATCATGACATTGATTGTGACGCTAGAGAATGCAAATTTAGATGATGTTGTAACCGTATCAAAGAATGCGGCAAGGCAGCCAGATGTACAGTTGAATATGCAAACTGGGGATCAGTTCAAGTTAGGAGATTTATTGTATTCCCTTATGTTAGAATCTCACAATGATACAGCAGTTGCAATTGCTGAACATGTTGGTGGTAGCGTAGAAGGCTTTGCACAGATGATGAATGAGAAAGCAAAAGAATTAGGGTGTACCCACACTAATTTTGTAACACCAAATGGTTTGGATTCAAATACTGAAGAACATTATACGACGGCAAGAGAGTTAGGAATCATAGCAAGCTATGCAATCAAGAATAAGCAATTTTTAGAGATAACCAATACTCCAAACTGGTCATTTAAAGAAATTACAAAGGGTACTTCTTATTCTGTTAGTAATAAGGATCGCTTCTTATATCTGTATGATGGAGCAATCGGCATCAAAACTGGTTTTACGAACAAAGCGGGGTATTGTTTTGTTGGTGCAGTAGATAATGATGGTAGGACATTTGTGTCAGTAGTGCTAGCAAGTGGCTGGCCACCTAATAAGAATTATAAGTGGACAGATACAACAAAACTGATGGATTATGGTACGAGGAATTTTACGGTGCAAGAAATCTTTGATGATACCAAGTTATATGATCCGATATTCGTAAGAAAAGGTAAAGAGTGCTATGCAGATTTATATTGTGAAGGTAGTCTGCAGTTGCTTTTGAGCAATCAAGATGAAGTTAAAGTTGTTTATGAGATTGAAAAAGAAGTGGAGGCACCTGTACAACTTGATGAACAAGTTGGTGTAGCTAATTATTATGTTAATAACGAATTAGTAGAATCTTTTCCAATTAAAACTACAACGAAAATCGAAAAAATTGATCATAAATTTACTTTGAATCAAGTACTTGATTTATGGTTCGGGGTCGATTTTAACATCGAAGAATAGATAACATAGTCATAAAACAATCCCAGTGTTAATGTATTTGGTACATTATACTGGGATTGTTTTATTGGTTCTAGGTTTACATTGAGTAAAAATCTTAAGTGTTGTTATGAAGAATTATTATTAGGTCTGATCTGAAAATTATGAATAATCATAAAAATAATTGAAAATAGATCTATAAAATGCACATTTATAACAAAATATATGGAACTAACAGGGTGTTAAATATGCGATTTAGACAATAACAAAAGCATATAATTACAATCAATGGAATTAAAAGTAAAATATGACATATGAGTAACAAAAATTAATAAAATATTGTAAGAAAAAACGTATTTTATGAACAAATTGCTAAAACTCTATTGATAATTTTGTGAAACTGTTATACAATTAGAATTGGCAGAAAATTGGTTTTACTTTTAATATATTAAAAAATGGAGGGCTGAAAATGAGTACTACAGCACAATTGTCAGCAAGAGAAAGAATTTTATCTTTGCTGGACGACAATAGTTTTGTTGAAGTAGGCGCGATGGTAACAAAAAGAAGCACAGACTTTAACATGCAGCAGAATGAGATCCCTGCAGATGGTGTAATTACTGGTTACGGAGTTATTGATAGTAATCTAGTATATGTATATAGCCAAGACCAGACAGCATTAGGTGGTTCCGTAGGTGAAATGCATGCTAAAAAAATTGCTCGTATATATGATATGGCTTTAAAAGTTGGAGCACCGGTAATTGGCCTTATCGACTGTGCAGGCCTTAGACTTCAAGAAGCAACTGATGCGTTAAACGGTTTTGGTGAACTATATTTGAAACAAACTTTAGCATCTGGTGTAATCCCTCAAATAACTGCAGTATTTGGTAAGTGCGGTGGTGGGGTAGCTGTTTCTACTAATTTAAGCGACTTTACTTTTATGACTGAGAAAGAAGCAAAGATTTTCGTGAACTCGCCAAATACATTAGATGGTAATTACACGGAAAAATGTGATACAAGCTCAGCTAAAAGTCAAGCAGAAGCTGGTGTGGCCCATGTTGTTTGTGAAGACGATGAGGCAGTATTAGCTAGTATACGTGTATTAGTTACAATCTTACCTTCTAATAATGAAGATAATGATTCATACGATGAATGCAATGATGATTTAAACCGTCTCGTACCAGCTCTAGGTACTTCCTTAAAAGATTCTGCAGTAGCTCTAAAAGAAATATCTGATGAAAACTTCTTTTATGAAGTGAAATCTGCTTATGCGAAAGAGATGGTTACCGGTTTCATTCGTCTTAATGGAATGACTATTGGTGCAGTAGCTAATCGTGCAGAAATTCTTGATGAAGAATATAAAGCAGTAGAAACATTTGAAGCTTCTTTAACAACAGCTGGTTGTGAGAAAGCAACAAGTTTTGTGAATTTCTGTGATGCATTTAATATCCCGATTTTGACATTAACAAGTGTAAAAGGTTATAGAGCAACAACTGAAGAAGAAAAGACTATTGCGAAAGCTGCAGCAAAATTAACATATGCATTCGCAAATGCAACGGTACCAAAAGTAAATGTTATTGTTGGTGAAGCTTATGGTAGTGCTTACGTAACAATGAATTCAAAACATATAGGCGCTGATTTAGTTCTTGCATATGAAGACGCAACAATTGGTATGATGGACGCTAAATCTGCAGCACAGATAATGTACGCTGATGAATTAAAAAATGCTAGTGATGCAACTGCTCTTATCAATGAAAAAGCAAATGAATATGCAAGTCTTCAATCAAGCGTAGAAGCAGCTGCGAAGAGGGGTTATGTTGATAACGTAATTTCAGCAGAGACTACAAGAAAACATCTCGTTTATGCATATGAAATGCTATTTACAAAGAGAGAGAGCCGTCCAAGTAAAAAGCATGGTACGGTTTAATATTACTTTGAAAGGGGCATGCGTGCTAATTATGAAAAAGAAACTAGTACTATTATTATGTTTGATTACTTGTCTGTTTGCTATAACAGCATGTTCTTCAAAAAAAGAGGCTGCTACATTTCAATACAATGAGGAGACAGTAAAGGAAGCAGCAACCCAATGGATGGATTCATGGAACCAGATGGATTTTTCCGTATATGATGATACAACGTTAGAAGGACTGGTTTCTTCTGGCCAAATGGATGAAGAATCAAAAACAGTGTTCTCGACTTGGAGACAGACCCAATCTGATATTGGTGCTTTTGTAAAAGTTAAAGATGTTGTGATTGAAGAGGCAGGGGATATTATCACAGTTGTATTCACAGCAACTTATGAGGGGACTAAGAATAATGTTATTTTCAAAGTACCTTTTGATTCATCATTGAATGTCGATTCCAATGCAATTACGGTAGAAGAAAGTGAAACTTTTAGTAATAAGATGGATTCTGCATTACTTAATACCATAATTGGTATGGGGACTGTTTTTGTTGTATTAATCTTTATATCATGTTTGATAGGAATGTTTAAAATCATTCCAAAGATCCAAAAAAAGATGGAACTTAGACAAGAAGCAGATATGAATGTGGTAACTGCTATTGATAATACAGTCTCACAAATTGCTGAAAAAGAAGAATTAGAAGAGATGGAAGAGATAGAAGAATTAGTAGATGATGGTGAATTAGTAGCTGTAATAACAGCTGCAATTATGGCATCTATGACATCGAATGGAGAAGAAGTTCCAGCAGATGGTCTTATAGTTCGTTCTATTAAGAGATCAAAATCAAATAAATGGAAAGCTTAAGTTTAGGAGGAATAATTACATGAAGAACTATACAATTACTGTTAATGGTAATGTTTATGAAGTAACTGTTGAAGAAGGAATATCAGGAGCAGCACCAGTAGCTTCAGCACCTGTTGCAAAAGCAGCGCCTAAGGCTATAGCACCAGTAGCAACTCCAGCTCCTCCAGCTCCAGTAACACCAGCGGCAACTCCAACTCCTGTGGTACCAAAAGCAGTAACGCCACCAAGTACACAAGGAAGTATTAAAGTTAACGCTCCAATGCCTGGAAAAATCCTTGATGTTATAGCAAATGCAGGAAAATTCGTTAAGAAAGGTGAAGTTTTAGTAGTACTTGAAGCAATGAAGATGGAAAACGAAATCGTTGCACCTCAAGATGGAACTGTAGCAAGCATTAATGTAGCGGTAGGTAATTCGGTTGAAGCAGGAGATGTATTAGCTACATTAAACTAGAATGGATCTGCCGATAATCTAGCTTTTAAGGGGTCTGAATAGCTACACTACAAAGTATATTGGGAGGTAATATTTAATGAGCGATATTATAACAATGTTAGAGAACTTAGTTGGACAATCAGGTTTTGCTTCATTGACAATCGGAAATTACCTAATGATTGCGGTTGCATGCTTTTTCCTATACTTAGCGATAAAGAAACAGTATGAGCCACTACTATTATTACCAATCGCATTCGGTATGCTGTTAGTAAATTTATATCCACCAATTATTCAAGAAGGGGGATTGTTATATTATTTTTATCTACTTGATGAATGGACAATCTTGCCTTCGTTAATCTTCTTAGGGGTTGGCGCTATGACTGATTTTGGTCCATTAATTGCAAATCCTAAAAGCTTCCTTCTTGGAGCGGCAGCACAGTTTGGTATCTTTTCTGCTTATATTTTGGCAATACTTATGGGATTTAACGGAAAAGCTGCAGCATCTATTTCTATTATCGGTGGAGCAGATGGTCCTACTTCAATCTTCTTAGCGAATAAATTAGGTCAAACTGAATTATTAGGACCAATCGCTGTAGCGGCATATTCATATATGGCATTAGTGCCTATTATCCAACCACCAATTATGAAGTTATTAACAACGAAAAAAGAACGTGCAATTAGGATGGAACAACTAAGACCTGTCTCAAAATTGGAGAAAATCTTATTTCCTATCATTGTTACAATAATTGTTGTATTAATTCTTCCTACTGTAGCACCTCTTGTTGGTATGCTTATGTTAGGTAATCTATTCAGAGAATCTGGAGTTGTTAAACAACTCGTTGAAACAGCCTCTAATGCATTAATGTATATCGTTGTAATTTTACTTGGTACTTCGGTAGGTGCAACAACTAGTGCAGAAGCTTTCTTAAATACAGATACAATTAAAATCGTTGCACTTGGCTTAGTAGCATTTGCAATTGGTACCGCAGCTGGTATCTTGTTCGGTAAATTAATGTGCAAGATGACTGGTGGTAAAGTAAATCCTCTAATTGGTTCAGCAGGTGTTTCTGCGGTTCCAATGGCAGCTAGAGTATCGCAAAAAGTTGGAGCTGAAGAAG
This sequence comes from Lachnospiraceae bacterium, assembly GCA_019421365.1. Taxonomy (GTDB): domain Bacteria; phylum Bacillota; class Clostridia; order Lachnospirales; family Lachnospiraceae; genus Anaerosporobacter. The sequence continues at coordinate 43,570 of JAHZFJ010000007.1, forward strand.
ATCCAACAAACTTTTTATTAATGCATGCGATGGGGCCTAACGTTGCTGGTGTAATCGGTACAGCAGTAGCCGCTGGTACATTTATGGCAATATTCGGCGTGAAATAAATTATAGATTAGTTTTAACAGGAGGTTAGAAATGTCAGAACAAGTCAAGAGACCGGTTAAGATTACCGAGACTATATTACGTGATGCACATCAATCATTGATAGCTACAAGAATGACAACAGAGCAGATGCTTCCCATTATCGATAAGATGGATAAAGTCGGTTACCACTCTGTTGAGTGTTGGGGCGGAGCTACATTCGATGCTTCCCTGCGCTTCTTAAAAGAAGATCCATGGGAAAGACTTAGAAAGTTAAGAGCAGGATTTAAGAATACAAAATTACAGATGTTATTCAGAGGTCAGAATATCTTAGGATACCGTCACTATGCAGACGATGTTGTTGAATATTTCGTTCAAAAATCAATTGCAAACGGCATTGACATTATCCGAATCTTTGATTGTTTGAATGATATACGTAATCTTGAAACAGCAGTTAAAGCAGCTAATAAAGAAAAAGGTCATGCACAAGTTGCTCTTGCTTACACACTTGGTGATGCATATACCTTAGATTATTGGACAGACATGGCTAAGAAAATTGAAGAAATGGGGGCGAATTCTCTATGTATCAAAGATATGGCTGGTCTATTAGTTCCATATAAAGCTACGGAATTGGTAGAGACATTAAAAGCGGCAACATCACTTCCTATCGAACTTCATACACACTATACATCAGGTGTAGCAGGAATGACCTATATGAAAGCTGTTGAAGCGGGTTGTGATATCATTGATACTGCAATATCTCCGTTTGCAATGGGTACTAGCCAACCTGCAACTGAAGTGATGGTAGAAACATTCAGAGGAACAGAATATGACCCAGGATTTGATCAAGTTCTATTAGCTGAAATCGCTGATTACTTCAGACCAATAAGGGATGAAGCATTAGAAAGCAAACTATTAAATCCAAAAGTTATGGGTGTTGATATCAAGACACTATTATACCAAGTTCCAGGTGGAATGTTATCTAACTTAGTATCACAATTAAAAGATGCGCATCAAGAGGATAAATATTATGATGTTTTACAAGAAATTCCTCGTGTGCGTAAAGACTTTGGTGAACCACCTCTAGTAACTCCTTCGAGCCAAATTGTTGGTAGTCAAGCTGTTCTTAACGTACTAGCTGGAGAACGTTATAAGATGATAACAAAAGAAACGAAAGCACTTCTTCGTGGAGAATATGGTCAAACAGTTAAACCATTTGATCCTGAAGTTCAAAAGAAAGCTATTGGAGACGAAGAACCAATTACTTGTCGTCCAGCTGACTTGCTAAAACCAGAGCTTAACACAATTGAAGCTGAGATGGCTCAGTGGAAAGAACAAGATGAAGATGTGTTAACATATGCATTGTTCCCACAAGTAGCTACTGATTTCTTCAAATACCGTCAAGCTCAAAGGACTAAAGTAGATTTAAATGTTGCGGATACTGCTAGCAAAGCGTATCCTGTTTAGTAAGAAAAAGAGAATTGAAATTAAAAAATAGAAAAGTACACTTCCTATAATGAAAACTCCGTACCTTACTCAAATGAATAATGTACGGAGTTTTTAGTTTTATATGAAAATTTTCCGGAAACTATATTCCTAATTATATATTTAGATTCTACATTCCTACAAGTATTCCTTTAAACTTTCTACATTCTTCTCTTCGAATTTAAGTAAATCTTTCATTAGGTCAATAATCTTCTTATCTGCATTCGTATATTCCTTGATTTTTCTAGTAGCTTCAATAATACCCATTGTACTGCCTGTAATTAACATTTCAGAAATATGAGAAGCAGATTTATCCGTAAGTGTTTGCATGTTAATCATTATATATGCTTTGAATTTGTCCATCTGGCTAATTCCCTTTTCGTCACATCCTAGATCCGTAAGCATATTACGTGCATTTTGGTTGATTTGTCGATATTCTTTTAATTGCGATTCCAATTGCTTTTTAAAAGAGTCGTTATCAACAATATCAAGTAATTGTCCAATAGTCTGTATTCCCATTTGAGAATTTTGAAATATATAGTTTAAAAGTTCCGTGTTTGTATCCATTTAATAACCTTCCTTTAACAATGTAGTACTTTTATTATGTGTATATATTTAGTACCTATGCAAATGTTAATGATTATTGGCAGGGACATGCTAAAGTTTATCGTAAATAGTTATAACAACTAAAAAAAGTTTAAAATACTGTTGACAGATAGTTTGTAATTATGTATACTATCAACTGTAAAGAAAATTACTTTACAGGGCGGTGCTTTATATGAGTGATAAAATTGAAAAAAAAGATAATAATAATATAAAGCAAATTGATAAGCTAGTTGAGCTATCCTTGCTCTATGATTTCTACGGAGAACTCCTTAAGGAAAATCAAAAATGTATCTATGAAGATTACATTTTGAATGATTTATCATTAAGTGAGATAGCCGAACAACAAGGAATAAGTAGACAGGGTGTACACGATATTGTAAAGCGATGTAGTAATCAACTAATTAATTATGAAGAGAAGCTTCATTTGATTGAAAAGTTTGAACAAACAAAGCAAAAAGTAAGTAAGATAAAGAAATTATCTGAACAGATAATAAAGTTAAACAAGTTTAACTTGCCAAATAGGTTTGACTTGGCAGACAAGTCAAACTTGGTAAATGAGTGTAACTTATCAAACGAGAATAAGTTGTCGAAAGAGTACAACATACCAAACGAGCTTAACTTACTTACAGAGATTGAATTACTATCCGATAGCATATTAGAAGATTTATAGAACATAGATTGATATGAAACATATAACGCAAATAAGATTGGAGGGTTAAAGCATGGCATTTGACAGCTTATCCGAAAAACTACAGAATGTATTTAAGAATTTGCGTGGTAAAGGGCGCTTAACTGAGGCGGACGTAAAGGTTGCTTTGAAAGAAGTTAAGATGGCATTACTAGAAGCAGATGTTAACTTTAAGGTTGTTAAGAACTTTATCAAGTCTGTCCAGGAAAGAGCAGTTGGACAAGACGTAATGAGTAGTTTGACACCTGGTCAGATGGTAATTAAGATTGTTAACGAAGAGATGGTTAAGTTAATGGGTGATGAAACCACAGAATTAGCTCTAAAACCTGCTTCGGAATTAACAGTAATTATGATGTGCGGTTTGCAAGGTGCTGGTAAAACAACTACTACAGCAAAGATTGCAGGAAAACTGAAACAAAAAGGTAGAAAACCTTTACTTGTTGCATGTGACGTGTATCGTCCAGCAGCTATTAAACAATTACAGATTAATGGTGAAAAACAAGGTGTTGAAGTATTCTCTATGGGAGATGGTCATAAGCCAGTGAACATAGCGAAAGCGGCAATCGAACATGCACACAAGAATGGATTTAATGTTGTTATTTTAGATACAGCTGGTCGTCTTCACATTGACGAAGACATGATGACTGAGCTAATTGAAATAAAAGAGAATGTAGATGTAACACAAACTGTTTTAGTAGTAGATGCTATGACAGGTCAAGATGCGGTTAACGTAGCAGAGACATTCAATGGCAAAATTGGTGTTGATGGCGTTATTATTACTAAGCTTGATGGTGATACAAGAGGTGGTGCTGCATTATCTATTCGTGCAGTAACAGGACGCCCAATTCTCTATGTTGGTATGGGAGAGAAATTGTCTGACTTAGAACAATTTTACCCAGACAGAATGGCTTCCCGTATCTTAGGTATGGGAGATGTGCTTACATTAATAGAGAAAGCACAAGAAACCATTGATGAAGACAAGGCAAGAGAGATGGAAAAGAAGATGCGTAAAGCAGAATTCGATTTCAATGACTTCCTTGAACAGATTCAACAGGTTAAAAAGATGGGTGGTATTGGTGATTTACTTGGAATGCTTCCAGGTGCATCTGCTCAATTGAAAGATGTTGAGATTAATGATGATATCTTTGATGGAACAGTGGCAATCATTAATTCTATGACAAAGAAGGAACGTTCCAATCCAGAAATTCTTAATCCGTCTAGAAAGAAACGTATTGCAAAAGGAGCTGGTGTTGATATCAGCGAAGTAAATAAACTTGTTAAGCAATACGAACAAAGTAAGAAGATGATGAAGCAGATGTCAGGTATGATGTCTGGCAAAGGTAAGCGAGGAAAATTCAAATTACCTTTCGGTCTATAAAAGAGGACCAACAGGCATAGCGCCTGTAAATATAAATGACAGAAGTCAAATAAGGTTCAATAATAAAGGAGGAAAATAACATGGCAGTAAAAATCAGATTAAAGAGAATGGGACAAAAGAAAGCTCCTTTCTATAGAGTAGTTGTTTCAGATTCAAGATCTCCTAGAGATGGTAGATTCATCGAGGAAATCGGAACTTACGATCCAACTCAAGAGCCAAGCGCTTTCAACGTAAACGAAGAAGCAGCTCAAAAATGGTTATCAAATGGTGCACAACCAACTGAAACTGTTAACAGATTATTCAAAAAAGCTGGTATCGTTAAATAATCAATTTATACGTAATGTATAAGCGATTATAGACACTAACTACATATTCAATGTAGCTAGCCAGAATACACATAAGCCACGAGAGGTTCCCTTTTCGTGGCTCTTGTGGTATACGCATAGTGGAGGTGAAGGTAGTGAAGGAACTTGTTGAGGTAATTGCTACATCATTAGTAGATCATCCAGAAGAGGTGGTTGTAACTGAACATGAAACCGACAAAGCAATCGTTGTAGAATTAAAAGTAGCAGCGGATGATATGGGGAAAGTAATTGGCAAACAAGGCCGTATTGCAAAAGCAATCCGTACCGTTGTTAAGGCAGCCGCATCGAAGGATGAGAAGAAAGTTATTGTAGAGATACAGTAATAAATTCTTGTGTTCTTAGCTTTGAAAGCTGGGAAACTGGAAATTACGAGATACAATTATAGATAGTTAACTACTAGTACTATGATACAGGGGGTGTCTTACGTGTAGGCACCCTTTAATTAGAATCCCATAGTAGGAGGAAACAGATGGATAATTTAATACGTGTGGGTGTTATTAGCTCGACTCATGGTATCAGAGGAGAAGTTAAAGTATTTCCAACAACAGATGACCCAAATCGTTATAAGAATTTAAAGAAAGTTATATTAGATACAGGAAAAGAACAAATTGAAATGGAAATCTCTGGTGTCCGCTTCTTTAAACAGATGGTAATTGTTAAGTTTAAAGGATATGACAACATTAATGATATAGAGAAATACAAAGGTAAAGATCTTCTTGTAACAAGAGAGAATGCTGTTAAGCTTGAAGAAGGAGAATACTTTATCTACGATTTAATTGATTGTGCCGTAGTTACGGATAAAGGTGAAGACTTCGGAACGTTAGTGGAAGTTCTACAAACAGGTGCCAATGACGTATATGTTGTAAAGACCAATGATGGAAAAGAAGTTTTATTACCAAACATTGAATCTTGTATACTAGATGTTAATATAGAAGAGAAGAAAATTACTGCACATATAATGGAAGGCTTAGTTGATTAATAGGAGGAAATAGAGATGAATTACCACGTGCTTACTCTATTCCCTGAGATGATTGAGCAAGGTTTGAATACAAGTATATTGGGACGTGCTAGGGAAAAGAATCTGATTACGTTACAAACAACGAATATTAGAGATTTCTCTACGAACAAGCACCTTAAGGTAGATGACTATCCTTATGGGGGCGGGGCTGGCATGGTTATGCAAGCAGAGCCTGTATATAAGGCATATGAACATGTAAAGGAACAAGTAGGTATTGAGAAACCACTTCGAGTAATTTATCTTACTCCACAAGGGAAAGTGTTTTCACAAGCGATGGCAGAAGAATTTGCAAAAGAAGAAAACCTTGCATTCTTATGTGGTCATTATGAAGGAATTGACGAACGCGTACTTGAGAAAATTGTAACAGATCATGTTTCTATTGGTGACTACGTATTGACAGGGGGAGAACTTCCTTCTATGGTTATGATGGACGCGATATCAAGATTAGTACCTGGTGTACTTAATAATGATGTATCAGCTGAGATTGAATCTTTCCATGATAATCTATTAGAGTATCCTCAGTATACTAGACCAGAAGAATTCATGGGCGAGAAAGTTCCAGAAGTTTTATTATCTGGCCATCATGGAAACATTGATAAATGGAGAAGAGAACAATCTGTTATCCGTACTGCACAGAGAAGACCTGACTTATTAAAAGGGGCGAAGCTAACGGATAAAGAGAAAAGGATTGCTCGCGAAGCATGCGCTGATGATGTGGAGATTGATTGGTAGTATAATAGTTATGGTTAGTCAGTAGAGATACTCCAAAAACATTAGTAGCGGGTTATGTAAAAGCATGGATAAGAGGTATATATCCATGCTTTTTATTTGATACAGATGCTTTGCTGTATACATAAATTACCTGCATCAACAGAAGTATCTTATTTGCAGAACGATTGGAGAAAATTATGATATCAAAAATACATTATAAGAGTCCGGTAGGTTTGTTATGCATCGAAGAAGAAGATGATGTTATCATATCGTTATATCTTGATGTGAAACCAGATACTTCGGCTGATAAAGAGACAACGGTTTTAAAGAATGCAGTAAGGCAGTTAGAGCAATATTTTAAAGGTGAAAGACAGGAATTTGATTTGCCCATTAAATTGAAAGGAACAGACTTCCAATTGAAAGTATGGACAGCCCTTCGGAATATCCCATACGGAGAAACCTGTAGTTATGGAGAGTTAGCAAAGAAAATAGGGAATTCTAAGGCATCAAGAGCTGTAGGTGGAGCGAATAATAAAAACCCTATTTTGATCATTGTGCCTTGCCATCGTGTGATTGGTGCAGATGGTAGTATGGTGGGATTTGGTGCAGGAATAGGTGTGAAGGAATATCTATTGAATCTGGAAAGATAAAGAGAGTAAGTAAAAGAGGTAAGCATATGCAGGATAATCATGAAGTAATGTGGAAGTCGAGCCTAGAAGAATTAGTGGAAGGATATAAGAAAAATAAAACAGGGTATTCTTGTATCTTCTGTGGGGAATGCTTTGTTAAGGGAAAGATCTATCAAATCGATGAAGAGCTATATGATTCATATGGAGCAATTAGAAATCATATAGCTAACAATCATGGAGAAACAGTTGACTATTTATTATCGCTTAATACTAATATTACCGGGATTTCAGAAGTGCAACAGCAGATTCTTAAATTAATGTCTGCAGGGAAAGATGATAAAGCAATTGCTAAGGAAGTGGGGATTGCTTGTTCAACAGTGCGTAATCATCGGTTTAAGTTGCGAGAGAAGGAGAAACAGGCTAGATTATACTTAGCTCTTATGAAGTCCTTAGAGGAAAAGACAAGTCGTGCTATAAACCAGACGGATACAGGTATTATTGAAGAAATTCATACTTCAGCAACGATGGTTGATGATAGATTTAATATAACAGACCAAGACCGAGAGAAGACAATTAAAACATATATGGATGAGCATGGCGGGGTAAAGCAATTTCCAGTGAAAGAGAAGAAGAAAATCATTATTCTTGGTGAAATAACGAAAAACTTTGTTCGAAATCGAGAGTATACGGAAGATGAAGTGAACAAGGTATTAAAGAGATTGTATGGAGATTATCCTACATTAAGAAGAGCTTTAATAGAATATGGATTTTTCGATCGGTCTAACGATTGTAAAGTATACCGTGTGAAAGAGTGATTATTAGATTTTGTTTATAGAGAATAATTACTTTATATGGGAAGACAATAATACTGGCGGTAATTACATGTTCATGTTTTAGATAATTTTAATGTATTTTCACTTGCATATTTGTAAAGAATCATTTACCATTATGGTTATGAGTATTTTTATACGTTTATATCTTGCTAGTTTCAAGATAGAATAGGTATAGCAAGTGTATGAAAAGAAGGAAAATAGGATGGTGTAGAATGAAAAAAATAGCAGTCGTAACAGACAGTAACAGTGGTATAACGCAGGTAGAGAGTAAAAAACTTGGAGTATCTGTGTTACCAATGCCTTTTTATATAGATGAAGTATTATATTTTGAAGATATCACATTATCTCAAGAAGAATTCTACTCTAAATTAGAAGAAGGTGCAGATATATCAACATCACAACCGGCACCAGGAGATGTAATGGATTTATGGAATTCTTTATTAAAAGATTATGATGAAATTGTTCATATACCAATGTCAAGTGGGTTAAGTAGTTCTTGTGAGACTGCAATTATGCTATCTGCAGATTATGACGGAAAAGTTCAGGTTGTTAATAATCAAAGAATCTCCGTTACACAAAGACAGTCGGTTCTTGATGCAATTGAGCTTGCAAATGCAGGAAAATCTGCTTTAGAGATTAAAGAATATCTAGAATCAGTTAAGCTAGAATCTAGTATCTATATTACGTTAGACACACTTAAATATTTAAAAAAAGGTGGTAGAATCACACCAGCGGCAGCGGCAATTGGTACTGTGTTGAATCTAAAGCCAGTATTACAAATTCAAGGTGAGAAATTAGATGCATTTTCAAAATGTCGTGGAAAGAAACAAGCCAAAAAAGTTATGATTGAGGCAATGCGAAAAGATATGCAGGAACGTTTTGGTTGCACAGAAGATAATCATGCAATTCATCTTCAAGCAGCTTATGCAGGTAATGAAGAAGAAGCAGCATTATGGAAAGAAGAATTACAAAACGAATTTCCAGGTTATGAAATTCATATGGATCCATTAGCATTAAGTATCGCATGTCATATTGGATACGGTGCATTAGCAATTGCTTGTACAAAAAAAATGTAATTAAAATAGAAAATAATCATATCTATAAAATACTAATTATAAAGGAAAGACAATGTTCAAGATAACTAGCATTGAACATTGTCTTTCCTTTATGTATCTTACTCTTTTATATAAGCCATGTCATATAAATCCCATTTTTCATCCTTATATTCAAAGTATGCTGGGTTGAATTTTTCATCAATCAATCCTACAGATTTATAGCAGTTGTGAGCAGCTTCATTGTTTCCGAATACGCTAAGAGTAACTCGAGACATCTTTAAGATCTCTATAGCATATTGTATTGCAAGAGAGACCATCTCTTTACCGTAGCCTTTACCACGATAAGTGCTATCTACTACAATAAGGCCAAGATGAATACTTTGCTTTTCGTAATCAGCATTACGCAAGAAGAAATGTCCAACAGGGGTACCATTCTCGTCTAAAGCTACGAATATCCAAGCGTTAGGATCTTCATCAATACTGTTTTTATAATCTATAATTTGTTCCATAGTAAATGGATATGTAAACCTATTAGCACTCCACATTATGAAAGATTTTTCGTCTTGAAACCATTTTAATAGATAAGGGGCATCACATAATTTGAAAGGTCGTAAACGTAGCATAGTTGTCCTCCGATATTCCTATTTATTAAATGATATGGTAACACAAATAATAAAAAATTGCAAAAGAGAATAATATAATACAGTATGAAGAATTGACATTTAGGGCTATTAGAATTACAATTTAAATGATAGTGTATAAAGAAACTATCAGTTGTAAGTATGAACAGAAGCGGATTACGAGTAAGTTTGATCGAATAGGAGATACCAATGCCAAAACAAACATTTTTTAATTTACCACCAGCTAAACAGAGAAACATTGTATATGCTGCACTCACGGAGTTTACGAATAAGGGATATTTGCTTGGCAGCGTAGGAACTATTGCAAAGAATGCAACCGTTTCAAAGGGAAGTATGTATCAGTATTTTGAAGATAAGCAAGAATTCTATATCTACTTAACTGATTACGTATATTCCATGATTAAAACAACCATGAAGATGCAGCTGCAAAATTACATACAAGGAGATATGAGTCTTGATGTAGTTTCGGCGGGGGTCAAAGAAATAATATGGAATATCATTGATAACTATCAATCTGAAATATGTTTTCTTTTAGCGTCTAAGAATGAACAAGAAGCAGAGATTCGTATGCATATAGAGAAGTTAAGCAACGAATTCAAGGAACAAATTATAGAACCAATCCTTAAGAAACTAATACTGGATGGAAGTATACGTCAAGATATGGAGTTAGAGTATCTTACATTATATTGTCAGTCCATTATAGGAATGTGTAAAAATCATCTATTAAATACGGTTAATTATCTTGAGGAAGAAAACACTCTTGTCATTGGGATGAAGAAAGAAGAATGGAATAGAATCTTTGATCATGTTATAAAGCTTGCAATGTCGGGACTAAGTTCCGAGTAACATATAATGATTATCCACGACTAAGTCGCAGGAATTCACTGACGTTAAAAAAATTAATATAGAAAGAAGAATTAGTATGAAATTAGGTAGAAATGATATATGTTGGTGTGGAAGTAACAAAAAGTATAAGAGTTGTCATCTTGCATTTGATGAAAAGATAGAAGCTTTTGAAGAACAAGGTGCAATAGTACCTCAAAGAGATGTTATTAAGACGCCAGAACAAATAGAAGGAATTCGTAAGGCGGGTAAAATTAATACCATGATTCTTGATCAGTTAGAACCTTATATAAAAGAAGGGGTAACAACAGAAGAAATAGATCAATTAGTTAATAAATTTACGAAAGAATTAGGTGGAATTCCAGCACCACTTGGTTATCAAGGATATCCAAAGAGTGTGTGTACATCAATTAACGAAGTGGTTTGTCATGGAATCCCAAGTCCTGACCGTAAACTAGTAAGTGGCGATATTGTAAATATTGATGTTTCTACAATTGTTGATGGTTATTATGGAGATTCTTCACGAATGTACTGCATCGGTGATGTAAGTGAAGAGAAGAGAAAACTTGTTGAGGTAACTAAAGAATGCCTTGAACTTGGTGTGAAAGAAGTAAAGCCTTGGAGTTTCCTTGGTGATATTGGTTATGTTATTAATGAACATGCTAAAAAACATGGTTATACAATAGTTAGAGAAATTGGGGGCCATGGAGTAGGTATTGAATTCCATGAGGAACCTTGGGTAAGTCATATCGGTCAAAGAGGAACAGATATGCTATTAGTACCAGGTATGATTTTCACAATTGAACCTATGGTTAATATGGGAAAAGCGGATGTTATCCAAGATGAAGAAGATGGTTGGACGATCTATACCGAGGATGGAATGCCATCAGCACAATGGGAATACATGTTACTTGTTACGGAAACAGGCGTAGAAGTATTAGCTCATTAAATTTTGTCAATAATTTAAAATAGTCCTTGCATCGTGTAAAGATATATGTTAAAATCGGATGTTGTGAGATGAAAAGGGTGTTCCTCTGTTACGGAGTGTATTAAGAACATCTAAATTTTGAAGGAGGTCACACAAATGAACGAAATTATTAAGAATATTGAAGCTGCTCAATTAAAATCAGAAGTACCTGAATTTAACGTAGGTGATACTGTTAAAGTATACGCTAAAGTAAAAGAAGGTAATCGTGAAAGAACTCAGATTTTTGAAGGTACAGTATTAAAGAGACAAAACGGAAGCTCAAGAGAAACTTTCACAGTTAGAAAAGCTTCTAATGGAATCGGCGTAGAAAAAACTTGGCCATTACATTCTCCAATCGTTGAAAAAATCGAAGTTATTAGACACGGTAAAGTAAGAAGAGCTAAACTTAACTACTTACGTGATAGAGTTGGTAAAGCTGCTAAAGTTAAAGAGCTAGTTAAATAATTTAGACGAAAAGAAGGGACAAGTACACTTTGTATATTGTCCCTTTTTAGTAATAATAAGATGTAAATAGAGATGAGGTTGAGAGATAAGTGAGATATAATTTCGATTCCGAGGATACGAGTGAGAAAAGAAAGAAAATTATAAAAGAGATTATTATATGGGTTGTAGAGATTATAGCAGTTATTCTGTTAGCATATTTTCTTGTGGAATATGCAGCTGAGAAGACAACAGTAGTTGGTGAATCTATGGAAACAACGTTGCAAGAGGGAGATAAGGTTATTATCAACAAGCTTGCGTATCGTTTCTCAAAACCAAATCGATTTGATGTTATTGTATTCAAACAAAGTGGTAAAGAACACAGCTATTATAATATAAAAAGAATTATCGGTTTACCTGGGGAGACGGTACAGATTAAAGATGGAGTTGTCTATATTAATGGTGAACCAATTACAGAAAAATCCGCTGTTGATGTGATTAATAATCCGGGTTTAGCAGTAGAACCAATAACTTTAGAAGACAAAGAGTATTTTGTACTTGGAGATAATCGTAATCTTAGTGAAGATAGTCGATTCGCTAACATCGGTAATGTTGTACTTGATGATATTATAGGAAAAGCATGGATTCGATTGAAACCATTCAATTTCGTCAATGAACTAAATCCCGCAAAGAATACATCGGAAGAAACTCCAGAATAAAACGGTAAATTGTGATAAGAGAAAGTAAGAGGTAAGAGATATGCATTTTCAATGGTACCCGGGTCATATGACAAAAGCAAAACGTATGATGCAGGAGGATATTAAGCTAATTGACGTAGTCATCGAATTAGTAGATGCAAGAATCCCATTAAGTAGTAAGAATCCTGATATAGATCAAATAGCAAAGAACAAATCAAGAATTATTCTTTTAAATAAATATGACTTAGCCAGTCAACAACAGACCAATGCATGGAAAACTTGGTTTGAAGAAAAAGGTTTCTTTGTAGCCCTTGTTAATTCTAAGAGTGGAGCAGGTGTTAAGAATGTTCACGAAGTAATTGCGCAGGCCTGTAAAGAAAAAATTGAACGTGACCGTAAGAAAGGAATTCTAAACCGTCCTGTTCGTGCGATGATAGTAGGTATCCCTAACGTAGGAAAGTCTACATTCATCAATAGCTTCGCTGGAAGAGCTTGTGCGAAGACTGGTAATAAGCCAGGTGTTACGAAAGGTAAGCAATGGATTCGTTTGAATAAGAATGTAGAATTACTCGATACACCAGGTATCTTATGGCCAAAATTCGAGGATCAATTAGTTGGTCTTCGACTAGCATTCATTGGCTCTATTAAAGAAGAGATTCTTAATGTATCAGAATTATCTCTTGAATTAATTAAATTCTTACAAGAGCATTATAAGGGAATGTTAGCGAACAAGTATGAGATCGAAGAGTCTGAAGATCCTTTAGCAACTCTGACTGATATTGCTATAAAACGTGGTTGTAAGCAAAAAGGTGATTTACCAGATATAGATAAAGCATCTGGTATAGTAGTTGATGATTTTAGAAATGGTAGAATCGGTAGAGTTACTTTAGAATTCCCTGTATTCGAAAAGAAAGAAGAAACAGAAGAAGCTATAGAAGAAGTAGTAAAAGAAGAGAAAAATAACTAAGATAATGAACCATAGGAGTGTGTCTACACGCCCTATGGTTTTTCGAGTTTCTATAAAGAGGAGAATTTGAAGATAGATATGGAAAAGAAAATAGCAGATATAAAGAACGAATTAGAATCAGCCGATATCTCTAATATAGATGATGTTTTAAATCAATATAGAGAGGATACTAGAAGTGGTGTCGTCAAATTAATTGCCAAATACGATCGAGAAAAAGAAAAGTTAGTAAAAGAACGAGAGCGTTCCTATGAGATGCGAAACTATGAAAGACAATATGGAGAAGAGTTCCACGCTATCTGTGGAATTGATGAAGTAGGTAGAGGACCTTTAGCAGGACCAGTAGTTGCTTGTGCGGTTATACTTCCTACTGATGAGGAAATTCTTTATCTTAATGATTCTAAGCAAGTGAGTGAGAAAAAAAGAGAAGAGTTATATGATGTAATCATGGAAAAGGCTGTTGCAGTTGGAATAGGAGTTGTACCACCAAGTGTAATTGACGATATTAATATCTTACAAGCAACATATGAAGCTATGAGAATTGCTATTAGTAAGCTAGAAGTAAAACCAGATTTGCTTCTTAATGATGCGGTAACAATTCCTAGTGTGGAGCTAAAACAAGTACCAATTATCAAAGGAGATGCTAAGAGTGCATCGATAGCAGCGGCTAGTATTGTTGCGAAAGTTACAAGGGACCGTATGATGGTTGATTACGATACATTGTTTCCTGGTTATGGATTCGCAAGTAATAAAGGGTATGGCTCCAGTGAACATATTAAAACATTAAAAGAGGTCGGACCTACTCCGATCCATAGACGTACATTTATCGGAAATTTTATTAATGAGGAGTAAGAAAGTTACTTAGGTCAAAAGTCATCTAGAAAAATTGCTTTCATCAATTTGCACATTAACTAACTCGAAAATGTGATGCAGAACATAGTTTGATAAGCAACTGTATGAAGTCGTTGGTACTTAGGCTCTGTATTCTAGGGCCTTACGTACCACTACGAACTTCATCCAAGCGAAAGCGGGTTGTGAATAAACTATGTTTTTCATCACATACTGACAGAAGTATAAATTGTGCAAATTGATGAATCGAAAATGGAAAATTATAGAAAGGAGGTAAGGAATTGAATTATTCATCACAGTCATATCAAATTGGTAGTGGTAAAGGAACAAACAATTCGCTATCCTTACACTCACTTCAAGGAACACCGAATTCAGCATATATGAATAGTAATGGGACTGTCTCTTTGGGGCAGTTATCCCAGGGAAAGGTGTTTCAAGGTACCGTAGTTGATATCCGTAATAATCAAGTTACTATTCAAATTGATGAACAGACGGTGCAAGCCAAATTTCAAGATATGGTAAATGTCTGTATCGGTGAGACGTTGAAGTTTGTTGTACGAGAGAATACAGGAAAACAAGTTACGATAGCACCCTATCACGATCAGCTAGGTAGTCCTACTGATGGAGCAATTTATAAGGCTTTGGAAGCGGCAGGTTTAGCTCCAACAGATAAAAACATTGATATCGTTAACACCTTATTAGAACATGGAATGGCGGTTGATAAACAGACTGTAACCACATTCATATCAGCATCGTTACGATATCCGGACATACAATTATCACAATTTGTTGATATGCTTAAGAATAATATGTCATTGACGAATTCTAATATCGATTTGTGGAATACATTCTTAGGTGAGAAGTCGAATTTCTCTGATAATTTACAACAAGTAATGAGAGAGTTGTCAGCTGCAATTAGTGACTCGTATGCTAATGGAGATGTGCAAGCGGCTAGACAATTATTAGAGACGATATTACAACCAAATAAATCCCTTAATTCAGATGGAACGCGGACACGCGTTGATGATATAACGTGGGATGAGTTGCTGAGGCTGCTACAAGAGAAGGATACTTCTAAGTTACAAGGAATGGATTCTAAGACAATATTAGAAACAGTAAAACAGCAACTGGAACTAGGCAATGAATCAAAGTTTATGGAAAGCTTCTTAAAGAGTGATGTTTTCTCACAGACAGTTACGAATGAACTAACTAATAAGTGGGGGATCTTACCAGAGCAATTACAGGCGGAAAGTTTGAGACAAGTCAGTATTCATATGGAACAACAGATTCAAGCATTTCAAAACATATCCTTTCAAAATCCAGAGACCACAAATCTGTTGCAACAGGCACTACAGTTAGCTACACAAAACCTAGCAACAACGAATCAGATGAATCAGCAGATGGTACAGGCAAAAGGTGAAAAGAATGCACTTGATTTACTATACGCACAGATTCCGTTGAAATTAAGAGGGCAATTAAAACATAGCGATTTATATGTATATCGGAACAAACAAAATACTAGTACTTCATCAAAAAATATGAGTTTACTGTTGTATCTGAATATGGAATATCTCGGAGATATGGACATAATGATTAAGACACAGGATTATCGTATAGATGCGGTATTCTCATTATCGCATGAAGAAGCTTATGATATAGTGAAAGAACATTTGCCAGAGTTAGAGGATAATCTAAAGGAAAAAGGATATTTCTTCACGGCATCGGCTAATAGGAAAGAAACGCTAGAACATGGTGTTAAAGAGTTGTTTGAAGAAGATAATAAGGAAGATATAGTAAAGCGGTATTCCTTTGACGTGAGAGCATAGAGTAGATTGCGAAACTCTTCTCCATGTCGACAACATATCTGTTAACATTTCTGTATCTTAGAAAGGAGAACGAGATCGTATGGACTTAGATAGTAAAGAACAAGAAAATAAAAATCATAGAAACAAAGCAGCTGTAGCGTTATCCTATACGCCTGATGAAGCGGCACCAAAAGTTGTTGCTAGTGGATATGGATATCTTGCAGATAAGATTATTAACAAAGCACAGGAAGAAGATGTACCAATACATAAGGATAGTAAGTTAGCGAATACCTTATCAAAACTAGACGTTGGAGAATATATTCCTCCGGAATTATATAACGTTGTAGCGGAGATTCTTGTGTTTGTTGATAATATGGATCGAATTAAAGGGAAAGTTATGACGGATTCAATCCATGATAATAATTCCTTGTTATAGCTTATTGAAAGGATATTAAACGTCAGAACGGAATTCTATAGCTAGTTATACTGTATATTTGAGATATTATAGGGGGAGTATGGGAGAGTATAATAAGAGGAAAATAGGATCAGAAAAAGAAAAGATAGCTGCTTCTTATCTGGTGGACAAAGGTTATTTTATTGTTGAAATGAATTTTTTTAGTAGAAATGGAGAAATTGATATTATTGCAAGAGATGCTAACTACCTTGTATTTATTGAAGTAAAATACCGAAAAGATCAAAAGCTAGGATTCGCTGTGGAAGCAGTGAATTATGGTAAGATGCAATCCATTATAAGGACGGCTAGATATTATATGTATAGTCATGGATATGCAGAAGATACACCATGTAGATTTGATGTAGTAGCAATTCAAGGAAGCGAAGTATCTCTAATTCGAAATGCATTTGAGCAATAGAAAGGATTTGAGGTCTTGCATAAAGCAAGTGTTGCAAAAGCAGTTGTTATTCTATGTCTTAGTATATGGTGTTCAGTAATTGTAGGTTTAGCTGCTGGTAATGATGAGTGGACTGAAGCTAAGAAGACCGTTTCGGCAGCTGATGGGGCTTGGGAAGAATGGTGTAAACAGTGGGAACAATGGAAGGATAGTCCGCTGCAGATGGCATTAACTCCAGGAGTAAATGAATCAGAGATTAATTTTTCTTGGTACTCGGCAGAGAATGATTTGGAATCAAAGATCCGTATAGGAGATAATGAACAATTAAAAGATGTGAATGATCTAGTAGTTACTACGAAGAAGGCAACGAAGGGGTTTTATTATAACCAAGCGGTTGCAACGAAATTAGATAGTAATAAAACGTATTATTACAGTTATACGATTGATGGAAAGTGGACAGAACCTTATAAGATTCAGACGAAGGACCCATCAAACTTCCAATTTGTATTTGTTGGAGATCCACAGATCGGGTCTTCATTTAATAACATTGCAGAAGGTGAAAGTGAAATACTAGGGCAAGAAAGAGCCGTATGTAATGACAGTTTTAACTGGAATGCCACTTTGCAGGCAGCGTATAAACATGCAAAGGATGTAAGCTTTATCGTTACGGCGGGTGACCAGATACAGAGTAGAAATCTTCAGGATTCCGAGGCTAATTATAAGACTTTTTGGAAGAATGAAATCGAATATGCAGGATATTTAGCCCCATCACTGTTACGGAATATACCTGTTGCAACAACAATAGGAAACCATGATAGTTTAAGTGGTAATTATAGCTATCATTTCAATAATCCCAATAGTGAAATAGGTTATGGCGCTACGTATGCAGGTGCAGACTATTATTTTACTTATGGGGATACCATATTCCTTATGTTGAATACGAACAATACAAATGTTGATGAACATGAGAAATTCATTAGTGAAGCCTTAAGTAGCAATAAGAATGCAAGTTGGCGAATTGTTACTATGCATCAGGATATCTTTGGATCGGGTGAACATTCTAATGATGAGGACATTGTATCTCTTCGAATAGCGATATTACCCATACTTCGTAAGTATGATATTAATTTGGTTTTAACAGGGCATGATCATACCTATGCAAGAGCGTTTATTGCAGATGATGATACGAAATACGATGCCGATGCAGTTGAGACGGGAAGTTTTACGAATTCAACTAGTGTAGTTAATCAATACCTAGAGACAAATCGAGGATTTGAATACTCAAGTAAGATGATTGCTATAATGGTGATGAATGCTAGGAAAATTCCAATCTATATGAATCATTATGCCATAATGGACCGGGGAAGCGAGCGTATGATACAGTTATATGCAAAGGCATGTGATGATACTGTACGATATTCAAGTAGTAAGGGTATACTATTTATAACAGCAAACTCTTCATCGGGAAGCAAATACTATAAGCTACTAGAAAGCAAGCAGGATTTTGTAGGTGCTCGTTCTCAAGAAAACCAATCATCGTATACAATTATAGATATCTCGAAGGATCGAATTCAATTAAACACCTTCTTTACCGAAAGTGGTAAGAAAGTGGATAAAACAATAATAATTACAAAGTAAAACTAACCTAAAGAAACAGTCCCTATCTAGTGACAAGCTAGTAGGGACTGTTTCGCATGTATGGAATTAAATGTTGGTGTTCGTATTGTTAAGTACTTTGGGTTAATCATAAGTAATAGTTTCAATCCAATTACTCAAACCACTTATTTTATTAGTTATAATAAACTCGTCAAATGCTTCTTTGGAAGTGAAAGGAAATATAGAATCTGTTTCTGTGTCAATTATATAATAATTAATTTTGGTATAATTAAATTCAGATTTTCTCTTTGTGGGTTTTATTTGTTGAATGCCTATATATCTAGAATTATAACAATATTTGTAGACATGACCTTGTACATACGTCCCAATTTTAGTAGAACCATCTTCTAACTCATAACCAATGCTTTTATCATAAGCACTGATACTTATTAAGCTATAACCATTTATTATTTCTTTAGAATCTGAGCCACGTGTAGTTCTCCAAGATGTATCCGTAAATATTAGAAAAAATATTAAGAGTGTACCAATTAAGAATAATATAATAAGAATCTTTTTCTTCTTCAAATAACAACCCCCCATTACTGTACCAATTTTAAAAGCAGTATTTACTAATAAACTTATGTTAGATGTCTGCACGATATTACGCCATTGTGCCTCCTGTATTTTATTGTTAATGTACATTTTAATGGACTTATTAATCTACATAATTTCTACAAATCTATTTGATAAGATTAAGCTATGATTTAGGTGTCAAAAGCCCTCTAAAAAACTTGCCTTCGTCAATTTGCACATTCACAGACCTAACGAATGTGATGTGGAACATAGTTTGGTGAGCAACTGTATGAAATCGTTGGTACTAGTACCATTACGTACTTCATTCAAGCGAGAGCGGGTTGCAAATTAAACTATGGTTTGCATCACATATTGATATGAAAATTGTGCAAACTGACGAATCAAAATATAAAAGAGGCTTTTGACACTCTAACTAGCTATAAAATGAAGGAGGTTACCCTATGTGGATGCAAATGTAAAAACGAAAAAGCTACGTATTGGTGGTATGACATGCGTAAACTGTCAAAATGCGATTCAGAAAAAACTACGTAATACTGCCGGTATAAAAAAAGCGGATGTAAGCTATAATAACGGGACAGCAGTAATTACATATGATACGGATATTATATCCCTAGGGGACATTACTGCGGTAATCAAAAGACTAGGCTATGAGGTACTAGAACGGACACAGCCTAGTACAAACTCAAGACGAACCATTGGCTTACTTATTATAATTCTTTCGATTTATATCTTGATGCAGCAATTTGGAATTCTAAATCTGCTCGTACCGAGTCAATTGGCTGAAACCAATATGGGGTATGGGATGATGTTTGTAATCGGACTAGTCACATCAGTTCATTGCGTTGCTATGTGCGGCGGCATTAATCTGTCGCAATGTATTCCTCAAAGTGAGAACAAGAACGAGAGCGGCCGCTTTTCAGCATTACGCCCGGCGTTCATGTATAACTTTGGTCGAGTTATCTCCTATACGATCGTAGGTTTTATTGTAGGAGCACTTGGTTCTGTTATTACTTTTTCCAATGCTGCACAGGGGGGATTAAAGTTAATAGCAGGTGTGTTTATGGTGATTATGGGAATCAATATGCTTGGTATATTCCCATGGTTACGTAGACTTAATCCAAGAATGCCAAAGATATTCGCAAGTAAAATCAATGCTGAAAAGGTAAAAAGTAGAAGTTCATTCATCGTTGGTTTACTCAATGGTTTAATGCCATGTGGTCCGCTGCAGGCTATGCAAATATATGCATTGTCAACGGGGAACGCTTTTGCAGGTGCCCTCTCTATGTTTCTGTTCAGTCTTGGAACCGTGCCCTTAATGTTTGGACTTGGTGCACTCAGTTCAGTACTAAGTAACAAGTTCACGAAGAAGGTTATGACGGTAGGTGCTGTATTGGTTGTAGTTCTTGGATTATCCATGTTTTCACAGGGCTGGAGTTTAGCTGGTTTTATTGATCTACCATTTATATCAACAACTTCTAACAATGGAACGTCTGATTCAACTGTCATTATAGAAGATGGTGTTCAAGTAATTAGCAGCACACTTTCGCCAGGAAGCTATCCGTCGATTACTGTACAGGCAGGAATGCCCGTTAAGTGGATTATAGACGCGCCTAAAGGAAGCATTAACGGCTGCAATTATAAGATATACATTAATGAGTATGGTATTGAATATCAATTCAAGAGCGGTGAAAATATCATCGAGTTTACACCAACCAATGCAGGAACTTTTCGCTATAGCTGTTGGATGGGGATGATTCGTGGAACGATCACGGTGATTGAAGATTAAAAGGAGAAGCGGTTATGGGTTTTTTATTAAGTCATTGGCACTGTATATTACCAGTTTTGGGTATTATCATTGCGGCATTCCTTCTGCGGGACAAAACTAATAATAATGAAGAAAACGATAGCAATAAGCTGAATAACCATTAAATTCATATAAGGAGAAAGAATAATGAAAACAAAAAACAAAAAAATTCGTTTACTAATGGGAGCAGTACTAATGACTGTAGGCATTGTGTCCCTTACAGGTTGTGGCAAAAAAGCAGATCAATCAGGCGGTGCATCTACTAAAGATGCAGAAGTAATAGCTTCAGGTGATAACCTTGTAATTCCTATTGACGATATTACAGAGACGGCATCATTTTATCCAGTTGACGTAGATGGTGTCAGCCTTGAAGTTGTAGCAGTAAAAGCATCTGATGGAACACTCCGTACGGCTTTCAATACCTGTCAAATCTGTTATGGTTCAGGACGTGGATATTATAAGCAGAGTGGCGATGTATTGATCTGCCAAAACTGTGGTAATCAGTTTGCGATGGATCATGTAGAAGTTGAATCTGGTGGATGTAATCCATGGCCTATTTTTGACCAAGATAAAACAGTAGACGATGAAAATATATCAATTTCTTATGATTTCTTAAAAGAGTCAACAGGAATTTTTGCGAATTGGAAAGTCGAATATTAAACGGTACTTATATTGGATTAATGCAAAGTTATTAGTTTGATATGACTTCTTGTCATTGAACTTAGAAAGAAAACAAACTATAATAGTAATAGAATTAAATAAGAAGGGAAACTGCGAACGTTTGCAGTTTCCCCTTTCTGGCATTTACTATAAGTAAAGAAGGGAACTAAAATTGAAAAAAGAAAATAAAAACATTTTGATAGTAGATGATGAACCTAAAATCCTGGAGGTTGTTTCTTCATTCCTTGAAAATCGGGGGTATTGCACCTTTACTGCAGAAAACGGCTGCCAGGCTTTAGAGGTTTTTGGTAAAGAGAATATAGCACTAGTTGTTTTGGACCTTATGATGCCGGGCATGTCAGGTGAGGATGTCTGCATCTCCATACGTAAACAATCAAGAGTACCTATCATTATGCTAACGGCAAAAGCAGATGAAAACAATTTGTTGCAAGGACTTAAACTTGGAGCAGATGACTATATAACCAAACCATTTAGCCTTAAGGAATTACATGCTAGGATAGAAACGGTATTGCGTAGATCAAGTGATGATCTAATTCCTCTGACGGTAAAAAATTCATGGAATAACGGTAATTTATGTGTTGATTTTGAGAAAAATCTAATAAAGAAAAACCAAAAGATTCTCAGCTTGACTCCGAATGAGTTTAAAATATTATCCGCACTTATTACGTATCCAGGGAAAGTATTCACACGCGCTGAATTGATAGAAGTCGCCTTAGGAAATGATTTTGATGGTTATGACCGAGCGATTGACAGCCATATTAAAAACCTCCGACAGAAACTAGAGGACGATCCTAAGTCACCTGTTTACATTCTTACAATCCATGGACTTGGTTATAAGTTTGGGGGTGAATAGTGTGAAAGATGAATCTTCCACACGCAAAATTATGCCTGCGGCCCAATGTTTGCAGGCAATGAAAGGATATGGTTATTAATATGCGAAGACTTCGGTCACAATTATCACTGACAATTATGATGACAGTACTGTTTACCATAGCAGTAATTAGTCTCTTATCAAACGTAGTTATTAATCATGAATTCGAAATATATAAAGCAGAGCAGCAGAAAAAGAAGGCAGATAATATCGTTGCCAACTTCACTAACCAGTACAATAGCGAGACACAGGAATGGAATATGGAATTTATTCACGGTATGGGCATGTATGCATTATATGACGGTTATATTATTAAGGTATATGATCGAAGCGGTGAAGTAGTGTGGGATGCACAAAATCATGACATGGCTATGTGTACACAGATTATGCATGAGATAACGGAAAGAATGGAAGAAAGAAGACCTAATATTAGTGGAGAATTCATCACCCATGATTACGATCTTACTATGAGTGGTCAGGAAATAGGTTCTATGGAGATCAGCTATTACGGACCGTTTTTCTTTAGTGAAAGTGATTTTCATTTCTTAGATACTCTAAATGTCGTACTTGTGATTATTGGAGTTATATCATTATTCTTATCCTTGATAATCGGCAGCCTATTGGCAGCCCGTATTGCACGTCCTATAAGAAAGACGGTATATATCGCTAAACGGATATCGGAAGGCAATTACTCCATACGCTTTGAAGGTAAAACAAAATTAAAAGAACTAGACGAGCTTGCGGGTGCAATCAACTGTCTTACAGAGGGGCTTGCCGAGCAGGAAAACCTGAGAAAACGCCTTACTGTTGATGTTGCACACGAATTGCGTACCCCACTCACAACACTTGCCTCGCATCTAGAAGCTATGATAGAAGGTGTGTGGGAACCAAGTGTAGAAAGACTACAAAGCTGCTACGAAGAAATCAGCAGACTTACAGGATTAGTGTCAGATTTGGAACGCCTGGCCAAAACAGAAAGTGATAATCTGGTATTGAATAAATCACATGTTGATTTAATGGCCATTGCACATTCTTGTTATGACAGATATGAAATAGAAGCAAGAAAGAAAAATATCGCATTCGTGATAGAAGGTCATTCATCAATTGTACATGGCGATAAGGATCGATTGAGCCAGGTGATGGAAAACCTGATTTCTAATGCAATTAAATATACACAGGAAAACGGGAATATCCGTATCGAAGTAAAAGATACAGGTGAAAATAGTGTATTTATAATTGAGGATGACGGAATTGGTATTCCTGAACACGAGCTTC
The DNA here is from genome assembly GCA_019421365.1 of Lachnospiraceae bacterium. Classification (GTDB taxonomy): domain Bacteria; phylum Bacillota; class Clostridia; order Lachnospirales; family Lachnospiraceae; genus Anaerosporobacter. The sequence continues at coordinate 67,302 of JAHZFJ010000007.1, forward strand.
CTCTTGTTTTTGAACGTTTTTACCGTACTGATAAGTCCCGTAATCGAAAAACTGGAGGAGCTGGAATAGGTCTTACCATTGTAAAATCTATAGTAACGGCACATGGTGGAACAGTTCAGGCGGAAAGTAATGCAGAACAAGGTAGCCGCTTTACGGTGACATTACCGAGATAATGTCGAATCTTGCATTAGGATATCATTTGGTAGGTGGAGGGTTTTACAATTGTCTAAAGAATGATATAATCATAAGATGTGATCGTAAAAACAGTTTATAGATTGGAGTAAGGTTGAAGAAATTATGAAAAACATACAATTAAAATATAAAGACAGAAATCAAGTAAGTGATATAACCTATAATGCAGAAGGTCAAAAAGCTGGAGAATTACTTTTTGATGGGGAGGTTGGATATATTACTTATCCTGTGTTAGAGGAACTTCCTTATATAAAGCATTGTTTCTCAACTCGTTTAGGTGGAGTGAGCAAAGAACATCTATCGTCGATGAATCTTAGCTTTTCTAGAGGAGATGAGGAAGAGAATGTTAGGGAGAATTACCGCAGAATATGTAGAGCTATTCAGATTGATCCTAATGATTTGGTATTCTCAGACCAGGTGCACGATACGAAGATTCATGTTGTAACAGAGGAAGACAGAGGAAAAGGATATCGTTTCAAAAGAGAGCTAGAAGGGCTAGATGGCTTGATTACGGATTGCTCTAATATTCCCCTTGTTACTTACTATGCAGACTGTGTACCGTTGTATTTCGTAGATATTAAGAATAAAACAATAGGACTATCTCATTCTGGTTGGAAGGGTACGGTTAATAAGATGGCTGTGCATACAATCAAGGCTATGCAAAAAGAGTTTGGTACTAACCCAGAAGATGTGATTGCGGTAATTGGACCATCAATTTGTAGAGACTGCTATGAGATTAGTGAAGATGTAGCTACCGAATTCATGAAAGCATATCCTAAGGAAATAGCAGATACCTTGTTAGAAAAGAAGACAGGTGGAAAGTATCAATTAGACTTATGGTTAGCTAATATAGCAAATTGTGTGGAAGCAGGAATACCACGTAAAAACATTACGAATTCTAATATATGTACTTGTTGTAATCATGACGTGTTCTATTCTCATCGCGCGTCAAATGGAATGCGCGGTAATCTAGCCGCATTCCTTTCAAAAGGATAAATATAGCAGAAGCAAAAAACTAAAGAAAGGACTGTGTACAGCTAGTAAGATAGCTTGTACAACAGTCCTTTTTGATTTATTATTTTTTAATATCAGCTAAGAGTTCTTGGATTCGTACTGTAGGATCTAATATATCATTAACTGAGGTATCATGATTTAACGTATTAATTATTAAACTAATATATTTGCTTAGGTCTACACTTGTATAATATGGCTTACTCTTTAACTCCTCTGATGCGTATGCTAAGTTAGTAGTGTAGATTCGGCTAATAACACCATCTTCATAAGCTTTATCAAATCGCTCAAGGCCTTCTGAGAATAAACCAAAAGTAGCAGCGATATAGATATTTCTTGCATGACGTTTCTTAAGTTCATAAGCAGTTTCGATAACGGTTGAACCTGAAGCAATCATATCATCCACTACGATAACATCTTTATCTGCTACGTTATTCCCGAGAAATTCAAAACCAATCACTGGATTTTTACCATCGGTATTCTCTTTGGTTGTATAGTTCCTTTTCTTGTAGAACATACCCATATCAACACCTAGAACATTGGCGTAATAAACCGCACGGCTCATACCACCATCATCTGGACTAACAATCATTAGTTTCTCTTTATCAAAGTTAATATTACTCTCTGTGTGAGCAATCTCGCGAATGAATTGTAAAGCAGTAGTGAAATTATCAAAACCTTGAATTGGAATAGCATTCTGTACGGTAGGATCATGAGATTCAAAAGTAATAATGTTCTCAACCCCCATACTAGCTAGTTCTTGAAGGGCGGTAGCACAATCAAGAGATTCTAATACATTACGACGGTTTTGTCTATTCTCATAAAGATAGGGTAGAATAACAGTTGTACGGTATGGTTTTCCGTTACAAGCCGCGATAATACGTTTGATATCCTGAAAGATATCATCAGGGGAAGTATAAGTTGTATAACCAGAAGCTTGATATTCACCGCTATGGTTGGTAACATCGGCAAGAATATATAAATCCTTTCCACGAACAGATTCATTTAATTTTGCTTTTGCTTCTCCAGAACCAAATCTAAAACAATCTGCATCAAGCAGATAGCTATCTGATTGATAACCGATACGAGTAAGTGCATGGGATTTTTCTTTAGTACCTTCGTTATTTCGAGTCTGGATAATATCATTGTTTACTAAAGTACCAAGATCAGCGCAGCTTGAATGAGCGTATATTTTAAGGGGAGCGACTGGTATGAATTCGCTGAATGAGACTTTTGTCATGAAGTACCTCCTATTGTGTAACACGTAATTATTCTCTATCATTTATACCACCCTAAGACAATTTCGTCAATGAAATAATAGTATGCATAATACTTAAGAAAAAATGCAAGTTTACAATTGAACGATAAATTGGTATCATATAAGTTATGCTTTAAAAATATATAGCAACTTATTAGAAGAACCGTATATAGGCAATTGTCAAACTATTCGTAATTGCGACAAACACAGATATGTTGTCGGTTTAGAGAAAAGTTTCTCAATTGCAGGGAAATCGTATAGATAGAAAGGAAATTAGCCATGTTAAAAAAAGATCATATTGTAAAAAGTGTGGCTGCAGGCAGCATTGCCGAGGAACTAGATATAGAACCAGGAGACATTCTATTAAGAATTAATGGAAATGAGATAAAAGATGTATTCGATTATCATTATTTAGTAAATGACGAATACCTTGAAATATTGATTCTGAAACAGAACGGTGAGGAATGGGAATTAGAGATTGAGAAAGAGTATCAAGAGGACCTAGGAATTGAATTTGTTGAAGGATTAATGGACAAATATCGTACTTGTCGTAATAAATGTATCTTTTGCTTTATAGACCAGAATCCAAAAGATATGAGAGAGACTATATATTTCAAAGATGATGACTCTAGACTATCTTTCTTACAAGGAAATTATATTACATTAACTAATATGTCAGATGAAGATATTGATCGAATTATCTTATATAAATTAGCTCCAATTAATATATCAGTCCATACTACCAACAAAGAACTTCGCTGCAAGATGTTAAATAATCGTTTTGCAGGAGAAGCATTAGATAAGATTAAGAAACTCTACGAGAATGAAATTGAAATGAATAGCCAAATAGTATTATGCAAAGGCTATAATGATGGGAAAGAACTAGATAAATCAATTGAAGATTTGTCTAAGTATCTACCTTATATGCGTAGTTTATCTGTTGTTCCAATTGGTTTGACCAAATACCGTGATAATCTTACTCAAGTTGAGAAATTCACGAAGGAAGATGCAATTCAGGTATTAGAACAAATTCATTCATGGCAAGAACGAATTAAAGAGAAACATGGATCTCGATTCGTATTCGCTAGTGATGAGTGGTATATTACAGCGGGACTTCCAATTCCAGATGCAGATTATTATGAAGGTTATGGACAGATTGAAAATGGTGTAGGTATGGTACGTTCTTTAATAGAAGAAGTACATGATTATCTTGAGGAAGTACAAGACAATAAGGCGGCTAGAAAGATATCAATGGCTACAGGTAAATTAGCAGCACCATTCATAGAACAGTTAGCAAAAGCTGTTACGTCAAAGTATACGAATGTAGAAGCTAATGTATATGCAATTGAAAACGAGTTTTTTGGTAAAGATATTACTGTAGCAGGATTGCTTACAGGACAAGATATAATTAAACAGCTAAGAGGGAAAGAGCTAGGAGACTATCTCATATTACCAAGTGTATTATTAAGGGACGATGAAGATGTACTACTAGATGAGTTGCGTATTTCAGACATAGAAAGAGAACTTAATATTAAGATAAGAGTTTGTAAGGAAGATGGAAAATCATTCGTCGAAACCATGGTATCTTAGAGAAAATAGATTATTTCAATATAAGAAAAATCTCAGAAAAATATTTTGGGAATCAAAATAAGAAACAGTTTACAAAAACAACAATTATTGTTATTATGGTAAAGACGAATAAACTAAGTAAAATTAGATGAACTGAACCCCATATGATTTTATTTAGAGAACAAAAAAAGTTATTTGATGTAAGATATAAGTTAAGGAGAAATAGGAATGAGTAAACCGATTGTAGCCATTGTAGGACGTCCAAATGTTGGAAAATCTACATTGTTTAATGCTCTTGCCGGGGAAAAAATCTCAATTGTTAAGGATTATCCTGGGGTAACAAGGGATCGTATATATGCTGATATCACTTGGTTAAATTATCAATTTACTATGATTGATACAGGTGGTATTGAGCCAGAGAGTAAAGATTTAATGTTAAAACACATGCGTGCACAAGCTGAAATCGCAATTGAGACAGCTGATGTAATTTTGTTTATTACAGATGTACGTCAAGGTGTTGTAGATTCTGATTTTAAAGTAGCAGACATGCTTAGAAAATCTGGGAAACCGGTTATCTTGGTTGTTAATAAGGTAGATAGTTTTGAAAAGTTCATGCCAGATGTATATGAATTCTATAATCTTGGAATTGGTGATCCAGTACCTGTATCAGCAGCTTCCCGTCTCGGTATGGGTGATATGCTTGATGAAGTAGCAAAACACTTCCCACAAGGTGCTGCAGAAGAAGAAGAGGATGAAAGACCACGTGTTGCCATCGTTGGTAAGCCAAACGTAGGTAAATCATCTATCATCAACCGTTTAGTTGGAGAAGAACGTGTTATTGTATCAGATATTGCAGGTACAACTCGTGATGCAATCGATACAGCAATCAAATGGCAAGATAAAGAGTATGTATTCATTGATACAGCAGGTCTTAGACGTAAGAATAAGATAAAAGAAGAATTAGAACGTTATAGTATTATCCGTACAGTAACGGCGGTAGAACGTGCCGATGTTGTTATAGTAGTAATTGATGCAAGCGAAGGTGTTACAGAGCAAGATGCAAAGATTGCTGGTATTGCCCATGAAAGAGGAAAAGGCATAATCGTAGCTGTTAACAAGTGGGATTCTATTGAGAAGAATGATAAAACGATTTATGAGCATACAAAGAGAATCCGCGAGATTTTATCTTTTATGCCTTATGCGGAAATTGTGTTCATCTCAGCAAAAACAGGTCAACGTGTTAATAAAATCTTTGATGTAATGGATGTTGTTATTCAAAATCATGCACTTCGTATTGCAACTGGTGTGTTAAATGAAATCTTAATGGAAGCAGTAGCAATGCAACAACCACCTTCAGATAAAGGTAAACGTTTGAAATTATACTATATAACGCAAGTAGCTATTAAGCCACCTACGTTTGTTATCTTTGTAAATGATAAACAATTAATGCATTATTCATATACAAGATATATCGAGAATAAGATTAGAGATGCCTTTGGTTTTTCTGGTACCTCACTCAAATTTATAATCCGAGAAAGAAAGGAGAAAGAATAGAATGATCGATATATTGATTTGCTTATGCATAGGATATGCTTGTGGTTGTATTTCAACTGGTTATTTAGTTGGCAAGGCAAATAATATAGACATAAGAAATTATGGTAGTGGAAATGCTGGTACAACCAATGCATTACGTACATTGGGAGTAAAAGCAGGTGCGATTACTTTCTTTGGTGATGCATTCAAAGCATTGATACCCATTTTAATAATTCGATTCTTTTTATTTCAAAATTCTGCTATGGAGCCACAATTATTAGCGCTCTATGCAGGACTCGGAGCTATACTCGGGCACAATTATCCTTTCTGGCTACATTTTAAAGGCGGAAAGGGAATTGCCGCCACAGGCGGTGTTATATTAGCATTTGACTGGAGAGTTGCTTTAGTTGCATTATGTGGTTTTGTGATTATTACTGCAGTTACAAGATATGTATCCTTAGGTTCATTATTGGTATCCATTATCTTTCCAATTGGTGTAATACTGTTTTATAGAAATAATCCACAATTCATACATATGCTAATTGTCAGTTGCTTTTTCACAGTGTCAGCTTTTTATAAACACAAAGGCAATATCAAAAGGCTGTTAAATGGAACAGAGAACAAGTTAGGACAAAAAGTAGATGTAAAATAACGAAGTTACCGGGAGGTAGTGATAAATGAGTAAGGTTACGGTATTAGGAGCGGGAAGCTGGGGAACAGCTCTTTCAATTGTATTAGCAAATAACGGACATGAGGTAATTCTTTGGTCAGCATTACAACCAGAGATAGAGATGTTGCAAACGCATAGAGAACAAATTGATAAATTACCAGGAACGAAATTACCTGATAATATTGATATCACAGGAGATCTTCCTTACGCATGTGAAAATCCAGATTTGATTGTTTTTGCAGTTGCATCTCCTTTTGTAAGATCCACTGCAAAGCTTGCAGCACCTTATATTAAAGAAAAACAAATGGTAGTTAATGTAGCGAAAGGTATTGAAGAAACTACATTAATGACACTATGTGAGATAATCGAAGAAGAACTTAATAATGCAGATGTAGCTGTATTATCAGGTCCAAGTCATGCTGAAGAAGTAAGCAAAGGTATACCCACTACCTGCGTTGTAGGTGCACATACTAAGGAAACAGCATGTTTAATACAAAACATATTCATGAATGAAAGATTTCGTGTGTATACAAGTCCAGACATAGTAGGTATTGAATTAGGTGGTTCTTTAAAGAACGTTATCGCATTAGCAGCTGGAGTTGCTGATGGTCTTGGTTATGGAGATAACACAAAGGCTGCTCTAATTACAAGAGGAATTGCAGAGATGAGCCGTCTTGGAATTGCTATGGGTGGAAGAATGGAAACCTTCGCTGGATTATCTGGTGTTGGTGATCTAATTGTTACTTGTACGAGTAAACATAGTCGTAATCGTGGAGCTGGCTACCTTATTGGTAAAGGTTACACAATGAAGGAAGCGATGGACGAAGTAAAGCAAGTAGTTGAAGGTGTATATTCGGCAAAAGCTGCACTTGGATTAGCTGAGAAATACGATGTAACTATGCCAATCGTAGAACAGATTAATAAAGTTTTATTCGAGGACAAGTCTGCAAAAGAAGCAGTAACTGACTTATTACTTCGTGATAAGAGAAGAGAATATTCTGACCTCGAATGGGAAAAATAATAAATAGATAAAAACACGCTATGGAATGGACGTTAAGTAGATTTCGTAGCGTGTTTTTGCTTTTCAGGTAAAGTTCTTTATAAGATAGATTCTTATAGAGAATAGAGAAGATATAGTTTTAGTTAAAGTTAAGGAGGTGTAAGATATGTGTGGTAGATATTATGTAGATGATGAAACAGCAAAAGAGATACGAAAATTACTGGAACACCTAGATGTTAGATTTAATAGAGGAAAAGAAGGAAAATCAGACGGAAATTATGTAAGTGATGAAGCCATAAAGGCAAAGGCGGAGGTATTGAGTAAGGCGCTAGAAGTACGTGGTGAAATCTTTCCTACCAATCAAGTTCCAATATTAGTTGGTGATAAAGGGGTTGCACTGACGACGTCCAAATGGGGGTTTACAGCACCAACAGGAAAAGGTGTGTTAATTAACGCAAGAGCAGAAACTGCATTTGAGAAGAAAACATTTCGTGAAAGTCTGTTAAGTCGGAGATGTGTCATACCAGCAGCAGGATTTTATGAATGGGATTCGGATAAGAACAAGATATATTTTACGATGCCACAGAAGCCTTGCATGTATATGGCTGGTTTGTATCGTTTTGAAAAAGAAGAGAGTAGATTCGTTATTCTAACAACGGCAGCGAATGCTTCCATGAAAGATATACATGATCGAATGCCATTGATCCTTGATGAAGAGGCTGTGCCAGAGTGGATTTGCAATAATAATGAAACCAATGAGTTACTACATCGTGTTCCAGCTATGCTGCGAACTAATGCTATGTATTATCAGCAGAAACTACAGTTATAATCCGAAGGCACCAGGGGGAAAAATACCTTTTGACCCCAACATCATATATACGAATATAAACTTAATAAACAAAAGAAAAATAGAAAAATGCGTCACAAAATTATGGGATCATGTTAAAAATTAATAAAATGTATGGAAATGTAAAAATAAAAATTAAGTAGCCATGTAAATACTTGACAATCGACCTGATAAACACTAAACTATTTAATATTAATTGTATAAAGTTTACAAGTGAAGATGCTTGATACTGTTAAACTGCTAATGGGGAAACAGATCAAGTATTTTTGCAATCTGTAACTTTAACGCTGCAATACATCACCTTATTACATATAAAATGAATTACAATATTAATGCATGTATCGAGTAAAGCGAGCATATGTAATAAAAGGTACAAGTATTGTACTAAAACTCTTCTTCACGTTGACAATGTTTGTCTCCAGTTCTAAGAGTTTTGCAATTAACTACAAATCTATAATAGGAGAGAGGGAATTGAATGCGTAAAAGATGGTTGGCAGTTGCTATAGCAACAACACTTATGTTCACTAGTATTGTTCCATCACAATACTTACATGCGGCATTAGATCCTAATTATGCTAAGAGTGAACTTGAAGTTTCAAGTGGTACAAAAGAGAAACAAACACTATCAAACAATCTCGTAGAGGATAGTCTTTATCAGGAAGACGAAGAAGTTACAATTATCGTTGAGTTAGAGGATCATTCATTATTAGATCGTTATGGTAATGGTAGCAGTACATATCAAACAAGGAGTTATTATGCGGATGCAAAATCATATCTTGATTCTGATGAAGCACAGTTAACTAGCGAAGAGATGATTCAAACACAGAATCAAGTTGCGACAAGTATTAAGAGTATGGATAAGACACGTACGTCGGCGAGTGAGGTGTTGTATCATTATACTACAGTTATGAATGGCTTTGCAATGAACGTAAAATATGGACAACTTGAAGATATTAAGAAGATGCCAGGAGTTAAAACGGCATATGTTGCAAGAACTTATGAAATAGAACCAGATATGACTACAAGTAATGGAATGATTGAGTCAGAAGTTGCACATGCCTTGGATTACAACGGAGAAGGTATGGTAGTAGCTATTCTGGATACTGGTTTGGATACTGCACATGAGGCATTTGCAGTAGAAGGATTATCTGCTGAAGGTCTTGCAAGTGCAAAGATCACAGAAGAAGTAGTTACCAATGCGAAAGCAACGGATAATGTAGCAGATGGACAATACATCAGTGCAAAAGTGCCATTTGCGTATGATTATGCAGACAAAGACAATGAGGTTACACCATCGGTAGAGGCAGTTGAGGTGTATAGTAACGATCATGGAACACATGTAGCTGGTACAGTTGCAGGAAATAGCACTACAATTCAGGGTGTCGCTCCACAAGCTCAGTTAGTGATTATGAAAGTGTTCAGTGATGCTGGAAAGGGAGCAAGTACAGAGGATATACTTGCAGGCCTAGAAGATGCTGTTAAGCTACATGTTGATACAATTAATATGAGCCTTGGTTCTGCTAGTGGATATTCTGTAGGAGAAGAGGAAGGTGTACAGGAAGTATACGATCGTATTGTTGCAGCAGGTATTAACCTAGCGGTATCAGCAGGTAATAATTATAGCGCAACATATAATAATGAGGCAGGTGGTGCATTCACAAGCAATCCGGATACTTCGGTTGTAGGTTCGCCATCAACATATACTGCATCAACATCAGTAGCAAGTTGTATTAACACACATTATTATGCACACTATTTCAAGTTATCAGAGCAGGTATTTGGCTATTCAGAGACAGCTGTTGGAAGTCAACCTACGTTAGCTGGACTTGATACGAATACAACAGGTGATGGAACTATATATGATTATGTGGTAGTTCCTAATGTTGGAGATGTAGCAGACTATGAAGGTGTTGACGTAGCTGGTAAAATCGCTGTTATAAATCGCGGTAGCATCTCTTTCAATGACAAAGTAGTTTATGCAGCAAGTGGTGGAGCAATTGCAGTAGTCGTTGCGAATAATGTAGATGGAACAATTAACATGGCCATTGAAGATTATACAATTCCGGCTGTATCTGTAACGAAGGTACAAGGGGATGAACTTAAGAATGCGGATGATAAAACAATCACTATATGCAGTGATATGGGACATTTTGCATCAGATGATGCGAAGAAGATGTCAGATTTCTCTTCTCCTGGAGTAACACCAGACCTTAAGTTAAAACCAGAGATTACAGCACCTGGTGAGAATATCTATTCGTCCTTACCATTCAATAATTCATATGGTTCTATGTCTGGTACATCTATGGCAGCTCCTCATATTGCTGGAACGTTTGCCCTAGTAAAACAATATATTACAGAGGAATCTTTAGCTTCGATAGGAGGTGGAAGTGCAGAATTAGCAAATCAATTATTAATGAGTACTGCAGCTCCACTGAAAGACGAGAATGGTGTATATTATTCTCCTCGTAAGCAAGGAAGTGGTCTTGTTAATATTGGTAATGCAGTGACAACACCAGCTTATCTATATGTAGATGACCAAAGCATTAACTATAGACCGAAATTAGATCTTAAGGATAGTGTGACAGGTGAATATGAAGCAGACTTTATTGTTCAATCTGCAACAGGAGCGGCTATTACATATAAACTCGATGCTGCAACATTAACGGAAACAGCAGATGAATATGGCTATATCCTTGAACAATCACAGGATATCTCTAATATGGTGGCTATCGAGTATACAGTTGACGGAGTACCTAGTGATACAGTAACAGTAGAAGCTGGAAGTAGTGCAACTGTACATGTTAAGATTACTTTATTAGACGATGCAAAGTCATATCTTGATAATACATTTGAGAATGGTGAATTTGTTGATGGATTTATCTTCTTAACATCAGATGAAGGTAATGAAGGACTATCCCTTCCATTCATGGGATACTATGGGGATTGGGCAAAAGCACCTATTATGGACAACTCGACAATATATGATAACTACCTATATGGAACAGGTGATAATGAATTATATCAACAGTCAGTTGGTTATCTTTTGGCAGATGGAGGTTCGCATCTACTAGGAGTAAATCCTTATGATGATATGGCATATTATTTATTAGGTAATGGATATAGTGCGCATTCTTATCCGCGTTATTATAAGTATTACATGTTACAGCTTGATCCAAACAAGATTGCAATCTCACCAAATGGCGATGGCTATAACGATGACTTGTATGGTATGCAATTTAGTTTGTTAAGAAATGCACGTACAATCACAAGCAATGTAACAGATTCTAGTCAAAAAATAGTTTATGAAAATGGCTGGGGATTTGAAACGAAGACTACCTACTATAGTGGAATATCAGCGATGAATCCATCATTTGATAAACTTGTATGGACACCAGAAACAATTAAAAACAATGACGTATATACCTATACAATATCAGGTACATTAGATTATGAAGGATCTGACCGAAATGTAAAGAATAGTATCAGTTATCCTATTACAATTGATACCGAGAATCCAATACTTAAGAATCTCAAGATCGTTAAAGAAGATGGTAAGGTATTTGCAACATTTGATGCAACGGATAATCAATATGTAGCCTATGCAGGATTATATGATTTAACAGGTGATTCAATCACTGTGACGGATCCTGTTGATGGAGAATATGCGGTAGGAGATTTGGTAAATGAGCCTACGAAAGCAGCAACGACAGCAATGAAGTTAGAACTAACAGATTATTTTTCAGCAACTAAGGATAATTTCGTTATTCGCCTTTGTGATTATGCAGGTAATGAAAAAGCATTTACATGTACACAAGCAGGTACAGTACTCGGTTCTAGTAGTGGTGGTTCAGAAGGTGGTGGAACAACTCCAGGAGTACCAGATCCAAAACCAGGTAATGACTTAGACAAAGGAACAATTGAAATTGAAACAAAGTCTGAGGTTACGGAAATTAAACCAGCTGACATGAAAGATGCACTTGAGAATAAGGATATTTCAGCAATTACTGTAGTTGTTACACAAAAAGAAGCTAGTAATATAATTAAGTTGACAAAAGAAACGTTAGATGCAATTGCAACAGCTAATAAAGATCTAATAATTATAATCAAAGATGTAAATGGTAAGGTAGTTGGAACTTGGACGTTCAAGGCATCAGAAGTAAAGAATGTAGAAGGATTATATGATGATATTATATTGAACATTCAATCTACAACTGTAGCAGAAGCGAAACAAGCAGATCCTACGATTAGTAAAATCTTTGGTGATGCTAGCGTGAAGGGAATCTATGTAAATCTAGGCCAAAAACAAGCGCTTGTTGCAGAAGGTAAATTGTCTGTTTCCTTCGCTGGTGTAGAAGGTATCAGTAAAGGTAGTCGTGTATATATCTATCGTGTGAACGAGAAAACAGGAAAATTAGAAACAATTGTAGGTGGCTACTCACAGTATGTTGATAGTGATGGTATGGTATCATTCCCTGTATTAGATGGTGGAAAATACGTAATACTTACAGCAAAAGCAGGTTCAAAACAAATCACATCTCTACAGAGTCAAATTACTGTAAAACCTAAGAATAAGACAGTAAAAAAGGGAAAATCTACTTCAGTTGTTGTTGATCTTCCAGCTTGCTTACAAGTTGTAACAAAACTTACTGATAAAACAACTTCAGAAGGTGTAGGAGCAGTAACAATCACTTATAAAACATCAAATAAGGAAGTTGTAACAGTTAATAAGAATGGAACAATTACAGCTAAGAAAAAGGGAACAGCAACAGTGACAGCAACAATCACATTATATAACGGAAAGAAAAATACCGTTAAGATGAAGATTACTGTTAAATAAGTTGGCTTTATAAAGGAAGGTTACTGCATCATAATGTGGTAGTCTTCCTTCCTTTTTGATGATACTTTGAGAGTATCTTTTTGTTCCTAAATTATATATAGAGAACTTAAACTTCGCACATAAAAAACTTCAATTACCTACTTGCCGAAATCTTCAAGTGAGAAGTTTGAGTAGGGAATAAAAATTGACAGATATCTATGTATAGGATATAATACCACACAGAATATAGCAATGTAGTAGGGGAAGGGAATGCGATGGATTATGCGTTAATTTGTAAAGCATTTGCGGATAGTAATCGATTGCAGATAATTGAATTACTATCAGAAGGAGAAAAGTGTGGCTGTAGAATATTAGACAGATTTAATATTACTCAACCAACATTATCTCACCATATGCGTATACTGTGCGAAAGTTCTTTGGTTAATATAAGAAAGGACGGAAAGTGGTGTTATTATTCTCTAAATGCTGATACACTAGAGAAATTTAAGGAGTATGTGACGGATATATATACTAGGAATCAAGAAAATGAAGACTCCCAGTGTGAGAAAATATAATTTTATGAGAGATATACATACTAAGTGAAAAAGATGGAAAACTCCATCTTTTTTTCATGTATAAGGGAAATCCATTGAATGAATAATAATAATTAACAAGAAAAATAAGGATAAAAAATCAAGAAATAATTGTTATTTACATCGAACAAATGTTCTGATATAATACAGATAAGAGGTGGAGTAAGAATGGATAGAGTAATTTTTCATATTGATGTGAATTCTGCTTTTTTAAGTTGGGAAGCGGTATATCGATTGAAAATTCTGGGCGAGGAAACGGACTTAAGAGAAATTGCTTCTGTAGTTGGCGGAGATGAGAAGAAGAGGCATGGAATCGTGCTTGCAAAATCGATACCAGCTAAGAAGTATGGGATACAGACAGGAGAGTCTTTAGCAGAAGCAAGGAAGAAGTGTCCGAATCTTACAATCGTTCCTCCTCAACATGATTTGTATAAGCAATGTTCCGACTTGTTTATTCAGTTGTTACGTGAGTATACACCATGTGTAGAACAATATAGTATTGATGAAGCATATATGGATATGAGTGGAACACTTTCTTTGCATGGGTCACCAGTAGTAGTAGCCAACGCAATTAAAGATCGTATCCATAGAGAATTCGGTTTTACGGTGAATATTGGTGTATCTAATAACAAATTACTTGCTAAGATGGCTTCTGACTTTAAGAAACCTAATTTAGTGCATACGTTGTTTCCGGATGAAATCGAGAAGAAGATGTGGCCACTTCCTGTTTCGGAATTATTCTTTGTGGGAAGAGCTACAGCGAAGAAATTATTTGCAATGGGGATTAAGTCAATTGGGGATTTAGCAAAAGCGGATATTGATATACTAAAGGTGAATTTAAAGAAACATGGAGAGACAATTCATAACTTTGCCAACGGAATTGACGATAGTATTGTATTAACAGAGTCAATTGCGAATAAAGGATACGGAAACAGTACAACACTACCATTTGATGTAACAGATCGAGATACTGCACTAATGATTTTGCTATCTCTTAGTGAAACGGTAGGGACTAGATTAAGAAAAGATCATGTCTATATACGTGTAATTGCTGTAAGTATTGTAGATTGTGAATTCCATCATGTTTCTCACCAGATGACACTGTTAGAACCAACTAATCTAACGAATGAGATACATGCAGCAGCTTGTCAGTTATTTGATGAATTATGGAATGGGGAACCGTTACGTAACTTTGGTGTTCATACAAGTCGAATTGAAGAACAGGGAGAGTCAAGACAATTAAATTTGTTCGAACTAGGACTTAAGCAAGAATCATGTCAAGTGAAAGAGGCGGTCGATTATAGAATAACAGAGAAATCGAATGCTTTATTGAAGAGAGAGAAGTTAGAAAAACTAGATCAAACGATAGATCAGATTCGTACAAAATACGGTATGGATTCTATTAAACGTGCCAATTTTGTTAATAGTAAATTGGGCCATATGTCAGGAGGATCATCAAGTATTACACTACCAAAGCAAAAAGAAAAGGGAAAACCATTTGACCCTGCGAAAGGATTGCAAAAACATGCTCAAGCGAGCAAGGAAGAGTGATGTAGGTTGATGGTATTGAGTTTTGCAATAGCCTATAAGAAAATTATAATGAGGTGGAGAAATGAACGTTCCAGTTGATGTAATAGCGACTTTCAATACATTTGGAAAAATTAAGCCGAATTATATAAGATTAGAAGACTGCCAACATGGTTTGCAGACTTATAAGATTACACAGATTGAACAGGTGAAAGAAGAAAAATATGCTGGTATGAACATGTTGTTGTTTTGTTGCAGTGTACCTATGGGAGAAGTGATACAGTCTATTAAACTAAGGTATCATATTGATACACATAAGTGGATGCTTGTTCATTAGTCTTGGCTTCTTTGTATAAGTGCAGATTAACAAAATGATAAGATTTGTTAATAATGTAATAAGTTGAAAAATAATAGTACCTTTGTTATAATAAATATGGTTTATAGAGTGTTTTCGATTATGGCAGGAGAAACTTATTGGTTTTGCAGTGCCGAGCAAGGTGGCCTGCAAAGGTTACTAGGAAAGATAATAAGATGGAGGCTCTAATTAATGAAAACAGATATTCAGATTGCCCAAGAAGCGCAAATGGAGCATATTAAAGAGATAGCAAAGAGACTTGAAATTGGCGAAGACGACCTTGAATTTTATGGTAAATATAAGGCCAAATTCTCAGATGAGTTATGGGAAGAAGTAAAAGATAGACCAGATGGCAGATTGATTTTGGTTACTGCCATTAATCCAACACCTGCAGGAGAAGGTAAAACAACAACTTCTGTAGGCTTGGGAGAAGCATTTGGAAAATTGAATAAGAAGGCAGTTATTGCCCTTAGAGAACCTTCTTTAGGACCTTGTTTTGGCGTTAAAGGTGGTGCAGCAGGTGGTGGATACGCACAGGTTGTACCTATGGAAGATTTGAACTTACATTTTACGGGCGATTTTCATGCAATTACGTCTGCTAACAATTTATTAGCAGCAATGTTGGATAATCATATCCAACAAGGCAATATCTTAAATATTGATCCAAACCAAATTGTTTGGAAAAGATGCTTAGATATGAATGATCGTGTTCTACGTAATATCGTAGTTGGTCTTGGACGTAAGGTAGATGGAACGGTAAGAGAAGACCATTTTATTATTACAGTTGCATCAGAGATTATGGCAATCCTTTGTCTTGCTGCTGATATGAAGGACTTAAAAGAAAGACTTGGTAGAATTATTGTAGCATATAACTATGATGGTGCTCCAGTTACAGCGAAAGAATTGAATGCGGTTGGTTCAATGGCAGCATTGTTAAAAGATGCCTTAAAACCAAACTTAATTCAAACACTAGAGCATACACCAGCAATTGTACATGGTGGACCGTTTGCAAACATTGCACATGGCTGTAACAGTGTAAGAGCAACAAAGACAGCCCTTAAACTTGCAGATTATGTGATTACAGAAGCTGGATTTGGTGCTGACCTTGGTGCAGAGAAATTCTTTGATATCAAGTGTCGAATGGCTGGATTAAAACCAGATGCAGTTGTTCTTGTAGCAACAGTAAGAGCGTTAAAGTATAATGGTGGAGTAGCGAAAGCTGATTTGTCAGCAGAAAACCTTGATGCTTTAAAGGCAGGTATTGTTAATCTTGAAAAACATATTGAAAACCTACAAAACTATGGCGTACCTGTTGTTGTTACGTTGAATCGTTTTATGACAGATACAGATGCAGAGCTTGATTTTGTAAGAGAATTCTGTGAATCACGTGGTTGTGAATTCTCTCTATCTGAAGTATGGGAAAAAGGTGGAGAAGGTGGAATTGACCTTGCACAGAAAGTAATTAAAACAATTGGAGAGAAACCAAGTAATTTCAAAGTACTTTATGAAGATAATTTATCAATTAAAGAAAAGATAGAAACAATAGCAAAGAAGATTTACGGTGCATCAGAAGTAACATATGATGGTCAAGCTTCCAAAGCAATTGAGAAGATCGAAAGCCTTGGTTTTGCTAACATGCCAGTTTGTATGGCGAAGAATCAATATTCATTATCAGATGATCCTACCTTATTAGGAAGACCAACAAACTTCCCTATCCATATTCGTGAAGTATATGTATCTGCGGGAGCAGGCTTTGTTGTGGCAATTACTGGTACTGTAATGACTATGCCAGGTTTACCGAAGAGACCGGCGGCAGAAGGTATCGATGTGAATGAAGATGGAGTAATTACTGGATTATTCTAATTAGAATTATCTAGATATATGAGTTAGAAAAGTCCCCTCGTGTTGAGTCAAGATGCTCTACATGAGGGGATTTTTGTTGTAGTTCGTCTCTATAGAGAATAGGGGAAATCACATTCTTATTCTATAGTTACATCAATATTAGCATTTTTCTGGTTCTGGGTAGTCAACACCGAATGTATCAACTGTTACTGATTTCATAACTTGATCATAAGTTGGTCTATCAGAATAATCAGTTTGAGTTTCAGCAATTTCATTTACTACATTCATACCTTCAATTACTTTACCGAAAGCGGCATAAGAACCATCTAGGTGAGGTGAGTTTTTGTGCATAATGAAAAATTGTGAACCTGCTGAATTTGGCATTTGTGAACGTGCCATAGAGATAACACCTTCAGTATGTTCTAATTTATTATCGAATCCGTTCATTGAGAATTCGCCTTTGATTGAGTAACCTGGGCCACCCATACCAGTTCCGTCTGGACAACCACCTTGAATCATGAAACCTTTAATTACACGGTGGAAGATTAAACCGTTATAGTAACCTTTTTTAACTAAAGAAATAAAGTTGTTTACTGTGTTTGGTGCGATTTCAGGATAAAGCTCTACTTTAATAATTCCACCAGTTTCTAATTCAATTGTTACAACAGGATTTTTTTCTGTCATTTTTGTTCCCTCTTTCTTATGATTATTAGATAATTGCCATATACATTATTTACTTATTTGGCAATGCTATGTATATGATAATAGAAAAAATAACTGTTGTCAAAGAAAATGTAAGATGCGACAAAGGATAAAAGATAAAAGTGATACGCTATAAAATATAAAAGACATAAGTATAAAGCAGACAATGTTATTAGCTAGATAAAGTAGAGTAGCTCAATTGTATTCGAATTAATATAGTAGATTAAAAAATATAGCCAAAAAGCAGTTTCTTTGTTACAATGAAGTTAGCACATAAAAATTGTTGCTATGTAGTAGAAAATTCTGAATAGTTGTAAATAATTAAAGTAATATAAGAAATTAATGGAGTTACTTCAGAATAAGTGAATAAGTAGCTCAGATTGCGCACATTAAAAACTTCATTTAGTTTATGACTATTTGAGAGTAATACCAAATAGGTTAAACTTTTCATAATAATATAGAGGAGCAATAAGAAGATGCAAGATAGAGAGAATTTCTTAGCTATGTTAGCTGCCATAGTTGATTTAGCTAAAGCACAAGATAATATAATTACAATGGACGAGATTAAGGAGTTGTTAGATGACTCAAAGTTTACTACTGAACAGATGGGACATGTATATGAATATCTTGCTGCCAATCAGATTAGAATTCAAGGCTATATTCGCAATATTAAAGCGAATGAGGAGAGTGTTGGTGTAACTTCAATTGACGAAGAAGTTGAGCATGGTAATGAACAAGAATTCCTAGATGATGAAAGTAAACAAGCGCTACAAGAATTGAAAGAGCGAGAAGAACGGTTAGAGAAGGAAGAGGCTTCGTATATAAGAATGTACCTAGAGGATCTTGAGATGATAAACCCAATGGCGGAAGGTGAAGTGGATATGTTAATCAACTCACTGCGAAAGGGAAATCGTTCTGCTAAGGAAAGACTACTTGAACTTTATCTTCGTGAGGTAGTAGATATCGCAAGAAGTTATCAAGGTAAAGGAATTATTGTTGGTGACTTGATTCAAGAAGGGAATATTGGATTGATGACTGCTTTGGAAGAAATCTGTACTGGAGCGAATCGTGTGCCAACGGAATCTATTCCAGATACATTAGAATATATACTAAATCGAATTCGTGAAAGTATGGAATTTGCAATACACGAACAACAGGATGATAAAATTTTGGAGAATCGTATTGTTGAGAAGATTAATTTCATTAGTAGTTGTATGAAAGATTTAGCAGAAGAATTCGGCAGAGAGGCAACGCTAGATGAATTAGCGGAGTTTGCTAAATTAGAAAAATCTGAGATAGCAGATATTATAGAGTTGGCAAAGGATACTTTATCTGTGTCAAATGATGAGGCAGACTAGTAAGGAATAAAAATAAGAGCATAAGAAAAGAGAAGAAATAGAATAGCAATAGAACAACAATATAAAGGAGAAAGACTTATGTGGGAATATTCAAAGTAGGCCCACATAAGTCTTTTCTATTTATATTAATACGTATACGTTACGCATCATTCGAGATTCAATTTCTTTTTTAAGATATAGTGAATGACTAGATATAAGACTGCTATAGCTATTAAAGTACCAATTAACGCAATTGGTAAAAGGATATGCAGATATGAAAGTATATCATTAGGATTTTTCACAAATAGCCCTATTATCACAAGTACAATTAAAGAAACAACCTGCATTATCGTACCTAGTGCAATATAAGCAATTAGAGACCCCAGTATCTTGTTTTGGGTAATCATTTGCCCTATTGAGATGCATAAATAGTAAAATAAGATTTGCATAGCTACTGCACAAATCATTAAGACAACTATATAGATTATATTCGCTATACCAAAGTATTCTACAAGGTATGATAAGGAGTTAGATTCAATTGATGAATCCAAGCTAACTTCGTATGAAGTGGTATTAACTACAAGTAATACACTAGCGATTATCAGCGAAAAAGTAACGATTGTGCTAAGCATTCCAGTAGTAAATTTTGATAATATTAGCTCATGTGTGCTTACTGGTAAGGTAAACATCAAATAGCCTTCCCCAGTCATAAAATTCTTGTAGAAACGATAGATTACTAGGCAGATTGTAAAGGCTGCTAATAAAATTAAGCTAAGGACATATCCCAAATAGAACATATTCGTTACAAATGGTAAGTGGTCATTGAAAAATGATATATGACTTATTCCTATGACTGTAAGAGTAGTGAATAATAATATGATGTATAAGGGAATTAAGTATCGTAGGTTTGCCCTACATTCATGCTTTAATAATTTGGTATACATTTGAACACCTCCCTAAAATAAGAATCAATTGACATATGATTGCTGCCACGAATATGATCTGCACTTTCATGGAGCATTACAGTTCCATTGTTCAAGAAAATGGCTTCGTCTAGGATCATTTCAACTTCGGATATTAAGTGGGTAGAGATTAGTACGGTCGCATTCTCTGAGTAGTTTGTTATAATTGTGTTAAGTATATAGTCTCTTGCAGCAGGGTCAACCCCGCCTATAGGCTCGTCGAGACAATAAAGCATGGCGTCACGGCTCATTACTAAAAGAAGTTGTAATTTTTCTTTCATACCTTTAGACATGGATTTCATCTTCATCTCAGGTTTTAGATTGAGTAGTTTGAGCATCTCGAAAGCTTTCTTGATATCGAAATCGCTATAAAAATCAGCGAAGAATTCAATAATTTGTTTTGCGGTCATATAATTGCTGAGATAAGTTGCATCAGGAAGATAGGATATTATTTTCTTGGTCTCAACGCCAGGTGTATGACCATTAATTCTAATTTCTCCTTTATCGGGAACAAGTAAACCATTAATTAGCTTGAGAAATGTAGATTTTCCACTTCCGTTTGATCCTAATAAGCCAATTATTTTACCTTGATTTAAAGTTAGGGTAACATCCGACAAAGCGTGAATGTTTTGAAAAGATTTACTGACAGAGTCGCAGGTTAATATGACATCTGATGCATCTGATTTAGATGGTTTCATAGATTTCGTCCTTTCTTATTTAAATTCTAATTAGTATCATTTGTAAGTTATAGTGTTTTATAGTGATTTAGCTATCTAGTTCTGAATGTTGTATGGTTTCCTCTTCGATTAATGTTTGGATTTCTTGGTTAGTAAAACCAAGAGTCTTCATATGTGTAATAAAATCTTGAACCTCTTTTTTCGCAATATCTCGTTTCATTGTTTCTAACAACTCCTTATTATCAGTTATAAAGCGTCCGCTTGTTCTTTGTGAATAGACGAGTCCATTTCTTTCAAGTTCTGAAAGCGCTTTTTGCATAGTATTTGGATTTACCATTGCATGGGCAGCAAGTTCACGTACGGAAGGAAATTTGTCTCCGGGTTTGTATTTGCCAGAAAGAATATCCAGCTCAATTTGTTCCATAATTTGCAGATATACTGGTTTATCACTATTTAGTTTAAAGCTCAAAGTGAATTCACCTCCTTTGTTGTATCGATTGTATCGCTGTATTAATGACTTAATACAATAATACAATAGATAGAAGATATTGTAAAGTATTAATTTTATTAATATCAAATTTTCTATATTGCATGAAAATTTTGAAAAATTCACTTGCATTTTTAATTTTCATATGGTATCATTAATTTTGTTGATAGCAGTTATAAAAAATTGTTATTAAACATTCATACATATTATGGATGTGAATAAATAAGCCGGCATGTCGGAATGGCAGACGAGGCAGACTCAAAATCTGTTGGTGGCAACGCCGTGTGGGTTCAAGTCCCACTGCCGGCATATAATGTGATGATTAAGTTCCGCATTAGAATATTTGTTTAAAGCAAATATTTTAATGCGGATTTTTCGTACTATATAGTGAACAATCTAAAAAGAGAACGATGTAATATAGTTGAGTTAATTTGGTGGTATATGAATTTTGTGAAATAATTTCTTTTTAAAAAGGAATGTTCGTGTTATTATATAATTAAAGCCAACTATCAAAATGGTATCATTGGTACTTTGGAATTATCATTTAGTTCATGACTGAGATAGTAAGGGCTTTGGAAAGGAGTATGTTTAATAATATGACTTGCAAAGAAGCACAAGGTCTAATTATGCCATATATTAATGACAAATTAGATGTCGATCAATTAGAAGAATTTTTAGAGCATATTGAATATTGTTCGGATTGCAAAGAAGAATTAGAAGTTTATTTTACGCTCCTGACTGGTATGAAGCAACTTGATGAAGATAAGAATTTGTCAGGTGATTTACACATTGATTTTGTAAAATCACTACATAAGTCGGAAGAAAGAATACGAAGAGCAAGACTCAATTATGTTCGTAAGAGAATGATTTATGTAATTATTTGTTGTGTATTCTGTATTATGGTCAATGTGAATACTAACGCAGTAACTGAGTTAGAGACACCAAATGAATCCAAAGAAGAGAGTACGTATTTTATGAAGTATTATTATTTTTTGGACAAACAGAATGCATTGAATAGTGAGATTGAGAAACATTATGAAGAATTGATGGAGTTTATTATAGAACGCCAAGCAAATAAAATCATTGAGTTTAATAATCGGATTACTGATAAGTCATTAAATTATAATAATGGTAAGATAGGTGATAAAAAGTAAAAAAGGTAGTGGCATAACAAAATAGAAATGTTAGATACTATCAATATAAAGAGCAAGAGTTGGAACGTGGAAAGGAATTAAAAAATGAGTGATAAAATAGTATTGATAGATGGAAATAGTATTATTAATCGTGCTTTTTATGGAGTGCCTGATTTAACGAATTCAGAGGGGATTCATACGAACGCGATTTATGGATTTATTAACATCATGTTGAAGATATTAGAAGAAGAGCAAGCGCAGTATTTAGCAGTTGCGTTCGATGTGAAACATCCAACATTTCGTCATATCAAATACCCAGAATATAAAGGTACTAGAAAAGGAATGCCAGAAGAATTACGTGAGCAAGTGCCGCTATTAAAAGAAGTATTACATGCTATGGGTGTTCGTACAATTGAGAAAGCTGGATATGAAGCGGATGATATTCTTGGTACTATTGCAACGAGATGTAGCGAACAAGGAATGAATGTCTCATTAGTTTCAGGAGACCGAGATTTATTACAGCTTGCTTCAGATAGGATCCTAATACGAATTCCTAAAACAAAGCGTGGAGGAACAGAGATAGAGAATTACAATACAGCTGAAGTAGTTGAGAAGTACCAAGTTACTCCTACGCAGATTATAGATTTAAAAGGGTTAATGGGGGATGCATCGGATAATATTCCTGGTGTACCTGGTATTGGAGAGAAAACAGCTGCTAAAATACTTATGGCATTTGAAACGGTAGAGAATGCATATGCACATATAGATGAAGTTATGCCGAATAAAGCGAGAGAATCCTTACGTGAACATTATGATTTGGCAGTGTTAAGTAAAGAGCTTGCAACGATTAAAGTAGATTGTGAGCTAGACTATACCTTAGAAGAGACAAAGATGCCTTCCCTTTTCACACCAGAAGCCTTTGCTCTATTCAAGCGTTTCGAATTCAAGAGTCTTCTTAACAAGTTCGAAGGAGATGTGAGTCGCAACGATAAGATGGAAGAAAAATTCGTAGAGGTTACTTCGAAAGAAGAAGCGGATAAGATTTTTAATTCTATACTTGGATTAAAAGAAGCAAGAGATTTAAAAGAACTAGTAACTGATGGAATCAGTACTGACAGAGTAGGTCTTATGTTAGCCTGTATAGAAGGTAGTATAGTAGGGGTAGCGGTAACCTATTCAGAAGAAAAGAGTTATTACCTTTCAGTTAGTGAAGGGATTTCCGTGGAATATATACTTGAACAAGTAAATAGAATAATAGAAAAGAATATTATGCTGTCGACTGTATCTTTAAAGGAAATGCTTCCGTATATTCAAGCAACAAGCGAGAGTAAAGTCTATGATATGGGGCTTGCTTCTTATGTAATGAACCCATTAAAAGATACGTATCATTATGATGATATTGCTAGAGATTATCTAGGAATGGCAGTTCCTTCAAGAGAAGAATTGTTTGGTAAAACAAAGGAAAAAGAAATCTTTGAAAGCAAAAAAGAGGTATATACGTATTTTATTTGTTACCATAGTTATATTGCATATCTTGCCTTAGAGAAGTTAAGCATGCAGTTGCATGAGGCGAATTCTTTGGAGTTATTTGTGGATATTGAGATGCCACTTATCTATACTCTATACGATATGGAATTTAGAGGAATCCGTGTTAATAAAGAAGCGTTAAAAGAATATGGAAATCAACTAGAGGTTCGCATTAAAGAATTAGAGAAAAAGATTTATGAACATGCAGGGGAAGAGTTTAATATTAACTCGCCAAAGCAATTAGGAATCATTTTATTCGAAAAATTACACATGCCATTTGCAAAGAAAACAAAGACGGGCTATTCCACATCGGCAGATGTGTTAGAGAAGTTACGTAGCGAAGACCCAGTTATCGATGAAATCTTAGAATATCGTCAATTAACGAAATTAAAATCTACGTATGCAGATGGTTTGGCAACATATATTGCTGATGATAATCGTATCCATGGTAAATTCAATCAGACAATTACGGCGACAGGACGTATTAGTAGTACAGAACCAAACCTTCAAAATATTCCAATACGTATGGAATTAGGTCGTCAGATCCGTAAAGTTTTCATACCAGAAGATGGATATGTATTCCTAGATGCGGATTATTCACAAATCGAATTACGTGTACTTGCTCATATGTCAGATGATGAGAGACTTATTGAAGCCTACAAACAAGAACAAGATATTCATAAAATAACTGCATCACAAGTATTCCATACGCCACTTGATGAAGTAACGAATGCACAACGTAGTAATGCAAAAGCTGTTAACTTCGGAATTGTATATGGAATTAGTTCGTTCAGTCTTGGTCAAGATCTTAATATAACGAAGAAGGAAGCGGATGTATATATTAAGAAGTATTTTGAAACGTATCCAAGGGTTAAGGAATTCCTTGATAATCTTGTTGAAGAAGGTAAGAAAAATGGATATGTTACTTCCTTATTCAATAGAAGAAGGCCAATACCAGAATTAAGCTCAAGTAATTTCATGCAACGTTCTTTTGGAGAACGCGTAGCTATGAATTCGCCAATTCAAGGTACTGCGGCAGATATTATTAAAATTGCTATGATTCGTACAAATCAGAAGTTAAAAGACTTGAAATTAAAATCGAGATTATTGTTACAAATCCACGATGAATTATTAATTGAGACTCATAAAGATGAAATTGAACAAGTTGCAACAATTCTGAAAGACGAGATGCAAGGAGCAGCAACGCTTCATGTACCTCTTGAAGTAGAAGTGAAACAAGGTAGCAATTGGTACGAAGCTAAGTAGCATATAAAACGCAGATTACTATAGGGAAGGAATAGTACTCTTTAATGAAGATAATAGGATTAATGGGAGGTGTCGGCAGCGGTAAATCAACCGTAGCTGACATCTTAGAAAAAAAATATGGTGCACATCTTATAATTACCGATGATATTGCCAAAAGATTATATGAAAAAGGGGAAGAAAGTTACCAAAAGATAGTTTCATACTTTGGTACGGGAATCCTTAATAAAGATGGTGAAATTAATCGGAAGAAATTAAGTGAGATTGTATTTGCAGATAAAGATAAGTTAGAAAAGCTGAACTCTTTCGTTCATCCTTTAGTAATGCAATGTGTTATTAAAGAGATTGATGAGATAAAGACTACAAATGAGCATACGTCGAAAGAAAAACAAGTCCCTTATATTGTAATAGAAACCGCTTTATTGATTGAAGCAGGATATCGAGATTTGTGTGATACTGTGTGGTATGTAGCTGTTGAGGAAGAAGTTCGTAAACAAAGATTAATGAATATCCGTGGTTATTCGGAAGAAAAAATTAGTGCAATTCTAAAAAATCAAATGAGCGATAAGGATTATAGTGACAATTGTGACAGAATATTGTATAATAATGGGGAATTGTATGATTTGGAGAAAGAGATACAATTTTTACTAGTTTAACATTAATAAATATGCTATAATTAATTTATTGTAAAAAAAGATATTATAAAGCACGATTTTGGGGGCAACATTCAATGGAACAGACAAGATATCCAAAACATATGGTATTCGGATTAGATATCGGTACAAGAAGCATTGTGGGTACAGTAGGGTATCGAGAGAATGATCATAACTTCACAGTAGCTGCTATCTGTGTGAAAGAGCATGATACTAGGGCAATGTTAGATGGTCAGATACATGACATTGGAAAAGTATCAGAGTCCATTGCTTACATTAAAAAAGAGTTAGAAAAAGAACTAAATGTGACACTGACTGATGTGTGTATTGCAGCAGCAGGTCGTGTTCTTAAGACGATAACTGTTAGAGCAGATTATGAATTTCAGACGGAAACATCTGTTACAGATGTACACATTCACTCGTTAGACTTATTGGCTGTTGAAAAAGCTTATGATGATATACGCGCAGAGATGCAGAATGAGAATATCGATTTTTATTGTGTTGCATATACACCTGTACATTATTATTTGAATGATTATCCTATTCTGAAATTAGAAGATCATAAGGCAAACAAGATTAGTGTTGAACTTTTAGCAACATTTTTACCAGAAGAAGTTATTGATGGTTTATATAGTGCTGTAGAGAAAGCGGGATTACAAGTAGCTAATTTAACATTAGAACCAATTGCGGCAATTAATGTAGCAATACCTGAGAAATTCAGAATGCTTAATATTGCGTTGGTTGATGTTGGTGCAGGTACATCAGATATATCAATTACCAAAGATGGAAGTATTATTGCCTATGGAATGATACCGTATGCAGGTGATGAACTTACAGAAGCAATTATGCAAAAATATCTTGTGGAATTCACAGTAGCAGAGAAGATAAAACTGGCGTGTTTAAAGAAAAAGACAGTATCATATAAGGATATTATGGGAATATCTCATAAGACATCAACGGAAGAGATTAAAGAATCGTTGAAAGAAACCGTTACATTCATAACGAAGAATATAGCAGATAAGATTATTGAACTAAATGGTGGGAAAACAGTTAGTGCAGTGTTTGTAGTAGGCGGTGGTGGCAAGATTCCTGGGTTTGTAGATACATTAGCTGATAATTTAGCACTGCCAAAAGAGCGCGTTGCGCTTAGAGGAGAAGAAGTATTAACCGAAGTTCGATTCTTACCAGAGAAAATTAAGAAGGATCCACTGCTTGTTACGCCAATTGGTATCTGTCTTAATTATTATGAACAGAAGAATAATTTTATCTTCGTTACTGTGAATGGAGAACGTACGAAATTATATGATAATAATAAACTTACGATTGTTGATGCCGCAATTCAATTTGGCTTTCCTAATGAGAAACTATTTCCAAGGAGAGGTAAGGCAATTCAATATACAGTAAACGGTCAAACGCGAATGACTCGTGGCGAATTAGGTGAGGCAGCTATTGTTAAGCTTAATGGCAAAGAGACAGGTATTAATACCCCAATTGTTCAACATGATAAGATTGAGATTGTAGAATCAACAATAGGGAAAGATGCAGAGATTTTTATTAGTCAAATCCCTGAATATCAAAGTACTATAGAGTTCATGTTTAATAATAAGAAGATTATATGTCCGAAGTTTGTAGTGGCAAACCAAAAGCTGGAGTCGGAATATTATTCGATCAGTGACGGTGATAGCATAGAGATTCTTAATTATTATACATTGGGACAAATATTGGAATTTATGGATTTGCCATATCAAGATGATATTAAGGTTAATAATGTATATGCTAGCGTAGATGACAAGGTCTATGAGAACTTTACAATTGCATACGAGCGTGTTAGTGAAGTGAGTTTTCGAGAGATTAGTGAAGCATCACTAGAAACTACAACCATAGATGATTTAGAAGAAACATCACACAATCTTGAGAATGACAAAATGGGTGCAGAAAAGACTACGTATTATGCAAACACAACCCAAACAACCAACAAAGAGATTCATATTCTGGTAAATGGACAAAGAATAACGCTAAAAGGAAAAGACAAATATATTTTTGTTGACATACTTGACTATTATGCATTCGACATGACGATAGCAAGAGGAACATCGTTAGTTCTTAAGGTAAACCAACAACCAGCGGAATTCTCAAGTCCAATTGAGAATGAGGATGTAATTGATATATATTGGGAGGAATAAGTCGTGGTATTAAATAAGAAGATATTAACACAGAAGAAGTTTTCACAATTACATAGGTATTTGATTGCTTTCTTACTTTTGTATTTAATGGAACGTTTTGCCCAATCGAATTCAAATGACTATATATGGCCATTTGCAATTATCATTCCTATATTTGCAGTAGATTTATTACTATCAATTAGAAATTATATGAATAGTAGAAATGTCATATATGTATTGCGGTTTGTAGAGATTACAGTTGCCGCAGGGTATACAATCATTGCTACTACTCCATATAATCTTGGGTTATCTGTGCTATGTCTTGTGTTATTTTTTAACGAATATATATTAATGTATGATTTTGAAGATATTTATTATCGAACAATTGCTATACTAACCGGATCTATTCCGTTAGTTACGTTATTAATTATTGATGCTATTATTACTAAGGAAGTAAAAGAAAGATTATTTCCAATCGCTTGTGTTTTTATGTTATTAGTGTTTTTTTCAACATTTATAGTTTCGCTCTATGCGAAAGTTGTCAATGAATATAATTTTCAAGTGTTTGCGCAATCAAGATTGATAGAGGATGTAAATCAAACAAATGAAGATTTAAGATTAAATCAAGAAAAAGTTAAAAAGTCCAATGAACTTTTGGGAATGCAAAAAGTTAAACTTGAGCAAGCCTACAAAGAGATAAATAGTGTTAATAATGAGATGATGATTCAGAATGAGATTATTAAGTACATTTCATCATCACTGGATATCGAAAATTTGATGACACTAATCACAGAGTCAGTCCTTGAAGGTATGGGTCTTGACACCTGTATATTAGTTTTAAATCAGACAGAAGAAAATAAGATTAATTATAAGGCGCGTACTAAGTATGGTATGAATGAAGACAAAGAATTTGGTGAGTTGATAGAGAAGGGGCACTTCAATAATTACTTAGCAGATTCTAAAGTTTTCGTTGATAATGATGCAGATATACACAAGTATCCCCTACCATCTAAAAGTATAACGGGTTCCGTATTAATGGTGCCATTAATTAAGAAAGAAGTTCAAATTGGAATATTGATTGTTACACATGCAAAAAAAGATTATTTTACTTCAAATGTAGGCTTTTTTGAAGGTATAGTAGCTCAATTCTTAGTTGCTATTGATAATGCAAATTTATATGCGAAGATGGAACGAATGGCCACTCATGATGGCCTAACAGGGGTTTATAATCGCGGATACCTAACCCAACGTTTTAACGAATATCTGAATGCTGCTATATTGAATAAGACTTCTTTAACAGTGGCATTATTTGATATTGATAAGTTCAAAAAAGTAAACGATAGTTATGGGCATCTTTTTGGTGATGTTGTTATAAAGACAATTGCATCTTTAGCAAAAGAAGTTGCAGAAGCTTCGAATGCAATGGTTGGACGTTATGGTGGTGAGGAATTTGTTCTGGTATTTCCTAATCGAGGACTAGATACTTCGCTTGTCTTAGTGGAGGAATTACATGGTAAGATCAGAGATACTGAGTTAATACATAATGGTGAATCCATTTATATTAACACAAGTATTGGAATTACTTCTTATCCAGAAACATGTAAAAATCCGAGTGAATTACTAAATCGTGCCGACTGGGCTATGTATTATTCGAAGCAAAACGGTAGGGGTAGAATCACCATCGATAGTGATTTCATTCGTGAATCTGTCTTGCTCAAATAAACTCAGACTTCGCACTTGAAGGTTTCGAGTAGTAGTTAATTGAAGTTTTTTAGTACGAAGTTTGACTGAATAAAAGTTAGAGTTGTACCTTACTATGTTATAGTAGGCACAACTCTTTTTTGTTGGAATTGTAAGCAAGATAGCCATGAAAATTTGTCAAGTGGCGGTCTGTATACTGGTCTAAACAAGTGTTTATTTATAAAATTTAGTAGATTAATGCAATAAGGTGTGTTATAATGTCATAGATTTGTTAAAGTGTAAATAGTATTTTGATTATGAATGTTATTAATAGAAAGTTAGGTTAATCATGAATTTATGTAGTATAGCAAGTGGTAGTAGTGGTAATTGCATATATGTTGGTAATGCGAATACAAATATATTAGTAGATGCAGGAATAAGTAAGAAAAGGATCGAAGAAGGACTACGCAGTGTTGATATTAATCCTGAAAAATTAGATGGTATTCTCATTACACATGAACATTCCGATCATGTATGTGGGGTTGGCGTTATGGCAAGAAAATATCATATGCCAATCTATGGTACAGTGGAGACGATAGCAGCGATGCTTAAGACAAAGAATGTTGGACATATTCCTGAAGATTGTTTTCGATTTATACAGCCAGATGAGTCTTTTATGATTAATGATATTCAGGTAAATCCTTTTGCAATGTCTCATGATGCAAGCAATCCGGTTTGTTATACATTCGAAACGGATGGTCATAAAGTCGGAGTAGCCACTGACTTAGGTAAATATGATGATTATATTATATCTAAGTTAGCAGATTCTGAAATCTTATTGATAGAAGCAAATCATGATGAGAATATGTTGCAAGTGGGGGCTTATCCGTATTACTTGAAACGCCGTATATTAGGTGATAAAGGTCATTTATCTAATGAAAATTCAGGAAAGCTCATTCGTATATTATTGCATGAGAAGATGAAATATGTATTCTTAGGACATCTAAGTAAAGAAAATAATTTTCCAGAATTAGCATATGAAACGGTAAAGTTTGAAGTAGAGGCAGATGGTAACGAGTTATCAAAATCTGTATCTATTCAAGTTGCAAATCGAGAAGTTCCATCCGAATTCGTATCAGTATAGATAACTTACTGAATAAACAATGGTACAGTAACTAAACAGGTTACCTGTTTTTATAATATTATATAAACTGGAGGAGATTCAAGATGAAAAAAACAATTATTACAGTAGTAGGAAAAGATAGCGTAGGAATTATTGCAAAAGTATGTACGTATCTTGCGAACAATAAAATCAACATCTTAGATATTTCACAAACTATAGTTCAAGGCTACTTTAATATGATGATGGTTGTTGACATGAATGAAGCACCAAAGAAATTCGATGAAGTTGCAGTTGAAATGGAACAAATCGGCGAGGAAATCGGAGTAATCGTTAAAGTACAACATGAAGATATCTTCAATATGATGCACAGATTGTAAGAGCACAAAGTAGCGACGAGAAAGGGTTGAATCGTATGATAAACATTAATGAAGTAATTGAAACTAATAAGATGATTGAGCAAGAAAATCTTGATGTAAGAACAATTACATTAGGAATAAGCTTACTTGATTGTATTGATAGTGATTTGGATAAATTAAACAAAAATATTTATAATAAAATTACTACAGTTGCCAAAGATCTAGTGTCAACAGGAAAAGAAATTGAGAGAGAATTCGGTATACCTATTGTTAATAAGAGAATCTCAATTACACCAATCGCCTTAATTGGTGGATCAGCATGTAAAACACCAGAAGATTATGTTACAATAGCGAAAACTCTTGATGAAGCAGCTGTGAAAGTAGGAGTTAACTTCATTGGTGGCTATTCTGCTTTGGTTTCTAAAGGAATGACAAAGAGTGAAGAATTATTAATTCGTTCTATACCAAAAGCATTAGCTGTTACAGAAAGAGTCTGCAGTTCAATTAATGTGGGTTCCACAAAAACAGGTATTAACATGGATGCTGTTAAACTAATGGGAGAGATTATCTTAGAATCAGCAGAATTAACAAAAGAAAGAGACTCCTTAGGCTGTGCCAAATTAGTGGTATTCTGTAATGCTCCTGATGACAATCCATTCATGGCTGGTGCATACCATGGCGTTACAGAAGCTGACGCGATTATTAATGTTGGTGTTAGTGGACCTGGCGTTGTTAAGAAAGCACTTGAGAGTGTTCGTGGTGCTGATTTTGGAACATTATGTGAAACAATCAAGAAGACTGCATTCAAGATTACAAGAGTAGGACAATTAGTTGCTATAGAAGCTTCAAAGAGAATGAATATTCCTTTTGGTATTGTTGACTTATCGTTAGCGCCAACACCAGCAGTAGGTGATAGTGTAGCTGAAATCTTTGAAGAAATGGGACTTGAATATGCAGGTGCTCCAGGAACAACAGCTGCTCTAGCATTATTGAATGATCAGGTTAAGAAGGGCGGTGTTATGGCATCTTCTTACGTAGGTGGTTTAAGTGGTGCATTCATTCCTGTTAGTGAAGATCAAGGTATGATTAATGCAGTACAAGCAGGAATGTTAACATTAGAAAAGCTAGAAGCAATGACTTGCGTATGTTCTGTAGGTCTTGATATGATTGCAATTCCTGGGGATACGAAAGCAACAACAATTTCTGGTATCATAGCAGATGAGATGGCAATTGGTATGATTAATCAAAAAACAACTGCAGTTCGTCTAATTCCTGTAATCGGCAAAAAAGTAGGAGATATTGCTGAATTCGGTGGATTACTTGGTTATGCTCCAATTATGTCTGTTAATCAAGCAAGTTGTGATAATTTTGTTAATCGTGGTGGAAGAATCCCTGCACCAATTCATAGTTTTAAAAACTAATTTGAAATCCATACAGTATATATAATAAACATGAACATATAGAAGGAGCTGTTAGAGTGACTGTATTAAGTCGTCTGACGGTTCCTTTTTGGTAAGTTTGATTCATCAAAAAATGGGGTTAATTGAAGCTGTCGAAGTAGTTTGGGCGATTCTTCTTGAATTTTCAAATTGATAATAATATAATAATAAGTAGATATACTAAATGCTAAGAGTTAGCATTATCTATTAAAGCAAAAGATTGTGAGGTAATAAAATGAGTAATGTATTAGCAGGAATTGATTATAAGAATATATTTAAATACTTTGAAGAAATCAGTGCGATACCAAGAGGGTCAGGAAATATGCAAGCAATTAGTGATTACTTGGTATCATTTGCGAAAGAACATAACATTGAATATATCCAAGATGATGTATTGAATGTTGTTATGATAAAAGAAGCTACAAGTGGATATGAAGATGCTCCAGCTGTGATTTTACAAGGACATATGGACATGGTTTGTGAGAAAGAATCTTGGAGTAACCATGACTTTGAAAAAGATGGACTAGAATTAGTTATTGATGGTGATTATGTTCGCGCTAACGGAACAACACTTGGCGCAGATAATGGTATCGCTGTTGCATATGCACTTGCTATACTATCTGATGATACTTTAAAACATCCACGTTTAGAAGTTATCATTACAACAGATGAAGAAACTGGTATGGATGGTGTTATTGGGCTTGATACAACACCTTTAAAAGCAAAATACATGTTAAACCTTGATTCAGAGGATGAGGGAGTAATCCTTTGTAGCTCTGCAGGTGGTCTAAATGGCACAGTTACTCTACCACTACAATATGAAGATGTAGTAGATGGAGGACAAGCCATAACAATCACTGTTACAGGATTACAAGGTGGACACTCTGGTGCTGAGATTCATAAGAATAGAACAAATGCTAACATAATGTTAGGTAGAATTCTTATGCAATTAGGAAAGACAAAAGAATTTGCATTGGCAGATATCCATGGTGGAAATAAACATAATGCAATTCCTCGTGAAGCTGTTGCTACTATTATTGTACCATCTAGCCTTACTACTGATATCAAAACAACAATAGAAACAATTTCTAAGGATATTATAAATGAACTTGTTACAAGCGAACCGGATGCAAAGGTAGAAGTAAGCGAATGCAATGACCAAGTTACAAAGACATTCAGCAAAGATTGCACAGATAAGATTATATATATGCTTGTGACAGCACCATATGGTGTATTAGTAATGAGTTCAGATATCGAAGGTTTAGTTGAAAGTTCAGTTAATATGGGAATCTTAAGAGTTGTGAATGATACTGTGGAATTCAATTATTCAGCACGTAGTTCACTTAACTCATATAAACATTATGTGTCAGATAAGCTAGAGTTACTTGCTAAATCTATTGGAGCAAGTTATGTGATGGATGGTGAATATCCAGCTTGGGAATATAAGAAAGAATCAGGATTCCGTGAATTACTTATCGACGTATTCAAGAAACAATATAACCGCGAACCAGTTGTAACAGCTATTCATGCAGGGTTGGAGTGTGGTATTATATCTGAAAAAATGGAAGGAATCGATATTGTTTCAATTGGACCAGATATGGCAGATATCCATACACCAAAAGAGAGATTATGCATCAGTTCAACAAAACGACTATATGACTATGTAGTTGCTGTACTTGAAGCCATTAAATAATATGTTATAACCTGGTAAGTTAGCTCTAGAACGTCGTTCTAGAGCATTATCAGGTTACAAAATAGTTTTAATAAAATAGAGAGGAATGCATGTGAAGAAACGACGACTATATAGACTGTTAATGTTTGATGTAATTGCACTTGCAATAATTTTTGTTGCAGTTGTATGCATTAGTTTGAATATTTCATTCGAAGTACAAAAACCTAGCTCAAATCAATCTAAATTGCCGTTTGCACAGACACTTTTGGAAAGCACAGAGACACTTTTTAAAGAGCAACTGAGTCGTAGTGTAGGTGATTTCAATAATCAGAACTTGGCAGTTGATGATGAACTTCCTTTGCAAGAAGCTGAAGTGGAGGAAAACATGGCAAAGTTTGAGCCGGTACATATAGCAATTGCAGGTGATGTATTATTCTCTACATCACCATTGAATAAGTATGATTCAGGTAATGGGATATCATCAATACTTTCCGGGGATTTATTAGATACGATGAATTCATCCGATATAACAATGGTGAATTTAGAATTTCCATTTAGTACGAGAGGTACCCAGATGAAGGATAAGCAGTATACTTTTCGTGCAGATCCAGCGAGAGCTTCGATCCTTACGGAAATGGGTGTAGATATCGTTTCGTTAGCGAACAACCATACATTGGACTTTGGAACGGAGGCATTACTGGATACTATAGCTACCTTAGAAGAAAACAATATTCTATCAGTCGGTGCAGGAGAGAATCTAGAAGCGGCAAAAAGACTTTCATCTATTACAGTGAAAGGAAGAAATATTGCTTTCTTAGGTGCGTCAAGGGTAATACCTGAGACAGATTGGAATGCAACGAAATACTCCCCAGGACTTTTTACTACCTATGATCCCACTCTTCTTATAGAAGAGATCAAGATAGCAAAGCAAAGTAATGATTTGGTTGTTGTATATGTGCACTGGGGAATAGAGCAGAAAGAACATCCAGAAGAATACCAACGTACTATGGCAAAACAATATATCGACGCAGGAGCAGACTTGGTTATAGGAAGTCATCCACATGTACTTCAAGGGATTGAGTACTACAACGGAAAACCAATTGTGTATAGCCTTGGAAACTTTATCTTCGGTCATACAATTGAACGTACAGTTTTGTTAGATGTGACAATTGATGAAGAGAATTCATGTAATTTACGATTAATACCTTGTGAAACAAAGGACGCCTATACGCATACCATCACATCGGCTGATAGAGCACAAGAGTTTTTATCCTATTATGAAGGAATCTCATATGGTATCAAAATAGATAAATATGGGAATGTTATAAAGGAATAAAATAGAAAAAGACTAAAATATAAATATTAAGAGAAAATAAAAATTTATAAAAATTTGTATTGGTATTTTCATCTATTGACAAGATGTGATATAATGTGTTGAATATTTGTTTGCAATACATAAAAATATAGGAGTTATAAGAATGAGAGATAACGAAAATAATAGTGATTTTAATACATCTGAAGATGATTTGTTGAATGACATAACAAGTTCGTTGGCAAATCAGATCAATCAAGAAATAGAAGCTATGATAAGTATTTCGGATGAAGAAGATGATGAAAGCCCAGATGATTATGTAGAAACAAAGAAAAAGGGTAGATTCCCAAGATGGCTCAAGATATTAACAGTCGTATTTTCAGTAGTAATGATTGTTTCAATCGGTGGAATGTATGCGGTTAGTAATTATCTAGATCGTATCAACTTTACAGATTGGAGCAATACAGAGAAGCTAACAGAAGAGTTTGATCAAGATGATATTGATGGTCTTGATATAGTGGATCCGGATAGTATTAATTTGAACAGTGGAGGTTCATTGCGTACGGATCAAGATGTTATTAATATTCTTTTAGTTGGAGAAGAAGCGATTAATGATGGTTCTGCAAGAGGCCGTACAGATAGTATGATGATTGCTACGATTAACACCAAACAAAAAGCCCTAAAATTAACATCAATTATGAGAGATTTGTATGTTGCTATACCAGGATATAGCGACAATAAACTGAATGCAGCGTACCATAACGGTGGAATGCCATTATTAAAACAAACAATTGAAGAGAATTTTGATATTGAATTAGATGGATCTGTACTTGTTGATTTCTCTGGTTTTGAAGATATTATTGACCGACTTGGCGGTGTTGATATTACTTTATCTGCAAACGAAGCAGCCTATTTAAATCGTACGAACTATATCTCAAATCCGATTTATCGTAATGTAAGAGCTGGTACACAAACCCTTAATGGTAACCAAGCCCTTGGATACTCAAGAATTCGTTACGTAAAGACGGAATCAGAAAGTGATGATTTTGGTAGAACTTCAAGACAAAGAACGGTATTAAATGCTATCTTTGAAAAATACAAATCAAAATCATTACCAGAGTTAGTTACAATCTTGTATGATATTTTACCACTTGTTACAACAGATATTAGTAAATCCACAATTATGGATTACTTAGCGACTGTTGTTACACTAGGTGCGACAGAACTTGAGACATTACGTATTCCTGTTGATAATGCATATAGTGGTAGTAGTGTAAGAGGTATGTCTGTATTATTACCAGATACGCTACAAGATAACATTGACGCCTTACACACGTTTATTTTCGGTTCGGAAGAGAATATGACTACAGGCACAGATGGTGAATTTACAGAGGAAGCAAATCTAAATGGTACTAACACAAACGGAACGAATTCCTCCGTAGGTTCTACGAATTCAACGAGTATGCAACCTTAAGATATTAGAGTTTCTATAGTTTCGATTTACTATAGAAACTCTTTGTTTTTGCTCTTTGTTCTAAATTGTTGTAATACACATATAATACCATGTATGTGGAAAGGACAGGGAGAGCATATGAAGATAAATAAAGGTAAAATTCTGATTGTTGCAAGCATACTAGTTTTAGCGAGTATTAATATTTTATTACTTAGCTATATACATACTACGTTATCATATCAAAATATGATTCGTAAGTTACATACTTTAGATGTCAATATGGAACTTTTCCGAAGTATGGAATTCAAAGAGGATACCCTTACCATGCTCTTATCGGATAGTGATAAGAAGCATACCGACAAGATAGAAAATATTACGTTATCTATGATGCTAAATTCGTATACCTGTACGAAAAAAGGCGTTTCTAAATATCAAAAGCTATCAGAAACCATGGTAGATAAAGTTAATGAAACAAAGTTATATCAAAAATTATACGAAAGATATAAGATAATACTATCAGATATTCAGTATTTTCCTGTACCAGAAGATTTGGGAAAGAAGTATTTGGTTAGTTATGAGAATTCGTGGGGGAATCCTAGGACATATGGTGGGGATCGCAGACATGAAGGAACGGATATTATGGCTAATGAGAATACACGTGGAATCTATCCGGTAGTAAGTGTATCAGATGGAGTTATTGAAAACAAAGGCTGGCTAGAACAAGGTGGATATCGTATTGGTGTTAGAAGTGAGAGTGGAGCGTATTATTATTATGCGCATTTGTATTCTTATGCACCTGATTTAGAAATAGGAGATAAGGTACTTGCTGGCCAATTATTAGGTTTTATGGGGGATACAGGATATAGTAAAGTTGAGGGGACAACAGGAAATTTCGATGTTCACTTACATTTTGGGATTTATTACATGGAAGGGAATGATGAGATAAGCGTAAATCCATATTATATACTTAAGTATCTTGAACAATATAAATTATCATATGTATTTGGTGAATAATGATAAAAATATAAGGTAAGTTTACAACTTTTGTGTTATAATTAAAATACGTGAAGAAAGGTAAGGTGAGGTCTATGGAGATACAATTGTGGAGAGAAATATTAGACCCATATGTACTGGCAGTCGATGAATTGGTAGTTAAATTTAATCATATTATCTCGGAATATCGCAACGCAGGAGAGTATTCACCGATTGAACAAGTAAACGGTAGAGTGAAGAAGATATCAAGTATCTTAGAAAAGGCACAGAAGAAAAAGATACCGTTAGAGCATATAGAGGCACAAATCGAAGATATTGCAGGTATTCGTATTATCTGTCAATTCGTAGAAGATATAGATAAAGTAGTTGAATTAATCAAATTAAGAAATGATATGGAGATTAAGTCAATCAAAGACTATATTGGAAATAAGAAAGAAAGTGGATATCGTAGTTATCACTTAATTATTTATTATACAGTACAGACATTACAAGGTCCAAAACGTCTACAAGCAGAGATACAGATTAGAACGCTTGCAATGAACTTTTGGGCTACAATTGAGCATTCTTTACAGTATAAGTACAAGCACAATATGCCACAACATATTAAAGATAGGTTGTTGAAAGCATCAGAAGCAATTATAATTTTAGATCAGGAGATGTCATCTGTAAGAGATGAGATTATGGATGCACAGAATTCATTTAGTATTAAAGCAAGTGTAGTATCGGACATCTTGACTAATATTCAGAATTTATATAAAGTAGCAAATCAAAGAGAAGTAGTAAAGATTCAGGATGAATTTTTACGCATATATCAAAGTGGTGATTTGGAACAACTTGAGCGTTTCAACAAAGAATTAGATATCATCTCAGAAGGATATCGTGCTCAAAGTTTGATTTAATTATTACGATTGATATTTGTTTTATTATAGATAGTAGATAGTCTGTAACAGCAGACGGTTAGGAGTTAGAGTGGCATTACCAAAGAAATTTGAGGATAGAATGAGAGAACTGTTAGGGGATGAATTTGATGCATTCCTAAGCAGTTATAATGATAGATACAAAACAGGTTTACGAGTAAATCGATTGAAGTTAACAAGTGAGGACTTTGAAGCTATAAGTCCCTGCCCTATAAAGCCGGTTCCTTGGACAACCAATGGTTTTTATTATGATGGAGATAATCAACCAGCAAAACATCCATATTATCATGCTGGTTTATACTACATCCAAGAACCAAGTGCGATGCTTCCTGCGGAGTTACTTCAGATAGAGCCAGGTGACAAAGTGTTAGATGTGTGTGCTGCCCCAGGAGGTAAGAGTACAGAATTGGCTGCAAAATTAGGTGGTACAGGCGTGATGGTTTCCAATGATATCAGCAATTCAAGAGCAAAAGCATTACTTAAGAACATTGAATTGTTCGGAATAAAAAATGCAGTTGTAATTAGTGAAGACCCTGCTAACTTGGTGAAATATTTTCCGGGATATTTTGATAAAATTCTTGTAGATGCTCCGTGTTCTGGTGAGGGGATGTTTCGTAAGGATCCAACCATTATCAAGAATTGGGAGCAGCTTGGCGTTGAGTATTATAATAACTTACAAAAGAATATTATACTTTATGCAGCTGACATGTTGAAACCAGGTGGATATATGGTATATTCCACTTGTACCTTCTCACCAGAAGAGAATGAAGCAACAATTCGTTATCTATTAGAGAACCGAGAAGGTTTTAGTGTAGAACCAGTTAAACGTGTAGAGGGGTTAGGTTATGGTCAGCCAGAATGGATTGATAGTGATGATGAACAGTTAAGGAATTGTATTCGTGTATGGCCTCATAAGGTAGAGGGTGAAGGACATTTTACTGTCTTACTAAAGAAAAGTGCTGATGTAGAATCTACTTCTTATGTAGAATATCCTTATAAGAAGGTAGTTTTATCAGACGAAGCAAAGGATTTCTTAGAACAAATAGATATGGATATGGATTTTGATCCAAATCTATTTGAGATTCGTGATGAACGAATATATTATCTACCAGAAGGGCTACCAAATATGAAAGGACTTCGTATTCTTCGACAAGGCTTATATCTTGGAGATATGAAGAAAAATCGTTTTGAACCAAGCCAAGCTCTTGCAAACGCATTGAAAATTAGT
Source organism: Lachnospiraceae bacterium (assembly GCA_019421365.1). Classification (GTDB taxonomy): domain Bacteria; phylum Bacillota; class Clostridia; order Lachnospirales; family Lachnospiraceae; genus Anaerosporobacter. Next base: position 107,591 of record JAHZFJ010000007.1, read on the forward strand.
AATTATTCGAATATATTGAATATCTTTAGTGATGGCATTGATGCCGTAAAATATCTGAAATGTGAAACACTTGATATTACGGAAAATTATATAACTTGTAAAAACAGTGAAGAATATGATATACTAATTGCCGCCAAGAAAGCAGGTAAGGAAGATATGCAAAGCTGTTCAGGCATTTTATTAGAGAGAAAGAAAAAGAACACATGGTTCTTAGTATGCGTTGACGGATATCCCCTAGGCTGGGCAAAATGCAGCAATAATGGAATGAAGAACAAATATTTTGCTGGATGGAGATGGATGTAATGAAAGAATTAATGCGTTTAGATAAATACTTAGCAGATATGGGAGTAGGGACTCGAAGTGAAGTAAAAGTGCTTATCAAAAAAAGAAGAGTACAAGTTAATAATGAAGTTGTCAATGATCCGAATCGTAAGATCACTGTAGGTGTAGATATCGTTAGTTTTGATGGTAGAGATGTTTCCTATGTGCATTATGAGTATTATATGTTGAATAAACCTGCTGGAGTATTATCCGCAACGGAAGATAAGCGTGCCGAGACCGTTATTGACTTGATAACAACATCAAAGAGAAAAGATTTATTCCCAGTAGGAAGATTAGATAGAGATACGGAAGGTTTACTTCTGATTACTAACGATGGAGATTTAGCACATTCATTATTAAGTCCTAAAAAACATGTAGACAAAAAATATTATGCGAAAGTAGAAGGTTTTGTTACTAAAGAAGATGTTGAAGCTTTTGCTATAGGGCTACAAGTCGATGAAGACTTCCAAGCAATGCCTGCTAAATTAACGATTTTGTCACAAGGTGAGTTTAGTGAGATTACCTTAATAATACAAGAAGGGAAATTTCATCAAGTTAAGAGAATGTTTGAAGTAGTGGGGAAAAAGGTAGTGTATCTGAAACGTTTATCAATGGGATCGCTACAACTTGATGAATCTTTGCAACCTGGTGAATATAGAGAGGTTACAGAAGAAGAACTTGCATTATTGAAGTAATTGCCTAGTTAGGCAGTATAGAAAAGGAGAGCATAATGTTAAATAATATAGATGCAGTTATTTTTGATTTAGATGGTACATTAGTTGATTCCATGTGGATGTGGAAAGAAATTGATGTGGAGTACTTAAGTAAATTTGGAATTGAAGTTCCAAGTGATTTACAACAAGCTGTGGAAGGAATGAGTTTTTCTGAAACAGCACAGTATTTCAAAGATCGTTTTAATTTATCAGATCCAGTAGATGTAATAAAGGCAGAATGGAATAAGATGGCATGGGATAAATACGGGAATGAAGTACCTCTTAAGAAAGGGGTTATCGAATTTCTTGAAGAATTACGTAGTAGAGGGATTAAAACAGGTATTGCTACAAGTAATTCAAGGGAATTAGTGAATCATGTATTAAAGAGTTTGAATATAACAGAATATTTTGATTCTGTGCGTACTTCTTGTGAAGCGAAAAAAGGTAAACCAGCACCAGACATCTATCTTCTAGTAGCTGATGATTTGCAAGTAGATCCAAAAAACTGTCTAGTGTTTGAGGATTTAGCACTTGGAGTTATGGCGGGTAAAAGCGCTGGAATGAGCGTGTGTGCCGTATTTGATCCATATTCTGAAGACGACAAAGATAGAAAACGTGAGCTTGCTGATTATTATATCGATACTTATTTTGATATATTTGAAAACAGAGTAGAGAAACTTGCATAAGTTTATGTAATAAATAGCGATAAATAAAAATAAACCAGATGCATTTGAATTGTTATATAGAAAGGTATGTCATGATAAGAGATTATTTACCAATATCCAAAGAGGATATGAAGAAAAGAGGAATAGAGCAACTAGATTTTGTGTATGTAATAGGGGATGCCTATGTAGACCATCCATCTTTTGGACCTGCTATTATTAGTAGGATTCTTGAAGCGAATGGATATCAAGTTGGTATCATTGCACAACCAGATTGGAAAGACGAAGAGAGTATACAGATACTTGGAAAACCTCGTCTTGGTTTCTTAGTAAGTGCTGGTAATATGGATACCATGGTTAACCATTACACAGTTGCAAAGAAGCATCGTAAAGTTGATGCCTATTCGCCAGGTGGCGTTATGGGAAAACGACCAGATCGTGCTACTATTGTATATTGTAATTTGATCCGTAAAGTATACAAGGATATTCCGATTGTTACAGGTGGAATTGAGGCGAGTCTTAGAAGACTTGCTCATTATGATTATTGGAGTGATAAAGTAAAACGTTCGATTCTTCTTGATTCAGGAGCAGATATTATATCTTATGGAATGGGAGAGCATTCGATTGTTGAAATTGCAGATGCATTAGCAAGCGGTATTGCTGTTTCAGATATAACATTTATACCAGGAACGGTATATAAGGCAAAGAATTTAGACTCTGTGTATGATGCAGTTATATTACCAGATTATCAAAGTATCTTGGCAAGTAAAGAGGAATTTGCAAGAAGTTTCTATAAACAATACTGTAATACAGATCCATTTACAGCAAAACCATTAGTTGAAAAATATAAAGAAAATGAATATGTAGTACAAAACCCACCATCGAAGCCACTTTCTCAGGCGGAGATGGACCGTGTATATGCATTACCATTTATGCGCGATTATCACCCAAGTTACGAAGCACAAGGTGGAATACCTGCAATAGAGGAATTGAAATTCAGTTTAGTTAGTAACCGAGGGTGTTTCGGAGGCTGTAGTTTCTGTGCCTTAACATTCCATCAAGGTAGAATGATTCAAACTAGAAGTCATGAGTCAATTCTACAGGAAGCACAGCACCTAATATGGGACAAGGATTTTAAAGGTTATATTAATGATGTTGGTGGTCCTACCGCTAACTTTAGACATACGGCTTGTGAGAAGCAAAAGACAAAAGGTGTTTGTGTCAATAAGCAATGTCTTTTCCCTACACCTTGTAAGAATCTTAAGATTGATCATTCGGATTACTTAAGTCTACTGAAGAAATTAAGAGAATTACCGAATGTTAAGAAAGTATTCATACGTTCAGGCATCCGTTTTGATTACCTTATTAATGATAAAGATGATACATTTATGAAGGAGCTTTGTGAGCATCATGTAAGTGGTCAATTGAAAGTAGCGCCTGAGCATATTAGTGATAACGTACTAAAGCTTATGGGTAAACCATCGAATAATGTGTATGAAAGATTTATCAAAGCATATAAGAAAACAAACGACGAAGTTGGTAAGAAGCAATTCGTAGTTCCTTATCTTATGTCTTCGCATCCTGGTTCTACTATGAAAGAAGCGGTAGCTCTTGCGGAATATCTAAGGGATCTAGGATACATGCCTGAGCAGGTACAAGATTTCTATCCAACTCCATCAACTATATCAACTTGTATGTACTATACAGAGTTAGATCCAAGAACAATGGAGAAGGTGTATGTACCAAAGAATCCACATGAGAAAGCCATGCAACGAGCATTGATTCAATATCGTAATCCAAAGAACTATGAACTTGTAGTAGAAGCACTACAAAAAGCTGGACGTACTGACTTAATTGGATTTGATAAGAACTGTTTAATACGCCCAAGAAACAATGATCGTTATGGACAAAATAATCAAAATGGGCAAAGTGGACATGGTAGAGGTAAGGAATCCGGTTCTGGAAAGTATACTTTTTCAAGCAAAGGAGCAAAGGGTACATCAAACGGTAATTCCAATGGTAAACCTAAGAAGAAAAAAGCCATTCGTAATGTTCATAAAGCAAAGAAGTAAGTGGCTGATACTTTTCTTATAGAAAGTCGTAAGTTGTGGATTCGTCTGATGAATGCATGATTTGAGAGAAAACACAGTGGATTAACGAGCAGGAGGAAGCATACGTGGATAAGGGGATGCACGGATACATTAAGTACAAGAAGAACAAACAATTAAGAGATACAATAATTATTGCACTTATAGGCATAATTATATTTGTAGTAGGCTATCTTTTGAATGATAACTCGAGAAACAATGTATTTACTATAATTACAATTTTATTAGCATTGCCTGGAGCAAAGATGTTTGTTGGTTATATTATAGTCGCCCCTTATCGATCAATGAATGATAAGAAATATGAACAAGTATGTAACGTTATTTCTCCAAATACAACAATGATATCTGATTTAGTAATCACTTCTCCTGATAAGGTAATTAACCTGGATTGTATTGTTGTAGATGACCATCATGTTATTGCATTGTCAGGAAAAGAAGGACAAGATATATCTTATATTCAGACGTATCTGGTGAGAACAATTAAAAACCAAGGATATTCCCCTGAAGTGAAAGTACTAACTGATTTTAGTAAATTCCTATTACGTGTGAAGGCACTTGGTAATTCAAAAGAACAGGAGCAAGCACAAGTAGAACAAGTTGATGAGAATACTAAGAGCTGCGAACGAGAAGAAGTTGTTAACTTATTGAAGACTTTGAATATATAAAAGTAAATATAATGGAGTAAATAGTAATGCAAAGTATAATTGTATCAAAAAACGAAGCAAATCAAAGACTTGATAAGTTGCTTGCCAAATATCTGAACAAAGCCCCAAAGAGTTTCCTGTATAAGATGCTTCGTAAGAAGAATATTACTTTGAATGGAAAGAAAGCAGATGGCAGTGAAAAATTAGTGGAAAGTGATGAAATCAAGCTATTCTTAGCAGAAGAAACAATAGCAAAGTTTAGTGAAGTCCTAGTAGAAGAAGTTGAGGAAGGAATTCAAATTATCTACGAAGATGAGAACATACTTTTGATTAATAAAGAAGTAGGAATGTTATCACAAAAAGCAGAAAAGTCTGATGTATCTTTAGTTGAATGTATTATCACATATCTGCTACAGAGTAATCAGTTGACGAAAGAGGAATTAAGAAGCTTCAAGCCTTCTATCTGTAATCGACTTGACCGTAATACAAGTGGTCTTGTAGTAGCGGGTAAGACATTAATTGGTTTACAAACCATGGCGGAACTGTTTAAAGAGCGTACCATCGATAAGTATTATCACTGTATCGTCAAAGGGAAGGTGGAACAGCAACAAAGAATTGAGGGCTTTTTGTATAAAGATGAGAAAACGAATAAAGTTTCAATTACAAATCATGCCATAGAAGGAGCTGACCCTATTGCAACAGAATATGTACCACTTAAAACAAATGGTTCGTATACCTTGCTACAGGTTAAATTAATAACAGGTAAGACGCACCAGATTCGTGCACATCTAAAAAGTATTGGACATCCTATAATCGGGGACTTTAAGTACGGTAATCGAGGTGTGAATGAACAGATGAAGAAACAGTTTTCTTTAGAAAATCAGTTGTTACATGCGTATTGCCTAAGATTTCCTAAGGTAGAAGGTGCATGTAGTAATCTATCAGGAAAAGAATTTATAGCAGCAAGACCTGCATTATTTGAAAGGATAGTAAATGAGTTGTTTTAAAACTTACGATTCTTTCTTTTAGCGAGAATAGAGAAAAATCACTTTATAAAAGAAAAATGTTATGGTATACTCTGTTAGGAACTATAAACTAAGAGGAGGATTAAAGTATGAAAAAGAAGTTTGGTATCAAAGAAGTTGTAGCAATTGGTATTGGTACAGCACTTTTTGTTGCTTTAACAGAAGTACAAATTCCAATCGGTATTCCAAATACATACTTGCAACCTAGAATGGCCGTATTTGCATTTCTTGCTGCAGTATTTGGACCAATTGTTGGTGGAGTAATCGGAATATTAGGACATGCACTTGGAGACTTAATATTCTATGGAAGTGTATGGTGGAGCTGGGTTATACCGGAAGCAGTAATTGGTATTGCAATTGGTTTGCTTGCTAAGAAGTTTGCCATTAAAGAAGGTGGCTTTGGTAAAAAGTCGATTATTACATTCAATGTGGCACAAGTACTAGCTAATGCAGTAGCATGGATTGTTGTGGCACCAGCATTAGATATAATTATATATGTAGAACCAGCGAATAAAGTATTTACACAAGGTGCATACGCTGCACTTGGTAATGTACTAATAATCGGTATTTTGGGTACTCTATTAGCATCTGGCTATGCTAAAATTGGAGCAAAATCATCAAGCCTTAGTAAAGAGGACTAGGATATGGAACCTATTATTGAATTTAATGATTATACATTTAAATATCGATCACAGATGGAACCATCTCTACGGGATATTAATCTTAAGATATATCCCGGAGAGAAAGTTTTAATTGTGGGACCGTCCGGCTCTGGAAAGTCAACACTTTCTCATTGTATTAACGGATTGGTTCCATTTTCATTTCCGGGTGATTGTAGTGGAAGTTTAAGGATCGATGGAAAAGACCCGAAACAATTGGGCATCTTTGGTATGTCTAAGATTGTTGGTACTGTTCTTCAGGATACGGACGGCCAGTTTATAGGATTAACGGTTGCAGAGGATATAGCCTTTGCTCTAGAGAATGACATGATAGATCAGGATAAGATGCATGCAAAGGTAAATGAAGTAGCTGAAATAGTAGATGTGAAGAATTTACTTAATCATGCGCCGGGTGAATTATCTGGTGGACAAAAACAGAGAGTTTCTATGGCGGGAGTTTTGGTTGATGATGTGAAAATTCTATTGTTTGATGAACCTTTAGCAAATCTAGACCCTGCTACTGGTAAAAGAGCAATTGATATGATAGATAAGATACAAAAGAATAGGAATGCAACGATTATAATTATCGAACACAGGTTAGAGGATGCATTATATCGTGATGTTGACCGTATTGTAGTTATTAACGAAGGCCAAATTGTTGCAGATATGTTGCCAGATGAATTGTTAGTTACGAATATCTTAGAAGAACAAGGAATTAGAGAACCTCTATATATTAGTGCCTTAAAGCATGCAGGATGTAAACTTACAGCGGCTGCAAAACCTCAGCATATAGAGAATATGAAGCTTAATAACTATGAAGAGCAGATGAGAACATGGTATGACTTAGCTAAGAGAGAGGTGCCAAAGGTTGGCGAGGAATCAGTACTTCGTATAGAGAATTTACATTTTTCTTACACAGCAGGAGAACCAATACTAGAAGATATTAATTTTGATATTAAAAAAGGTGAAATGTTAAGTGTTGTAGGTAAAAACGGGGCAGGTAAGTCTACACTATCCAATCTTATTTGTGGTTTTTATAAACCACAGCAAGGAAAAATATACCTACATGGTCAAGATATATCTCCACTGTCCATTAAAAAAAGAGGAGAGAAAATCGGACTTGTGATGCAAAATCCAAATCAAATGATTTGCAAACCACTTATATATGATGAAGTGGCATTAGGACTTACAGTGAAAGGATTACTTGAAGAGGAGATTAAAGAACGAGTATATCAAACCTTGAAGATCTGTGGATTGTATCAATTCCGTAATTGGCCGATATCAGCTTTAAGCTTTGGCCAGAAAAAGAGAGTTACCATTGCGTCAATACTTGTTATGAATCCAGAGATTATTATCTTAGATGAACCAACAGCAGGACAAGATTATAAGCATTATACAGAAATTATGGAATTCTTAAAAGAGATTAATTCTAAACTAGGAATTACAATAATTATGATTACTCATGATATGCATTTGATGTTAGAATATACGGATCGAGCATTGGTAATAGCAGATGGAAAGCTGATTGCTGATGATACCCCTTCTGCAATTCTTACGAATGAAGAGATTGCAAATAAGGCTTACCTTAAGAAAACGTCACTTTATGATTTGGCAATACGATGTGGGATAGAACAGTCTTCTGAATTTGTTGATCGTTTTATCTACTGTGAGAAAAATATTAGGAATAATAGTAAGAAAGAAATGGTGTTAGATTATGTCTAAGATACTAGCCTATGAACAAAAAGATACTTGGATACATGAACTTAGCGGTGTGACTAAATTAATCTTCTTCTTATTGTGGTGTGTAGTTAGTATGTTAAGTTATGATACAAGAGTATTAGCTGTAATGCTTGTCTTTAGTTTGGTGATTTTTTCTATGTCAAAAACGCAGTGGAGACAAGTTGGTGCAGTATTTAATATGATAATGATTTTCCTTGTATTGAACATTATTGCTGTTTTTATATTCTCTCCTTATCAAGGGGTTAAAATCTATGGAACTAGAACGGATCTATTCCACATAGTTGGTCCTTATACTATGACAGCAGAACAGCTATTTTATGAAGGGAATATGATATTAAAGTACTTCACAATTATTCCTGCCGCACTAATGTTCTTTGTTACAACAGATCCAAGCGAATTTGCAGCCTCCCTTAATAAAGTGGGTATTCATTACAACATCGGATATGCAATAGCGATAGCTTTAAGATATATCCCTGATGTACAAGGAGATTTTGTTAAGATAAAACACGCGCAAGAAGCTAGGGGAATCGAGATGTCTGGGAAAGCTCCTTTGTTTAGTAGAATTAAGAACATAACAGTTATTATATTCCCACTTATCTTCTCTAGTATGGGGCGAATTGATACAATAAGTAATGCAATGGAACTACGCGGATTCGGAAAACATAAGAAACGTACTTGGTACTATGCAAGACCATTAAGAAGAAATGACTATATTACAATAGGAGTTACTGTTATATTTTCAGTGATTGCCTTATATATTACTTTTAAAAATGGCAGTAGATTCTATAACCCGTTTTAAATTTAGACTATACAGAACAAAATAAATGAGGTATAGTATAAATGTGTTAAAATATGTAAATACAATAGCCAAAATAGTAATAGCTAAGTTACAATAATTAAATTAAGATACGTAAGAAGAGACTATAGCGCATATATTTATTAAGTATGGGCAATAGTCTCTTTGCTATTATTAGAATATAGTATTGAAGGTGATTGTATTAGGAGAATAATAAAATTTCTTCACTCCATATGGGGTAAGTTACTATTTTTACTAGTAGGTTTAATCATAGGTGGAATTATAGGGGCTTGTTTTATTGATATTACAAGCTTTCCATCAGTATTGTGTTTGATGGCCTGTGTAATTTTGATAGGTATCCTCATAACAATTAGTTTTGAGATTGATATGTCTCGCTTTATGATTAAGGCAGATAAGAAAAGACGCAGTATTATATATGTATATTGGGCCTTTGCATTCATAATATTTACATTATATTATGCATTGAATTACGAGAAGTTTAAGGTGACATATAAGACAAATATCTTTGGGATTGATCAGATGCAGTACATATATCTTGTTAATTTTGCTATATTTCTTGTTCTTGGGATCTTAATCTATCAGATTATCATACAGCAATATAGCATTAAGAATATAGGGAAAGGTGGAGTAGAACTAGAGCGAATTGTTACCAATGATGGTTTAGCAGCATTAGAAACGAACACAGACATGGTAAGTAGTATATGCAAACAATTAGGTGCATTAGATGAAATCGTACAGTATTTGTATTACCAAGGTTATGTCGATGATCTATTGCCTTATACAGATTATGTTGATATACTAGGAAGAATTTTACTTCCTTTATCTGAAAATCATGATGATGTTATAATTCAGGCACTAACAGAGTCGAGGTATTTAACATATCTTAATCATGAAAACTCCTTATCGGTGGGGAGGATTAAGAAGATTACGTATGAACTAGATAAATACGGTATTCTTAAAGTAGAAGATACCATACATATTAAGTATAAACTTGCAGCTTTTCATGAATACAAGAATCACCCATATGTATTTATAGTTGTTAAATTAGGTCCCTTGTATGATATTAAGATTGGCGAGCTTATATACGCGTATGTGAAATCTTTTGAAGCACTATATTCCAAGTACGTTATGTTGCTATTACAGGAAAGAGAAGGATAAGTCAGAAAGGAGCGTGATGCCTGCATGGATGAGAGAAGATTAGAGAATTTATTCGCTAACCTGCAACCAAGAGAGAATGGAGGGGCGAAAGAAGTAAGTAAAGAATTCATTATGGATAGTTACATACCAACTGCAAATGGTACTAGTGTAGTTGACAAATTAAGAAATCGACATATCTATACATATAATAATAGGTAGCTTGGTTTAGGAACCATTATAATTGCTAAGAATATACTAATAATAGTAAGTAATTGAGGTGGTTCTTTGATCGAGAATATGAGTCATTACATGAATCTTGAGGGATTTGTAAAAAGAAATAATACGATTAATATGGTAATTCCAGCTCGATTTATCGTTGAGTATGAAGCGGTTAGATCAAGGGGTAAGGGAATCGTCCAGGAATTATTAGAGAAGTATCAGTTAGAAAAGTAAATATAGAAAAAAGTAAGTATAGTAAAAAGTAAGTATAAAAAAGGTAGGATTCTAAGAGATGGTATTAGTTACGGTAATACATCTCTTATGAGTCGCACCTTTTCTTTTTGTTTAACAATATAAATAGTTCCTTCAAGGTGCAGCAATTGGAGGAATAGCAGGTGCCTCTATTTATGGTTTGTGGAAGTTGTTTGAATCTATTTTCTAAAGATGGCAAGGCATCTTGCGCTATGGTTTTCCGCAGACTGTAAATGGGATTAAAGCACATTATTATGATCCATGGGCAAATGATTTGGATTTGGCTTTGTATTATGCATTAAAATATGATTCTATTACAAGTGGAGTCGAAGATTAGATATTATGCAACACCAACTCCAGATAAAGGGACGAAGTGTTTTCTGCTAGGAGACGTAAAGTTTTCTAGCTTTTTTATGCCTAATTAGCTAGTACAAAATTAGGGGTATTCAGCGTGCCCTTTTTATATAATCTAAAATACAGCTCTACAGCACAATGCTATATGGACACGTGACCATATATAAACATATTGATAAAAGTATCCAATTCCACTTATAATTAACATATCGTAAAACCTTTCAACCGAGGAGTATCTACTGCCTTTAAGGCAGCGTAGCAATTTGACAGACAGTGATTGAACGAAAGATGAATTACTGTGTACAGATAAATGAGGTGGAACTTATGAGCAAGAAGATAGTCACCCGCAGAGATATTGCCGAACGCACCGGTGTCTCAGTCTCCTTCGTATCACGTGCCCTAAATAATAGTGGTTACGTGGAAACATCTAAGAAAAAGAAAATACTTCAGATAGCAGAAGAATTAGGTTATTATCCTCATCCGGTTGCGATGTCTCTCCAGAAGCGGAGGACTAGACAGATTTTGTTCTTTTGTGAGGATTTGACCAACTCATTTAATATAGAATTATATCGGGGAATGATCTCTGCTGCACAGAGGCGAGGTTATATGGTGGTCATGAATGGTGATATGGATTTTGAATCAATAAAGGATATCATGGTGGATGGAATCATCATGCCTAACGAAAATGCGACGGAACACTACCTGAACACCATCGGAAAGAATTATCATCTGCCGATTGTGACTAACGCCTATGGCAACTCAGTTCATTTTAAGAAATCAGTACCGTTGGTGGAAATCGATATGTATCGGGTTATGGAGGTAGCCATGGCTATCTGAAAAAAATGGGACATCGAAAAATTGCACTAGCAATACCTTATTGCTTTGAAGACTTAAATGCCAGAACACAGGCATTTAAAGAGTTAATGTCTCTACAGTATGGGGAGGATATTCAGCGCTATTACATCAGTAGTAATCTTAAGGAAGTAGAAAGTGATACTGATATTCTTGCTCTGATTCAGGACCAGAGGTTAGCCAGAGATGTTTTTGGGGGACAGGATTACTTTTTGCATGGACAGATTGCAGCGATTAAGTATAAAAAGAGGAAAACTCGAGCAACAGCTGTTATCTGTTTCAATGATGAATTTGCTGCGGGTTTTGCAAGCAAATCGAATGTATAGGAATGCGGGTTCCTAAGGACGTTTCTGTAATTGGAATTGATGGGAGTTACATACGAAGATACGTGCATCCTTTTCTGACCTCAGTCGCAATATACCCGCATAGTCAGGGAGAATGCTGCGTGGATGTACTTGTTGATATAATAGAAGGTAAGAAGACCAAATATGTGACCAGACTTCCTGTTAAAGTTATAGAAGGTGAAACAGTTGTGGCAATTCAGACATAGTAAGTAAATTGAGTATTAGAGTAATAGTCCAAGTAAAAACAATCAGGAGGAAAAGGATATGAAACTCATCGGAGGAGAAAGAATCTCTTTGGGGGTATGTTATTACCCGGAACATTGGAAGGAAGAACTTTGGGAGGAGGATCTCAAAAGGATGTTGGATCATGGAATTGAGACCGTTCGCATCGCAGAATTTGCCTGGAGTAAAATTGAACGGACAGAAGGCGAGTTTGATTATTCCTTTTTTGAACGTTTCCTTGAAGTGGCTCAGAAAAAAAGGATGCAGGTGATCTTCGGCACACCAACAGCTACGCCGCCAGCATGGCTTACAGAGAAGTATCCTGAAGTCTTGAATGCAACGATGGACGGTGTACTCTATCGCCATGGGGCTAGAAGACATTATAATTATAACTCAAAAGTCTACCAGGAATTATCTAGACGTATAGTAGAAAAGGTTGCATCTCACTTTGCTTCGCATCCAAGCGTAATAGGATGGCAGATTGACAATGAGTTGAACTGTGAAAAAGATGTTTTCTACTCTGAGAGTGATACCCTAGCATTTCGAGATTTTCTAAAAGAAAAACATAAGACTTTGAACGCAGTAAATCAAGCCTGGGGCACAGTTTTCTGGAATCAGACCTATACCGAATGGGAAGAGATTCATGTACCTAGAACAACTTTGAACAATTCCACAAATTCTCACGAGGTACTGGACTACACCCGTTTTATCTCAGAGAGTGCCTGTAGATTTGCCAAGATGCAAAGTGACATTATTCGCATGTATATTAAGTCGGGTGATTTCGTTACAACCAATGGAATCTTTTCCAATCTGGACAATCATCGTATGACAGAGGAAAGTCTTGACTTTATCACATATGACTCCTATCCTAATTTTGCCTATTGCTACGGTACATATAAGGCAGAGGATGAACTAAAGGACCGCAGATGGAGTAGGAATTTGGCTGAGATGAGATCTATCTCATCTAACTTTGGAATCATGGAACAACAGACCGGGGCAAACGGTTGGAATACAGGTATAAAGGCACCGACGCCAAAACCAGGTCAGTTGACCTTGTGGACAATGCAAAGTATCGCTCACGGTGCGGACTATGTTAGCTATTTTAGGTGGCGGACAGCTACTATGGGAACAGAGATATACTGGCATGGAATCCTAGATTATTCCGGGAGGGATAACCGCAGACTGTCAGAGGTAAAACAGGTACATAAAAAACTGGAGTCTATAAATGGTGTAGCGGGAAGTACCTATGAGGCAAAGGTTGGAATTATCAGAGATTACGATAATATCTGGGATTCCCAGTTAGATGTATGGCATCAGAGTGTGGAGGAGGCCAGCCAAAATGCATTGTTTGCAGCATGTCAGCACACACATACACCATATGATTACTGCTATCTGGATCACATCACTTTGGAGACTCTAGGAAAATATAAGGTTCTATTCTGTCCTCATGCAGCTATTATGACAAAAGAATGGGTAAGACCTTTTAAAGAAATATGTGGAACAGGGTGGTTGCCTGATAATGGGCTGTAGGAGCGGTTACAAAGATAAACACGGACAGTGTGTTATGGATAAACTTCCGGGGCTTCTCTCGGAGCTGATGGGAACTGATTGTCCGGAGTACTTGCTGATTTCTCCAGAAGTAAGGAGCGTTGCCGCAGAATGGGAAGGTGACAAATTGGAAACTATTGTATTCAATGATATATTGGCACCTCTTGGAGACGCGGAAGTAGTGGGTTATTATACAGAAAGTTATTATGCTGGCGCCCCTGCTTTGATACGTAACCGTTATGGGAAAGGAGAGACGTATTACTATGGTGGTGCATTTACGGAGGAGTCAGTGAGTGTATTCCTTAAGAAACTTCAAATAGTAGAACCCTATGAGAAAATTATTGGACTACCTAGGTGTTGTGAAATTGCGATGCGTGTGAAAGATGATTGTAGATACTTGTTTGTATTGAATTACTCAGAGACTGCGCAGAAGATTCAGTTAAAGCAAACAATGGAGAATCTATTTACAGCTACCGAGGAGGCTGGAGTTCAGATTCTAGAGGCATATGAAACTCGAGTATATAAGATTTGCAAGTTTTCCAGTTAGATAGGCAAGGATTTTTATGGAAATATGTGATATATTTTAATAAAAGTATAGGAGAATGTAAAATATTATAGACACCTCCAAACAAGGATGCATCTATGGAAGATAAGGGGCAAATATGAGACGAAGAATAATTGGTATGACATTATTTCTGTTAACGTTGGGTATGATGAATGGGTGTGGTAGTAGTAATTCAAATCAAAGTCAGTCCGAGAACAATGATGAATATGCGCGTGCTTCTTTATTCTGTGATGTGAATTTCTGGGAACCTCCATCTTGGGATATGACTGAGGGGACAATAACTGGTGATATATCAAGGATTACAGGGCTAGCCTTGGATATAACGGTACCTCCACAGAATGGAGATACACAGCTTAGTCTGATGCTTTTGAATGATAATTTGCCAGATATCATATCACTTACAGATTCAACTACAATTAGTCAGCTAATCACGTCAGGGAAGGTTTGGGAATTGGAAGAATTTTTGAGAAAGTATTGCCCGGAGTCCCATCTACTAACAAGCTTTCCAGAAGATATCAAAGAAGAATTGATTAATCGAGACGGCGGCTGGTATGCACTGCCTTCCCATATCAACTCTACAGGAGCCAGGGAAATTTGGAAACCTAACTCCGTTTTTTATGAAGAAATTGTGACGAATAGAGACAATAATGCAATCATATGGAACAAAAACCTTTTGGAACAAGCAGGCCTTAATTTAGATGATCTTAGGACGGAAACGCAGGTTTTAGACGCATTGGAAAAAGTAAAGCAGATGAATCTAACCGTGAATGGACAGCCAGTGATCCCGTTACTGGTTGATGGAAAAGATTATCAGGATCCTACTATTAAATATCTAGCGTGCTCTTTTGGAGCTGAATACGTAGACGAGTATGGTGCATACTGCGATGTGATACTAAAGCCTGAGATGAAACATGCATTGTTTTTTCTGAACACAATGATACGAAAAGGCTATGTAAGTCCCGAACAGCTTACACTTCAAAACAGTAGGATTAAGGAATATATGACTAGTGGACGTATCTTTTGTTTTATCGGCAATGTAGCAAATAGTGGGATTAATGCAACGCAGTGGATATCTACCGGACCTATCTTATCTTCCGGTGGAGAACAGCCGGTTTTGGGGAAGAATCTTAGGGCTCCTACCGGTTGGTTAGGGACATTTATCTCTAAAGACTGTGAAAATCCAGAAGCTGTTGCAAAATTTATAGATTATATGAGTAGTGAAGAAGGAATGATGTTCTGGAATTATGGTTATGAGGGAAAAGGATATCAGATTACTAAAGATGGTTTAGTAAAGCGTTCTGAAGAAGGAATAGAGGACAGCACAGCGTATAGCCAGACTGGACAAGGGGCGTGGTGGATGTTCACCAATGTATCGTGGGAACAGAGTGTTCTTTTGGAGCCTGAAAAGGGAGGGAGACTTGATGCTGAAAAGGATATCTATATAGCGTTTAGTAAAGATGAGAATACTGTTATCTATGATGCTTCACTGCTAACCATTCCTAGAGAGATAATGTCATCAGAAAATGAATTTGATGGAATACAGACAGACATTAATGAGTATAAGAAAAGGCAGCTCTCGTTAGTGATCCTGGCTCAGAGTGAACAGGAATTCGAGGAGCGCTATCAAGAATTTATAGAGACTCTAAAGCAGCTTGGTATAGAGAAGTTGGATAAGCTAAAAGATGAAGCATATAGAAAAAACTGCATTAAATATGGAAAGCAGATTGATAAAGTAAATTAGAAGGCAAAGAGGGAGAGGAACTTTTTATATGAACAAAAGATTTAAAAATAGTCTCCTTTTACAGCTGACTGGATTTGCTCTTTTTATTGTGTTGTTTCTTCTAGTGGCTTTTGGGATTACTAATAGTTATTCAAAACGGATGATGAGAAATAACACATTAAAAATGAATGATAAGATATTGCTACAGTTGGAGGGTAAGGTGGAAGAGTTTCACAGCTCGATGGACCATATTGCTACTACGTTCGTGTATTCGCCTACGGTATATAAGTATTTTACTATGAACTCGTTAGAGCGCATAATTTCTATGGAGGATGTTACGGCCGTGTTTTCAAATACAGTACTTCTGGAAGAAAATATCGTAGGTATTTACCTATACGATGCTTACATGAATCAGATTGCCAATTTGGGAAAAGAGTTAGATAGTCAAGAACTTATCCGTAAAGCAAAGAACAAAATGGAAGTTAGTAATATATTTTATATGAAACAAGCAGGTTTCCCTTATTATCTGATCTATTATCCTGTGTATGACCTTAATAATCAACAGTATGGTATCCAGATTGGGATGTGCGTGCTTGTTATGAAAGTAGACAATTTTATGAAGATGCTTGAGGATTCACAAGCCACTGAGCATGCACAGGTGTACTTGATTGACCGGAATAATAAAGTTTTGGCCTCCAGGGGAGATCAGGGTGTAGAGGTGCTAGACAGTAGTATGATTGAAAGTACAAAAACGTATAATGTGCAGGTACATAAGTTACGAATGGACGGGTGGAGAGTGGTAAGCCGGATTTCCGAACAGGAACTTCTCAGCGGTTCAGATGGGTTGAAAGGATTTGTGACATTCGCGTATGTATTGGCATTTTTGATGATTGGTATGTTGGCATGGTTTTGTTATCGCCGACTGGTCTATCCTATGCGAAAGGTGGACAGTTTTATTATAAATTTACGGAATAAACCAGACTCACGATTGGAGGCGGAACGCGAAGATGAGATTGGAACAGTGGTTCGGAGTCTGAATCAGATGTTAGACGATCAGCAAAAGATGAACCGCGAAATTCAAATTTCTCAGAAAAAGATGTATGAGGCAGAAGTTATGAAAAAACAACTTCAGGTACTAGCTTACCAGAATCAAATCAATCCCCATTTTCTTTATAATACCTTCGAGTGTATCCGAGCGATGGCATTATATTATGAGGTGGAAGATATTGCTGAAATTACCATAGCTCTATCTCACGTGTTCCGATTTGCTGTAAAGGGGGAAAACATTGTAAGTGTTAATGAAGAAGTGAATTACATAAAAGAATACGCGAAAATTATATATTATCGGTTTATGGGAAAGATAGATGTGGTAATAGATATGGATAAGGCAGTAAGTGGGAAGCACGTCATCAAATTGATGCTTCAGCCTCTGGTGGAAAATGCAGTCTTTCATGGTTTGGAACTGAAGATGGGGGGCGGTGAGGTTACTATAACAATTAGCATGTTTGATGAAAATCATATTAGCTTTGTTGTGGAAGATAACGGGTGTGGAATTGAACCGGACAATCTACAATTGATACGTGAGACGATGGATAGCCAAGCTAATCAAAAGGGAATTGGAATTGCAAACATATATCAACGTCTGAAGCTTTTCTATGAAGATAAAATGAAGTTTTGTATTGAGAGTGAAGTTAATAAGGGAACAAAAATTACAATAATTATTCCGGATGATGTAAGGGAAAAGGGAGAAAATCATGTATAAAGTATTTTTAGCAGATGATGAAATGTGGATATCATTAACTTTAAAAAAATTAATTGATAGATCTGGGTTACCGTTTCAGGTTATCGGAGAGGCAAACAACGGAGTTACAGCCTTGGAGGAAATAGAAGATAAGAAACCGGATGTGCTCTTTACTGACATTCGAATGCCGGGATTAAACGGACTGGAACTTTTGCAGCAAATAAATGAAAAGAATCTTTCTGTGAATGTAGTATTAATCAGCGGCTACGCGGAATTTGAGTACGCACAGTCGGCTCTGCGCCTGGGGGTATTTGATTATCTTCTGAAACCGGTTGAACAAAAGCATCTAAATGCGGTGCTAATGCGGCTTTTAACCGATATGCAAAACGAGAACGGCAATACAGAGGCAGAACAACCTGAGGAATTAATCAATCCCACCATGATGAAGCGAATTATCAAGGAGATTAAGCAAAATTATACCCATAATGTCACTTTATCCGGACTTTCTGAGAAGTATGGGATTAGCATAGGATACTTGAGTAGTCAGTTAAAATCAGAGCTAGGTCTGTCGTTTTCAGAATATATCACTTCCAAGCGGATCCAAAAAGCTAAAGAGCTATTAGCGGATGAAAATCTATCTATAGATGCAATTACTGAGCTGACTGGGTATAATGATTACTTTTATTTTACCAAGGTATTTAAAAAAACAACAGGAATATCACCTAGTAAATACAGAAAGAATATGAATAAAACAGAAGAAGTACGTCAGTATAATTAATTTAAATTAAATAACTAAGCAAAACTATAAAACAGTAAAACTTCTATAATGAGATAGTGATTTTGAAAGACTCATTATAGGGGTTTTTAATCTTTATGATTTTAAACTATTCCTCTTTTAACATGTCGTAGGGCTATTTCTTTTTTCTACTGAAAAAAATCTTAAAAAAATCCAATATAATACAAAAAATATTACTAAAAAAGAAAAATAATTACATGTGCAAATTGCATGTATTTATCTATAATTTATTTATATTAATCAACAAGTTTAACAATTATTAGATGGAAAATAGAGAGAATTATAGGAGGGATGCACATTAATTGCAATAGATATTCAAATGCAAATGAACTCAGTTTGAGAATGAAACCGATTTCATAAAATTGGGAGGAGAAGATGTGAAAGTGAAAAAAAGCAAAGCAGTAGCGATGAAAGCTCCAAAGAAATCTTTATGGAAAACATTGGTGGATAGCAGAGTTTTGCTATTAATGTGTCTGCCGGCTATTATATTCTTTATTGTATTTTGTTATTGCCCATTGCCGGGTGTTTATATGGCGTTTACAAACTATAATTTCAGAGATGGTATCTTTGGAAGTCCTTTTGTGGGTTTGAAGAATTTTGAATTTCTGTTTAGTTCAGGTCAATTATGGTCATTGACGAAGAATACAATTTTGTACAACCTAGTTTTTATCATAGGGGGTAATATATTGCAGATTACACTTGCGATTATGCTCAATGAAATCCGGTGCAAATGGTTCAAAAAAGTATCTCAGACATTTATGTTTCTTCCATATTTTATTTCAGCTGTATTAGTAGGTGCGATAGCCTTTAATATATTGAATTACGATACGGGTGCTTTGAATACTCTGATACGGGAGTCCGGGGGGAATCCTCTGAAGATTT
The DNA here is from genome assembly GCA_019421365.1 of Lachnospiraceae bacterium. Classification (GTDB taxonomy): domain Bacteria; phylum Bacillota; class Clostridia; order Lachnospirales; family Lachnospiraceae; genus Anaerosporobacter. The sequence continues at coordinate 126,912 of JAHZFJ010000007.1, forward strand.
ACAGTATGGCTGGCATCTGGCCTTTTATTATTATAATCTGTCAGTTCTGGCAAAGTACCGGATATGGATCGATTGTTTACTTTGCTTCTATCTGCGGAATTGATTCAAGTATGATTGAGGCAGCTGAGGTAGATGGGGCAACCAGCTGGCAGCGTATTAAGTACATAATCCTTCCGATGTTGAAACCAACATTCATAATCCTGCTTTTGTTCGCACTTGGCGGTATTGTGAGAGGTAATTTTGGGTTGTTTTACAATCTAGTCGGTGGAAATTCACAGCTATTTGCAACAACCGATATTATTGAAACATTCGTGTATCGTACCATGATGTCTCAGAACAACTTTTTGACTTCTTCCGCTGTAGGTTTATATCAGTCGCTGTTTGGATTTATACTGGTTATGTTTAGTAACTGGTTGGTAAAACGACTTGATCCAGAGTACGCATTATTCTAAAGAAAGGAGCAATATTAATGGAAAAACATAGAACTAGAATTAAAAAAGATAAAAGTACGATGTCAGTAAAAATTATCTCTTATCTGTTTGTTGGACTATTTGCATTGGTCTGCATGTTGCCTTTTGTTATGATTGTATCTGCCTCTTTCAGTACAGAGAGTATCATCCGTAAAGAAGGATTTGGACTTTTTCCGAAGGGGTTTACAATTTCAACCTTTGAGTGGGTATTTAGATATCCTGAAATGATTCTTGGTTCATACACAGTAACTGTCATAATGACGTTAGTTGGTACAATCATTGGACTATTCATTATAGCAATGACCGGATATGCGTTGCAGAGAAAAGATTTTCAGTTCCGAAATGCAATTTCGTTCTTTATTTACTTTACGACGTTATTCAGTGCGGGTATGGCACCTACTTTTATTTGGATTTCAAGATATCTAAATCTGAGAGGACGTTATTTAGCAGTGTTTTTACAGCTTCTTATGACTCCATGGTTAATTATTCTTATGAAGAATTTCGCAAAATCGGTTCCTTTTGAGATTACGGAATCCGGTAAGATCGATGGAGCTGGAGATTTTAAAATATTTATATCTTTAGTTCTTCCTATGTTAAAACCGGCACTGGCAACGGTTGGACTGTTTTTGGCGCTTGGTTACTGGAATGAATGGTATCAATCGTCGCTATATCTTGGATCAGCTGTAAAGTATAAACCGCTACAGTATTACTTGTACGGAATTATCAATGAGGCAAATTCGCTGAGAAGCTCCGTAGCTGGAGCGAATGTTACGGTTTCGCAGTTACCGACTAACACTTTGAAGATGGCAACTGCAGTTGTGGCAACAGGCCCGATAATCTTTCTGTATCCATTTATTCAGAAATATTTCATCTCCGGGATTACTGTTGGAGCAGTTAAGGGCTGATGCAGTTGTTAGTATAGATTTGAATGAGTCCCTATGGGGTTCAGATAAAGCAATATAAAAAGAGCTGTTATAATTATGGGAGGGCAATTATGAGAAAAAACAATTTTTTCAAAAGAAGTATCGCTGTTTTACTTGCATCGGCTTTGACACTTGGTCTGGTAGCGTGCGGGGGGAGTAAAAGCGGAGGAGGAAAAAACACATCAGAAGTATTAGAGGATGGTTCCATTGATACTTCCAATCATGAAGTAGTTAAAATGTTGGTACTTGGAAACAAACCGACGAATGGTCGACTAGAAGCGATGTTAAAGAAGCTGAATGAAGTTTTGACAGAGAAAGTGAATGCTGAATTGGAACTAACTTATGTAGAATGGACGGATTGGCAGACACAGTATAATGTACAGCTATTAAGTGGGGATAGTAGCTTAGATATTATAACGACTGCAACAGACTGGCTGTATGGATGGGAGAACACTCAAAAAGGGGCCTTTATGCCTTTGTCGGAAGATATGCTAAAGACCTATGCACCAAAGACCTATGCACAGGTAACTGAAGATGGTGATTGGAATATTACTAAGTATAAAGACGAGATATATTTTATTCCGGAAGATAATTATATACAGTATACGAATCAAGGGATGATGTATCGTGGAGACTGGGCAAAAGAAGCCGGAATTTCAGACGGTAAAATTACGAAGATGGAAGATTTTACTACATATTTCAAATACATAAAAGAGAATAAAGAAGGTGTAACACCATTTGACTGTGGTAAGGGTATGAATTTTATAAATGGTTATTTGACTTCTAAGACAGATACTGTTTTAATCAGTGGGCTGAATGTTGGCAATTATGAATTCTGGTTTGGTAAATCTGTAGAAGATCCATTTACAGTAACATCTCCTTTTATGGAGGGCGATGAAATTTATGCAGCAGCAGATTTGATGAAAGAGTGGAACGACATGGGTGTATGGAAGGAAGACGTACTAAACTATGATGCCGATACCAGAAATATGCTTTATGATGGTAGCAATGGAGTAGATGCTCATCATAGCCAGACTTATTATACACAGGTTCGTCCGAACATGGATACCAAACAACCAGGATCTGATGTACAGATGTACTATTTCGGAATGGAAAACGGCAATGTTAGTCAACCACTTAAAGCACATGGTGCAGCTGCAATTAGCGCAAATTCAAAACATCCAGAACGTGCACTTATGGTTTATGACCTCCTGCGTAATGATAAGGAATGCTATGATTTGATTAACTACGGTATTGAAGGAACTGACTATGTGTTAACAGCTGAAGGTAAAATTGACCGACCAGAAGGCTGGGATCAGTCTGTTGATTCACTTGGTGCAAACTTTTGGTGCGGACGTAATGATGACTTGGAGTTAGAAGATGTGACATGGTGGAGTGGATGGAAAGACATGGTTGCAGAGTATAATACTTTTGCTTATGAGAATCCATACGAAGCGGTAATAATTGATAAGACATCAATCGAAGCTCAACAAGCAGCAATGGCCAATGTTTTAAGTGAGTATATGCCACAGCTGTGTGCGGGAAAATATGAAGATCCTCATGCAGCAATCGATGAAATGCGTGAGAAACTAAAGGCAGCAGGTTATGAAGAACTAAAAGAAGTTATTCAGAAAAATTTGGAGCAATATAAGTAATAGTAGTAATAATAAAGACGGAACAGACGGGCATTGGCATTAAAATTTATTATTCCAGCCTTTAGATGTGAAAAACAGGGGTATGGACAGTGTTAGTTGGTCATACCCCTGTTTTTGTCCACCTGCGTAAAGCTGACAGCAGGGTTTTGTACAATTGAACGCCCGACAGTGTTACTCTTGAACCAGGTGTTTATGATGTAACAGTTGTAGGAGCAAGGGCATCTGTACAGGGGAAAATAGCTAATGGAGTTATGATGACAGTGCAAGGGGGGAGCTTTGAAGGTGGATTACTTATTGCTGGGGCAAATACTACGGTAACTAACCAGCTTACTGTAGCAAAGGAGAATATGGTTACTTTTTTCATGACAGGTGCAATCAGCGGAAACACGGCGGGAATTTCATTCCTTGTTATTGCAAAGCATAGAGATGAACTGTCACCGGTAATACCGGAGAGCTCCCTTGCATCATCAGAACCATTGAGAATGAAGTAGAAGATTAGATATTAAAAAAGAAATAAGAAAGTAAAAATTAATTGTGAAATTGTTAAAGCAGACATTGATATCCATTCTTCAACTTGCCATATCGAACAAATTTTCGTATACTATACCTAATGAAAAACACAATAATTAGATATAAATTACGAAAGGAACGATACTATGCCATCTTGGAATTCAAGAGGTCTTCGTGGATCAACGTTAGAAGAATTAATCAATCTTACTAATGAGAAATATCGTGCAAATCACCTTGCATTGATACAGAAGATCCCGACACCAATAAAACCAATTAATATAGATAAGACTACAAGACACATTACCCTTGCTTATTTTGACCAAAAGAGTACGGTCGATTATATAGGTGCTGTGCAAGGAATACCGATATGTTTTGATGCGAAAGAATGTGCTAGCGATACTTTTCCCTTGCAAAATGTTCATGATCATCAGATTGAATTTATGAAGGAGTTTGAGCAACAAGGGGGAGTAGCGTTCTTATTAATTTATTATTCTAGTAAAGATTATTTCTATTATCTTCGCTTCAAAGAACTACTTACCTTCTGGGAGAGAGCACAACAAGGTGGAAGAAAGAGTTTTAGATATGAAGAATTAACTCCTAGTTATGAAATTTCAACGAATAATGGGGTGTTTGTCCATTATCTTGAGATGTTGAATCAAGATCTCGCGAGTAGGTAGTGAAAGGTATTATGATGATATTGTGATATAGATTTTATGATATGAATCAAAGGATAAAACATTTCTTCATAGTATTTCAGTGTATTATATGCTATACTGGTATCTTACACGCAAAATACAATTAAGAAATGGAAGATAGAATGCAATTTAATGAAATAAAATTAACAAACGGATTACTAAACACAATTAAGGAAATAGGATATACAGAGGCTACCCAGGTTCAGAGCCAAACAATTCCCTTATTATTAGAAGGACATGATGTATTAGCATGTGCACAAACTGGTACTGGAAAGACGGCAGCTTATGTACTTCCTATGCTACATAAACTATCAGGTTCAAAAAGAAAGAAGATTAAAGGATTGATCTTAACTCCAACGAGAGAGTTAGCAAATCAAATCCATGAGAATATTAAACAATTTGGAAAAGGTCTAGGCTTAAGTACAACAGTTATCTATGGAGGCGTTGGACAGAACGCCCAAGTTAATGTACTTAAGAATGGAGTAGATATCCTAGTAGCAACACCAGGTAGATTGAATGACTTAATCGGTCAAGGGTATATTAAGCTAGGTGAAGTAGAAATGTTTGTCTTAGATGAAGCAGATCAGATGCTTGATTTGGGATTTATCCATGATATGAAGAAGATTATTCCGTTATTACCAAAAGATAGACAAACACTATTATTCAGTGCGACAATGCCAAAAGCGATTGAGAAGCTAGCGAGTACTATCTTAAAATCCCCTAAAATTATTAAAGTGGATCCTGTTACAAGTACAGTAGATGCAATTAATCAATCCGTTTACTTTGTAGACCGAACAAATAAGATCTCTTTGCTTACGCATGTTATTAAAGAAAAGAATATGACTAGTGTACTTGTCTTCACTAGGACGAAGATTTTTGCAGATAAAGTTGCCCTAAAGCTTAATAAAGCTAAGATTACTGCAATGGCTATTCATGGTGATAAAGGTCAGAGTACAAGAGAACTAGCACTTCGAAGTTTTAAAGACGGAAGTATTAAAGTACTTGTAGCTACTGATGTAGCAGCAAGAGGTATTGACATTGCGGAGCTTAATTATGTAATTAATTATGATATTCCAGATACACCAGAGACATACATTCATCGAATTGGACGAACTGGACGTGCAGGCTATAGTGGTAATGCAATTAATTTCTGTAACTATGATGATATAGATTGTTTAAGAGATATTGAAAAACATATTGGTAAGATGATTAAGGAAGTGCCTTCTCAGTGGCCAATGTTAGTTTTTGAAAAGTCAGAACGTAAAGCAAGAAATCAAGTAGCGGTAAAATCAGAGAATAATAAACCAAAAAAGATAAATATGCAAGGTAAAGAAGTGGTTAAAAGTACAGACAAATATAAAGGAAAGACTAGTAACAAAACCAAAGTTACAAATAACCAAACTTCAAAACAAATAACTAAGGATAAGTTCAAATCCAAAGGGAAAAGTAGTAAAGAAACTGGAATTCCCTATAAAACAAAGACAAATGAGGGCTATAAAAAAAGTAAAAGCACAAATAAGAACAATAGCAAAAAAATTAAGTAATAAGACAGCAAATGACAATATAGTTGATAAATATCTTCATATGGAACGTGAGAATCAGAAATTAGATTCTTTAGGAATATAATTGGAGGAATGATATGAATAGGGTAAAGAATATTAGCAAGCAAACACAAAATCGTTTTCTCAATCTATATGAGCTAGAAGTGGAACATAGAGATGGTAAGGTTTCACCGTATTTTCTTGCATCTAGATCAGAAGAGGTTAGTGATCTTAAGATAACAACAGGTAAGAATACACCAGACGGAGTTGCAATCTATGGAATCTATGGAGAGAATAAGGATAAAGTAGCACTAGTGAGACAATTTCGTTATCCTATTAATGATTACATCTACGAATTCCCAGCAGGCTTGGTTGAAAAGGGAGAAGATGCAACAGTTGCAGCAGTTCGTGAGATGTTTGAAGAGACAGGCTTAACCCTTACACCAGTGGAGTGTGATGAGGGTTATAATCGACCGTTTTTTACTACAATTGGAATGACTGATGAATCTTGTGCAACAGTATATGGATACCTAAGTGGAGAACCAACGAATATTCACCAAGAAGCGTCTGAGGATATACAAGTTATATTAGCGGACCGAGAGGAATGCAAACGTATTCTGAAAGAGGAGAATGTTGCAATTATCTGTGCGTATATGCTGATGCATTTTATACATTCAGAAGATGATCCTTTTGGATTTTTGAAATTGTAAATAATATTGTATAACTATGAACTATAGATTAGGAAAAAAGATGAACATTAGTATAGTCAACACTAATGTTCATCTTTTTTCTAATTATTCTGCGTCAAATTTCTAATCCATCTATATTTAATTGTTCGAGGGAAGCAGATGAAGAACTTGCCGATCTCATCCGCGGTTACCATTAGATATACAATGTATACAGGAGCTTTTAAGACTACAGCACGCTTGGGATTCAGTACCAGCGTATTTGTAAGCAATATTATATACGGAATTGCCAATTCCATAGATAGCTTCGCCAAGTATAGTTTTCCAACCATAAAAACATCAGCCATATTCACTAAACTGTTTATTAGATTTTGTATAATTACTGGGATACCAATTACTAGAATCCCTTTGAAAAATTCTTTTGTCTCGTTAGTTGTTACGTTAGTCTGATTCATATTACTACCTAACTGTGCGTAGCGAATCGCACAAAGTAGGATTGGTACGCGTATTTACCAATCCTATTTTAATTGATTTATTTGGTATGAAGAGAGTCAATCTTTATTACGCCGGATGTTACATGAAGTTTTATTTTTGCGCTCTCAGATTTTAGTAATTTTATAGGTGATAAGATTTGTACGTCCTCGTTTTCTGTTAAGTCAAATGTACCGAGCACTTTATCATCTTGGTATACTTCTAAAATCCCTGCTTCCTCACATATATAGTGAATGAGGAGAGTGGAAGTATCTTTTACATCTTCAAGGGAATAAACAGCGAATTCGTCTTTTGCAAGTTCTAACACAAAACGTTTAAAACCACAGTCAAAGCCAAATGCTTTCGCTAAATCCTTGTATTGTTCTATAATTTCCATACCAGTACGATAGCGGTACCGAACTAGATTAGTCTCTTCTCGAAGCCCTGAATAAGATATTCCTTTACCGGGAAAATGGTCGAAATCAGTACCACGAATGATGCAACCAGGTTGTCTTAAAACAGCATTTGATACAGATATTAATTTTTCGCAGTTCTCTACTTTGATATTTTCTAAGAACTCATCAAGTATCTTTCTTGCAACATCATAGCCTGGGTGTGCGCCACCTTTGATGTATTCAATTATAGAATCCCAGCCCCTAGGTTTATTAATTGAACAAGGGGAATTGCTACAGTCCATCTTCTTCCAAGGCCATATATTGTAACCAATGCCAAGTTCTGCAGCAAGTGGGTACATTGCAGTGAACCATTCTATGTAGTTTTCACCTGTCTCTCCTAACCACAATGGACAATCCCACTCTTTAGCTAGTGTTAAGAATTCTTGGTAACACGAGATATCGGGTAAACAAGCATAACGATGGAAATGTATAATCATTTTATCATCATACTTTTTACAAAAGATATCTTTAGAAGAAGCCCAGTGATGTCCTTCTAGTGAGATAAGATGTTTCTTGTCTATTTTACGTATCTCCCTAATGGCTACTTCATAAAATTCTTTTAATCTAGGTAACAGATAATCAAAATCGGTATCATCAGCAAAACGTTTTGGACGAATTGGTTCGTTTAGAAGATCATATCCAGCAACGATATAGCGGTCGCAGTAGCGGGTAGCTAACTCCTTCCACAATGCAATACCTTTGTCAAAGCAATCTTGATCTGTGAATAATCGTGGGACATCATCAATGGAATCATCAATATTATCTCCTGTCTGCCCACCAGGTGCACCATGTAGATCTAAGAATACATAGATTCCATATGTTTCACACCAATTAATACATTGATCTAATAGTTGGAATCCTTCCTCAATCCAGTGAATTCCTTCACCCTCTTTCATAAAAAGACGAGCATTCATTGGAATACGTACGGAATTGTAACCAAGTTCAGCCATAAAGCGAATATCTGCTTCTGTTATATAATTCTGACGGTATGCCTTCCAGAATTCATGGGCATATTCCTCACCAGTAAGTTCTTCTATAACAGCCTCTATTCTACGAGGGCGATCAAAGCGCTTGCTTCCAAGGGCTTTCCACATATAACCTTCTTGTAATAACCAATTGCCGAGGCCCCAGCCAGTTAATATAATTTCTTCTCCTAATTCATTAACGATTTTTTGACCATCTACGTTGAGAAATCCATTTACACGATTACGTTTCATATTATCTTTCATAATAAATCTCCTTTGTTAGTTTTGGTAAAACAATATGATGATACAATTGATCATACAGTATTGAGTACTAAAATATAGACACCTTCTAGAATAATAGTAACTTTAATATAATATTGGATTTTGCTATATTAAGTATATAGTGAAATTTTTTCAAATAAAATGATTAGAATGGTGAATTTTTTAACCATTATGGTAGGTGAAGAATATATGTTAGAAGAAATATTACAGGAGTATCCACAATTGCGATTACAAAAGAATGAAGGTTGTTATTATCAAATTGGAGATGATTTTAATAATGGGGTAATGTCTTGCGGTTTTATGCGAAAAGAGAAAGGTGTAGATTCACAACATAATTTACAATTACAATTTTATAGTTGTTTTATATTATTATCTGGTAAAGGGACATATCGAGACAAATACGGGAAGGAATATCCTTTACAGGCAGGCTCGTTGGTGCAACGTATTCCGAATGAAGTACATACAACAGAGGTAGAGGGGGAGGATTGGTTAGAATTTTTTATTAACTTTGGCTATAGTACTTTTGAATATTTACATAGCATGAATGTGATTTCTATAGAAGAGCCAGTAAAGACTTGTATAATTACACCTGAGGTTGTGAAGTATTTGATCTTCCAATTAGAGAGCTTTAAGAATGTCCAGGTGGAAGAGTTGCCCATATATTTGATAGAACTACAAAAGATGGTAGTACAGCTTCATAAAAGTTGTATTTCGAACACAATGAGCAATCGTAACATGTTAATGCTTAAAGCTAAGAATCTACTGTCAAGCGATTTAGAAGAAGATGTTTCGTTAGAATCATTAGCAATGGATCTTGGTATGAGCTATGAAAACTTCCGAAAAGTGTTTCGAGAGACGCAAGGTGTATCTCCGATGCAATTTCGAACAAGTCAACGGATGCATCGAGCAGAGCTTATGATTTTATCAGGAATAAGTATCAAGGAAACGGCCACATTAGTAGGTTATTCAGATTGCTATGGATTTTCTAGACAATTCAAAAAAACAATAGGAGTATCACCAGCTGCTTACCGTAATATGAAGAGTTAACCTTTCTTATTAAAATAGTAGTCTATATTAATTTGGAATATAATAGAATACACAAGTTAGATGTGATAAAATGTTGGAAATGACACATATGAATATTAAGCTGTCTATATGAGATTCGAGTGTCAAAAGGTCATAGAAATACCTTTTGGTACTCGAATCTTATGAATGCGAAGGGAGGACTAGCAATGAACGCATTATTTCTTAATGGTGCAAATTGTACGTTAGACGTCTGGAATAATCTACGAGAAGAATTTCGAGATATCAATTGTGATTTTGTAGAATATCCACATGATATAACAATGCATGCGACAAGTGTTGAAGATCTAACAAAATGGGTGTATCAAACATATAGAGAAAAGAACTATGATTATATCGTAGGACATAGTATAGGAGGAATAATTGGTTTAGAGCTTGTTGCCAAATACAAGATATCTTGTAAGAAACTAATCTTGATCGAATCGAATCTGCGACCAGCGAAGGAATTTTATCGAAACTTAATGACCCTGGACAATATGACTGTCTATGGAGAACAAGTCTTAAGTATGATACATAATGAAGCACCATATTATAATGATTGTCTTAAGTACTCCTTACAAGATAAATTTGATTATACAGATTATGTTAAAGAAATCGATTGTGAGATATATGGTATCTACGGTGATCGTGGACAAAGAGATTATTATAAACGTATTGAAGAGTTATGCCTTTCTCCTGATTTAAATGAAAAGATAATATACCGATTCATAGAGGATTCTTGTCATATGCCTATGATTGAGAATCCAATAAGACTTTCCAACATAATTAAAGAATGCATGAAAAGCCAAGCAGAGATAACTAACGCAGAAGTAATCATGAGACAAGAATTTCATGTAGAAGAACTAAGAGAAGTATTAATACAAGAAGGTGCTTCTATAGTAGGTTTTGCAGATTTGTCTCACTTCGCAGAAGGCAACTTAAAACATGGTATATCAATAGCTTTGAAGCTTCCTGTTGATGTTGTAGGTGGGATAGAATACGGACCAACAAGGGAGTATTATGATACATATTATGTATGGAATGATAAGTTAAATCGGTTAGCAAAATTAGCTGAGTCTTATATTAAAGAAAAGGGCTACTATGCAATAGCGCAGACAACAGATGTAGTAAAGGAATATGGAAATTATCGTACTCCTATGCCACATAAAACAGTAGCAACGAACGCAGGGGTAGGGTGGATAGGAAAATGTGCACTTTTGGTTACAAAAGAGTATGGATCAGCTATTAGAATTACATCCGTCCTAACAGATGCACCACTAACGTATGGTGTTCCAATGAAAGAATCACTTTGTGGAAATTGTATGAGATGTACAAGGGCCTGTCCAGGACAAGCAATTAGTGGAGCAAACTGGAACATTGATATGGATAGAGACCTTTTCTTTGATCCTATCAAATGTCGTAAAAGTGCTAGAGAATTAGCTAAAGAACGTATTAATAAAGAAATAACACTGTGCGGTAAATGCATTCAAGTCTGTCCATATACGAATCGGTATCTAAGAACAGCTAGTGATATAACAGAATACCAGAACCAATAAATCTATAATTGTAAGAAAATATTAAGGAATATCAGTTTGACAGGTTAGATTTAACGAACGTATAATGGCTTTATATGGAACCTAGGTTTTGTTACTGACTATTTGATAAAAGATTGAAAGGTCATAGATAACGTTGATGTTGAATAGTCATTATTTATTCAACACCTATCTTCACTTGTGTATTAAAAAAGTAGTAAAAGCAAAACTTTTAAAATGTAGATAAACTTCTTACCTAACACACTATGACTAAAAAACAGTAGTGTAGTACTTAGGTGTGTGACGTGTTTTGTGTCATAGAGCGTTAGGTAAGAAGTTATGATAAATATGATTGGAGTTTTGCGATAATAATATTAACATACACAAGATTTGAAAGGAGAGAGTCATGAAGAAAAATCTACTACTTGCATTAATTGGGATCAGTTCTCTTTTACTGCTTATAAGTGGTTGTTCAAAGAATAATGAGAAAGAAACCATAAGCCATGGAACAAAAAACGAAGCCAATCAAGAAGAAGTCGATAATCAAGAAGATAGTCAAAATCAAGAGACTACAAACAACCAAGATGTAGATGATCTGAATGAAAATCAATCTTCTAATCAGGGTGCTGTGAATGCTGACAATACATATACGTGGGAAGAGATAACTGTCACGATACCAGAATCGTGGAAAGATAAGTATGTAATACGAACTTCAGAAGATGGTTTTTACATCTTTCAGAAATCTTCTGATGATATTAATAAAGGAATGGGATTTTTATGTGGGTTTTATCGTAGCACAGTCGATGTGTTTGATGGGATAGAGTCAACGCCTCTAGCATATACAGATGATACTTTATATTGTGCTTCATATCCAACAGATATGTCATACTATTATGAGAATGAGGTAATAGCAAAAGAGTATGAACAGATGTCAAAAGAGCTCCCCTTAATGGAAAAGTCGATCCATATTGATAAAGAAAATGTTAACTATAATCCTAGTGAATACGTATTACCAATGAGTAATACGAAGTTATATTCAAAGGAGTATTTAACCTGTTTTGATGATAATCGATTATGGATTGCAAGAAATGAAATCTATGCTAGATATGGGCGCAAGTTTGAAAATACATATTTACAACAATATTTTGAGTCTTGTAGTTGGTACGAAGGTACAGAAGCAACTGACAAATTTGATGAATCAATATTGAATGAAATAGAAAAAACAAATTTAAATGCAATTAAGAGTGCTGAAGACGAGTATAATAAGGCCAATCCATATCCAATGAGATACAAAGTTGGTGAACAATTAGAAGTAGATCTTGATGGTGATGGTAAGAAAAATAAGCTGGATTATCAACTTAAGAATGTGGCTGAAGATTCGGATAACTATAAAGCATATATAACAATTGATGGAACTACATTTGATTTAGAAGATTATGGTATATATCTTATAACTCCAGAAGAGAAAGGGTTCTATATTACAGATTTAGCAGATTTTAAAGATGGTCTTGAAATAGCAATTCTAGACTATGGGCCAAGTTATGACTTGGAAACACATTTCTTTACATACAATGGGAAGTTAGAATATATTGGTACAGTATCAGGTTTTCCGTTTAAAGAATACAGCGGATATGATGGGTTTGCTAATTCATTAACGGTGACTGGTACCATACGTGCAGATATTATTCATACATGTTACGCGAATGCGGATTGGAGATATGATGTTGATAACAATAAATTAGTATTTCAAGATAATGGATATTATCCTTTGGTTGAAAAATCTCATGAATTATATGTTGACTTACCAGTTTATTATGGAATGGACGAAGATTCTGCAACTAGTGTCATTAAAGCTCAGCAAGAAGTGTTTTTTGTGTCAACAGATGCAAAAGAATGGATTGAAGTAAAAGGAAAAGACGGAACAAGAGGTTTTATGCATATTAAAGATCAAAAAGTTGTGCCACTGGGGCGAGAAGCAACGGAAGTATTCTCGGATGTTTTTTTCGCAGATTAAAGTGGTTACTTGAAGGTATGGTTATCATACTTCTATTGTTAAGAATACAAAAAGTTTACTCGTTGCATGAATCAACGAGTAAACTTTTTTGGCATATGAGATAATCCACGAAGATTATTTCACTAGTCAGTTATGCGTATCTGATAATTAGTATATAATAACAATATACATACATCTTAAAAGAGTTATTGGATTTTGCAACCAACATGTTCAATACAATTCGTTATAGAGTTAGGGTTGATTTTAGAATTATACGAAACTTCTATGGAACCTCTACCGAGATCTACATTTACCGTGTTAACACCATTAATTTTACTTAAGGCGTTTTTAACCTGGGTTTTCTTATCTTCGTTAATTAAACCTGAGACGGAATAGTGTATTTTCTCCATAAGAACTCCTTTCGGTGCTTTATTAGATACCTTTTTAGTGTTTGGATAAAGTAAATGAAATATTCCAAAAGGATTGACATTAATTTTTCTTTAACGTATAATAAATAAACATTTACTTTAGTAACGAATTATCACTTTAAAGCTATAAAGTAAATATGTGTGATTCAAAAAAATAGTGGATTAATACGGTAAGTTTACCGTTACCAAGAGAAATATAAATGAACGAAAAAGTGTAGGAAGGGTGTTAGATTATGAATGACAAGTTATTACATACACCAGAAGGTGTTCGCGATATATACAATGGAGAATGTGAGAAGAAGTTAATTCTGCAAAATCGTATGCATGAGATTCTGAAATTATATGGTTTTAAGGATATTCAAACCCCTTCATTCGAGTTTTTTGACATCTTTAGTAAAGAAAGAGGGACAATCGGCTCTAATGAGATGTACAAATTCTTTGACCGTGATGGAAATACTTTGGCACTTCGTCCGGATATGACGCCTGCAATTGCCAGGTGCGTTGCAAAATATTATAGAGATGAGAATCTCCCTATTCGCCTATGCTATATGGGAAGCACATTTATAAACAACAGTAGTTACCAAGGTAAGTTAAAAGAAACTACACAACTTGGTGCTGAATTGATTAACGATTCATCAGTTGATGCTGACGCACAGATGATTGCTATGTCGATTGAGTGTTTAAAGAAGGTTGGTTTAAAGGAATTCCAATTAGAGATAGGCCATGTAGATTTCTTCAATGGTTTGGTGGAAGAAGCCCGTTTTGAAGAGGAAGAGATTGAACAGTTACGTGCAGCAATTGAAGATAAGAATCTATTCGGTGTTGAAGAATTAGTATCAAGTAAACCAATAGATTCAAAGTTAAAGGAGATATTATTCAAACTACCTGAGTTATTCGGTAATGAGGATATACTCACCTATGCAAGTAGGATGACTAACAATGCAAAGGCAAAGAAAGCGATTGAGCGTTTGTGGAACGTATATAACATACTGAACTTATATGGATTAGGTGATTATGTTACTTTTGACCTTGGAATGCTTAGCAAATACAAATATTATACAGGTGTTATCTTCCGAGGCTTTACCTATGGAACTGGTGACGCTATTGTAACAGGCGGTCGTTATGACAAATTAGTTTGCCAATTTGGTAAGGATTCAGCTGCAATCGGAGTTGCCATTGTAGTGGATCAACTAATGAATGCTTTATCTAGACAAAAGATAGATGTAGAACTATTAGAGAATAACACCTTGATTTTATATCGCGAAGAATTCAGAAACTCTGCAATTACATTGGCTGGATATTTTAGAAGTCATGGAATGAACATTGAGATGTTAACTGTGTCAAGTTCTTTCCGGGTTAATGATTACAAAGAATATGCAAGACGTATAGGTATCGGTGGTATCTTAGTTATGGAAGATAATGAGGCAATTCAAGTAATCAATATGGTAGAGAATGTGACAAACATAGTTAAGATGTCAGACTTGATTCAGTAAGGAAGGGGTTTATAACAATATGAGATATTTAACATTCGCATTGGCCAAAGGTCGTTTGGCAAAGAAAACATTATCCATCTTAGAACGTATAGGCATAACTTGTGACGAGATGAAGGATCCGGAGTCTAGAAAACTTATCTTCGTGAATGAAGAGTTGAAATTAAAGTTCTTTCTTGCTAAAGCAACAGATGTTCCTACATACGTAGAATACGGCGCAGCGGATATTGGCGTTGTTGGTAAAGATACCATAATGGAAGAGGGACGCAAATTATATGAGGTTATTGATCTTGGACTAGGCAGGTGTAGAATGTGTGTAGCTGGACCCGCCTCAGCAAGAGAGTTGCTAAATCATGGAGAATTAATTCGTGTTGCTACCAAATACCCCAATATTGCAAAGGACTATTTCTATAATGTGAAGCATCAGACGGTAGAGATTATCAAACTAAATGGTTCCATAGAATTAGCACCAATTGTTGGATTATCTGAAGTAATCGTTGATATTGTGGAAACGGGCTCCACGCTACGTGAGAATGGCTTAGAAGTATTAGAAGAAATCTGCCCATTATCAGCTCGTATGGTTGTTAATCAAGTTAGTATGAAGATGGAACATGAGAGAATCCAAAAATTAATTACAAATTTAAGAGATGTTATCGTATAATAGGAAATTAATACTAGGATTTTGTAAGAATTCGTTGTAAAATGGACTTATGGAAGATTTTACAATGAATTCTTAGTACATAGTTGCAGAGAAGGAGAGAATCCCATGAGAATCGTTAAGATAGATGAACAGTCAAAAAACAATATATTAGTGAATTTATTACAAAGAAGTCCAAGTCAATACGAAGAGTATTCTGATCGCGTGAATGCCATTTTGAATGATGTAAGAACGAAAAAAGATGAAGCTTTATTCGATTATACGAAGCGTTTTGATGGATGTGAATTAACAAAGGATACCATTCTTGTTACAGAGACAGAGATTGAAGAAGCATATTCTATCGTAGATCCTTCTTTATTAGATGTAATACGAAAAGCAATTGTTAATATTAGAAATTATCACGAGAAGCAGAAACAATATAGTTGGTTTGATTCTACACCAGAAGGAACTATTCTTGGACAAAAGGTTACAGCACTTGAGAGTGTAGGAGTGTACGTTCCAGGTGGGAAGGCTGCATATCCATCTTCCGTATTAATGTGTGTAATCCCAGCCAAGGTAGCAGGGGTTGAACGTATCGTTATGGTTACACCACCTGGTAGAGATGGAGAAGTTAATCCGAATACCTTAGTAGCTGCGAAAGAAGCAGGTGTTACAGAAATTTATAAAGTAGGTGGAGCTCAAGCAATTGGAGCTCTTGCTTATGGAACAGAGAGCATCAAAAAAGTATGTAAAATTGTTGGTCCCGGTAATATATATGTGGCGTTAGCTAAGAAGGCTGTTTTTGGCTATGTTAGTATTGATTCCATTGCTGGTCCAAGTGAAATCTTAGTCTTAGCAGATGAAACAGCAAATCCAAGGTTTGTTGCAGCAGATTTATTATCGCAAGCAGAACATGATGAATTAGCATCTGCAATCTTAGTTACTACGAGTAAAGAACTTGCGGAGAAAGTATCAGAAGAAGTGGAAGGCTTTGTTAATATATTAGCAAGAAAAGAGATTATCCAAAAATCATTGGACAATTACGGATACATATTATTAGTGGATACGATGGAAGAGGCAATAGACGTTGCGAACGAAATAGCTTCTGAACATCTTGAGATAATTACGAAAGACCCATTTAATATTATGACTAAGATCCGAAATGCAGGAGCAATATTCCTTGGAAGTTATAGCAGTGAGCCACTTGGAGACTATTTTGCTGGACCAAATCACGTATTACCAACGAATGGAACTGCCAAATTCTTCTCGCCTTTAAGCGTAGACGATTATATTAAGAAATCAAGTATAATCTCTTATTCAAGAGAAGCACTAGAACCAATACATAAGGATATTATTAAATTCGCAACAGAAGAACAATTAACTGCACATGCGAATTCCATTGCGGTTCGTTTTGAAAAAGAAGGGTGACCGCAAAACTCAATACTAAAATAAAAGAAAGGAAGATGTCAATGATAAGCAGAACTTCGAAGATTAATCGGAAAACGAATGAGACAGATATTCAATTAGAACTTGATTTAGATGGCTCAGGTATTACTAATATCGATACAGGTATTGGATTCTTTGATCATATGTTAAATAGTTTTGCAAGACATGGTTTCATAGATTTAAATCTTAGGGTTACTGGAGATTTACATGTTGATGGGCATCATACAGTTGAGGATACAGGAATTGTTCTTGGCCAGGCTATCAAAGAAGCGATAGGTGATAAGAAGGGAATTAAACGTTACGGTTCCGTAATATTGCCAATGGATGAGACTCTTATGTTATGTTCGCTAGACTTATCTGGCAGACCATATTTTGTATATAATGTTGAACTAACGACAGATCGCGTAGGATATCTTGATACCGAGTTAGTGAAAGAATTTTTTTATGCAGTTTCATATTCCTCGGGTATGAATCTGCACATTAAGCAACTTGATGGCAGTAACAATCATCATATAATTGAAGCAATTTTCAAAGCATTTGCTAAAGCGTTAGATGAAGCAACCAAATACGATGAGCGTATAACAGATGTTTTATCAACCAAAGGGGCTCTTTAGGTAATGCCATTACACTCGACAAAACAAGGAGGTCAACTATGCAATTATATCCGGCAATCGATATTAGAAACGGGCAATGTGTAAGATTAAGACAGGGTCAGTTTCATGATCAAGAAATCTATTCAAATTCACCTGTTAAAGTAGCAAAACAATGGGAAAGTCAAGGTGCAACGTTTATTCATCTGGTTGACTTAGATGGTGCTTTACATGGTCATGGTGTGAACGAAGACGTTATCAAAGAAATTACAGATGCAGTTAATATTCCAGTCCAGGTAGGAGGTGGAATTCGTACAATCAAAGACATAGAGAATAAGATTAATCTTGGTGTGAATCGAGTAATTATAGGTACAAAGGCAGTTGATAATCCAGCATTTATTAAAGAAGCAATTGCTATGTTTGGAGCAGAATGTATTGTCATTGGTATTGATGCGAAGAATGGTATGGTAGCAATTGAAGGTTGGGAAAAAGTTAGTAGCCATAATGCAGTGACATTAGCGTTTAAGATGAGAGAACTTGGTGTTAAAACAATAGTTTATACGGATATTGCAAAAGACGGTATGTTACAAGGCCCGAACATTGAGTGTACGAAAGAAATGGTAGATGCTACAGGTCTAGATATCATAGCTTCTGGTGGAGTATCCTCATTAAAAGATTTAGAATTAGTAAATCAAATTAATGTACATGGAGCTATTATTGGCAAGGCATTATACGAAAATCGTATTAATCTTGAAGAAGCAATCAGTTTATTTGAAAAGAAGTAATTATGTAGTTATAGTGGTTATAATTAAGATTGATATAAAAAATAGGAGGAATAAGTATGATCTGTAAGAAAGTTATTCCATATTTGAATATAGAGAACGAAATAGTAACTAATGTAATGACGGCAGCAGAAAAGTACACAGCAGAGGGTGCAGATGAATTATTTATCTATGACTATTCCGTTGATGAGTACTCACAAGAAGAGTTATTACATGTGGCCAAAACTTTAGCTAAGACAGTTGATGTGCCTTTCATCCTAGGTTTACATGTTAAGAGATTTGAAGATGTGAAAAAAGCATTATATACAGGAGCTTCGTATGTTATGTTAAAACATTCTTCTATTGAAGATTATTCCGTTGTAAAGGAATCTACTGAGCGCTTCGGTAAGGATAAAATTATCATTGAAATTGATTCAATCAAACAATTCAGAGAACCAGGATATATTGACAAGTTAATTGGATGTGGCGTGTATGCAATTATGTTAAAGCATATTACAATGAATGATGAACTTGCAAATGAGATTGCTAATTGTACCTTACCAGTAATAATACGAGATAGTTTAACAAGAAACGATATTGAAAATATTATGCGAGTAGACAACGTATTCGCTGTGTCAACCAATTACTTCGAGAATAAAGATTTAATGAAAGTAAAATATTATCTTAAAGAACAAGGCATTGAAGTAAACACCTTTGAAAGTACAATTGCCTTTGGTGAATTGAAACTTAACGAAGCTGGTTTAATTCCTGTTATTGTACAAGATTATAAAACAAGTGAAGTTTTAATGTTGGCGTATATGAACGAAGAAGCATTCAATCAGACTATTAAGACTGGAAGAATGACTTACTACAGTAGAAGTCGTCAGGAACTTTGGTGTAAAGGTGATACATCAGGTCATTTTCAATATATGAAAGCATTAGAACTGGATTGTGACAATGATACGATCTTAGCTAAAGTTAGGCAAGTGGGTGTAGCATGTCATACAGGAAGTCGTTCTTGTTTCTATACAGAAATTGTTAAAAGAGAGTATGATGAAACAAATCCTCTTACGGTATTCACGCAAGTTTATGATGTAATTATGGACCGTAAACTACATCCGAAAGAAGGCTCTTATACGAATTATCTATTTGATAAGGGAATTGATAAGATACTTAAGAAATGTGGGGAAGAAGCAACAGAAATAATTATTGCTGCTAAAAACCCAGATTCAGAAGAATTAAAGTATGAGATATCGGATTTTCTATATCATATGATGGTATTAATGGCCGAATGTGGACTTGACTGGAATGATGTTGTGAAAGAATTAGCACATCGTAGATAAGAGAAAGTCGTTGTAGTGTATACTACAATATCATGGTGAGCATTTTTTTATACATTGTTATTATTAAAATATACAATTATTTTTATAATATATTTGTATATTTTGTTCTCATATTGTATAATCTTATTAGTATTACAAAGGAACACCAACAAGGAGGCATTATTATGGTATTTTTAGGTCATTTATTAACTGCAATTGTAGAAGTCATTGTAATTGCTGCAGTAGCTGTAGGTGGAGTATACTTAGGCAAATTCTTAAGTACAAAAAAACGAGGAAAAGCTAATTAATAGTTATTGCGTCTAGAATAAATCCTTTAAGAAGGTTATATAAACGATTAAAACGCATGTATAGCGAAAGTGAAGTGCACCCCCAAATGTTAGATTGGTATTATATTACATTTGGAGGTGCATTTTACTATATTTTTATTTAAAGGAAAGAAAGTTTTAGATGTGATAATACTAATTTCTTGCAAGGCCAATGTGGAAATCTCGTATTGGATAGAATTACATAAGGGATATCATGAGAAGCAAAAAACAGTTAACTCACTAGAAAGGATGGTTATTATTAAGGATTTTATAGAGAATATATGTAATGAATGGTCTGAAAACTATAATTTTAGTGGTGTTTGTATGTTTAAAGTAAATGGTGAAACAGTCTTTGAAAAAGCATATGGATATGCCAATCGAGCGTTTAAAATACCAAATAGAATTGATACAAAATTTGATACCGCATCAATTACGAAGTTATTTACGGCTGTAGCTATACTTCAACTCATACAGCAAAACAAACTCGGATTTGATGATAAAATTGTGGAGATAATTGATCTAACAGGTACAGAAATACCAGCGGATGTTACAATTAGGCAGCTTCTAAATCACACTTCGGGAATAGCCGATGATGCAGAAGAGGAAGCCGGCGAAGATTATTCGGCGTTGTTTAGAGATAATCCCAATTATGCAATTAGAGAATGTAAGGATTTCTTGAAAAACTTTGCGTATAAAAAGCCGAATTTTAAAGCAGGAACAAATGTTAGATATTGTAATTGCTCATTTATACTATTGGGAATAGTGATAGAGAAAATATCAGGCATGAATTATCGAGACTATGTCACTTATAATATTTTTAGAAAAGCAGATATGAAAAATACTGAGTTTCTTTTTATGGATGGAATTAACGAGAATACTGCAGAAGGATACAGAAGTATTAAAAACATAAGTGGAAAGACTACCGGCTACCAAAAAAACATATATTGTTATCCGCCAAGGGGCACATCAGATAGTGGAGCATATACAACCGCAGAAGATCTTAACAAGTTTATCTGTGCAATTCAAAATCACTTGCTATTGAATGAAGAGTTTGCAAATATCTTGTTGGCGCCGCATTGTGAATTTACATATACGAAAGAATGGTATGAGATTCCTGGGTTATATGAAAAGAATGGATATGCTTTTGAAGCTTTGATGCTAGAAGATAATAATGTACCATTTTGTATATATAAGGACGGACAGAATGATGGCGTATCCGCCAAATTCTCGTATTATCCAGAAAAAGATATTAGTTTGGTATTCTTGGCAAATCAGGACTGCGATGTATGGATGATGACTAAAGAAATTCAGTTAGAAATACATAGAAGATATTATAAGTAAAATAATTTAGTGAATAATGTACACACTATAAGGTGTCAATAAACTTGGTAATAATATGTATTTTACAAGGAGCTGCCTTATGAAAACGGATAAGAGACTAACTGAAGCATACAATAATGCAAAACGAATGGATATTGATGATACTTCCAAATACATCTTTTTTAGTGATCTTCATCGTGGTGACGATAGTATATCAGATGAGTTTGCAAGGAATCAAACATTAATGGTAAGTGCTTTGCAGTATTATTATAAGAATGGTTATACGTATGTTGAAGTTGGTGATGGCGATGAATTATGGGAACATTCGAATTTTAAACACATTCGTACAGCACATACTGATGTATTTACAGTGCTAAAGGAGTTTTACAAGGATAATAGATTTATTATGTTGTATGGAAATCACAATATATATCTTAAGAGTAGATATTATGTTATGATGAACTATTATTTTTATTATGATGAATTTACAGAATCGGAAGAAGAATTATTCGTGGGACTTAAGCCAATCGAGGCATTACGATTAACATATACACCATCAGGACAAGATATACTTATTGTCCATGGGCATCAAGGGGATTTCTTTAATGATCAATGTTGGTTTTTGTCGATGATTGCACTTCGCTACTTCTGGAAGTTTATGCACCTTGTGGGTTTTAGAAATCCAGCAAGTCCAGCTAAAAATCAAACGAAACGTCATAAAATTGAAAAAAACTTTACAAAGTGGCTGAAGAAAAATAAGGTTATGTTAATTTGTGGACACACACATCGACTAAAGTTTCCTAAGAAGGGGCAAATGCCATATTTTAATACTGGGTGTTGTATTCATACAAAGGGCATCACCGGGATTGAAATAATCAATGGAGAGATTATGTTGGTTCAGTGGAGGATTCATGCGGATCTTGATGGTATATTACGAGTGAAACGCATGGTTATTAAGGAAGGAGTAGCAATCAAAGATATACATTTTTAATTTGATAACTTAAAATATAACATGGTGAATTACGACATAATCTGTTATAAGTTGATAAGTTTTTCTTAATATGGTACTATTAGATTACTAGATATGGTAATATTTACATGGTATAATGTAACTTATGAGAAATAATGAAGTTTGTTTCTAGGAATTACACGAAGTGTAATACCGGGCTCCATAGGAGCCATAAGTTAACAGAGTTTTAAGAAAACGAAACAACGAAGTTCAATAAGATGATGGAGTGGTGAGAGATGAAGAAGAGAAAGGTACTAGCACGTTTGTTGACAATCATACTGATATTGCAAATGCCGTTGTTTAATATAGCAGAAGCAAAAACAGTAGATAAAACAACGAATACGAGCAAGAATAAGACTACTACGGTAACAACGGACGATAAGAGTAGTGGTGATTTACTATCAATTGAGATTAATAAGGTTACAAAAGACCAAATCAAGAAAGTCCCAATATATAAAAAAAATAGGGAATCGACATTCGCGGCAACGAGAAATTCTTATTCATCAACCTATGGGTATGATAAGTTAGCGAATGATACATATAAGGGTGTATATCAAGACTTGGTAGTTGCATGTGAAGAGTTTACTAAATCTAATAATGATGCAACGTTAGTATCAAGTAACAAGTATGGAGCAATTACTGTGACAGTAGAAGAGAATACATTACGTACATCTGAACTGAACGCGATACTTTGTTCTTTATATTATGACCACCCAGAATTTTATTGGTTAGATTCATTTGGTTATTCATATAATGCAAGTGATTATATTGTCTCTGTTACACCTTTTTGCTCTAGTGAGTATAGGTTAGGAGCAACTAGAACCACATTAAATACTAAGATGGATACGGAAATTCAGCGTTATTTAAGTTTAGTAAATGGAGTGAGTAGCGATTATAAAAAAGAGTTAATTATCCATGATGAGATAATTAACCAAGTTCAGTATTCTTTAGACAATGCAGGAAAACCTAGTGAAGAAAAATGGGCACATTCCATTGTTGGTGTTTTTGATACAAGTTATAAAAAAGTAGTTTGTGAAGGATATGCAAAAGCTTTCCAATTACTTATGAATGCTTGTGGTATCGAATGTATCTATATACCAGGTACAGCAAATGGGACTGGACATGCCTGGAATAAAGTTAAATTAGATAGGGATTGGTATAACGTGGATGTTACATGGGATGATCCTACAAGCGGAAACGGTACTCCTATATTATCACATAACTATTTTAACGTGACCGATGCTCAGTTATTAACCAATCATACTCCTGGC
Organism: Lachnospiraceae bacterium; assembly: GCA_019421365.1. Classification (GTDB taxonomy): domain Bacteria; phylum Bacillota; class Clostridia; order Lachnospirales; family Lachnospiraceae; genus Anaerosporobacter. Next base: position 150,752 of record JAHZFJ010000007.1, read on the forward strand.
AATACTATGTCTACTGGAATCAATAGTTGGTGTTATAGTCTTCCGGTCTCTGATTCAATCATCTACAAATATGTGGCTGCAGACAGTAGTCAAGAATTCACGATTAAGTATGAACAACCAGGGAATGGTACTGTGACATTATATAATCAAGGAGCAAAAGTTGAAACTAATACTACCGTTTCTTCAGGAAGCGCAATTACGGTAGAAGCAGTACCTGATGATCCAGATAATACATATACAGCAACGTATAGCATTAATAACCAATCTGCAATTAACATGAACGAAAAGATTGATTTAGGAAAAATATCGTATTCCAATACATTTGTTATGCCAGCTGAAGATGTTACGGTTGCTGTAACATTGACACCGATTGTTAAGAAATATTCTGTAACGTTTAATTCAAAGGGGGGTAGTGCAGTTCCGACATTAACAGGTATTACGAAAGGTTCAACTATTACATTGCCTTCAGAGCCTAAGTACAAGGGATATGTATTCGCTGGCTGGTACGAGGATGAGGAATATAAAGTTGTTTTTAATGAATCTTCTACTGTGAATAAAGATATGACTCTCTATGCCAAATGGATAGCTTCTGAACTTGTTAGAATTGAAGCTGATTATTCAGGAAGTAACCTTGTTGTAGGAACAACAATTAATAAATCGGATATTGATGTCTTTGCTGTTTATGATGATGGTAATCGAGAGTTATTATCAGCAAGTAAATTCGCTATATATCCGGAAACGATTGATAAAATTGGGAACAATACAATTGAAGTAAGTTATAGCGGTAAAACTGCTAATGTTATTATCTATGGTGTTGAAGAATCAAGATTATGTACAGTGACATTCGATTCTCAAGGTGGTAGTAGTGTGAGCCCGATTACTAATGTTAAGAATGGTGACAGTATCACTTTACCAACCAATCCTACTATGAATGACTATTTCTTTGGAGGTTGGTATACACAAAAAGCTTGTTTAACTAAATTCAGTCCGGATTCTGGAATTACGTCGGATATAACATTGTATGCCAAATGGATTTCTTTATTAAGTGATCCAAAGAATACGATTAAGAGTGTTAGTGCTACATATACAGGTAAAAGCATTTTAGTTGGCAACTCAATCTCAAAGTCAGATGTTAAAGTTACAGTGACAGATTTAAATGGGGCAAAACATGATGTTACTGGTTTCACAGTATCAAATTATAAAATTTCATCAGTTGGTAATAATACATTGACAGCAACATTTGGTGGTTTCTCTACAACTTTTACTGTTAAAGGTATCAGCACTGAAAGTGGAGGAAACGGTAATTATAAGTATGTAACGTTCATATCAGCTGGTTATTATGGTGGACCGGTGGAAGTAGGTTCGAGTGTTGATCGGAACAACATCACTGTTATTGCAGCGTACAATGATAATTCGGTAGAATATATTACTGATTTTTCGCTTTCCAACACAGTGATTACGTCTTTAGGAACGAATACGATATACGTATATTATTCAGGTTATACAGCCTCGGTCACTGTTAATGGCGTCGCAAAAGGTTCTACAACACCAACAACACCAGTTCAGCCACCGACTTCCACAACAGTAATATCCTCTTCATCTTCCATTAGTACGTCTGTTATTACTGGTGGATATCAGGGTGTAGTTTTCCCAAGAATTAGTTTAACGACTAGTACGAATTATTCAACAATTACAGCTGAGATTGAAGAGAAAGTATTAGCATCTGCTATTTCCGGTAAAGAGCTTGGGAATACGAATATTTTACAACTTACTCTTAATAGTATCGGTTCGCAGATATTAACTCAATTGAATCGTACTAACGTAGATGAAGTCTATGTGAAGGTTAGTATGCCAATTCAATATTATGGCAGAAATGATATTCAAATCACGAATATTTCATTAGACAATGCTACTTTAACTAGAATTAAAAATAGTGGTAAAAGTGTATATGTTCAATATGTTGGATCATCTTATAGTGCAGAAACAGGCAAAACTTATTATACAAATCCTTTATGTACTTTAACACTAAAAGGAAAAGAGTTTAACTCAACTGCCAATAGTAATGTTGCATTACGAGTTACTTCTTTAGACAAAGATTATCAAATAGAATCTGCTGTAAATCAATATCTTAAAACAGAAGACAGAGGTAATGGTGTAGTCATTACATTAGGACAAAATGGTGAGTTGAATAAGTTTGGTACTGTAACAGTTGATGTAGGTAGTTCCTTAGGAAAAGAGCGTGGCGACAAAGTATTTGTCTATGGCTACAATGCTACTACGAAGAAGCTTGATGAACTTCCAGTTACGAAGTATACAGTTGATAAGAATCAAAACATATCATTATCGGTATGCACTTATTCAAAATATGTTATTCTTTCAGATGAGACGAGTCAAGAGGTTACAACAATTGCTAGTCGTTCTAAAGTAAGTAAATCACTTACAATTAAGAAGAACAAAAACAAGCAGATAAATATTACATTACCTACGGATATCAGTAAAAACGATGTAAAGATTACATATAAATCAAGTGATTCAAAAGTTGCTTATGTATCAAAAGTAGGTAAGGTATATGGTAAGAAAAAAGGGAAAACCGTTATCACAACAACAATAAAATATGGTAATAACTCTAAGAAATTTACTACTACAATTGTTATAAAATAATAAAAATAATGGATCATACACAAATGATTCAGTGAAAAAATGGATGTTAAATAAATGGCTTGACAAATTATTATATTTCTTTATACTAGAAGTATGAGAAAACCGATGATTAAGAAGAGTAGACAAAGGGTAAAAATCACAGAGAGCTGTATATGGTGAGAGTACAGTATTTTGAATTTGTTGAATGGACTTATGAGGGCAACCCGAACGATGAAGTAGGCGTTGACGGAAATCCTAACCGTTATAATGGAAGCATATGATAGTATGTTAAACAATGGTGGCTATATAAGATTATTAGACTCTTATCCTTTGTTGGGTAAGGGTCTTTTTTATTAGGAGGAAATTAGATATGGAAAAGACAATATTAACTGGAGATCGCCCTACAGGGAAATTACATTTAGGACATTATGTAGGTTCATTAAAAGGAAGAGTTGAATTACAGAATTCTGGTGAATATAAGAATATATTTATCATGATTGCAGATGCACAAGCATTAACAGATAATGCAGATAATCCTGAGAAGGTAAGACAGAATATTATAGAAGTTGCACTTGATTATCTATCAGTTGGACTAGATCCTGAGAAATCAACATTATTCATTCAATCACAAATCCCTGAATTATGTGAATTAGCATTTTATTATATGAATCTTGTTACGGTATCTAGGTTACAAAGAAATCCTACAGTGAAATCCGAGATTCAGATGCGTAATTTTGAAGCAAGCATACCGGTTGGATTTTTTACGTATCCTATTAGCCAAGCTTCTGATATTACAGCTTTCAAAGCGACAACAGTGCCTGTTGGTGAAGATCAACTTCCAATGTTAGAACAAACAAAAGAGATTGTTCGTAAATTTAATTCTGTATATGGAGATACATTAATTGAGCCAGATATCTTATTACCAGATAATAAAGCTTGTTTAAGACTTCCAGGTATAGATGGTAAGGCGAAGATGAGTAAATCTCTTAATAACTGTATTTATTTATCAGATTCTGCTGAAGAAGTTCGTCAAAAAGTTATGAGTATGTACACTGATCCAGATCATATTCAAGTTTCTGATCCAGGTAAAATAGAAGGAAATTGTGTATTCATTTATCTTGATGCCTTCTGTAAACCAGAACATTTCGAAAAATACCTTCCAGATTATCAGAACCTAGATGAGTTAAAGGCGCATTATAGGCGAGGTGGCCTTGGTGATGTTAAGGTTAAGAGATTCCTTAATGCAATTTTAGAAGAAGAATTAGCTCCAATTCGTGAGAGAAGAAAAGAGTTAGAGGCAAGGATTCCTGAAATCTATGATATCCTTAAAAAAGGAAGCGAAAAAGCAAGAGAAGTTGCTGCTAAGACATTAGACGATGTTAAGAGTGCAATGAAAATTAATTACTTTGATGATCTTGATTTTATCAGAGAACAAAGTGAGAAATATGCAAATAAATAAGTTATGTATTTCTTTGCAGAATAATTTGATTCACTAATTCAATTAAAATATTAAAAAAATATAAATTAAAAAGAATATAAATTAAAAAGACAATCTTACCAGGTTTGTTTGCAGAACATGGATATGTAATATCCGAAAGTTCCTATAAAACCTGGAAAGATTGTCTTTTTATCATATAGTGCAGCTACTCCTCGAAATCTTCAAGCACGAAGTTTGAGTTAAGATTCGGGTGTCATAAGCCTCTTGTAAAACTTGCCTTCGTCAATTTGCACATACGAAACTTGGCTAATGTTATGCCGAACGTAGTTCGATGAGCAACTGTATGAAGTCGTTGGTACTTAGGCTCTGTATTTTAGGGCCTTATGTACCACTACGAACTTCATCCAAGCGAGAGCGCGTTGCGAATGAACTACGTTTGGTATAACATGTTCACACATAATTTGTGCAGATTGACGAGACCAAAATTAAAACGGGCTTTTGACACCCGAATCAGTCGAGAATTTTAAGTGGTTTGTCCTTCAAGTAGTACTGGTATTGTTGTATAACTCTGTACCAAGAGTGAGGGATTCTCAAGCTTTCTAATCATCATATTGCCGGCTTGGACGCCCATATCGTAGACGTTAATGTCTATAACTGTTGGTTTGGGATTAATAATCTGAGTATATGGATATGCATCAAAGGTTAAGAATGCTATATCCTTTGGTAATGTGAGCCCTGATTGTTCAATGGCTTTCATAGCTCCAACGGCAAGAGTATTATTCTCACAAACAATCCCCCGAGGGCGATTTGTCGCACTTAGTATCTTCATTGTAGTAAGATAGCCTTCTTCCGTTGTTGAATTACTATAGAAGATTCTTTCATCAGGTACTTGATAACCATATTGATACATAGTACCAAGAAACCCCTTCTGGCGTTGAAAAGATAGCTCGTCAGTTTTTTGTCCGCCGATAAATGCAATAGAAGTATAACCACGATCTATCATGTGTTGTGCTGCCAAATGCCCAGCTAAAGCATGGTTGGTATCTACCCAACAGAGTCTACTTTCAAAACCAGGATGACCGATTATAATATGAGGAAAGTTTTGCCTTATAATTGTATCGGCAATTGTTGTATTAGTTGCCGAACCATGTATGATGATTCCGTCGCAACTCTTAGTTGATAGCAGTCGTGATACACTTTCGCCTTTGATTGTGTCTTTTGAAACATCTTGTAATGTCATAGTATAGTCATGTCGCGATAGTTCGTTATATACACCACACATGATGTCAAACATATGAGGGTTTACATAAGCACTGTCTTGCTCTAGATATGTAAGAAAAATGATATTCTTAGTGGATTTCCTAGCAAAACTTACAGCTCTAGCATTTGGTATATAATTCAACTTTTCTATTGCTTGATGCACTCGAGTCGCAGTTGTTGGTGAGATTGTAGTCCAATTATTCAATACTTTTGAGACGGTGGAAGTTGATACTCCGGCTTCTTTTGCAACGTCAGTGATTGTTATAGGCATTCTTTATTCCTCCTTATTAGGCTAATGGATTCTTACTAGCAAAGTTACATTAAGAAAGCGCTTTCCTAAAATTATACAAATATAAGTTTATAGTATAGCGCTTTCCTAACAAAGTCAACAAATATTTCCATGAGTTTATTGACGTTTCGACGATATAATGGTAAAACATAGATAACAACAAGTACAGCTGATTTGTTGAATAGTTAAGTGATAGGAAAGCAGTTTCCTAAATGGAGGGATTAGGTATGAAGAAAAGAAAAAGTTTTGCTTTATGTTTAATGGTAATCCTGTTAGTAACATCATTAGTGGGGTGTGGAAAAAAGAATTCCAACCAAAACACGTCAGTCAATACGAAAGATAACTTAACATCAGATGATACATCAACTGATCAAACGAAAGACACAACTGAACAGACCCCGGTAGACACGGAGCCAGTTGCTATTACTGTTTGGCATGACGGTAATGAAGCTATCATGCAAACAATACAAGATTACATAAATGATAAACTGAAAGAAGATAAAATCACAGTAACATTTGAAAAGAAAACTGGATTGACAGATCAATTAAAACTATATGGTAATGATTCGAAGAACGGTCCGGATATGTATTTCTACGCACATGATTCATTAGGCATGCTTGCCGAGATGGGAATTCTTTCACCGGTAACCGATGTAATAGATACAGAAGCTATGTCAGATTTGTTACCTATGACGGTTGATGCTTGTACTTATAAAGACACACAGTATATGATTCCTGTGTATTTTGAAACATTATTATTCATGTATAATAAGGATCTTTTTGAAGGTGACGTACCTACAACAACAGATGCATTATATGATTACATGGTAGCTCATACAGATACTAAAGCTGGTACGTATGCAGTTGTAAATCAACACTCGACTGCTTATAATGTGGCACCATATATCAATGGTTTTGGAGGATATATCATAGACAAAGATGCGAAACCAGGCTTGAATGAACAAGCAACCAAAGATGCAATTACATATAATAAGAAGTTCGCTGATTTAGAAGCAGATGGTGACTACAATACAGTTACAACGTTATTTAACGAGGCAAAAGCAGCGGCAATTATCGGTGGACCTTGGCTAGTTTCTGGAATTAATGAAGCTGGTATTAATTTAGGAATTAAATCATTAGCAAGTTTTACTCTTCCAAATGGTAATGCTCTTGCACCATACTCTGGTGTACAAGGAATTGGAGTTTTAAAACATGCAGTAGATACTAAGAAAGAAGCAATAGCTAAAGTTTTAACTGCTATCACAGAGAAGGACTTAGGAATAGCATTAGCAAAGACAGCAAATTGTGCACCTGCCAATACTACATCTTATGATGATGCGGATGTAGCTGCTAATGAAATGATAGTGGCAATGAAAGAAACAGCTGCTACAGCAGTTCCTATGCCAAATATTCCTGAGTTGAGTGTGATGTGGGGACCAACGGAAAGTTTACTAGCAGCTGTTAATAAGGCAGGAGAAGATGTGAACAATGTTGCAGATACATATCAAAAGGATGCACTAAAAGCAATAGCAGATATGCAATAATTTTATGAGACTGTTAATTGGTGGCTGTTTCAATGATTAACAGTCTATAAGAAGGAGAAAGACAGTATGAAGAGTAAAAAGAAAATAATACCTTGGCTTTATTGTACACCAGCATTGATTCTTATTAGTGTAATTATTGTCTTCCCGATTCTATATACAGGATATATTTCGTTGACTAATATGAATGTTTTCCATTGGTTTGATTATAAGATTATTGGACTTGATAACTATCAAAGAGCATTACTTAAGATTGATTCTGGTTTTATTAAGGCAGTTTTTACAACTATGATTTGGACTTTATTGAATATGATTATTCAAGTTGTTCTCGCTTACTTAATTGCATTGGGACTTAATACACCGGGGCTCAAACTTTCTAGATTATATAAGACGCTACTTATGTTTCCTTGGGCAATGCCTGCTTATGTCTCAATTCTTCTTTGGAAAGTTGGTATCTATAATACGGAATTTGGGTTATTGAACAAGATATTCGTGTCACTTGGATTTGGAAAGATGAATTTTTTATCAGATAATGTACCAGCCTTTATATCATGTATGATATTAAATCTATGGATGGCATTGCCTTTTATGATAATGATGATTGATGGAGCACTTCAAAGTGTGGATCGTTGTTATTATGAAAGTGCAACGCTTGATGGAGCTGGTTTTATAGTTAAGAATATGTACATAACAATACCATCGATTAAACAAATCATAGCTCCTGCAGTGATAATGACCACATTCACTACATTTAAACAGTTTGATATTATCTACTTACTGACCTTGCAAAAGGGATCATTAACAGGTTCTACCTTACAGACCATCATTACATATGCACATCAGAATGCGTTTGTATCTAATAATTATGGCTTGTCATCAGCAGTTTCCATTATCATATTCTTGATAATTATCGTCTGCTCATTGGGAACGAATCGTAGTGTAAAGGAGGAAGTATAGATGTCAATGAAGAAAGTAAAGAAAAGAGTTGGTTTATTTGCTTTGAATGTGTTCTTTATAACGATTTGCTTCATCGGCTTAGTACCAATATTATATGCCTTTACATTATCCGTAAGTGGAGAGGGAGGAGCCTTATCTTCTAAGATGTCGCTATTGCCAACCTCGTTCACATTGAAGAATTATGAGGCTGTCTTACGGGAAAAACCATTCTTATTATGGTTTAAGAATTCGATGGTTTTAAGTATTGGAACGATGATTATCGCAATGGGATTTGCAATAGTTGCGGCATATGCATTCTCTAGATTTCAGTTTAGAGGCAAGAGAAAGGTATTGCTTCTATTACTCTTATTAAATGCTTTTCCACAGATATTATCAATGTTTGCAATTTTTCGATTATTCAAAACAATGAATCTTATCAATTCGCAAGGTGGGTTAATTCTTATCTATGCTGGAAGTATGTGCATCTTTAGTATTTGGAATATGAAGGGATACTTCGATACTATACCAATTGAGATAGAAGAGGCGTCTAAGATAGATGGGGCTAGCAACGTACAATTACTTGCTAAGATTATTCTACCATTGGCGTTACCAGCCATTATAGTAACTTCAGTCATGGTACTAATCTTTGTATGGAATGAATATCTGTTTGCTACTACGTTCTTGCTTAGTGATAAGAGCTATTCCTTAGCAGGCGGCCTGTATCAACTACAAGCAGATGATTATTCTAGAAGTTGGCCAATGTTTACAGCGTCAGCAATTATGGTTTCTTTACCAATACTTGTGATCTTCTTCGCAATTCAAAAGTATATGGTATCAGGTTTGACAGCAGGGGGCGTAAAAGGATAAAAACACAACCAATAATATCGATAGAAAAGGAATGGTTATATGAATAAGAGTGCAATTTTACATATACCGTTATCACAGTATGCATTTGCTATGGGTGAACATAGTTTGACCATTCGTATTCGTACAGGAAAGAATGATTTGACTGCATGTACTCTTTACTATGGAGATCGAGCATGTAATTGTACACCAGTACGTTTTTATCCATTACCAATGAGGAGTATAGGAGAGGATACATTATATTCGTACTATGAAGCGAATGTTGACAGTGAATACAATCGGATATGTTATTATTTTAAATTAGAGAAAGATAATGAATGGTATTACTATTATGCGGATCATTTTACACAAAAATTAGCTGATATTAAGATTGATGACCGCATCATAGAAGGACGAAGCGAATATTATCAATATCCAGTTATTCTACGTGAAGAGATAACTGATGTACCAGAATGGTTTAAGAATGCTATCATATATAATATATTTCCAGATAGTTTTGCCAGTGCAAAAAGAGAGTTATCAGGTGAATCTAAAATAGTGGAAGTTGAATTAGGAAGTGGGTTTCAAGAAGAAGTTAGTGATTTAAATTGCACATATAAGTCAACTTGTAAATCGAATCTAGGAGGGACAATTCAAGGAATTAGGGAAAATCTTGATTATATTAGGGACCTTGGTTTTACTTGCATCTACCTGAATCCGATTTTTGTTGCGGGTGAGAGTCATAAGTATGATATATTAGATTATTTTCATATTGATCCTTGTTTCGGGACTGATGAAGAGTTTCGTTCACTTGTAGAGGAAATCCATAGAAGAGATATAAGAATTATTATAGATGGTGTATTTAATCATTGTAGTTGGTATTTCTTTGCCTTTGATGATGTAGTGAAGAATGGGAAGAACTCGAGATACAAAGATTGGTTTTATGAACTTACATTTCCAGTACTGCGTCCTGAAAGTGAAGGAGAAATGCCAAATTATTCTTGCTTTGCTTATGAGAAAAAGATGCCTAAGTTAAATACATCGAATCCAGATGTACAAGAATACTTTGCACGTGTTTGTGAGTATTGGCTAAAGGAGTTTGGAGTTGATGGTTGGAGACTTGATGTGGCTAATGAAGTTGATCGTAATTTCTGGCGAAGATTCAGACAGGCGGCAAAGAAAGCAAACCATGAAGCAGTTTTAATCGGTGAGGTATGGGAGGATTCTTCAAGTTGGTTAAAGGGGGATGCGTTTGACTCGACGATGAATTATGATTTTAGAAAGCATTGTAGAGAGTTCTATGCACTTAGTGAAATAGATGCTAACAGATTTAAAGAGCGTATCTTACAGATGTATCTACGATACCCGACAAACATAACGATTGGTCAATTGAATCTATTAGATAGTCATGACGTACCAAGATTTTTGTCGTTGTGTCAAGGTGATATTAGAAGATATCAACTTGCTCTTGTGTTTCTATTAATGTTTCCAGGGGTACCAAGTATATTCTATGGAGATGAGAAAGCTATACAAGGAATTACAGAGAGTGAATATAGAAGTCCTATGCCTTGGAATAAGACCGAAGGTTTAGAAATACTTATAAAAGAACTTATTAGTATAAGGAAGAAGTATCTTAAGCCTAGTGATGCATTTTGTTTCCGAGATGTGGCAGAGAATAATGATGTCCTTTGTCTAGAGAGAATTACGAAGAAAGGAAGCATTGTAATTTGGTTGAATAGATCTGGAGAAAAGATTACTATACATAATTCGATAAGCGAAGAGAGAATTCTACTAGCAAATGGGTTTAGCTTAGGTAAATTAGCTAAGAATTCATTTGCGATATTTTACGATCCTAAAAACTAAAATGGCACTTTGTCAACTACTAGGGTGTGGTCTAATTGAACGCACTTAAACAGGGCAACAGTTCATGGTCACCTCAATGACACCCTTTTGATACGACTTTCCTGCATCACAGTAAAATATCTTTGTTCTCAATCCTGAAACCCTATTTGGTTCTTCTATGGCTTTTAACTTAGATGTAAACCAGTCCCACCTTGTGACATCATGATTAAACATGCTCTTCTTAATATATAAACTGTAAGCTGCCAACACCTGTTCATATCCTTGAATTTAAGAAAAAGTGCTAATAATATTAAGTGTTACAATGTTGATAATTTACAAATTGTGCAATATAATTGTAATATTGATTCAATGGAAGAAAATCGCTTTTGTAGAATATATTATGAAGAAAGAATTGTAACAACAGGAAAGACGTGTTTCTAATTTATTTGTTGATGTTTAGGGGGATAATAATGAAGCTTGAATTTGATGGAGAACTTACTTATGTAGATGGAAGATACAATGTCATAATATCAGAATTACAACCTTCTGTCATGTATAAAGTTAATTTGGAAGTGAAGTATTCATGGTATGAATGTCCGTTGAAATCATCTGTAGTATATAAATCAGATGAAAGAGGGATGATAGATTTTGATAAAGATATAGCAATAAAGGGGAAATATAAAATCCAGGATTCTATGGCACTAGATTATGGGCTTAGGTATGATAAAGGTGATTTTTACAAGAGAAAGGAAAGAGATTTTTCAAAAGAGTATATTTCGTATGAATATAAAGTAACAGGAGATGGTGATACATATCAAACTAAATTTGTAAGAAAATTCACTTCAGAAGATATACAATGTACAAAAATTCGTAATGAATTTGTAGGAGATTTTTATTATCATGTAATAAATAGTAGCCAAAAAATTCTAATTCTACTTGGAGGATCTGAAGGAGTTTTGAATCCTAACTTGCCGATTGCTGCTTGTTTAGCAAATAAGGGGATAGATGCAATGGCGGTACAATATTTTGATCCAGAAGTCAGTGATTTAAGAGAAATACTTCCTGAAAGGTTAGAAAGGATTCCAATAGAATATATTGATTCCGTTGTTAATTGGTTGGATAAACAAAGACCTGGAGAAGATATTTATATTATGGGAACTTCAAGGGGAGCTGAACTATCGTTATTGTATTCGTCACTTAATAGTAGAATTAAGAAAGTTATTGCTATATCACCTTCCGCATATGTTTTTCAAGGTTGTGAGACTATATCTTCAGCGTGGCAAAAAAGCGGTAAAGCAGTGCCCTATATTAAAATAAATCTGGTTATTAACGCAATTGAGCAGACATTATATCAAATACTTTCAATACTACACATCGAAAAGGGGTATTTCATATCATATGAGGTGAGTCGTATATTAGCATTGAATAAAGAAAAAAAGAGAATTAAAGTTGAAAATATTAAAGGTGATATTTGTGTGATAGCAGGAAAAAAAGATCGAGTATGGAATAGTTTAAAAGCTTTAAAGATAATTCAGGTAGCGTTAGAGAAAAACAACAATGATGATAAGAAACAATATAAACATCAATATTGGATTTTTAGTAATGCAGGACATTGTTTTTATACACCTTTTATATTCCCTATTGAAAATACTAGTGGTGGCAGTAAACTAGATAATTATTATGCTAATGAAGACATTGTTCTAGTCAAGCGAAATTGTAACACTAGAGTATAAAATTTATGCAGCTC
>JAHZFJ010000008.1 GCA_019421365.1 Lachnospiraceae bacterium
CGAAAAAATGTTGGAAGTATATTTTTCAACACACCCCAACATTTATTATAGAACCCACTAAAGAAAAAGACTATATTCTTAGAGATTGTACAAGAATGTAGTCTTTTTCGATAAGTAAGAAGTATTATAATTTTAACAAGTGACTTAGGATATGAGAAACATATGAGTTAAGTTTTTCTGTATCCTGTAGAAATTCATCAGTTACTTCTACGTAAGAAAACTTGTCATTATAATCAATCTTAAAGTGAGGGGTATAGAGTTCTTCGTATTGAGGTACAAATCTTCCTGTTTTCTTGCTATAGCAATTAGCAGCTTTGGCGCGAGTTCGAAAGTTCTTATCAACATAGAAAGCTACACTCTTATGAATGGCGGTGTCTTCTTTAGGGAGATAATAGTAATCCTTATAATTGTCATAGAAAAACTTCAATTCGTTTTGATAAAGTTCGATTTTTAGAATGGCTTGATTACCAAAAGCGCTAAAATAAAGGGAATCAGTACCGTAACTAACACCTTGAGGAAGTGCCGAGGTGAGCGTGAAATGAATCACTAGTTGATCTTTTTCTATTGATGTATTAAAGTTTTGATAGCTGTCATTAAATAGATCTCGGTAAGCAAGAATCTGTGTAAGTGGTAACATACCTTGTACATCTTCTTCATTATGTAGAAGAAGTTGTTGAAGCAATATAGAAGAATCAGAAGAGGTGGTTGTACCTTTATTACCAGAATGAATACGAGCTTCCAGGTTCTTAACTGGTGATACTTCATGGTTGCGATCTTTTAGTTGTTCAAGTTTTTTCATACCAAGAAAATTAGCATATACTTGAATTAATTCACCACCCGAGAAGGTATCATTTCTTGGAATACGCAAGAATTGTTCTATTGTCTTTTGCTTGAAATTATCTAATTTGAATAATTTCTTATAAGGCAATAATTTCTTATATATATCATAACTCTCTATACCATCAAAGGTATAGTCTAGTCCGATCTTAGTGCATTTCTTTTGAATATAGGGTATATCAAAACCCTCACCATTAAAGTGTAATAATACTTTGTAATCTTTAATGAAATCAAAAAAGGAATGAAGAATCATTTTCTCACTTGTATTGTCATCTGCAAACCACTGAATTAGATTCCATGAATGATCTTTATAGTAAGCACAACCAATTAAGTATAATATTGTGTTATTTGGTGAAAATCCAGTCGTTTCAATATCGAAGAATACCATATCTTCATAAGGTATCTGGTTATGGAATAAATAAACAGATGAGGTAGAGAGTTTTTTCTCAATTGTTATCATAGGTCCTCCTATTTCTATAATAGTAACGTTTTAAGCAGTTTTTATCTTTAAAAGATTATATCAAGGTTTGATACTTATAGCAAGTATGATCAAAGCTTCAAAAGCATTCAGACTAGGATTTTCATGTAATTTATGTTAAAATAATTTTATGGCTATTAAGCTATTATTTTACAGGAAAGAGGAAAGACTATGTTTAGTATTAATATTTTTGGCTTTGATTTTTATTATATATTCTATACTTTCTTATTGTATAGTTTATTTGGTTGGGTATATGAATCTTGTTTGGTATCTGTTAAACGAAAATCTCTCGTTAATCGAGGTTTCTTGAATGGACCTATTATTCCTATATATGGTGCAGGTGCGGTTTTAATATGTATTATTCTAGACCCTGTATCAAAGAATCTATTATTGGTTTTCCTAGGTGGAATGGTATTAGCAACCGTATTAGAGTTTGTAACTTCATATGCGATGGAGAAATTATTTCATGCTAAGTGGTGGGACTATAGTAATTATAGATATAATATACAAGGTAGGATATGTCCTATAGTATCTTTATTCTGGGGTGTGTTATCGGTACTTATGACTGTATTCTTAAAGCCGTTATCGAATTCCTTGATACATAGGATTCCTCGAAGAGTTGGTGAAATTCTTGCGCTAATTATCATGTTGATTATATTTGTCGATTTAGTTTCAACGGTTATTTCTACTTTAAAACTGAATCAAAAACTTACCAATATGCGTTTGTTAAGAGAAGAATTTGTGACATATATGGAGAAAAGCAAACTATATGCGTCAAAAGAAGAACTGCGTAAAAAACTTGAGAGTAGCAATATTGCAGAATTTTTAGAGAATCTGCGAGATCGTTTGGAAGAGACAAAGGGTAGTAAAGAGCATAACGGTCGATATACTGAAATCGAAGAAAAGATACGTACATGGAAAGAAAAATACTCTAAAAATTCCGATCATGTACATATTATTCAGCGTCGTTTGTTGAAGGCATTCCCTAATATGAAATCGACGAATAATGAATTTATGTTAACAGATTTACGTGGATATTTACGTGAGAAAAGAGAAAACAAAAAGAATAAAAAATGTGATTAGTTATATAATTCTAGGGGATATTATATAGTTAAGTTTAGGGATTAATCCGTATAATGGTGGGAGATTAGAGTATGAAGATTAATGAGATTAAAGGAAAGTGTAAGAGCCACCTTAGTGGTTTCTTACGAGGTGGTTTGGTTGGTGTACTAGTATTTCTGCAATTCTCGGTACTTATAGGGCTATCCTTCTGGTTAAGGAGTTTCACCGTATATTTTTATGTAATACTTGAAATACTTAGTTTTTTAGTGGTAATAGCGCTTATGAATGACAATAGATGTCCGTCATTTAAGATTGCATGGATATGTATTGTATTATTATTTCCGATTTCCGGGCATGTTATGTTTGCGCTTTGGGGAAAGTCCACGGCTAACAAGGGACTAACGAATAAGATTAGGGCTAAGATTGTAAGGGGAAACTCATTTTTTGATTTCGATGATACAATATTAAAAGAAATTCGAGAAGATTACAAAGAGATTGAACGAGTTTCCAATTATATGGTATCAGAAGGCTTCCCGATATTTAAAAACAATAAGATAACCTATTACCCTATGGGCGAAGATACATTTGATGCAATGTTTGATGATATCCGCGGTGCAAAGAAGTTTGTTCTTATCGATTTCTTCATTGTTGCCGAAGGTGGATTATGGGATGAGCTCCATTCCATCCTACTTGAAAAGATAAAAGAAGGTGTTGAAGTTAAGTTCCTATATGATGATTTTGGAGCGATGATTCGAACACCGAAGAATTTTAAGAAAATGCTTGAGAGCGAAGGAATCCAAGTGCGTGTATTTAATCCAATCCACAAATATACGGATAAATTGTTTATGAATTATCGTTCTCATCAGAAAATAGTTGTGATAGATGGGAATATTGGTTATACTGGTGGTATGAATATTGCTGACGAGTATGCGAACTTGATAGAAAGATTTGGTGTTTGGAAAGACACTGCAGTTCGTGTATTCGGTGAAGCAGTATGGGGGCTAACAGTAACATTTCTACAGATGTGGGAAGTTGCTAGTATAGGAGAATATCTAGATTATTCGATTTATAAACCAACTATCGAGTTCGAGGCAAATCAGACTTTTGCTTGCGTCATCTCAGATGGACCAGTGAATAATCCGAGTAATCCAATTGAAAACATATATAAGCAAATTATACATTATGCGAATGATTACCTATACATCTCAACACCATATCTTATTATTGAGGAAGATATGCAACTGGCACTTATTATGGCAGCAAGAAGCGGTGTTGATGTTAGAATTATTACACCATTCATACCAGATAAGAAACATGTTAAGATTCTTACGAATTACAATTATGGTGTCTTATTGGCGAATGGTATTAAGATCTACGAATATACACCTGGATTTATCCATGCAAAATCCATAATTAATGAAAATTGTGGCGTTGTAGGTACAATTAACATGGATTATCGAAGTTTCTATCTTCATTATGAGTGTGGTGTCTTTATGGCAGAGAAAAAGATAATTGGGGATATTAAAGATGACTTTACTATGACTTTAAAACAGTGTAGAGAGGTAACTTACGCAGAGTGGAAGAGTCGGCCATTGGGACTTAAGATTTATCAGAGCATTCTGAATATCTTCTCAACCCAGATGTGATTCGATTCAAAATGTACTAATTGACAAACAGAAAGGCAATAAGTTAGGTGTAAATATGAATGAGTATCAATTAAAAATAGGTTCCCATGTGGGAATGAGTGGTAAAGAGATGTTTCTTGGATCAGTAAAGGAAGCAGTATCGTATGGTGCGAATACTTTAATGGTTTATACAGGAGCACCTCAGAATACAAGAAGAAAAGATGTAAGTGAGTTGAATATAGAGGCAGGGCGTGCGTATATGAAGGAGCATGGATTACAGGATCTAATTATTCATGCACCATATATCATTAACCTTGGAAATAGCGTTAAACCAGAAACATTTGAATTAGCTGTTGAATTTTTAGCAGTAGAATTAGAAAGAACAAAAGCTATGGGTAGTAAAATCCTAGTTCTTCACCCAGGTGCACATGTTGGAGCAGGGGAAGATATAGGCACTAGTCAAATAGTAAAAGGTTTGAACGAGGTTCTTACGAGTGATACAGATGTGTATGTTACCTTAGAAGCAATGGCAGGTAAGGGAAGTGAGATTGGACGTAACTTTGAGGAACTTGCACGTATTTATGATGGAGTTCATCATAATGACAAACTTAGAGTATGTTTTGATACTTGTCATGTACATGATAGTGGATATGATATTGTTAATGATTTTGATGGTGTAATAGAACAGTTTGACAAAGTTCTTGGAAAAGATCAGATTGCAGTATTCCATATCAATGATAGCAAGAATCCAAGAGGTGCAGGAAAAGATCGACATGAAAATATTGGATTCGGACATATTGGCTTTGATGCAATTCATAGAGTTGTATACCATCCAGATTTCGAGTCAATTCCTAAGATTTTAGAGACTCCATATATACCATCAGTTGAGGATCCGAAGAAGACATATGCACCTTATAAATATGAAATAGCTATGTTAAGAAATCATGATTTTAATCCCAAACTAAAAGAGGAAATTTTAGCTGCTAAAAGTAGGAAATAAAAGAAGTTATAACAATAGACCTAAGGAGGTACTCATGTATACGAATATATGTAAGCATTGCAGAAAAGTATTCAAATCAAGGATAAAGCAGTATACATGTGGAGATTGTGAGCAAACGGATAATCTTTTCTTTGATGGGATTTATGATTATTTGAAGAAATATCCTAATAGCAATGCACTTCAGATTTCAGAAGCACTAGGGATATCTCCATATGAAGTGATTCAGTATATGAGTGAGGGGCGCCTCTCTGTCTCTAAAGGACGATTTGAAAAGTTATAAGTTTTATGAATGTTAAAAGTTGATAAACACAAAGGAGCCGTTGCAATTATTATTAGCAACGGCTCCTTTGATTTAAAGTTACATGAATTCTGCAAGTAAGTAAATTAGTGGGGAATTCCAATATATTGTGATTTCGTTTGTAGAATAACTATCATAGTGATCTACATAACATTTGGCAGGCGGCATGCCAGTAAGAGCAGCGATTGCTTGCGGATCGTGTAAACCATCATCTGGTCCACCTACCAGCATTCCAGGCATTGGCTTTTTCTTAGCGACACTTGGTCTATGGTGAGGGTTATTGGGACTTGTGGTTCCATGTCCAGTTACATAAGAAATCGCCATTGGATTCTTACCTAATAGATAGTCAAGATGAGATTTAGCAGCAAATAGATAAGCTTTATCCTTAGTTAGATGGTAAGAATCTAATAATGCCATTCCATTATTCGCTACGACCATATTACTTCCCCAAACAAATTTAGAGCCAAGAGATATACCATAACCATCGTTTAGCGATGTATCTAACAATTGTTTACCATATTCCTTCATAGAAGTCGTTATCTTATCTGCAACTTCATGATCAATTGGAAAGTTTGTTGTAAGATAAGCTCTGTTGCCAAAACTTCCTACGTCTTCCCAACCATAACCGTGCCATACTCTATCAGTTACAAGTTTCTTAAATGCGTCATGGTACTGCGTTTTACCAGTCAATTTATACATCTCAGCGGCCGCCCAGTATATTTCATCGGTAACAGTGCTATCGGCATATTCGCCAGTAACGATTCCTTCAGGATTTCTAAAGCCGTCTGATATAGGTAAGTTCTCTAAAGCTTCCCAAGCTTTCCCTGCAGCAAGATAGCAGGCCTTACAAAAGTCTTTATCATAGTTTGTATAAAAAGGAATTGCAAGTGCTAGACATGCTACAAAAGTAGCGGTAGCCGTAACTGAGATAGGAGAGACTATTAGTTCATCCACCTCCTCTTGCGGCATAACAAACCCTGGAAAGGTGGCACATGTAACCTTATGATATACACCTCCTGTATCAGGATCTTGCATCTTTAACATGAAGTCTAGTTCATAACGAACTTCACATAGTAAATCAGGTACCATAGAGTTACTTTCTGGTATATTAAAGTTCCGTTCAAAAGCATTACAATTACATTCATATGCATAAAGTAGATCAGCCACTGTAACAGCTGCAGCAACGATGTAGCGCCCATAATCACCAGCATCATGCCAACCGCCCGTTACGTCAATCTTTTTATTAGTGCCATAAATAGTCGCAAGCGAAGTATGACAAGCAGGATGAGAATATATGCTACCAAGTTCCTTTGAAACCTCTAGGCCACAGCGCTGTAGATAATACATACGGAAGAGATCTTTCAGAATTGGCTTATATACATCTTGATCGATGACAAAAGGATAGGATACTCCATAACTATCCATTCTAACTTGGTATGTACCTGGAGCGGTTACAGAAGAAAAATCACCAAGAACAATCGTCTCATCTGATGAAGCATTGTATACAGGACTTGATACAAACGAAGTGTAGACTTCCTTTCCGGTATGTGAATCAATTACTGAGAAGGAAGTACTTGTTACATTACGGAATACGGCTACCTTTTTATCTTTGCATCGATATCCGATTTGGTTAGTAATAATTGATATCATCGTAAACCCCCTTGGATAATAGTTTAGCTATCTACATCATAACACAAAAAAGAAAAAAATGGAAATTCATTTATAGTAGTTAAGTTAGCAATTACTAACAGGATATAAGAGGAAACTTAGCGTTTTCTTAGCGAATGTTTAGAAATGGATGTGTTAAAATTAATCTGCGATGCAATATGAGTCACATTTATGCGACATTACATACGTGATAAGAATGGAGGACATTAAGGTGAAGTCTAATAAGAGTAAATTTATGATTCTTATAGGAATCATAGTCGCATTTGTTGCGATAGCAATTGTAGGAGTTGGCGATTCTGTCAAATCGGTACGAGAGATGCGATATGGAATAGATATACGAGGAGGCGTGGAAGCAATTTTTGAGCCAGATGGTCTGGATCGTAAACCAACATCGTCGGAACTAGATTCTGCAAGAACTATTATAGAAGCTCGTTTGGATTCAAATAACATTTCCGATCGAGAAGTAACCATTGATAAAGATGGCGGATATATTATAGTAAGATTTCCTTGGAAATCAGGTGAGACGAGCTTCAATCCTGAAGAAGCGATTGCCGAATTAGGTGAAATGGCTAAATTAAGCTTCCGTGATCCTGATGGTAATATTCTTATTGAAGGTAAGAATATCATTAGTGCTGAACCGGGTCAGAACACTTCTGGCATAAGTACACAATATTATGTTGGTTTAACTTTCGACACAAAAGGTGCAGAATTGTTCGAGAAGGCAACCGGTGATTTAATTGGTCAGAATATGGGAATCTACATGGATGACGAACTTATATCAAACCCAACTGTTAATTCTAAAATCTCTGGAGGTAAGGGTATAATTGATAATATGTCTTCATATAAAGAAGCCAAGGAATTAGCGGATAAGATTAACGCTGGTGCTTTGCCATTCTCTTTAAAGACAACTAATTTTAGTACAATAAGTCCTACATTAGGAAATCAAGCATTACATATTATGGTGACAGCAGGTGCGGTAGCTTTTATAGTCATCTGTTTGTTCATGATTTATATGTATAAATTGCCTGGTGTTATAGCTTGTTTAACATTAGTTTTACAGATGACACTTCAATTATTGTCTGTATCAGTACCACAATATACATTAACCCTTACAGGTATTGCGGGTATCATTCTTTCATTAGGTATGGCGGTAGATACGAATATCATCATATCAGAGAGAATAGCAGATGAAATTAAGAAGGGTCTAACTGTACGAGCAGCAGTAAGAAATGGTTATAAGAATGCTTTCTCATCAGTTCTTGATGGTAACCTTACAACAGCAATTGTTGCTATTATTCTTATGATCTTTGGTTCAGGTTCCATGTTAAGTTTTGGATATACATTGTTGATGGGTATGATTTTTAACTTATTAGTGGGCGTAAGTGTTTCAAAGCATCTACTACTTGGAATACTAGAATTTAAAAAATATAATAATGAGAAATTCTTTACAAGAAAGAAAGAGACAAAGACACGTCTATTTTATGAAAGTAGAAAGAAATTTGCTATATTATCTGGTTCTCTAATCTTAATTGGTATTATCTTTTGCTTTGTAAATGGTGTTAAGTTAGATACACAATTTACTGGTGGTGTTGTTTTAACATATACGGTTGATGGAGATGTGAATACAAGTGATGTTGACAATGCAGTATCAAATACAACAGATAGGCCAGTCACTGTTCAAGTTTCTAGTGATAGACAAAGCAATGAGAAGCAAATCGTTATAACACTTGCTGGAAATGGTGGTATTTCACCAGAAGAGCAAAATGAAATTACAGATGCTTTGAGCACTTTTGATGCAACATTATCACAAACATATGCAGTGGAGCCATATATTGGTGCCAAAGCGTTGAAAAATTCAGGAATAGCTATCTTATTATCTGTTGTATTTATTATTGTGTATGTATGGATTCGTTTCTCATCAATACATGGTTTGGCAGCAGGAATAACTGGAATGATAGCGTTGCTTCATGATGTATTAATCGTATTCTTTGCTTTTGTAGTTTTTAAAATTCCACTTAATGATTCATTTGTTGCAGTAACATTAACGATCATAGGGTATTCTATTAATGATACAATTGTAGTATATGACCGTATTCGAGAGAACGGAAAGATGAATTCTAAAATCAGTAAAATTGCACTTGTTAATGAAAGTATTTCTCAGACATTTCGTAGATCCATCAATACGTCAGTGACAACTGGATTATGTGTATTAATTATATTACTTGCTTCCTATATGTTCCACATAACATCCATAACAGAATTCGCTTTGCCTATGTTCTTTGGTATAATAAGTGGTTGCTATTCATCTGTTTGCATAGCGAGTATCGTATGGTGCATGTGGGAATTAAGAAAACAAAAGAAAGCTGTAATAAAATAGTTACGAATAGTAAGGCTCAACTTATTAATTTCATATTTTAGCAGGGAGGCAAGGCATCATGAGAAAGACAAAGATTATCTGTACGATGGGACCATCTACAGAAAAAGATGGAGTAATTGAAACCTTAGTTAGAGAAGGAATGAATGTAGCGAGATTTAATTTTTCCCATGGGGATCACCTAGAACATGGAAATCGTATGCGATTATTGCGAGAGGCGAGGGAGAAGTGTAACAAGCCAGTAGCAATGTTATTAGATACAAAAGGTCCTGAGATACGTTTAGAACAATTCCAGAAAGAAAAGATTTGCTTGCATATAGGACAATTATTTCGGTTATATCATGATGTTACCCTTGGTAATGAAAATGGCGTTAGTATCACATATAAAGAGTTATATAAGGATGTTGAGGTCGGTTCACGAATTCTATTTGATGATGGATTGATTGAAACAAAAGTTGTTGCTTTAGAAGGTAAGGATATAGTATGTGAAGTTGAGAATGAAGGATATATATCGAGTCATAAAGGAGTTAATGTACCGGATATACATCTTTCAATTCCTTATATGAGTCAAAGGGATCAAGAAGATATTATCTTTGGTATTAAACAAGAAGTTGATTTTATTGCAGCTTCATTCGTACGCACAGCAAAAGATGTATTACAGATTAGAACTTTATTA
The DNA here is from genome assembly GCA_019421365.1 of Lachnospiraceae bacterium. Classification (GTDB taxonomy): domain Bacteria; phylum Bacillota; class Clostridia; order Lachnospirales; family Lachnospiraceae; genus Anaerosporobacter. The sequence goes on from JAHZFJ010000008.1 coordinate 10,019, forward strand.
CAAGATAACAATGGTGGAAACATTAATATTATATCAAAGATTGAAAATCGAGAAGGTGTCGAAAATATCGATGAAATCATAGAAGTTTCCGATGGGATTATGATTGCTAGAGGAGATATGGGTGTCGAGATTCCTTTAGAGGATGTTCCTGTTATACAAAAGATGATTATTAAGAAGGTTTACGAATCTGGTAAGCAGGTAATTACAGCGACACAAATGTTAGATTCTATGATAAAAAATCCTAGACCTACCAGAGCAGAGACTACAGATGTTGCTAATGCGATATATGATGGAACGAGTGCTATTATGTTATCTGGAGAGACAGCTGCGGGTAATTATCCAGTAGAATCTCTTAAAACAATGGTTAGGATAGCGATAAAAGCGGAATCTGATATTGACTATAGAAAACGATTCTTTGCAAAAAACAGGAATGCTAATCCAGACATCACAGACGCAATTTGCCACGCCACTTGTACGACTGCATTAGATTTGAATGCTAAAGCAATTGTAACAGTCACTAAATCTGGTAGGGCAGCACGTATGATAGCTCGTTATCGACCTTCTTGTAGTATTATTGGATGTACTACAGAAGATCGTGTGTGTAGACAATTAAATCTGTCATGGGGAGTTGAACCTGTATTACTTGAGGAGAAGAAAGAGGTATTCGAATTGTTTGAACATGCAATCACTTCAACAAAGGCTAAGGGATACGTTGAAGATGGTGATGTCATAGTAATTACCTCAGGTGTTCCAATTGGAATGTCTGGAACAACAAATATACTTAAAGTAGAAGTTATATAATGTAGATAAATAAAAACTACCTGAGTACGAACTCAGGTAGTTTTTATTTATGAAGGAATCTATTAGCCTACATACTCATCATCTTTCATACGATAGCCGATTCCAACTTCTGTATAGATATATTCTGGTTCAGCAGGATTCTTCTCTAATTTTCTACGGATGTTAGCCATATTGACACGGAGAATTTTATTATCGGTATCCGTATATGGTCCCCAAACATATGTCATTAAGGAAGAGTGAGTTACTACTTTTCCTGAATTTTGTGCAAGGTATGCTACGATTTTATACTCTACAGGTGTGAGATGAATTTCTTGCTGGTTTATCTTAACAATTCGTTTTAAAAAATCAATATACAAGTTACCACATTGATACGGACGCTTGTATAAAGGGGACTCTGTTAAGAGTCGATTACTATGTCGAAGAGAAGTTCGGATGCGAGCAAGTAATTCGTTCGTTCCGAATGGTTTTGTTATATAATCATCTGCTCCAAGTTCAAGAGCTTCTACTTTCTCATATTCTTGTGTGCGAGCAGATACTACGACAATAGGGTTACTTGACCAACTACGGACACTTTTAATGATATCTGTTCCATTCATGTCAGGAAGCCCTAGATCAAGTAATATAATATCTGGGCATTGTGAATTAATTAAAGACAAACCCTGTTGTCCAGTATAGGCTAAGAGCACTTTGTAATCATGATTAATTAATGTGTTCTTGATAAAACTGGCAATATTCTCTTCATCTTCAATTATTAATACAGTGAATTTAGCATTCATAACCATCCTCCTTTGGTAATGTAAATATAAATTCAGCACCTGGTTCGCAATTCTTTGCAGTAATTGTTCCTTTGTGAGCTTCTATAATGGTTTTGCATATTGATAAGCCAATTCCCATTCCTCTATGTCCATCAATGGATTTTGAATAGGAAGCTGTCATTCCGTCAAAAATTGTTGAAACTTGTTCTGGTGCTATTCCAATTCCGTAATCCCTGATATGAAAAGCAACCTCTTTCTCATTATGAGTAATGGATAAGGTAATAGTTTGTGAACTACGAGAATGTACCCATGCGTTTTCTAGTAAGTTAATTATAACTTGCTCTATAAGTAACGCATCCATAGGTACAACAAGTAACTCATCAGGGATTTTAACTTCCAACTTAGCAACTGGAAGACGTTTCTTGAAACGACTGATAGCTTCGGATATAACCTCTTCAATAGCCTCTTCGGTTTTCTTTACTTTTGTAGCGGTATCTTGGATTCTAGTAACTGATAATAGGTTTTCAACCATATGTAACAGCCATGTTGAATCATCATAGATATGTTGTAAGAGTACTCTTCGTTCTTCATCTGATAGGGTATTACTCTCAAGATAAGTTGCTGATGTCCCAATTATACTCGTTAATGGAGTTCTTAAATCATGAGATATAGCACGTAATAGATTTGCCCTCATTTTTTCTTTATCAGCTTTTCGTAACATCTCATCTCGTTCAGATAGTAATTTTGCTTGTATTTGCAGATGAGAAGTAGTAGCACTAGTTATTAAAGCAATCGCAAGCATGACGATAAATGTGAGAGGATACCCTGACAAAGTAAAGTTAATTCTAAAATAAGGATAAGTAAAAAAGCAATTAACTAATACTACATATATAAGAGATGAACAAATCCCATAACGGTAGCTACTTGTATACCTAGCAGTTAAAATTAATGCAAGAATATACACTAAGGTTATGTTTGCAGTATTCTTACCTGAAAAGAAAAAAAATAAGAATGCGATTGAAGTTGAGCAAATCATCAAAAGTATGGTATAGGTTAAATCATTCATTCGATGACGAAACTTCTTAAGTGATTCGAAAATAAATTGAACATTTATTTTTTTTAATTTAGCTAACATAACGTTCCCTCCGAATAAAACGAAACTACTGACTAGTTCTAATAAATATTTCTGTAATGGATTATATAAGAAAAAGTCAAGAACGTCTATAGAAAAAATATTAATTTGTATATACTTCGATTAATATTGAGACTAATATGCATGAATAGCACGAATTTGCAAGGGATTCAAATTCGTGCTATATGCGTAGGAGAGGTTTATGGCGAACTTACGGTTTTCTAATTATATAGAACCCGCTTCGGACAAGTTGTTCGCACATAAGGGTGTTATGTAGAATCTTGTAATGTACTTGTAAGCCTGTGCAGTGGCTTATAAAGGACAATTACTTTGGAGTCTTAACAATTGAGTGGTTAGCAATACCATGTTCAACTGTCTGGATTCATGATAGCAAATCTATCTGAATTTGAAAATAGTTTATGGTCTTCCTTAGCATCATCTTAACAAATATTACATCGAACAAATATTCGGAAAGTATGTATATTAACTTGATTTTAGATATACGAATCGGTATAATGTCAATATATATATACAAGAAATATTAAACAATAAATATTAAATAGTCTATAAAGTTTAGTAAGTAAGTTAACGGTTTAGAGAAAGGATTAACACAATGATATCATTTATAAAGGGCGAATTAGATAGTATATATGAAGATGGCATCGTTATTGAGAATGGTGGAATTGGTTACGATATTAAAGTGCCATTATCTGTTATGAATGAATTACCATCAACTGGAGAAGAGGTTAAGATCTATACATACCTTTATGTTAGAGAAGATATCCTATGCTTATATGGATTCTTATCAAGAGATGACCTACAAGTATTCAAATTACTTATTACAGTGAATGGAATTGGGCCAAAAGGAGCACTTGGTATCTTATCAACGATTTCACCAGACGATCTTAGATTTGCAGTACTAGCTGATGATGCAAAAGCGATTGCAAAAGCTCCTGGAATTGGAGCTAAGACAGCAAGTAAGTTAATATTAGAGTTAAAAGACAAGTTAAAGTTAGAAGATGCGTTCGAACAGAAATTATCTAAAGTGACGACAGACTCATCAACTAGTGCCTCAGATGTGAATGCTAAGAATGAAGCGATACAGGCGCTTGTTGCATTAGGATATTCGAATACAGAAGCATTGAAGGCAGTAAGAGGTATCGAAATTACACCAGATATGGAGACTGAGGATATTCTCAAGTTAAGCTTGAAGAAAATATCATTATTATAACTTAGGGAATTCATGTGTCAAAATGCAAGTTGACGAAAGCAAGTTTTTAGAGGCTTTTGACCCTCGAATCCTAGTATAACTTAACATAAAGTGAAACAAACACGCTAGAAATAATGTCGGAGGATAGGCATGGAGAAACGAATTATATCAACGGAGTTAATGGAGGAGGACTTTAAGATTGAGAATAGTCTGAGGCCAAAGTTATTAAAGGATTATATCGGACAAAAGAAAGCGAAGGATAATCTGAAAGTATATATTGAAGCTGCAAAACAACGTGGAGAAGCACTGGATCATGTGCTATTTTACGGACCGCCAGGACTTGGTAAGACTACTCTAGCTGGAATAATTGCTAATGAGATGGATGTAAATCTTAAAGTTACTTCAGGCCCAGCAATTGAAAAACCAGGTGAGATGGCAGCAATCTTGAATAATCTACAAGAGGGAGATTTGTTGTTTGTGGATGAGATTCATCGTTTGAACAGACAAGTAGAAGAAGTACTATACCCAGCAATGGAAGATTATGCAATCGATATCATAATCGGGAAAGGGGCTTCTGCTAGATCTATCCGACTTGATTTACCCAAGTTCACTCTTGTAGGCGCAACAACAAGGGCGGGTATGTTAACAGCTCCACTTAGGGATCGCTTTGGTGTTGTACATCGCTTGGAGTTTTATACTGTTGAGGAACTAACAACAATTATTATGCGCTCCGCCGGGGTTTTTAATGTCGAGATAGACGAAGAAGGCGCAATAGAGATGGCAAAACGTTCTCGTGGTACACCAAGATTAGCAAACCGCTTATTAAAGAGAGTTAGAGATTTTGCACAAGTAAAATACGATGGAAAAATCACGAAAGAAGTAGCTAACTTTGCACTTGATTTACTTGAAGTTGATAAATTAGGCCTTGATCATATTGATAGAGAAATCTTATTCACTATGATGGAAAAATTCGCAGGGGGACCTGTTGGTCTTGACACCATAGCTGCTTCTATTGGGGAAGATTCAGGTACAATTGAAGATGTATATGAACCATATTTGATACAGAATGGATTAATAGTACGTACACCAAGAGGTAGAATGGTGACAGATTTATGTTATAAACACTTTGGTCTTGAGCAAACGCAGAAATAGCTTGTCATTTTAAGAAGAAACTACTATAATTGAAGTAGATTATGAAATATAGTAGAGTAAAATGACACGGATGCGTGTTTAGAACATCTAAGGGGCGAATTACATGAATACGATGAATGATGTAGAAGTTATTATTAATAATAAGAGATACACATTAAGTGGTTACGAAAGCGGAGATTATCTACAAAAGATAGCCTCTTATATTAATACAAAACACACAGAATTCAAGATGATGGAAAGTTATAATAAACTTGATGTGGACATGCGTAATATCTTAATGCAAATTAATATTGCTGACGATTATTTCAAAGTTGTGAATCAAGTAAAAGAGATGAATGAAGAAGCCGATGTCAAAGGCAACGAATTATTTGATCTGAAACATGAGGTAATATCGACGCAAACAAAATTAGAAGCGTTACAAAGAGAATATGAGAAGCTTCAGAACGAATATAATGAAGCGCAGAAGACAATAATTAAATTACAGACAGAATTAGAAGACAGTAAGAAGAAGTAAGAAAATCACGAGTTTATGAATCTATGACTATGATAAATTCAAGAACAAGTGAAATCAGGTATAGATTAGAAAGCGCACGAAAGAAGCAAGTTGTGTATGATTATTCCTGCACAATTGCCTTATGTGTGCTTTTATTATATAATTGACAAATGTATTATATATGGGAAAGGAAAAATCCATGAGAAAGATAGAAATACTTGCACCAGCAGGTTCATTTGAAAGTTTGAAAGCTGCGGTTTCAGCTTCCTGTGATGCTGTTTATATCGGAGGAAATTTGTTCGGGGCAAGAGCGTATGCGAATAATCTAAATGAAGACAGTATGATGGAAGCTATTGATTATGCGCATATTCATAATAAAGCGCTTTACCTCACTGTAAATACCTTATTGAAGGAAGATGAGTTAAAGTCAAAATTATATGATTATATAGCTAAATATTATGAACATGGTTTAGATGCAGCAATCGTTCAAGACTTGGGAGTTATGCATTTCTTACACCGTAACTTTCCAGATTTACAATTACATGCAAGTACACAGATGACATTAACAATGGCAGAAGGTGCTAACTTACTAAAAGAGTATGGAGTTACAAGATTAGTAACTTCACGTGAACTTAATTTACAAGAGATTAAGAATATTCGTGAAAACACGGATCTTGAGATTGAATCATTCGTACATGGGGCATTATGTTACTGCTATTCTGGACAGTGCCTAATGAGTAGTATGATTGGTGGTAGAAGTGGCAACCGAGGACGTTGTGCACAACCATGTCGTATGCCATATGATCTATATTATAATGGTAAGAAATTAACCAAAGGGAATGATTCGTATCTACTAAGTCCTAAGGATATCTGTACGTTATCAATTATACCGGATATGGTTGATGCAGGGATTGACTCATTTAAGATAGAGGGGCGTATGAAACGACCTGAATATACAGCCTTGGCTGCTCATCTATATCGTAAATATGTTGATTTATATCAAAAGCTAGGTCGCAAAGAGTATACTTCGTATATGGAGAAGCATAGTGACGATTTAGCACGCGATGAAAAAGACTTGATGGATCTGTATAATCGAGGTAATTTTACAAAAGGATATTATATAAATCATAATGGAAAAGATATGATGTCGCTAACAAGACCAAATCATAATGGTGTGCTTGTTGGAGAGGTTGTTAATATTAAAGGCAATAACGCAGGTATTAAGTTAACAGAAGATGTTCATGCACAAGACTTATTAGAGATTCGAAAAAGTCTTACAAATCCTAAGGCTAAAGATAGCTACGAATTTACATTGAAAGATAGTGCGAAGAAAGGAACAATTATTCGTACGAATTTCTTTGCGAAAACACCAATTTATGTTGGTCAGGAAGTATATAGAATCAAAAACCAAGAATTATTAGATACTATTGGTAAAGAATATATGGAAACGGAAAGAAGAGAAGGGATTGATGGTGTATTTACAGCCAAACGTAATGAACCAATGCAATTGACTCTTCGATATCTTGATGTGAATGGAGAACATTGTATCACGGCATATGCCGATGAACCAATGGAGGCACAGAAACAAAGTGCTTCATCAGAACAGATCACAAAACAATTGAACAAGATGAACACAACAGCGTTTTATCTTAATGATTTAGCTATTGATTTAGAGGAGGGATTGTTTATCCCTAATGGGCAGTTGAATGAACTACGTCGTGAAGCGGTAGCATTATTAACTGAAGACATACTAGAAAGTTATAGAAGAACTGTTCCAGAGAAGGAAGAGGATAAGAGTAAGTCATATAATACCTCATATAAGTCAAACAAAACCATGGGGATTTGTATTCAGTTAGAAGATACCAAATTAATTGATACAGTAATATCTTATCCTGAAATAGAAGCAATTTATCTAAAATGTGACGAAGTTAGTAAGAGTAACATGATTGCTACGGCTAAGAAAGTGAAAGAACAAGGAATAAGTTTTTACATGGTACTACCAGCTATCTTTCGTAAAGATACGAGAGATCAGTTTGAGACATACATGACTGATGAGTTAGTGGAAGTCTTAGATGGTATTGTTATTAAAAATCTAGAGGAATTTGCTTTCTTAAAAGAGAAGAATATTATAAGTGCCAAGAGAAATACCGAGGAAAATAACGAAGCAATCGAAGTTATATTAGATTCTAACCTTTATACATTGAATGAGGAATCAAAACTATTCTGGAGAGAACAAGGTGTTTCTCATTTTACAACATCACTAGAGTTGAATTATAAGGAACTACTTGGTCTTGATTTATCAGATGCGGATATGATTGTCTATGGGCATGTAACTCTTATGGTGTCTGCACAATGTTTACGTAATAGTACGATAGGCTGTATAAAGCATACTGGAAAAGATGTGTTACGTGAAGATGAAAATCCGTATTATGAGATGAAAGATAGTAAGCAAAAGTCTTTCTATGTGAGAAAACATTGTAGATACTGTTACAATACAATTTATAATGGTAATGCATTGCATCTATTAAATCAATTAGATGAGATTCGTAAACTAAGACCTAGAAGAATTCGATTAGATTTTACTATGGAGAAGGAGAACGAAGTGAAAGCAGTACTTGCAGACTGTATTAATTTAAGTACGAACCATAATGGAACGAGGAAAGTAAGTACTGTTGAAGGAATGTATACGAAGGGCCATTATAATCGAGGAATAGAGTAGGTGATCAGATGGAGAATTTAGTAATAGAATTAGCGAGATACCTAATTATTATCTTATTAGGAATCTATACGCTATATTGCTTTACAGTCTTTCGTAGTAGTGATAAAAGAAGACAAAGTAGTACATTTAATAAGCAGATAGGTTTGTTATATACGATTCATTTTATCTGCTATCTTGTCTTGTTTCTAGAAACTAAGGATACGCAGATTGTAATCTTGTATATGTTTGAGATAGCATTTTTTGCAATTGTTTTATCGGTATATAAGGTTGTATATAGAAACTTATCACGATTGGTCTTGAATAACATGTTAATGCTTTTGATGTTTAGTTTTGTAATGCTTACAAGACTATCATTTTCCTTGGCGGTGAAACAGTTTTTCATCGCAAGTGTTTCAATTGCAATTTGTGTAATTGTTCCTTTTATAATTGATAAAGCAAAACAATTAGAGAATCTTGGTATGCTCTATGCAGTTGTGGGTATTGGTTTACTATTAGTGGTATTAGTATTTGGACGAACACAATATGGTGCTACAAACTGGTTGTATATCGGTGGAATTGGTTTTCAACCTTCAGAATTTGTGAAGATATTATATGTATTCTTCATAGCCTCTTTATTATCTAAGGCCAATGATTTTAAGCAGATAGTAAAGGTATCTATATTAGCAGGTGCTCATGTTATATTATTAGTATTAGAGAAAGATTTAGGTGGTGCACTTATATTCTTTATAACGTATTTGATGATGATTTACGTAGCATCCCATAATCCTCTTTACCTGATATCTGGACTGGCCGGTGGGTCAGCGGCTGCTTTTATAGCATATAAATTATTCAGTCATGTTAGGGTTAGAGTATTAGCATGGAAAGATCCTTGGAGTCATATCGAAAGAGAAGGATATCAGATTACGCAATCCTTGTTTGCAATAGGAACTGGGGGCTGGTTTGGACTTGGTCTAGGAAAAGGGTTACCAAGTAGTATTCCAGTTGTTGAGAGTGACTTTGTATTCTCAGCTATATCAGAGGAATTTGGAGGAATTGTTGCCTTTTGTATCGTTTTAATTTGTCTAAGCTGTTTTATTATGTTCATTAATATCGCAATGAAGATGAAACGAACTTTTTATAAATTAACTGCATTGGGGTTAAGCATTGTGTATGGTTTCCAACTGTTCTTAACAATTGGTGGGGTAACAAAGTTCATACCATCTACAGGTGTTACTTTACCATTAATTAGTTATGGAGGCAGCTCTGTATTTAGTACAATTATAATATTTTGTATTATACAAGGATTATATGTACGTAACAAATAACCTAGATTGATGGAGTTGATTTAAGATCCTAAGATCTTTGATCTAGCTACTTACCAAGATGAATGAGGATGATTAAATTGATAGGAAAGAAAAATCAAAAAAATAAGCAAACGAATCGACAGCCTAATAAACAGCCAAGTAAACAAGTGGCTAAGAAACAATCTTTTGATTATATACCTGTTGAATACGATGAAGATGATTATAGCGCGTTATTAAAGCAATCTTTAGAAGAGGAAGGTCTCTTTGGAAACAAAAACTATAGTCAAGAAAACTCTGAATATAGAGAGAAACAAGAGGCTGTAAGGAAACAAAAGCCACAACAACCTACGAAGAAGAATACGGCGACTCAAAAGGGAACAAGGCAGCAAGTTTCAACAAAACAACAAGGTGCAATAAATCAAAGTGCTACTAAGATAAGAAATTCTAATAAATCACCAGATAAATCTAAGCCATCAAAAGAAAGTAAGATAAATAAGACAAATAAGATAAATAAGATAAATAAGATAAATAAGATAAAGAGGAGTAATCCTCGTGGTAAATCAGGAGAAACTGCTGATAATAGTCAAATACCAATCGATGGAACTAAGCGTCGAAGTGTGAATCGCGAAATTTTAGTAGTTACTTATATTTTTATCGGTTTGTTCGTTATGCTACTTGCTAATTTCTCATATTTCCTGTTTGTGGATAGTAAGACAGTGATCAATAATACGTATAACAAACGTCAAGATTTATTGGCAGAGAGAGTTGTAAGAGGACAGATTCTTGGAAATAATGGAGAAGTTTTAGCACAAACAATTGAAGACGATCAAGGTAATAGCAAGCGTGTATATCCATATAAAGATTTATTTGTACATGTAGTAGGAAGATTCGATAAGGGTAAAACAGGTATCGAGCTATCGGAAAATTTCAACTTACTAACTTCGAATGCAAATCCGATAGAAAAGATCTTCAATGAATTATCAGAGAAGAAGAATGTTGGCGATAATATCGTAACAACATTAGATGTAGAGTTACAAAAGGTGGCATATAATGCTCTTGGTAATCACAAAGGAGCTGTAGTAGTATCCGAACCAAGTACGGGTAAGATACTTGCGATGGTATCAAAGCCTGATTACGATCCGAATCAAATTACATCTTTGTGGGATGACTTAGTGGATGATAGTGACAACAATTCAGCTTTAATTAATCGTGCAACACAAGGATTATATCCACCTGGTTCTACATTCAAGATTGTTACGGCACTTCAATATATGAGAGAAAATCCAAACTATAAGAAATTCAAATATACTTGTACAGGAAGTTTTACAATCGGGGATATGAGAATTAATTGTTACAATAATAAGGTTCATGGAACTGTTGATTTAGAAACAGCATTTGCAAAATCTTGTAATGCAACATTTGCAGCAATTGGTACTGAGCTTAACAAAAATTCTTGGCTAGGTACTAGTCAATCATTATTGTTTAATTCCGATTTACCATTGCCATTCCCTTATAAGAAGAGCTCTTTTACACTAAATTCTTCTTCAGAAGATAAATTAACAGCTCAGACAGCAATTGGTCAGGGAAATACATTGATTACCCCAATGCATAATTTATTACTTGTAAGTGCTATTGCTAATGGTGGTACATTAATGAAACCATATGTCGTTGACCATATAGAGAACTACGCTGGTAATGTTGTTAGCAAGAATATGCCTTCCACATACGGAAACTTAATGACTGCTAAAGAAGCGCAAGCACTTACCGAGATGATGGTTGACGTAGTGAAAAATGGTACTGGATATAATTTATCTAGTAGCAAGTATCAAGCAGCAGGTAAAACAGGTTCAGCAGAATATGATTCTGGTAAATCTTCACATGCGTGGTTTGTTGGGTTCGCGCCTTCAGATAATCCACAGATAGCTGTTAGTGTTATTGTAGAAGGTGCTGGTACTGGTAGTGATTATGCTGTACCGATAGCGAAAAAAATCATGGATACGTATTTTAATCGATAAGGGATATTTATGTAAATTAGAAAACTTCGTAATATTTAACAAGACTCTCCATATTTTTTGGTTGAAAAGCACAATAAAAAGAGGTATACTATCTTTAGACAAGACACACCATGGTACAGGAGGAATTGCGATGATAGAGGCAACGAGCTGTGGCGGTGTGGTTATATTCAGAGGAAAGATATTATTACTGTATAAGAACTATAAGAACAAGTACGAAGGTTGGGTATTACCAAAGGGGACAGTAGAAGAAGGCGAAGAATATAAAGAAACTGCTATCCGTGAGGTAAAGGAAGAAACCGGAGTAGATACTAGTATCATTAAGTATGTTGGAAAGAGCCAGTACACATTTAATACACCATCAGATTTGGTGTCGAAAGATGTACATTGGTATCTAATGATGTCTGACAGTTATTATAGTAAACCACAACGTGAAGAGTATTTTATGGACTCAGGATATTATAAATTTCATGAGGCATATCATTTATTAAAGTTTTCGAATGAAAAACAGATTCTAGAGAAAGCTTATAATGAATATGTAGACTTGAAAAAAAGTAACCTGTGGGGCAATAAAAAATATTTTTAATTATAAAAGGATAGAGATTAATGTCTCTGTCCTTTTTTAAAAGATTTTTCTATACACTGTATATGCTAACAAACTGTAATGTCAATGAATAGTTTATGCCTTTTGGTAAATCCTTTAAGTAAGGATTAAAGAGTACCTCGGTTTTAAAGTTTTACAACCAACTAGGTAAAGGAGTGTGTTTGTTGAAATGCTTGAAAAGATTGATCTTAATAAAAAAATAGATAAAAAAGAATCAAAAGCAGCTATTGAGGAACTATCAAAAAAGTTATCATATCTTCAGAGAGCTTGTAAAGATGAACAGATTCCAATTGCTATAGTATTTGAAGGGTTTGGTGCATCTGGAAAAGGGACGATGATTAATCAATTAATACAGCCCTTAGATCCAAGAGGGTTTAGGGTGTATTCTATTCAAAGACCTACTGATGAGGAAGTAAAGAGACCATACTTGTGTCGCTTCTTTTCCAAACTTCCTGCAAAAGGACGAATCACCTTATTCGATCGAAGTTGGTATAGAAGAGTCTTGAATGATCGTATTGATAAGATTAGCACCAAAGATGAACTAGAATGTGCATTTGATGATATTAACAACTTTGAAAAACTCTTAACAGATGACGGAATGGTTATTATCAAGCTTTTTTTGTATATAACAAAGAAGGAGCAAAAGAGACGTTTTGAAAAGTTAATTAAATCAAAGGAAACAGCATGGCGTGTGAAAGAACGTGATCTTAGGCAGAATAAAAACTATGATGAGTACCTTGAGATGAACAACGAGATGCTTGAGAACACAGACACGAAGAATGCGCCTTGGTCTATAATTGAAGCTATGGATTATGAATATGCTATAGTGAAAATTATGAAGATCGTTGTATCGAAATTAGAAGAAGAATTATTGAAGCGTAAAGAAATTAATAAAGCACAAAATCAAGTTACGCGTATCGGGAACATGGAAGTAGCAAAGGCTACTTTTCCTAATGAAGTGGAGTCGATTGAGGAAGTAAGATCTCGTGTTTTAGAGGGAGTCGATTTGACTAAAGACATTAGTAAAGAGGACTATAAGAAGAAATTACAAGGACTTGAAGAACGACTAGCTATGTTGCATAGTGATATGCGTAGAAAGAAAGTTCCTGTCATTCTAGCTTTTGAAGGTTGGGACGCAGCAGGAAAGGGTGGAGCAATAAAGAGACTAACTATGAATCTTGACCCAAGGGGTTACGAGGTTAATCCAATAAGTGCACCAAATGATATAGAGCTTGCGCATCATTATCTTTGGCGATTCTATAATACATTTCCTAGGGCTGGTCACTTAGCAATCTATGACCGTTCTTGGTATGGAAGAGTATTAGTTGAGAGGATAGAAGGTTTTTGTAGTGAAGATGAATGGAAGAGAGCCTATCATGAGATTAATGAGATGGAAGAGCACTTAAGTAACTTTGGAGCTATTATTATCAAGTTCTGGTTGCATATAGATAAAGATGAACAAGAGAGACGCTTTAAAGCAAGGCAAACAAACCCTGAAAAATCATGGAAGATTACAGAGGAGGACTGGAGAAACCGTGAGAAATGGGATGAGTATGTGAAGGCTGTTGATGAAATGATTATCAAGACATCAACGACTTATGCGCCATGGATTATTGTAGAAGGTAATTCAAAGAAATATGCAAGAATCAAGATTCTAGAGACTGTAGTTGAAGCTCTTGAGAAACGCTTATAATAAGGGGGAAGGGGAATGGAAGTTATATTAAAGACACAAGATTTGTCTATGAGATACGGAGATCAATTTGAATTCGGCCTCCTCGGATTACTAATCGGGTTGCTTATCAATCAAACATTGATTCCATCGAGAAAAATACAACTTTCTATCGTTGTGCTAATCGCAATAGTTACAGTTGTACAGAACAAAATTGTAGAGGATATCAACGTTTTGCGATACATAACATGGATTTTTCCTCCGTTAAGTTTGATATCTAAGCAGATTAATCTGAAAGAATATGCATCAATCAACGCTTTCTGGGCACTTGGACGTGGTCTGATATATTGTGTTGTTTATATCGCTCTATATCTAATTATAATGTATAACCTGAATAGTAGTAATATTATTAGCATTGATAAAAAGAATAAGTAACTTTATATATAGAATCAAAAATAGCACTTGAAAAAGCCAAAAGAATCGAGTACAATATATTGTTGAGTAAAGAAATGCTCAATCATATATTCTTTTGGAGGTGCACATGAAACATTTAATTAGTCCCCTTGATTTATCGGTGACAGAACTTGATGAAATTTTAACTTTGGCTGAAGAAATCATTAATGAGCCGAAGAAATATTCCAATGTATGTAATGGTAAAAAAATTGCGACGTTATTTTATGAACCAAGTACACGAACACGACTTAGTTTCGAAGCGGCTATGCTGAATCTAGGTGGTAGTGTACTTGGTTTTTCTTCTGCCGATTCAAGCTCTGCTGCAAAAGGCGAAAGTGTAGCGGATACCATTCGTGTTATTTCAAGTTATGCCGATATCTGTGCAATGCGTCACCCGAAGGAAGGTGCGCCGTTAGTGGCGTCTAGATATTCGAGTATACCTGTTATTAATGCAGGAGATGGTGGTCATAATCACCCAACACAGACGTTAACTGATTTACTTACAATTAAGAACCTAAGAGGTCGTCTTAATAATTTGGCTATTGGATTCTGCGGAGATTTAAAATTCGGCAGAACAGTACATTCACTAATCAATGCATTAGTACGTTATGAAAATATTAACTTTGTATTTATATCACCAGATGAACTCAAAATCCCAGATTATCTTCGCAAGGAAGTAATTGAAGAGAATCATGTTCCATACAAAGAAGTAAAAGTACTTGAAGAAGTTATGCCAGAATTAGATATTCTCTATATGACTAGAGTCCAAAAGGAACGTTTCTTCAATGAAGAAGATTACATTCGCTTAAAAGATAGTTTTATATTAGATGCAAAGAAGATGAAATTAGCAAAAGAAGATATGCTAGTTATGCACCCATTACCACGTGTAAATGAAATTGCAACTGAAGTTGATAAAGATGATAGAGCAGTATACTTCAAGCAAGCGGAATATGGTGTATATGTACGAATGGCATTGATTATGAAATTATTGGAGGTAGCAGGATGCTAAATATAGGTGGATTAACAACTGGTATCGTAATTGATCATATTAAAGCTGGTGGGGCAATGGATATCTATTCTTATTTAAATCTAGAAAAATTAGATTGTAGCGTTGCTATCATCAAGAATGCAAAGAGTAATAAGATGGGTAAGAAAGATATTATCAAAATTGAGGGAAATCTCAATATAGATCTGGACATGCTTGGAGTACTTGATCATAACATTACTGTAAATGTCATTGATAATGGTTCAATTAAAGAGAAAAAGAATTTGCAATTACCTGAAAAAGTAGTTAATATAATTAAGTGTAAGAACCCAAGATGTATTACGTCAGTTGAACAGGAAATACCACATACATTCAAACTTACAAACAAAGAAAAGGGGATTTATCGTTGTATCTATTGCGAACAATCCTTTAAAGATTAACAAATAATTCTTATATAAGAGTGATAAAGGAGTCCTCTTTGTAATGGTTGTTGCATAGAATATACCATTTACAGGAGGATTTTCTGTTTATTTATATCGGTAACGTTCCCGTAGCGTTATAGAGGTGCTATTATAGAAATATACATAGTTTATACAAGTGAAAAGAGTAAAGGGAGGTCTAGGTTATGAAGAAATTAATATTAGTAACGTCCCCACCAGCATGTGGGAAAACATTTATATCGAAAGAGTTAGCAAAGGCATTGAAGCACATTGTGTATCTTGATAAAGATACGATAATTCCTTTATCTAATAAGATATTTGAAGTAGCAAATCAAGAAAATAATCGTAGTTCTGAATTCTTTGAAACTTATGTAAGAGATGCGGAATATGTAGCGATTATTAATTTAGCATTAGAAGCATTGGATTATGAAGATAAAGTACTAATTAATGCGCCATTTACTCGTGAAATTCATGATGTAGAATACATGAAGAAGTTTAAAGTACAAGCAAATGAAAAAGGTGCTGACTTAATTGTAGTTTGGGTTGATACGGATATAGAAGTTTGTCGCCAAAGAATGATTACTCGTGGATCGGAAAGAGATACTTGGAAGTTAGAACATTGGGATGAATACGCTGCAACAAGAGAGTTTAATCTTCCTGGGGCTCTTACTGAAGATGGAGTAGTAGATTCACTAATTATCTTCCACAACTCAAGCGAGGAAGAGTTTGAGCAATCAATGGAAGACATAATTGAAAATTTAAATAAGAATGAGCTCTCTATGAAAGAAATAGTTACTGATTTGCAATAAGTTAAAGCAATCTATGTAAGAAATTATCCTATAATTAAAAAAATGACTGATACAATTTGGTATCAGTCATTTTTTAAAGTTAACAATTAATCATTTCTAGATGCTTCATTATTAGCATTAGTATCTTTCGCCTGATCTGTATCAGGTTTCTTGTCTTTTACTTCATAGTTTTCTGTGCCTGGTAATTCATAGCAGATGACAGCAGCACCTTTACTAATGTTTTCATATATCTTCTGAGCAATTTTAGGTGGAAGATTGATACAGCCATGAGAACCGTTCTTTAGGTATATATCTTTACCAAAATCCTTTCGCCAGTCTGCGTCATGCATGCCTATGTTGCCGTTAAAAGGCATCCAATAGTCAACTGGTGTCTCATAATCTTCACCAACTAGAGTAGCTTGACGCTCTTTATAGGTAAGACTGTAGGTACCCGCAGGAGTTGCATAACCTTTAGCAACATTACCAGATACAAAGTCGGATTCAGCTATTAAAACACCATCTTTATAATAGAATAAATGTTGTGCTGTAAGATTAATCTCTACATAAGTGTTACCAATATCATCACTACCGTATTGTTGTGCAGTTTGATAATAGTTTGGCTGCTTAACGGCTTGTGTACCTGATTTAATAGCTTCAATAATTTCTTGCCGTTCTGCAACACGATTTAACCACCATCCATAATCACCGCCAGTAACAGTTATAGTTTTATTATAACTTGTTTTAAAAGTACGTTTTCTACCGAAGGAATTATAGTTTTTACCAATGTAGTCTACGTAATCTTTTACTTTTTCTTCATTTATCACAACCTGATCATCTTCATCAATGGATAACCAAGTATGTATGATTGATCCATCTAATACTTCAGTTACATCACCAAAGTGATATGTTAAGACAGTGCTTGTGTATAGATTTAGGGTATCACGTAGTGCTATTAATGTTGCATCTTCACTAGTTATAGTAGGTTTTACATAGCAGTCAAGCTCTTCAAGAGAGATTGTCTCTTCAAAGTTAGTTACGGCTTCTTTAATAGAGTCAATTACCTTTTTCTCTTTAAGTTTTGTACCCCCTGTTGCTTCCACAATTGTATAACCTTCTTCTGTATAGTCTGAGATATGAGCATTATCTGGTTCTATAAATATGTTTGGATCGAAGGCATCTAGTTCCTTAATTTTTTGTTCGAGTTTATTTTCATCAAAAGATATCATTGATGAAAATTCATATTCTGCTTTCTTACCTAAGGCTGTAATCCACGCAAATGGTGATTGTTCCTCCATTAAATTGTCTAAGCTACTACCAAATGATATTGTAAAATCAATATCAGAGCCAAGAATTTGTTCTTCTATATCATTACGTTCATTAATAGTAAGTACATAATGATCAGCTTCGTATTTCAATAATTCCATTGCTTCTTCGATTGTCTTATTGGAACAATCAATGCCATTAATAATAGTATTGTTATGAAAACGATTGCTATAGTATTTTACAGCTATTAAGTATCCTGAAATTAGGATTACAATTAAAGTAAGAAAACTTCCAATTAGTATCTTCTTTCTTGTTCTACTATTCATAAGTTTCCTCCGTTATAAGATTTCATGTAGTGACTATGACTTAACCCCTAAGAATAATGGGGAGTAATTCTATAGTAACCTTCATATCAATATGATAACACACAAGTATAAAAGTGCAAGTAAAGATGAATAATTACAGGTGGAAAATAAAGGGATTCATTCGAATTATGTCATCTTTGTTACTTGTTTATTATATCATACGCACTTGATTTATCTAATAGAATCTGGATTTCTATACTTATTGAACTTCTTAACATGTAACATATCCTTAATAAAAATGTTAGATTTAAAAGTATAACGTCTTTCGTTATTGATTAGATAACTGTAATGTAATTCGCAACAAGTTAATAAAAATTAATTGACAAATCATAAGTCCTAGGTTATTATGAATTTAGAAATTGTGCACGAGCACATTTTTGCGGATTCATTCCAATGAGTCGTGGTTGAAAGCATATTAAATAAAAAGAAAGGAGCCATGCGTGCCCTTTTTCAACCTATTTATGTGGGCGGTATCGTGAACATGTTTGCGATATGCATGGGTTTATAAGATGAAGAATATTCCAGAAATTAAATTAGGTATTGTAGCAGTAAGTAGAGACTGTTTTCCAATGTCATTATCAGAAAGCAGAAGAGTAGAAGTAGTAAAAGCGTATACAAAAAACTTTGGTGACATCTATGAATGTCCAACTGTAATTGAAAATGAAGTTGACATGTTAAAAGCATTAAATGAAGTAAATGAAGCAGGATGTAATGCGTTAGTAGTATATCTTGGAAACTTTGGACCAGAGTCATCAGAAACATTATTAGCTAAAAAATTCGACGGACCAGTTATGTTTGTAGCTGCTGCAGAAGAAAGAGGCGATAGTTTATTAGATGATCGTGGTGATGCATACTGTGGTATGTTAAATGCAAGTTATAACTTAAAACTTCGTAATATTAAAGCGTACATACCAGAATATCCAGTTGGAACTCCAAGCGAAGTTGCAGATATGATAGCTGAATTCCTTCCAATAGCAAGAACTATTAATGGACTTAACAATTTAAAAATCATTTCTTTTGGACCACGTCCACAAGATTTCTTAGCTTGTAATGCTCCAATTAAACAATTATATAATGTTGGTGTTGAGATTCAAGAAAATTCAGAATTAGATTTGTTTGCAGCATTCAATGATCATGCAAATGATCCAAGAATTCCTGACGTAATCAAAGATATGGAAAGAGAACTTGGCGAAGGTAACAAAATGCCGGGAATCCTACCTAAACTTGCTCAATATGAAATTACATTACTTGATTGGATGGAAGCTAACAAAGGCTCAAGAGAATTCGTTGTATTCGCTAACAAATGTTGGCCTTCATTCCAAACACAATTTGGTTTTGTACCATGTTATGTTAACAGCCGTTTAACTGATAGAGGAATCGCAGTATCATGTGAAGTAGATATTTATGGTGCTTTAAGTGAATACATTGGTACTTGCATTAGTGAAGATGCTGTTACATTACTTGATATTAACAACACAGTTCCAGCAGATATGTATGAGGAAGAGATTAAAGGAAAACATAATTATACATTAAAAGATACATTCATGGGATTCCACTGTGGTAATACTCCAGCATGTAAATTATCCTCATGTTCTATGAAGAATCAAAAGATCATGGCTAGAAGTTTAGAGCCAAATCAGGAACCAAACATTACTCGTGGTACTTTAGAAGGAGATATCGCTCCAGGTAAGATTACATTCTTCCGTCTTCAAAGTACTTCAGATGCTCAACTTAAAGCATATGTAGCAGAAGGTGAAGTTCTTCCAGTAGCTACTCGTTCATTTGGTTCAATTGGTGTATTCGCTATTCCAGAGATGGGAAGATTCTATCGTCATGTATTAGTTGAAAAGAACTATCCACATCATGGTGCAGTAGCATTTGGACATTTTGGAAAAACAATCTTCGAAGTATTCAAATATTTAGGTGCAGAAGATATCGGTTTCAATCAACCAAAAGGTATGCTTTACAAAACTGAAAACCCATTTGCATAGATATTAATAATAAGCTATTATTATATATATAAGAATGATTTTTAGAAGTTAGGTTGGAAAACAATAGTTTTCCAACCTAACATTGGGAAGGAGCAGATTTTAATATGGCAGTAACGATAAAGCAGATTGCGCAAGCATGTAATATATCAAGAGGTACCGTGGACCGGGTACTGAATAACCGTGGAAAAGTGAAACCTGAAACCGAACAACTTATCCGCGAAACTGCCAATCGATTAGGTTATGTACCCAACCCAGCTGGTAAAGCACTTGCTGCACAAAAGAAAAATTATGTTATTGGCATACTTCTCATTTCGGAAGGTATCCGTTTCTACGATGAAGTAATAGCAGGAATTGAACGTGCTGAGCAGGAAATCCACTCATATGGAGTGGGAATTCTGCTTAAAACTATGAGAGGTTATCAGATTGAAAGGCAACTGGAATTAATCGATGAGATGAAAGAACAGATAAATTTTCTCATACTTAATCCAATGAATGATGAAAGAATAGCTAATAAGATTACGGAACTTACAGAAGAAGGAATAGAAGTATTAACCATTAATACGGATGTAGAAGATTCCAAACGAATTAGCCATATTGGCTGTAATTATCGTAAAAGTGGTGAAACAGCTGCAGGTTTACTTGGGCTAGTTACGAATGGTGTAGCTAAAATCGGTATTGCAACTGGTACACCAATGCTTTCTGGACATAATCAAAGAATTAGTGGTTTCAATGCAATCTGTAAAGTTAGATATCCTAATATGGAGATTGTTGATATAGTTGAGACTAATGATGATGATATATGCGCGTATGAGAATACGAAAAAGATGTTAAGTAAGCATAAGGATATTACAGCACTTTATATCGTTGCAGCCGGAACAGTTGGTGTATGTAAGGCTGTAAAAGAAGCAGGACTAGTAGATAAGGTTACGATAATCGCAACAGATTTAATTCCTGAAACTCGTGAATTAATCGAAGAGGGCATTATCAAAGCGACTATATGTCAACAACCATTTACACAAGGATATAAGGCAGTCCACATGGCTTTTCAATACTTAATTAGTAATATTACGCCAGCAAAAGAATTGAATTTTATTAAGAATGAAATTAAGATTCTAGAAAATATGAATTAATGGAGGACGATCAATGTTAGAGATTCAAAAGGTAACGGACGCTAGCTTTAAAAAATACGGACGCGTTCTTAAAGATTATGATACAACAGACATTGTTAAGATTCTTGAATCTACGCCATTACCAGAAGATGTTGTATATGTACCATCGGTAGAGGAATTAGAAACAGAAGAGATTATGGATTATTTCACTAACAACGTATACGGGGGTCTTCCTGTTCAAGTTGGTTACTGTAACGGACATAATCGTACTTTGAATGCATTAGAATATCACAGAAGCTCTGAAATTAACATTGCTGCCAAAGATTTAATTCTTCTTATCGGTATGCAACAAGATATGGAAGAGGATTTTACATATGATACTTCTAAAGTGGAGGCATTCCTTTTACCTGCAGGTACAGCAATTGAAGTATATGCAACAACACTTCATTATGCCCCTTGTGATGCGACAGAAGCAGGATTTCAATGTGTAGTTATTCTTCCTAAAGATACAAATCTTGACTTAGTGAAGAAACTGGAGAATGCAAAAGGTGAAGATGCTCTATTATTCGCTAGAAACAAATGGCTTGTAGCTCATGAAGAATCTGGACTAGATAAAGATGGTGCATTTATAGGCCTAAAAGGGGATAATTTAACAGTTTAGTTGAATACTAAATTATCGTAAGTAATAAGCCTTCAAACGGAGATTACGTTTTAAGGAAAATCTAGGGAGTTAAAAAATCATTCATAAAAAGGAGATAGTAAAATGAAGTTTTTTATTGATACAGCAAATGTTGAAGACATTAAGAAAGCAAATGATATGGGTGTTATCTGTGGAGTTACTACTAATCCATCATTAATCGCTAAAGAAGGAAGAGATTTCAATCAAGTAATCGCTGAAATTGCATCAATAGTTGATGGTCCAATCAGTGGGGAAGTTAAAGCTACAACTGTAGATGCAGAAGGAATGATTGCAGAAGGTAGAGAAATTGCAAAAATCCATCCAAACATGGTAGTTAAAATCCCTATGACAGTGGAAGGTTTAAAAGCTACAAAAGTACTTGCTAGTGAAGGAATCAAAGTAAATGTTACTTTAATCTTCTCAGCGAACCAAGCATTATTAGCAGCAAGAGCAGGAGCTGCTTATGTATCACCATTCCTTGGACGTCTTGATGATATCTCCCAACCAGGTATTGATCTAATTCGTACAATAGCTGATATCTTCGAAATTCATGGTATTGAATCAGAAATTATTTCAGCAAGCGTACGTAACCCTATCCATGTTACAGATTGTGCTTTAGCAGGTGCTGATATCGCTACAGTTCCTTATTCAGTTATAGAAGTTATGACAAAACACCCTTTAACAGATCAAGGTATCGAAAAATTCCAAGCAGATTATAGAGCTGTATTTGGCGAATAGGAAAGAACAAAAGCGAAACTCGAAGGAGTTTCGCTTTCTTTGTACGCCCAGCATGGACGAACTCTTACTTCTAATTTTGTACAGGTGATATAATCGGTTTACCTTCACGGTCTAATAGAGGAGTTAATCCACCTGAATAGCCATCAATATGGTAGAGATAATTTACTCCTGTGACTTTATCTACCCAAATCTCTGTTATTGTCATCTTACCTTGTTTGTATACCTTTACAAATCTATCGTCTGATTTACCCATTATAAAAACTCCCTTCTAATAATATATTTGCATCTAGTCGATTGTGTTAAAATTGTAAAGGCAGGCATATTATACAGTGATATAATTGCCGATATTACAAAAGTTCCACAATTGCCTAAATATATATACATAATAACTAAATAAAATCAATATTACAATACCATACCACACTAATAAACAAATTAGATATTATTTGTCACATTATAATGGAAAAGAGAAATCAAGTATTGTATAATGTAACTTATCGAAAGCAAAACAAGCACGAACGCAGTGAGTATTTGCTTTGACAAGGTAAGTTAGTGATAAAACGAAGTTTTAGAGCTATTACACGTAGGAACATTAGTTCTGAAGTGTAACCTTTATCGGAAGCAAAACAAGCTTTTGTTCTGGATTTGAAAGATTTGTAGTAGATAGGAGTAATAATGAAGATTTATTTAGTGCGACATGGAGAAACTAATTGGAATATAGAGAGACGTTTTCAAGGTATCGAAGATATACCTTTGAATGATAAAGGAAGGAAACAAGCAAAAGATTGTGCAAAGACGTTGGTCACACTTTCTTTTAGTACAATTTATGCAAGCCCATTACAACGTGCATATGAAACTGCAACTATTATTGCGGATACAATGAATGAATACCATAAGCAACATAATGATAATGAACCGATCTATACGGTGAATGAGGATTCACGTCTACTTGAACGTGATTTTGGTAAGATATCAGGATTACTACCGGAGGATCGAAAGGCATTTCTCGCTTCTGGGGAAGATGCTAATATGGAGGAGTTTGAACATTTGACGGAACGCCTAATGGAAGCTCTTAGAGATTACCAAGAGAGATACCAAGGACAGAATGTTTTAGTTATTACACATGGTGGTGTAATTAATGCCATTTTACATGTACTTTCAGGTGGTGAAATTGGTACAGGAAAAACACTAGTACCTAATACGAGTGTCACAATTCTTGATGATGAAGATGGAAAATTAAAAATCAAAGAATATAATAAGAAATTATAGAATTGATAAATATACAATTAGCATTATATTTATACAAAAAGTAATAAGAACATCACGAAATAAATTGCATTTCAAAGGTATTCCGATTATAATTAAGCAGAAAACATATTTTCACGCGTTAACGTGAAAATATTATAAAGTATAGACTTTATAAGTTAAGTGTCACTAATAAACATTATGATTGTAATATTGTTAGTATTTGATTCATTGAAATATATGGGTTAGTACGGGACAATAGTTCAACATACATAATTAATGAAAAAAGGAGATGGACAGATGATTAAACTTTATGATAACGGTGTTTACCTGTTGAATGGAACGGAAATCATTGAAGATAATAACGAAGCGAAAGCAGCACTTGCTTCAAAACTAGGTGATGGAATTATTACAAAAGAAGAAGCTGCGAAGAATACAATAGCTTATGGAATTCTTGAAGCGCATAATACTTCGGGAAATATGGAAAAGTTAAAAATCAAATTTGATAAATTAACGTCTCACGATATTACTTTCGTAGGTATTATTCAAACAGCAAGAGCTTCAGGATTAGAAGAGTTCCCTATTCCGTATGTATTAACTAACTGCCATAATAGTTTATGTGCTGTGGGTGGAACAATCAATGAAGATGACCACATGTTTGGTTTATCTTGTGCAAAAAAATACGGCGGTATGTACGTACCACCTCATCAAGCTGTTATTCACCAATTTGCGAGAGAAGTATTAGCTGCTGGTGGAAATATGATTCTTGGCTCAGATAGCCACACTCGTTATGGTGCACTCGGTACTATGGCAATCGGTGAAGGTGGACCAGAACTTGTAAAACAATTATTATGTAAAACATACGATACTAATATGCCAGGAGTTGTTGGTGTATATCTTACTGGAAAGCCTAGAAAAGGTGTTGGTCCTCAAGATATCGCCCTTGCAATTATAGGCGAAGTGTTTGCTAACGGTTATGTTAACAATAAAGTTATGGAATTCGTTGGTGATGGTATTGATAACCTAAGCGTAGATTATCGTATCGGTATTGATGTAATGACAACAGAAACGACTTGTTTATCATCTATCTGGAAAACGGATAATCAAGTAAAAGATTTCTATGCTATTCATGGTAGAATTGGTGATTATGCAGAATTAGCACCAAAATCTGTTGCTTATTATGATGGAATGATCTATGTTGATTTATCAGAAATCAAACCAATGATCGCAATGCCATTCCACCCAAGTAATGTATATACAATTGATGAGTTAAATTCTAATCTTTACGATATCTTAGATGATGTTGAGAAGAAAGCATTAGTAAGTCTTGATAATTCACAAGTAAAATTTACTTTGAAGGATAAAGTTAAAAACGGTAAACTATATGTTGAACAAGGTGTTATCGCAGGATGTGCAGGTGGTGGATTCGAAAATATCTGCGATGCTACGGATATCTTAGCTGGTAAATACATTGGTGCAGATGAGTTCAGTTTAAGTGTATATCCTGCCAGTCAACCGGTATACCTTGAACTTGTTAAGAACGGAAGTGTTGCTAAATTGATGGAAACAGGTGCAACTGTAAGAACAGCATTCTGTGGACCATGTTTTGGAGCAGGGGATGTACCTGCAAACAATGGTTTAAGTATCCGTCACTCAACTCGTAATTTCCCTAACCGTGAAGGTTCTAAGATTACTAGCGGACAAGTTGCGTCAGTAGCTCTTATGGACGCTCGTTCTATTGCAGCAACAGCAGCAAACAAAGGATACTTAACATCAGCAGAAGATATTGATGTAAACTTCTCTAAACCAAAGTATTTCTTCGATAGTAAGATCTATGATAATCGTGTATATAACGGTATTGGTAAACCAGACAAAGACGCAGAAGTGAAATTTGGCCCAGGAATTGTCGATTGGCCTTCTATGATTGAATTAACCGATGACATCTTACTCAAAGTTGTTTGTGAAATCCATGATCCAGTAACAACAACAGATGAATTAATTCCTTCAGGAGAAACTTCATCATACCGTTCTAACCCACTTGGATTAGCAGAATTTACATTATCACGTAAAGATCCAGCCTATGTAGGGCTTGCTAAAGAAGTTCGTGCTGTGGAAGAAATCAGACGTACGAATACATGCCCAATGAAGGAAAATGAAGACTTCAATAAAGCATTTAGTGTAATCAAAGCATCTTATCCAGACTTAAAAGCTAGAGAAACTGAAATAGGAAGTGTGATCTACGCTGTTAAGCCAGGTGATGGTTCTGCGAGAGAACAAGCCGCAAGTTGCCAAAGAGTATTAGGTGGCTTAGCGAACATCGCGAAAGAATATGCTACTAAGAGATATCGTTCTAACCTAATAAACTGGGGTATGATTCCATTCATATTCGAGGAAGAAAACCCATTCCACAAGGGAGATTTCATATTTATCAAGGATATTAAGAAAGCAATTGCTGAAAAGGCGACTGAAGTAAAAGCATATATCGTTCGTGACGAATTAGTAGAATTCAACTTGAAGATTGGTGAAATGACAGATGATGAAAGAGATATCATCATGAAAGGCTGTTTAATTAATTATTATAGAGGTTAATTGATAGCGTAAGATTATTAAATATATTATGGATACAAATCCCCTCGACATAGAGCTATATAGGTCTTGTCTAGGGGATTTGTTTGATTCTATACTATTAAAATGTGATTTGATTTATATTGTTTAAGTATTATTTTGCCTTGATTGATTTAGCGGAGCTAGCTGAGCTTTCATAAGTACTATTATCAACAGTTCGATAGGCTGTTACCTTGAATGAATATGTTCCTGAATTATAGTAAGGAGTATATGTATATTTAGTTTTTGATCCGCTAGTTATAGTAGTAGCATAATAATAGTCATTACTGTATGGGGTTTTTACATAGATTTTATATCCAGTTGCACCACTAACTTTATTCCAATTCAAACTAACTTTACCTTGAGAATATTTAATCGTTGTTAGTTTAGGTTTAGAAGGTGATGTTGCGTAAGTACCACTATTTGACAATGGTCCGTAATATTTTGTTCCATCAACAGTTATGTAAGCAGCGACTTTTAGTTTATAAGTTTTTCCGGCAGTTAATGACTTTAGACTTCCACCAATTTTTATTTTGTTAATAGTTGCTTCATTTGCGCTGCTGTTTACTGTCTTAACGGCAGAATATTTTTTTGTCTTAGTATCATAGCAATAAATAGTGTATCCAGATACAGAGTTTAACTGGTTCCAACTAATATTAATAGATGAAGATGAGGCCTTCGACGTGTCCCTATAAATAGTAGTAATTTTAGAAGGTAATACGATAACTGTGCATTTGCTAATAGCACCACTTCCATCATTTGCAGTACATGTTATAATTGTAGAACCAGGTGATCTAGCAGTTACGTTACCATTAGAGTCGACATAAGCGATATCGATATTGTTACTTGCCCATGTCACTCCTGTATTATAAGCGTTAGTTGGATAAACAGTAGCCGATAATTTAGTAGTTGTATCATCGCCAATTTTTAAAACAGGTTTATCAATTGTGATTTTTTCAACAGATTGATTATTAATGGAGAATATATAATTGCCAAGATAATAATAATTATCTCCAATATAGATGTAGTACTTATGATCTTTTTCTAAGTCTAATATCGCTGTATAGGTTTCGTTTTGATACACAGACTGATTAATACATAAACGTTCATCAGTATTATAGTCAAAGATTGCGACATCTAAATCGCTGTCAACGCTGGTATTTTTAAAGAATAGTTGATGTTTACCAGTTTTTTCTGCTGTAAAGACGGCATATTCTTCATCATATTTTCCATCCATTGACCAATTATATTCAGTGTTACAGTTAATAACGGCCGCATCATATTTACTATTTCCAACAGGGTCAGGTCTAAAATCTATGTCTAAGATATATGTACTACCTTGTGTTCCATCGGTCACCTCAATGTAATATGTTTGATTATTTTCTAATTTTAGATTAAGGTTAGCATAGTCATTACGAGAGATATATCTATCGGATGCTAGGACTTCGTCCAGAAAGGAATAAACATAAATGTTTGCACTATTTTTCATTCCTGTATTTTTGAAGTATATATTTGTGTAGCCGGGTTCATTAGGTGTCTGAATCATATACCAGTCGCTATCTTCATTTAATTTAGTTGAATAATAGCCAGTATCAATAAAGTGTAAATACTCAATCTATAGAATTTATAGCTATTACTATTCTTAAGAAACAGCAGGTATAATTGACATAATTATACAATTCAACTATAATTTAATATAGTGAAATCTTAATAAAGCATAGTAACTCTCAAATGATATGAATAAACCGACTAAAGTACAACAGAATGAAGGAGGATATATGAAGGAAGAACAGAAATCAGTTACTAAAAAGAAAAAAGTAAATGTTGCTATAGATAATATGAGTGAAGAAGAGCGATTAGAGCAGTCGTATCAGAGAGCTATATTAGTTTTTAGTAACATGTCATGCATGACCATGACAGAATCAAAATTAGATATGTATAAGCATCTTAAGAAAGAGTTTAGTTCCTTGGGAGATTATAAAGACTCCAAAGATTATCTAAAACTATGTACAGATTGTTATAAGGAAGTTGAAGCGGGTTTGATAAAAAAGCAATATGAGGATTGTTGTATTAAGTTAGAGTTAGCAAAGACAGAAAAAGAATATCAAGCGTTAAGTCGTGAATTTAGAAAACTTAAGGATTATAAAGAATCTGCTAAGTTAGCTAAACAATGTGAGAGAATATTAGAAAGTTATTCAAAGAAAATAAAGTATGCAATGATCCGAAAAGTGAGTATAGTAGTTGTATTGATAATATTACTTTTACTTGGGAACACAAGATTTGGTAGATATAATATATCAAAAGTTTGTAATAAATTAAATTTTTATAGTAAATCATCAGAAATGTATCAGAGCCTTGGTTCCTACAAAGATAGCAACAAACGATATAAAGAAACTGCCTATAAGGAAGCAGCTAGGCTAGTAAAGGATGGTAAATATTCAGAATCGCAGAAAATTTATTATGATATTAATGGATACTTAGATAGTGCAGTTAGATTGGTTTCACTTGAGAAGAGAATACTAGAGGAATCGAAGGTAGGAGATAAAGTTCAAGTTGGAGCCTCTTTATGGATTGTTTTAGATAAGCAAGAAGATAAGGTTTTATGTATTAAGTATAAGCCACTATCAAATATAATCTATAGTGATGAAGAAGAAGATGTAACATGGGAAAGCTCACAGATAAGAAAATATCTGAACTCAGATTATATTAAGGAAATATTTTGTGAGGAAGAAGTTGCAAACTTATTACATACAGTAGTCATTACTTCTGATAACTTGAAGTATAAAACTAAGGGTGGAAACCAAACCCAAGATAAGCTATATATATTAAGTTCAGATGAAGCTATAAAGTATGAATCAGTACTTACAAACACGGTCAAAAAGTCATCTTGGTTACGTTCACCAGGTGGTTTGCAATGTGCAGTTAGCGTTTATAATGGGAAAGATGTAAATAGCTATGGTAATTTAGCAACGAAGGAACATGTCTATACCTATCCTGTATTCTGGTATTCCTTAAAGTAATGAATAAAGTGAAGCAAAGATGGAGTTAACACAAGTGAGCAAAAGGCTATGTTCAGATGATTTGAACATAGCCTTTATTGATGTTATCCTTCGAACTGCGCCATATACATCTTCTTATATACACCTTGTCGTTCTAATAATTCGTCATGTGTTCCTGATTCAACGATTTTTCCTTCGTGAATAACAAGAATGCAGTCTGCATTTTGAATTGTGGAGAGGCGATGAGCGATTACAAAACAAGTTTTGTTAGCCATGATTTTTCGCATAGCAGATTGGATTTGTTGTTCCGTTCGTGTATCTACATTGGAAGTAGCTTCATCTAGAATCAACATGTTGGTGTCAAGTAACATGGCACGAGCGATCGTAATCAGTTGTTTCTGTCCTTTTGATATATTCGTTCCATCATCACTTAGGATGGTGTCATAGCCATTTGGCAAACGCATAATGAAGGAATGTATTTTAGCTGCCTTAGCGACTTCAATGACTTCATCAAGCGTAACATTCTCTTTACCATAAGCAATATTTTCAAATATTGTTCCATGAAACAGCCATGTATCTTGTAACACCATTGAATACGATCTTCTAAGACTACTTCTTGTTACATGTTTGATATCGTGATTGTCAACGGTTATGTTACCGCTATCAACGTCATAGAAGCGCATTAGTAGATTTATTAGTGTTGTTTTTCCTGATCCTGTAGTACCAACTACTGCAATCATATTACCTGGTTTGGCATGGAAGTTAATATCCTTAAGGATTGGTTTATCTGGTTGATAAGAAAAATAAGCATGTTGTGCTTTAACATCTCCTTCTATAACAATTGTTTTGTCTGATTGGGCAGAAGGTTCAGTAACAGGAGACAGATGATCTTTCGCCCCATCATCTGTCTGGTTGTTTTTAAATATTACAGCATCTAGTTCGTCAACTGGTTCTTCCTCTTCATCTAGTAATCTGAAAATTCGATCGGCAGCAGCAAAGGTAGATTGAAAATCACTCATAATATTGGCTGCTTCATTAATTGGACCTGAGAATTTCCTGCTATAGAGTATGAAGGAAGAGATATTCCCAATACTCATCGAGCCTGCTAAGTAAAGTAAAGCGCCGAATACGGATATAAAGGATAATGATAGGTTGTTTATTAAGTTAACACAGGGGCCAGTAATGCTTCCATAGTATTCTGCATCGTAATAAGCATCTACAGCTGCCTTATTCTTTTCACCAAATTTACGAATTGTGTTTTCTTCTTGATGATAAGCTCGCAATGTTTTTTGTCCACTAATCATCTCTTCCACAAAACCATTTAATTCTCCTAACTTAGCAGAGCGTGCACGAAAGAGAGGACGAGTTTTGCCTGTGATATATTTGGTTAATAGAATTGATATTGGTATTGTAACTGCAAAAACGAGAACAAGTCTTGGTGAAAGATAAAGCATCATGGAAAAGGCGCCAATGACCGTTATTATGCTTGTGCTAATCTGTACAAGGTCAGTTGATAGAGAAGTATTAACCGTATCGATATCATAAGATATTCTACTAAGAATATCTCCCGTCTGATGTGTATCAAAATATCCAATAGGAAGTTCGCACAATTTATTAAACACATCCTTACGCATGGAATACGCTATTTTTCTACCTATGTGTATCATTAATATAGATAGAAGATAGGAGAATATTGATGATGCGATAAAGAAGAATAGCATATAGGTAGCATAATGAAACACTTCTTGAAATATAACTTTACCCACACCGGGTTGAATAGCGTCAATGGCATAACCAGATAACATAGGCCCGAGTAATGCGAATATGTTACTTGTAAGGGTTAAAACAATTGCTAGAAGAAGAAACCACTTATAATGAAATAAGTATCCAGCCAGTCGAAGAAGGGTATGTTGCTTCTTTGTATGTGTATGATTTGAATTATTCATTATGTTCACTCCCTTCTATATTCCTTATAATCTGTTGCTCACCCATTTGAGACCTACTTATATCTTGATAGATTGTACAACGGGTAAGAAGTTGTTCGTGTGTTCCATAGTCAATCATCTTGCCATCATCCATGACAAGTATATGTTCGGCATGCATAATGGAACTAATACGCTGCGCTATAATTATTTTGGTAGTATCACTAAAATGTTCTCGTAGTTGCCCACGTAATAGTGCATCTGTTTTATAATCTAAGGCACTAGAAGAATCATCAAGTAATAGGATTTCTGGTTTTGCAGCTAAAGCTCTAGCAATAAGAAGACGTTGCTTTTGACCACCACTTACATTAGCACCTTTGATGGTTAAAGAATCCTGAATATCTGTTACGAATTCATCAGCCATAGAATATTCTAAAGCTTTACTAATAGCGTCTAGAGAAAGATCTCTACCAAGACGAATATTCTCTACAATAGTATCTTGAAAAAGAATGTCATTCTGAAATACAATACCGAACTTTTGGCGGAGTTCTTTTGCCTTCATATCCTTAATATCAGTTCCATTAATAGAGATTGTACCTTTAGTAGGTAAGTAGAAGCGTAGTAATAATTGAAGGATTGTGGACTTGCCTGAACCAGTTGCGCCAATGATGCCTAAAGTCTCTCCTTTTTTTAGTGAAAAGCTAATGTTTTGTAGTGAATATGCATCGTCTACATCTGTAGAATATTTGCTTTCGGTAATATCTTGCTTAGTTAAATTAACAAATTGTTTTGCAAAGTTCTGGGCACGACCTAAAGCAGATGGTTGCTTATGTGAAGATAAACCAAGTTCGCCAGATAAGCTTGTTTCTGGTGGTTCTGGTGTTTGATAGGAGAACCAGACTTGATTAAATTCAATGAAATTATCGTGTTCTACATATGTAGAATTAGAATAATTATATATATCACTCGTGAATTTACTGCTTATAGTGACTGGAGAAGTAGTTATATTGTCAGTTGCTTTATCAAGATCAAGATCACCGCATTCAATTACTTCCATAATACGATCTGCAGAAGCAGCACCTTTTGAAAACAGTATAAACATACGTGAGATACTTAACATTGCATTCAAGATTATTGTAAAGTAAGTAAGAAATGCAAGAATTTTACCAACCTGTGTTAAGCCTTCGTTTACTCGCCAAGCACCAACTACAATCACTAAGATTAATCCAATATTTAATAGCAGATTCATGCAAGGGTTAATCATTGCCATGGTAGTGCTTGCTTTCTTCTCATTATCTGTCACTTCAAAATTGTAGATATTGAATTTATCTTTTTCGTAGTCACCTTTTGATAAAGCTTTAATAACGCGCATTCCATTAATCGCTTCTCTTACATCACGAATGAAAGAATCGGTAGACTGTTGTAGTCTCGTATATATGGGTATACTTTTCTTAGAAACATATACCATAAGTATTGTAATAAAAGGTAATATGCAGATTAAAACAAAGGACAGTACAGGATCTAATGTTAAAGTAACACAGATACCACCTATTAGCAGGATAGGAGATCTAATACCAAGTCTTTGCATACGTCCAATCATATTGTGAACGTTATAAGTGTCACTGGTAAGACGTGAAATTAACGATGGTTTTGTAAAACGATCTGTCTGAGTGGAAGAGAGATAACTAATTGTATGGAAGAGATCGTGTCTAATTACTTCTGTTGCTTCACTTGACACTTTAGATGCCATTCGATTGGCAATAATATTGAAAGCTACGGCTATTAATGAACAAGTAATCATGCCGAGTCCCCAGAGATATATGTGAGTACGGTTCCTTGAGGGTATAACGGAGTCAATCATATAGGCAAGTATCCAAGGGAGGAATAAGTCCATCAAGGTACCTATAAATTTGATAATAAATCCATATAATATGCGGTTATAAAAAGGTTTTAGGTAATGTGTAAATATGGTTTTCATGTTAGTATAATCCTTTTCTGAAATTTGAGTAGTATAAATAAGACACATATTATAGTATAACGAATTGTGAAAAATATACCAGTACTTTTTGTTTCTTAAAATACCTCTAGGAATTCGAAGGAAAATAGTATAGAATAATATTAATTAAAAAAGACCAAATTATATCCTGCAGAAAATATAGTTTTTTATGTATAAATATCTTACAAAAGAGTTGCAGGAAATTGGTTTAAATACTAATCCATAATCAACATAGAACACAGGAGGTAACAATAATGGCACATTTAATTGATGGAAAAGCAATTTCATTACAGATAAAAGAAGAGTTAAAGAAAAAGGCAGCTGAATATAAAGAACAAGGAATGGAGGTAACACTCGCTGTAATTCAAGTAGGTAATGATCCGGCTTCTAGTGTTTATGTAGGAAATAAGAAAAAAGCATGTGAATTCGTTGGTATTCGTTCTCTAGCATATGAATTACCTGAAGAAACTACGCAAGAAGAATTACTTTCACTTGTTAATGAATTGAATGATAGAGCAGATGTTAATGGTATATTAGTACAACTTCCATTACCTGATCATATTAATGAAGATTTAGTAATCAAAACAATCGCGCCAGAAAAAGACGTTGATGGATTTCACCCTCAGAGTGTTGGAGCATTATTCATTGGGCAGAAAGGGTTTGTTTCATGTACACCTGCAGGTGTTATTGAGTTATTAAAACGTTCTAATATTGAGATTGAAGGCAAAGAGTGCGTAATAGTAGGAAGAAGTAACATTGTTGGAAAACCAATGGCACTACTTATGTTACAAGAGAATGCAACAGTTACAATATGTCATTCAAGAACTAAGGATTTAAAGGAAGTCACTAAACGCGCCGATATCTTAATTGTAGCACTTGGAAAACCTAAATTCATAACAAATGAATACGTGAAAGATGGTGCTGTTGTTATTGATGTAGGTATCCATCGTGATGAAAACAATAAATTATGTGGAGACGTGGATTTTGCTGATGTTGAAGGTAAAGTAGAAGCAATTACACCGGTACCAGGAGGCGTTGGTCCGATGACAATTGCAATGTTAATGAAAAATTGCATGGAGACAATAGAGTGAAAGATGAATCATTCACTCGCAAATTAGTGTCTGCGGTCCAAAGTTTGCAGGCTATGGAAAGGGCATGGTTATAAGTATGAAATCAGAGATTATTTTTCATGATCAAGATTATGATGTAATTATGATAGAGAATGAAAATATAATTATGGAGAAAGAGATCAATCAGTATATATTAGGAATAGAACATGCAAATTTGAATTATCACTGTTGTTTTGAAGTAAAGGAGTATCGTTTATACCTTCGAACATGTGAGATTATATGTGCATATGGATATCGTGCGGTATTACAAAAGTCAAATCAAGGTGGAATTGATTCAAACAATACTGCGGAGCATAATAGTTATGAATTAATGATACCGAATGCATATTCTGGTTCTATAGTAATTGGCAGAGGTTTAATTGATAACGATTACCTGTTACAAGTTAATGGGATTCCATGTTATGGCTATGAGGAAGTTATTGAACTTATCTTTAGCCAAGGTATTCTAGTAACTACAATCAATCATAGTAGAGCAATGAAACGTGTCAGAATGAACTTAGATTGTGGTTATCGTACTTTAGATAAGAAGAAAGATGTTCGTTGTATTCAGAAGTTCTTACGAGATTCGTTTGTAGGAGATTATAAGGAACAATTAGTATAGTAAAAAAAGCGTATTATTAATGGATAGTAAAAAAGATGACAACGTACGAGGTTTGTACGTTGTCATCTTTTTATTACTAACTCAAACTTCGTACATAAAAAACTTCATTTAGCTACTTATCGAAATCTTTAAGTGCAAAGTTTGAGTTACAGATTTTTATTCTTCTATATTTCCTATACTTACAACAGTATTACAATCGATTCCCTTAGTATAGGTGAACGTTACTATGCTGCCAACATCATATTTCATCATATCAATTACGTTACCAATGGTAACATCGAATATTTCATTAGAATTGTTAAGCATTACATAGTAATGGGAATTTCCTTCAATTACAGCCTCCGCAATCTTAGTTATTTGTCCAGTAATGGATTGTCTTTCTGTATCTTGCGTTACGGTTATACCGGAGCTGCGAAGAAGAGTAGTATAGGTCTTTTCACATTCTAATGCAGAATCGCCTATGGCTACAATTTGATATTTTGCTACATTTACCATGGCGTACTTCTTAACTAGACCAGATTCATCTTTTAAAGCGAGGAAATACGTTGGTTCATTATTAATATTTAGAAGTAGTGGGAAGGTTGCTTTGTAACCTAAGTGTTGTACTTGCCCTTCTGCAGATGACATTGCCGAATATTCTTCTGCACCGGATACTTCATAGTACCTTGTTTCTGCTGTTCTTTGGTTCATAAGAACAAAACCTACATTGGATTCGTCACCACCAACACTTGTAATACCAGTGTACACCCATACATCGTCCTCAAGAGCGATATAATTATATCCTGCAGTTGTTTTGAGACAATCTTTTTGGCTAAATAATGTGTTCCAATATCCATGCTTTAAAGTTCCGTAATAATCGTAGTAACTTATTAATAGGTCAGCAGAATACACATGGTCTACCCAAGTTGGAACATCTTCAACCTTATAATTTGTATGATCACCAGTAATAGCATTAACAAGAACAACATTAGATATTGTTTCACCACCGAACAAACCAATCGAATAATCTTTCACAGGGCATACCCAGTAAGGAACTCCTGAGTCATCGATTTCAAAACTTGGTTCATCAAAGATGTAAGTTGGATATCTGAAGCGCAAGTATCTATATAAATTACGACCGAAAAGATCTGATTTGGAGTAACGGATTCCTTTTTCTAATTTGATACATTCTACATCGTGTGTAGACATATCAATGCGGATATAGGCTGGAATACCTTCTGAGTGATTACTAATCCATTTGAATATGCTACCATATTCTAATGGAGTAACACGAACCGGTGAGCCGTTATAATTGATCTGTGTATAAGCATTACTAACTTCGAATTGTGAAACATAT
Source organism: Lachnospiraceae bacterium (assembly GCA_019421365.1). GTDB lineage: Bacteria > Bacillota > Clostridia > Lachnospirales > Lachnospiraceae > Anaerosporobacter. Next base: position 46,493 of record JAHZFJ010000008.1, read on the forward strand.
TCTACCATACTACCCATCTTCCTTGAACCAAGTAACATTGCAGAATCTTTATCTAATAAAGGAATTTCATTGTATGAAATCTCTTCAATATCAGTCAAGAAATCTCTTGTTTCAATATTAATAAGCTTTTGGTATTTTGATGCATTAACAATAGGGGAAGAGAGAATACTTCCAATTATGAAGATTACAATTGCAGTTATTGTAATACCGAAAGTTATTAATACACGTTTGCTCTTGAAATCAGAAGCGTTGATAACAAGGTCGTTTAAACTTTGATTGCGCCCGTGTGATTTAACATTTTTAATTGCTGTACTAATAAGACATATTACAGTAACAATTGCAAGTAAACTGATGATAAAATACCAAAACCCTTGCGCGTGAATGTTAATAGGTGGGAGTGCTATATAATAATAGATAAATCCCACGACTAGTACTAATAAGACTACTAGTACTATATTTTTCGTTTTTTTCATATCGTCCTCCAAAAAATATTTGTCATAGATTTTGCTAGAGTGTGTGAATGAATTTATTTTGTTCACAGTTATGACTATATCTAATAGTAGCAACATAAGTAAAAATGTCAATTAAAAAGGTATGAAAAATCTATAATTTTTATAAAGAGCAAATTTATTGTTTCATTTTTAGAAGAAAACTGTTAAAATATACTGTAACAATTTAGTTGTTGAGTATTTGCTACTTTTTCTATGCAAAAAAATCGACTGAATAGTAACAATATACACGTTTTATTTAGATATATACAGAAGGAGATTTAAAATGAATATTTTATTTATATCGTTAGGTTGCGATAAAAACCTCGTAGATAGTGAAGTGATGTTAGGTCTAATCAACCAAAAAGGATACATCATAACAAACGATGAGAACGAGGCGGATATTATCGTTGTAAATACATGTTGCTTCATTAATGATGCCAAGGAAGAAAGTATTAATACAATCCTAGAGATGGCTGAACTTAAGAAAACAGCAAATCTGAAAGCGTTAATAGTAACAGGATGTCTTGCACAAAGATACAAGAAAGAAATTCAAGAAGAGATTAAAGAAGTAGATGCAGTAGTTGGTACTTCTAGTTATGAAAATATTGTTAAGGTTATTGAAGAAGCACTAGAAGGTAAAGTAAGTGAGAGTTTTGAGGATATTGACGTTACTCCAGAAGTAGAAAGTAAGCGTGTGTTAACTACAGGTGGATATTATTCTTATCTTAAGATTGCTGAAGGATGTGACAAGCACTGCACGTATTGTATTATTCCTAAAATCCGTGGTAAGTTTAGAAGTGTACCTATGGAAAGATTAATAGCAGAAGCTAAAAGTCTTGCAGAACAAGGCGTGAAGGAGTTAATGTTAGTAGCACAAGAAACTACATTATATGGTGTGGATCTTTATGGAGAGAAGAGCCTTCACAAATTACTTAAGGAATTATGTAAGGTTGAAGGAATTGAATGGATTCGTATTCTATATTGCTATCCAGAAGAAATTACAGATGATTTAATTCAAGTTATGAAGGAAGAAGAAAAAATCTGTAATTATCTTGATATGCCTATACAACACGCTTCTGATAACATCCTTAAAAGAATGGGACGTCGTACAAATCGTCAAGAATTAATCGATATTGTAACAAAACTCAGAAAAGAAATTCCAGACATTTCTTTACGAACTACTTTAATCACAGGCTTCCCAGGAGAAACGAAGGAAGATCATGAGCAATTACTTGAATTTGTAGACCAGATGGAATTTGATCGTTTAGGCGTATTCACATATTCTCCAGAAGAAGATACACCTGCAGCAAGCATGGACGGTCAAATTGAGGAAGAAGTAAAAGAAGAAAGAAAAGATGAAATAATGATATTACAGCAAGAAATTGCTTTCGAACATGCTGAAAAGATGGTTGGAAGAACTCTTAAAGTAATGATAGAAGGTAGACTACCTGAAGAGAACGTATATATCGGTAGAACTTATATGGATGCGCCAAATATTGATGGCTATATCTTTGTTAACGCAGATCATGAATTCATGTCAGGTGACTTCGTAACAGTAAAGGTTACTGGTGCAAAGGATTATGATTTAACAGCTGAGATCGCTGAATAATATAATCTAGGCAATCGCGAAATTCTTTGTAGTAGGCAGCCTTAAAACACAGATATGTTGTCGATACGGAAAAGAGTTTCGCAATTGACTAAATAATATAGCCAATTGAAAGGAGTGAGGTTTTATGAACCTACCTAATAAACTAACCCTAGCAAGAATTTGTATGATACCGGTATTCGTATTCTTCTTATTGACGGATTTGGTACCATACTCTAATTATATTGCGGTAGCAATTTTCATCATTGCATGTCTAACAGATGCATTAGATGGACACATCGCTAGAAAATATCATCTTATTACTAACTTTGGAAAATTCATGGATCCATTAGCAGATAAATTATTGGTTTGCTCTGCATTAATATGTTTCGTACAATTACAATTAATTCCCGCATGGATTATAATTGTGATTATTAGTAGAGAATTTATAATAAGTGGTTTCCGTTTAATCGCATCGGATAATGGAATTGTAATTGCAGCAAGTTGGTGGGGGAAATTCAAGACAACTGCGCAGATGATTTTATCAATCTTATTAATTGTTAATTTTGATGGAACATTTTTTAATACCCTTGAACAAGTGTTTATTTATATAGCATTAGCTCTAACAGTAATTTCACTTATTGATTATCTAATAAAGAATAAAAATGTACTTAAAGAAGGGGGAAATAAAATTGGTAGTTGAATTAATTAGTGTAGGAACAGAACTTTTACTCGGAAACATCGTTAATACAAATGCCGCGTACCTATCTGAGAAATGTGCAGAACTTGGTATGTCACTATATTATGAAGTAACTGTAGGTGATAATCCAGAACGTTTGCTTGAAACTGTAACAACAGCATATAATCGTTCAGACGTCATAATTCTTACGGGAGGTTTAGGACCTACACAGGACGATTTGACTAAGGAAACTGTTGCGCAAGCACTGAATCTCTCTATTGTAGAAGATAGTCATACAAGAGAAAGAATTGAGGATTATTTCAAAAGAAGTAATTACAAAGTAATAACGGATAATAATTGGAAGCAAGCTATGATTATTGAAGGATGTAAAGTCGTTGATAATTATAATGGAACAGCACCAGGATTAATAGTTGAGACTAAAGAAGGAAAGCGTGTTATTTTACTTCCTGGACCACCGAACGAGATGATTCCAATGTTTGAAAAGGATATCTATGGATATTTAAATCAGATTAGACCAAATGTAATTTATTCTAAAATGGTTAAAATCTGTGGTATTGGTGAGAGTATGGTTGAGACTGAGATTACCGACTTGATAGAAGCACAATCAAATCCTACAATTGCACCGTATGCTAAAAGTGGAGAAGTACATCTACGTGTGACTGCAAGTGCACCTACAGTGGATGAAGCTAAGAAGTTAGTAAAGCCAATCGTGAAAGATTTAAAAGATCGTTTTAAACAAAATGTATATACAACAGATGAATCAGAAAATTTAGAGGATACTGTTGTTAAGCTACTTAAGAAATACGATTTAACACTCGCTACGGCAGAATCTTGTACAGGTGGTTTATTTACAGGAAGAATAGTTAATGTGGCAGGTGCTTCAGATGTACTTAAAGAAGGTTTTATTACGTATTCGAACAAAGCCAAAAAGAAGAATCTAGATGTTAGTAAGAATACACTTAAAAAATATGGTGCCGTAAGTGAACAATGTGCCAAAGAAATGGCGAAAGGTGCAGCTATTAATACAGGCTCTGATGTAGCAGTAGCGATCACTGGAATTGCTGGACCAGATGGTGGAACAGATGAAAAACCTGTTGGTTTAGTGTATATCGCTTGCTTTGTTAATGAGAAAGTAACAATTAAAGAATTTAACTTTAAGGGTAATCGTCAAAAGATACGTGAAGGTGCTGTTATTTATGCACTTGACCTACTCAGACGTTGCATTCTTGATAATTACAAATAATGCAATAGTTTTGAAGGTAATTCAAAAGATAACCAGTTCTCCTATATTAAAGCAATTTTTTAGTGAAATACCATAAAAATGACATAGTTTTGATTTATTGTAAGAATAGTTAATGAAATTACTATAACTATTCAGAAATTAGTAATTGGTCATTTAGTGGTGATTAGAAAGGAGCACATGCATGAGAAAGAAAAGAATTTTAACATTAGTAACTATAGCATCAATTTCTATTCTTACAGTTACAGGTTGTAAGAAGATTGATGATGTTGTGAATAACAACCAAGTAAATGAATCAGTTGATTCATCAAACGAATTAACTGATGAAGAGATAGATGGGGTTGATACGAATGTAGATGCGACAGAGGATGAGCAAACAGATTCATCTGATGAACAAACTGATGCAGATGGCGAAGAAGTAACAGGTGATGATTCGACAACTACAACAAATCCAGAAACATCTACAAACGAGACGGAAAAGGACCCTACTTCTAAAGATAATGAGAAATCAGAAATTGAACTTCCAATCTATACGATTAATGATGAAACCTTAGAGACAGAAGATGCGATAGCTTATGTTTCTGCTGATACTAAGATCACTGCTAAAGTTATTGTTGATGAAGTTGTAAAAGCTTTTAGTGCTAATTCATATGAAGTGAAGATTGAAAGTGTATCACAAGAAGGGGATACTGTAGTTGTTAATTTTAAAAAGGATAGTGCTCCTGTTTCTGGTGTAGGATCTTCTGAGGAGATAACAACTCTTGATTGTATCTCTTATAGTCTGCTTGACAATTTATCAACATGTAAGAAAGTAATCTTCCGAGTAGAAGGTGAAGCTTATGCAAGCGGACATATTGAATATGGAATTAATGAGCCATACATTACAGGCAATACAAATTAAAGGTACCGTCGACCTAACAAAGGGGTATGTATGAATACGCAAACAGATTTGGTTAAAAATATTAATGACAAATATAACTCACTTAGCAAGGGGCAAAAGCTCCTTGCTAACTATATTTTAAACAATTACGATAAAGCGGTATATCTTACTGCAGCTAGGCTGGGAAAAATCGTTGGTGTTAGCGAGTCGACGGTAGTGCGATTTGCTACGATACTTGGTTACGATGGCTATCCTAAATTACAACGTGCATTAGAAGAGATGGCAAAGAATAAATTGAACTCTGTTCAACGTATGGAAGTAACTTTTGATCGTATTAATAAAGATAACATCTTAAAATCTGTTCTACACTCTGATGCTGAGAAGATTCGCCTTACAGCTGAAGAAATTGACGAGGAAGCATTCAAGAATGCTATTGAGATGTTATTGCACGCAAAGAAGATATATATTATAGGTATTCGAAGTAGTGCACCGCTAGCAAGTTTCTTGAGTTATTATCTTGGATTGATTTTTGATCATGTAGTAATGATTCAATCTAATAGTACAAGTGAGTTGTTCGAACAGCTTTATCGAATTAGCGAAGAAGATGTTTTAGTAGGAATAAGTTTTCCAAGATATTCAAGAAGTACTTTGAAAGCAATGGAATTTGCGAGTAATCGTAATGCTAAGCTTATATCCATAACAGATAGTAATGCTTCGCCAATGACGAAATATTGTGATTGTAATCTCTTAGCACGTTGCGATATGGCGTCCATAGCAGATTCCATCGTAGCACCTCTTAGCGTTATTAATGCGATCATAGTAGGTGTGTGTCAACAAAAACAAGAAGAAGTAGTCTCTACTTTTGCTTCTTTAGAAGAGATATGGAATGAGTACCAGGTGTATCGTTATGACGAAGAGGGAAACCAAACTACACCAAAGGACTAAGTAAGTCAAGGTTGAAAGAGTAATAAAATTTATAGAAGGAGTCATGTGTTGCCCTTCTTTCAACCTACTAAGTGGGCAGTATTGCAAGTGATCTTGCAATATGCATGGGATACAATGAGTAAAGTTATAATAGTTGGTGGCGGTGCAGCTGGTATGCTAGCAGGTGTATATGCTGCAAGAAACGGTCATCAAGTTTCGATATATGAGAAAAATGAAAAGTTAGGTAAGAAACTGTATATTACAGGGAAGGGTCGCTGTAATATTACAAATGCTTGTGATATGGAGACACTGTTTGATCACGTTATGTCGAATAGTAAATTCCTTTATAGTAGTTTCTATGCTTATAATAATTTTGATTTGATTGATTTCTTTGAAGAGATAGGATTGAAGACGAAGATTGAACGTGGTAATCGAGTTTTTCCGGAATCAGATAAATCCTCTGATGTAATTGGAGCACTACAAAGAGAGTTACAACGTCTTAATGTGGAGATTTGCTTTCGAAGTGAAGTCTCTCAAGTGGTTGTTGAGGACGGTATTTGTAAAGGTATCCGCCTAAAAGAAGAGAAGAAGATATTACGTGCAGATGCTGTAATCGTTGCTACAGGTGGGTTGTCTTATACAACAACTGGTTCTACAGGCGATGGATACCGTTTTGCCGAGAGTATGGGACATAAGATTACAGAATGTAATCCATCTTTAGTTCCGTTTAATATTAAAGAATCATTTATCAAAGAGTTACAAGGTTTATCACTAAAGAATATTAAAGTTACTGTAACGGCTAAGAACAAAGAAATCTATAGTGATTTCGGTGAAATGTTATTCACACATTTTGGAATTAGCGGTCCTGTTATATTGAGTGCAAGTAGTTATGTTATCCCTTATATTAAGAAGGGGGACATTGCTGTAAGTATAGATTTAAAACCAGCATTAACAGAGGAGCAATTAGATGCAAGAATAATGCGTGATTTTGATGAGTTTATTAACAAACAATTTAAAAATGCTTTAGATCATCTATTGCCAAGAAAGTTAATTCCTATTATAATTTCTCTTAGTGGAATTGATCCGTACAAAAAAGTTAATGTTATTACGAAAGATGAACGTATGAATCTCGTTCATACAATCAAGAATATGAAACTATCTGTAGCTAGTCTTCGAAGCTATAATGAAGCCGTAATTACAAAAGGGGGAATCTCTGTTAAAGAGATTAATCCGTCAACAATGGAATCTAAGCTTGCTAAGGGTGTGTATTTTATAGGTGAAGTATTAGATCTAGATGCACTGACCGGAGGATTTAACTTACAGATTGCGTGGTCAACTGCTTATGCGGCAGGAAATTCTATTTAACCCTTTTAGGGTTTGTAGCGAAGTGGATTAGGATTGTATATCTGCTTTGACTAAATTTAGACAGATTGGAGCTTTGTTTATGGTTTACAGTATTGCAATTGATGGACCAGCAGGAGCTGGTAAAAGTACAATCGCTAAGAAAATAGCAAAGGAATTGGGATTTATCTACGTGGATACCGGAGCAATGTATCGTGCGGTAGCTCTTTATCTTATGAGAAACCAAATCGATGCAGATGAAAGTGCTAAGATATCACAGGCATGTAACGAGGTAGATGTATCAATCGAATACGTAGACGGAGAGCAACAAGTATTACTAAACGGTGAGAATGTCAATGGTTTTATTCGTACAGAAGAAGTTGGAATGATGACTTCTGCTAGTAGCAAGAACAAAGATGTTCGAATGAAGATGGTTGAGTTACAAAGACAGCTTGCGAGTAAGACAAGTGTAGTCATGGATGGAAGAGACATTGGTACGTATGTATTACCGAATGCAGATGTTAAAATCTATCTAACAGCTTCTTCCGCTGAACGTGCAAGAAGAAGACACGTAGAATTAACAGCAAAGGGGGTAACTTGTGATATTGCAGAAATCGAAGCAGATATTATTGCAAGAGATCATCAGGATATGACAAGAGAATTCGCCCCATTATGTCAAGCAGAAGATGCAACGTTAGTAGATAGTTCAGATATGACTATTGATGAAGTTGTTGATGAAATTATTAATATATTTAATCTAAAATCTAATGCATATAAGGCATAGTTAGAAAGGCAAGTCACATTAGACTTGGTGAAAAAAGTGAAAGATTATAAAGTTACAACTGCTAAAAGTGCAGGTTTTTGTTTTGGAGTAAAACGAGCAGTTGATACAGTGTATCAACATATTGACAAACAAGATACGGTCTACACGTATGGACCGATTATTCATAATGAAGAAGTAGTGAATGATCTTGACAAAAAAGGTGTTAAAGTAATTAATACCATGGAAGAATTAAATGATACGACGAAGGGAACAATAATAATTAGATCGCACGGAGTATCAAAAGAAGTACAAGAAGAGATTGAAAAATCAAATCTTACAGTAGTGGATGCAACATGTCCTTTCGTGAAGAAGATTCATCGCGTTGTAGCAAAGGAGTCGGAAGCTGGAAGACATATTGTAATTATTGGAAGTCCTGACCATCCGGAAGTAATTGGAATACTCGGTTGGTCCAAGGTGCCAGTTACAGTGATAGAAAGTATAGAAGATGCGAACAATTTTTGCCTTGAAAAAGAAAAAAAGTTATGCATTGTTGCCCAAACGACATTTAGTTACAAGAAATTTAAAGATTTAGTTGAAATTATTTCGAAAAAGGGTTATGATATACTTGTTTTAAATACTATTTGCAACGCCACTGAAGAACGTCAAACAGAGGCACGTGAATTAGCTTCACAGTCCGATGCTATGATTGTTATTGGTGGAAAGAATAGTTCTAACACTCAGAAGTTATATGAAATATGCAAAGATGAATGTGAAGATACTTACTATATACAGACACTCAGTGACCTGGATTTAAATCAAATTAAATCTTTTCGTAGCGTAGGTATTACCGCAGGGGCTTCAACCCCAAACAATATTATTAAGGAGGTTCATACGACTATGTCAGAAATGAGTTTTGAACAATTATTAGAGGAGTCATTAGTAACAATACACAACGGAGAGGTTGTAGAAGGATCAGTTATCGATGTTAAAGAAGATGAAATCATCTTAAATATAGGTTACAAAGCAGACGGTATTATTACAAGAAGCGAATACACTAACACTCCTAATGTAGATTTAACAACAGTAGTATCTGTTGGAGATACTATGCAAGCTAAAGTTCTTAAAGTAAACGATGGTGAAGGACAAGTTCTTTTAACATATAAGAGATTAGCAGCAGAAAAAGGTAATAAGAGATTAGAAGAAGCTTTCAATAACCAAGAAGTTTTAACTGCAAAAGTTGCTGCTGTTTTAGATGGTGGTTTAAGCGTTGTTATTGATGAAGCAAGAATCTTTATCCCAGCTAGTTTAGTATCTGATTCTTATGAAAAGAATTTAGAAAAATATGCTGGACAAGAAATCGAATTCGTAATTAGCGAATTCAACCCAAGAAGAAGAAGAATTATTGGTGATCGTAAACAACTTCTTGTTGCTAAGAAGAAAGAATTACAAAAAGAATTATTTGAAAAAATCAGCGTTGGTATGACTGTAGAAGGTACAGTTAAGAACGTTACAGATTTCGGTGCATTCATCGATTTAGGTGGTGCTGATGGTCTTCTTCATATCTCAGAAATGTCTTGGGGACGTGTAGAAAATCCTAAGAAAGTATTTAAAGTTGGCGATACAGTAAAAGTATTAATTAAAGAAATCGATGGAGAAAAAATTGCGCTTAGCTTAAAATTCGATAACACAAATCCATGGATTAGTGCTGCTGAAAAATATGCTGTAGGTGCTGAAGTAACTGGTAAAGTTGCTCGTATGACTGACTTCGGTGCATTCGTAGAATTAGAAGCTGGAGTAGATGCATTACTTCATGTTTCTCAAATCTCTAAAGAACATGTTGAAAAACCAGCTGATGTATTAAAAGTTGGACAAGAAATCAAAGCAAAAGTTGTTGATTTCAACCATGATGATAAAAAAATCAGTTTAAGTATGAAAGCTTTAGAAGCAGATACTGAACAAGAAGAAAGTGTTGAAGAATAATTCAACAATGCGAATTTCCGTTTAACAGTATTCAAATGATTGACTTTTTAATTTGTTAAATAAAGTACCGTAATGGTAGTTTAGGCTAAAGCATTACAGAATGGAGATATTCTATTCTGTAATGTCTAACATACAAATTAATAAGTCTTTTTTAATATATAGATGAGTTCCGTTAGGGCATTCGCACTCAGTAAGATTGCAGCAAGTAATAAATGAAAGGTGAGTGTGGAAATTGGTTGATAGTTATGAAGTGTTTAAAAATCAGATTTTAAAGTTAACTACGATTGACTTGAACTCATATAAAGAACGACAGATGAAACGTAGAATTGATGCGTTAATTACGAAACATAATATAGATTCTTATAATACATATGTTAATGCAATAAAGAATGATAAAGTATTATATGATGAATTTGTAACATATTTAACAATCAATGTTTCTGAATTCTATCGAAATCCAGAACAATGGAAAATATTGGAGAAAGAGGTTTATCCATACCTAACGAATCAGTTCGGAAAGAAGTTGAAGATTTGGAGTGCAGCTTGCTCCACAGGGGATGAGCCATATTCGCTTGTAATGCTACTATCAAAGTTCTTACCATTAAGTCAAATTAAGATCATTGCGACTGATATAGATAAACAAATACTTGAAAAGGCTCAATGTGGCTTGTATAGTGATAAGAGTCTGAAAGGCTTGCCTCAGGAGTTTATCACAAAATATTTCACTAAAATAAATGATAAGTCTTATAAAATAAATGATGAGATTAAACGCTGTGTTGAATTTAGAAAGCACGACTTATTAAAGGATACTTATCCTGACTCCTGTGACTTAATTGTATGTCGTAATGTTTTAATTTATTTTACAGAAGATGCAAAGGTAGAAATCTACAAGAAGTTTAATAATGCATTAAAGAGAGATGGGATATTGTTTGTAGGTAGTACAGAACAGATTATTCAGCCACAGACGTTAGGATTTACCTCTCACAAATCGTTCTTCTATAAGAAGATATAGTACATAAATAAAGACAACTTTTAAGTAAGTTGTCTTTATTTATGTACCTGAGGATACTAAAACATTATTGCGATAATTGTTATTGACAAAATATATTGTATAAGGTAACATAAAAAAGCTGTGAAGAACTTCAAAAGGTTTTTGCGTACAGGAGTTCAATAGTGTTGTTTTATACATTGGTTAATCAGACTGGAGAGCTAGAATGGGATGTTGTAAAGAGATTGAAAGAACCATTATTACGACATATCGAAAATCAATATGGAGAAAGTTTATTGAAGCGATTGAAGAATATGACTTAATTCATGAAGGTGATCAGATTGCAGTTTGTATCACAGGTGATAAAGATTCTTTATTGCTTGCAAAATGTATGCAGGAATTTAAGAAACATGGAAATATTAATATGGAGCTTGTATTTTTTATACCTGCTTTGGGATATAATAAGCATACCTGTCTTGAAATAATTGACTATGCAAAAACCATCGGAATTCCTGTTGAAATGACGGACCACGTTAAAAGGCTTGGTTGTAATAAGGTTGCATTGTGTCATCACTTTAATAATGTAATTGAAACCATATTAATGGGTATGCTATATAATGGACATGTTGGGACGATGATGCCAAAACTACACAACCAGAATTATGAAGGATTGGAAGTAATCAGACCATTGTATCTGGTAAAAGAAGAAGCTATACTAAGATGGTCTGAACGTAATGAACTGGAATTCTTTCCGTGTGAGTACGCATTTTCGGAGGACTTACAACATATTGAAGATGATAACATTCGTATTAAGCGAGCAAATGTAAAAGAATTAATTAAGCGTCTACGTCTAATTAACCCAAACATTGATATGAATATATTCAAAAGTATGTATAATGTTAATCTAGACACAATGATCTCTTACGAAAAAGAGGGATTTACTCATCATTTTCTTGATAACTACGATTCGAATTAAAATTTAGTTGTTTTTGCTGATAAGACTGCAAATTTAATAAATTTTTTTATTGATTTATAGTATCTTTTCTAGTATATTATGTATAGATACTGACAGGGAGGAATTTAAATGCAAAACATAATTAGAGTTGCAGTTGACGCAATGGGCGGTGATAATGCACCTGGTCAGATTGTTAAAGGCGCAGTTGAAGCAGTTAATGAGAGAAATGACATAAAAGTTTTTTTAGTTGGAAGAGAAGATATCGTTAACTCAGAACTACAGCAATATACTTATAACAAAGATCAGATTGAAGTAGTTCATGCAAGTGATATCATTACAAACGATGAAGCACCGGTAATGGCTATTCGTCGAAAAAAAGATTCTTCCATCGTAGTAGCTATGAAATTAGTTAAAAATGGTGATGCGGACGCATTTATTTCAGCTGGTAGTACAGGAGCAATTCTTGTAGGCGGACAACTAATTGTAGGAAGAATTAAAGGTGTTGATCGTCCACCACTAGCACCATTAATACCAACAATGAAGGGAGTCTCTTTACTTGTTGATTGTGGAGCGAATGTTGATGCAAGGTCGTCTCATCTAGTACAATTTGCTAAGATGGGTTCTTTGTACATGGAACATATTGTGGGTATTAAGAATCCTAAAGTTGCCATTGTTAATATTGGTGCAGAAGAAGAAAAGGGAAATATGCTTGTTAAAGAGACTTATCCGCTGCTCAAAAACTGTGAAGATATTAACTTTATAGGAAGTATTGAAGCGAGAGATATCCCATATGGTACTGCAGATGTAATTGTCTGTGAAGCCTTTGTGGGTAACGTAATACTTAAGCTGTATGAAGGGTTAAGTTCTGCTTTAGTTGGAACGATCAAGAAAGGTTTGATGAGTACAACAAAAAGTAAGATAGGAGCTGCTCTTTGTAAAGGTGAACTTAAGAAGACGCTGAAAGATTTTGATGCATCAAAATTCGGTGGTGCACCAATGTTAGGTCTTAACGGCCTTGTAGTGAAGACTCATGGTAGCTCAAAGAACACAGAAATTAAGAATGCAATTATTCAATGTGTTTCTTTCAGTGAGCAGAACATAAATGAGAAAATTAGGGAAAATATTATTTAGTACAAATAGCGTATTTAAGCAAGTATAAGAAAGGTGATAATAATGGAATTTGAAAAGTTACAAAAAATTATTAGTGAAGTATTAAATGTGGATGCAGATGAGATTACAATGGAAACTACATTTGTAGATGATTTAGGAGCTGACTCTTTGGATATTTTCCAAATTATCATGGGAATTGAGGAAGAATTCGATATAGAAATCGCTAATGAAGCGGCAGAAGATATTGTTGCAGTAAGTGATGCTGTTGAACAAATCAAGAATGCACTTAACTAATATCTGTGTAAGTCCACGGCGCCAACTTGAACGGGGTTTAAATTGGCGCCGTTTGTTTGTTATATAATTTAAAAACTAAGTAAAGGTTATGGTAGATTATGAAAATTAATGAGTTATTAAATGAATTTGAAGAGATAATAGGATATCAATATAATGATATTAAACTACTTCGTCAAGCTCTTACACATAGTTCATTTGCCAATGAAAAAAGATTAGATAAATTAGCAAATAATGAACGATTAGAGTTCCTTGGTGATGCTGTACTTGAACTTGTTACAAGTGAGTTCCTTTATAAGAATAATAGTAAGATGCATGAAGGTGATTTAACCAAGTTACGTGCAAGTATAGTATGTGAGCAGACACTATCATTATGTGCCAATGATATCAATCTTGGACAGTATATCCAACTTGGTAAAGGCGAAGCTTCAACTGGTGGTAGAGATCGAGCGTCTATTTTATCTGATGCAATGGAAGCTATAATTGGATCAATATATCTAGATGGTGGTTTTACTAGTGCAAAAGAGTTTATTGATAAATTTATTTTATCAGATGTTGAGAATAAGCAACTCTTTTTCGATAGCAAGACTATCTTACAAGAAATTGTACAGAGTGAATACAAAGATCCTTTAACGTATGAACTAATTGCAGAAGAAGGTCCTGACCATAATAAAAAGTTCACAGTGAAAGCGCTTATAGGAGAAAAAGAATTGGAAGTTGGTGTTGGAAGAACGAAGAAAGCAGCAGAACAACAAGCTGCATATCGTTCTATACTAGCGTTAAGAAAAAAAATTAAGAGAAACTAGAGATGTGGGTGGTGAAGCAATTTCATGTATTTAAAGAGTTTGGAGATACAGGGATTCAAATCCTTTGCTAATAAATTAGTGTTTGAATTCAAAGGTGGTATTACAGGTATTGTTGGACCTAATGGTAGTGGTAAGAGTAATGTAGCAGACGCGGTACGTTGGGTTCTAGGTGAACAAAGTGCAAAGCAACTTCGTGGTGCAAAGATGGAGGATATTATCTTCTCTGGTACACAAACAAGAAAACCATTAGGTTTTGCATACGTTGCAATTACACTAGATAATTCCGATCACCAATTGCCAATTGATTACGATGAAGTTAAGGTTGCAAGACGTGTATATCGTTCTGGAGAAAGCGAGTATCTAATTAATGGTACGCAATGTCGTTTGAAAGATGTACAAGAACTGTTCCTCGACACAGGTATCGGTAAAGAAGGGTATTCTATTATCGGACAGGGACAGATTGATAAGATATTAAGTGGGAAGCCTGAAGAACGAAGAGAACTGTTCGATGAAGCGGCTGGTATAGTCAAATTTAAGAAGAGAAAAGCTACGGCAGAGAAGAATCTGGAAGAAGAAAAACAGAATCTGTGCCGTATTAATGATATCTTGGCTGAAATTGAGAAACAAGTTGAGCCGTTAGAGAAACAAGCTGTAGTAGCAAAAGAATACCTTAAGTATCGTGAAGAACTAAAAGTATTAGATGTTAATATGTTCTTAATTGAATATGAGAGAATTCTAGAAGAGCAAAAGAATATTGACGAAAAGTTGCAAATTGCAACGGGGGATTTGGAGCGTTCGAAGAATTCCTTTGATCAAACGAAAGAAGAATATGAGAAGTTAGAGGCTCAGATTGAAAAATTCGATTCTGCTTTAGACGAGAAGAAGATGGATCTTAATAATTATCGTCTACATAAAGAAAAGTTAGAAGGCGACATAAAGGTATATAAGGAACAGATTACTGCTTCTGAGCAAAATAGAGAACATTATCAGGAACGTATTGATGCTGTAAATAGAGAGTTAGAAGATAAAGATACGCAATTAAAAACTTACTACGAGCAGAAAAGTTCTTTGGATGGAAAGATTGATTCATTTGATGATGTTCAAAATGAAATGAATACAGAGTTAGAGAATGTTTTATCGGAAATTGCGTCTATAACCAAGTCAATGGATGAGTGTAATTCCATGGTATATCATTACATGGAAGAGAATTCGAATCGAAAAGCTGAGATTCAAAAGTATGAGACAATACTTGAACAAAGTAGTATTGGTAAGGCTACTTTGAACCAGCGATTATTAAAGAATAAAAGTAATGAATCACTTCTACAGATAGATTGGAATGAAAAGCAGGAATTATCACAAAGTATAGTTGCAAATATTCAAGAGCTTCAAGAGAAAAATGCTGATGTAGAGAATAAACTCCGTGAATTACAGAATAATATTAAGGAAAAAGAAAATGCATACCGAGATCTTCAACAGAAATATCACCAAGAAAAATCTCGTATGGAATCCTTAAAGAATATGACGGAACGCTACGAAGGGTATGGTAACAGTATTCGTAAGATTATGGAGTTAAAGCAGTCAAACCCAGGTATTGAGGGTGTAGTTGCGGATATAATCAAGGTTAAGAAAGAATACGAGACAGCAGTTGAAATTGCTCTTGGAGGTAGTATCCAGAATATCGTTACAGATAATGAAACCACAGCGAAGAGTCTGATTGAGTATTTAAAGAAGAATAAGTTTGGTAGGGCAACCTTTTTACCACTTACGTCTGTTAGTAGTAGAGGTGGATTCAAAGATAACAATGTGCTTAAAGAGCAAGGGGTTATCGGTTTAGCCAATTCGCTTGTTGAGCATGATAAGAAGTACGATGGTTTAGTAGAATATCTATTAGGAAGAATTGTTGTTGTAGATACAATTAATAACGCTATTGCTTTAGCGAAAAGATATAATTATTCCCTTCGTATCGTTACAGTAGAAGGTGAGTTACTTAGTCCAGGTGGTTCTATGTCTGGTGGTTCTTATAAGAACAATAGTAATCTATTAAGTAGACGTAGAGAAATCGAAGAGATAGAATCAAAAGTAACAGCTATATCAGATCAAATGAAAGATAATGCTACATGCGTAGAAGATTATAAGAAAGAAAGAGAAATTAATCGTAATACGTATGAATCCAATAAAGCGAAATTACAAGAGCTTTCACTTTCACAGAATACTGTTAAATTGCAGATGCAACAAATTGAAAGTAAGAAACAAGAAATCCGTGCTCTTTATGATGAGATACAAAAGGAAAGTATCGAAATTGATAATCAAACATCGGAATTAAAGAATGCTGTAGAACAGTTACGAGAAATCCAAGAAGATAATCAATTAAAGAGCAAAGAAGCAGAAGCTATGATGGCTGAATATGCAAAACAGTTAGAAGAGAAGAAGCTATTAGAAAAAGCTTGTAATGACAAAGTAGCTTCGTTAAAATTAGAGTGTTCTTCGTTAGAACAGCAAAATCAATATGTTGTAGAGAATATTAAGCGTGTTAAAGTTGAGATTGATAAACTTAAGGACGAGTTACAAGAAATTCAATCTAAATTAACACAAGCTAAGCAGCACATGGATTCAAGAGTGGAACTAACCAATAACACAAAGAGTCAACTTGAAAATGATGAAAAGTTAATTGAATCATTAACAAAAGACTTAGAAGAAATGGTTGCAAAGAAAGAGAAGTTATCAAGAGACCATAAGGCCTTTCTTGCTAAGAGAGAAGACTTGTCTAATATGGTAAATGAATTAGATAAAGAAAGTTATCGTCTAACTGGACAAAGAGAAAAATTAATGGAACAGTTAGATACTCAAGTAAACTACATGTGGCAAGAATATGAATTGACATATAGTTTAGCACTAGCTAAGAAAAATGAGGAATACGACAACATTCCTCAGATGAAGAAGATGATTCAGAGCCTGAAACAACAAATCAAATCACTTGGAGATGTTAACGTTAATGCAATTGAAGATTATAAGAATCTGTTAGAGCGTTATGAACTATTAAAGACACAGCATGACGATTTGATTGAAGCAGAAGAAGCGCTTAAGAAAATCATCGAAGAATTAGATATTGAGATGAGAAAGCAATTCAATGAAAAGTTCTCAGAGATTCGTAGTCAATTCGATCTTGTATTCAAAGAATTATTTGGTGGTGGTAAAGGAACTCTTGAATTAACAGAGGGAGAGGATATCCTTGAAGCAGGTATCCGTATTATCGCACAACCACCAGGTAAGAAACTACAGAATATGATGCAACTTTCAGGTGGAGAGAAAGCACTTACTGCCATCTCGTTACTATTTGCAATACAAAACTTGAAACCATCTCCATTCTGCTTACTAGATGAAATCGAAGCTGCACTTGACGACGCCAACGTTAAGAGATATGCTAAGTATCTACACAAATTAACAACACATACACAATTCATAGTAATTACCCATAGAAGAGGAACTATGGCTAGTGCAGATACCCTTTATGGTGTTACTATGCAGGAGAAAGGTGTTTCGACTCTTGTATCTGTAAGTCTAATTGAAGGTGATTTAGAAGATAAAAGAGAGTCAATATAATATAAATAATAGAGGTGCAACATATGGGAGAAAAGAAAGGCTTTTTTAGCCGACTAGTATCTGGTCTTACTAAGACAAGAAACAATATCATATCTGGTATTGATAATATCTTCAAAGGATTTTCAAGTATTGATGAAGACTTCTATGAAGAATTAGAAGAGATTCTTATTATGGCTGATTTAGGTATTAACACAACTACAGCAATTATTGAGAACCTTCAAGAAAAAGTGAAGGAACAAAAAATCAAAGAACTAAGCCAATGTAAACAATTATTAATTGAAAGTATTAAAGAACAAATGTCAGTTGATGAAACGGCTTATGATTTCGAAAATCAAAAATCAATTATCCTTCTAATTGGTGTTAACGGTGTAGGTAAAACAACATCCGTAGGAAAGTTAGCAGGTCAATTAAAAGATAGTGGTAAGAAGGTTATGGTAGCAGCAGCAGATACTTTCCGTGCCGCTGCAATTGAACAGCTTACGGAATGGGCAAATCGCGCGAATGTAGAGATTATCGCTCAAAGCGAAGGTTCAGATCCAGCAGCAGTAATCTATGATGCCGTTACAGCTGCGAAAGCTAGAAACACTGATGTATTATTATGTGATACAGCAGGACGTCTTCATAATAAGAAGAACTTGATGGAAGAACTTCGTAAGATTAGTCGTGTCATCGACCGCGAATACCCAGATGCACATAAGGAAACTTTAGTAGTACTTGATGGAACAACTGGCCAGAATGCACTTGCACAAGCAAAACAGTTTAGCGAAGTTGCTGATATCAATGGTATCATCTTAACTAAGTTAGATGGTACTGCCAAAGGTGGAATTGCAATTGCAATTCAGTCAGAACTTGGGATTCCAGTCAAATACATCGGTATTGGTGAGAAGATTGATGATCTACAAAAATTCAATGCAGATGAATTTGTTAACGCGCTATTTACAAACAATGATGACCAAGCATAAGTTAATAACTTGAACTTCGCACTTGAAAATTTCGAGGAATAGCTAACTGTCTCTAAATGTAGTTTTTTATGTGCGAAGTTTACGGTAATAAATTTATGTGAAATATGATATTAATAATAAGAAAGTTTCAAACTAGTAGATTGTCTATACGAAATTGGAATATAAGTATTCTGGTTTAGTTATACTAGTTTGAAACTTTTTTGCTTTTTAAGCTTATTTACCCATTGTTTATATACCTTGTAGGGGATTTTTCGTGTCTCCCGAATGGATACAAAATAGTTTGTAGGACGGACAAAAAACTTGACAGATGAAAAAATCGTGTTATTATAGGTTAAAGTGATGAATTAGCAAAGCTATTTTGAATATAAACAAAGGAGACAAAACTATGATGACATTGGAGAAATTTGAAGAGGCGACCGAAGCGGTCAAAAAAGTAATCCTTCGAACAAAACTTGTTTATAGTGACTATTTTTCAGATACAACTGGTAATAAAGTTTATTTAAAACCAGAAAACATGCAATTTACTGGAGCATATAAAGTTAGAGGAGCATATTACAAGATTAGTACCTTAAAACAGGAAGATAGAGATAAAGGATTAATTACAGCATCTGCAGGTAATCATGCCCAAGGAGTTGCCTACGCAGCAAAATTATACGGTGCGAAAGCGACAATCGTAATGCCAACAACAACCCCACTCATCAAAGTAAACCGAACAAAGAGCTATGGCGCAGACGTTGTATTGTATGGTAATGTATATGATGATGCATATCAACATGCTTGCAAATTAGCAGAAGAAAAAGGATATACATTCATTCATCCATTTGACGATGAAGTTGTTGCAACTGGCCAAGGAACAATTGCAATGGAAATCTTTAAAGACTTACCTACAGTAGATATTATATTAGTACCAATTGGTGGGGGCGGTTTAGCAGCAGGAGTGTCAACTTTAGCAAAACTATTAAATCCAAACATCAAAGTAATTGGTGTTGAGCCAGCAGGTGCTAATTGTATGCAAGAATCTGTAAAAGCAGGTCATGTAGTTACGCTACCAGGAGTTGATACAATTGCAGATGGTACTGCAGTTAGGACACCAGGAAGCAATATATTTACATACATACAGAATAATTTAGATGATATCATTACCATTGATGATCATGAACTAATTGTATCATTCCTAGATATGATTGAAAATCATAAGATGGTTGTAGAGAATTCTGGATTATTAACAGTAGCAGCATTAAAGCACCTTGATTGTAAGAATAAGAAAGTTGTTTCAATCTTAAGTGGTGGAAACATGGATGTAATAACAGTAGCATCAATTGTACAACATGGGTTAATTGAACGTGAAAGAGTATTCACAGTTACTGTACAACTTCCAGATCGCCCAGGTGAACTTGTTAATGTAGCGTCTGTAATTGCAAAGGAACAAGGAAATATCATCAAATTAGAGCATAATCAGTTCGTAAGTATTAACCGTAATAGTGCGGTAGAATTAGAGATTACAATGGAAGCTTATGGACACGATCATAAAGAGAAGATAGTAAGAGCGTTGAAAAAACATGGATATGATCCAAAGATTGTGAAACCAAAAAGCATGTACAACTAAATCAATCGACAATAAAGCAAACAAACAACGCAAGCTTTTAAGTGGAATGAATAGACCCCTAGAGTATAGTTTAACTATAACCTAGGGGCTTGTAATTATTGAATATGTAACCTCTATAGTTGTCTAAGCCATATCTTCCCACTTATAACGAATTAGAATCCAGGTCACACATAGTAGAATGAAGTTAACTAGAAAGTAAAACATGCTTTGATGTCTTATAAGTGAATAGGCCACTAAAACAATTTCTGCACTCGCTAAAGTATAAATACCTTTTTTTTTCATCTTAATGATCATTGTAATTGCATAAATGTTTATTAAAGCTAATGCAACGAAAGGGAAAACGATTACTCTTGTGTAGAAGGGAATTAATCCCCATACAAAGTTTACTAATATGTACAGAATAAACCAGCACTTAGCTACCTTAGAAAAAGGCGCAGTGGAAAATGGTGTAGTAGATTGTTTCATATATAAACCTCCTTTATAATGCTTTTGATTTAACAATTGAAACTATTCTAACTAATTATTGTAAGAAGTTCAATAAAATTGTGAAAAAGTGTAGCTAAAGATTATATTATTAGTTATAAGCAAGTAAATACTTACGAATCATAATTGATATGGAAATATATGTTTACACATGGAGACATATATGATATACTTAATATGTTCTAAATTCTAGAACTCACAATTTTAATATCTTAAGTAATAATCTTGGATTAAATTCTTAATCATTTATCTTAACGAAAAACCCTAATTTAGATTCTAATTTGAAACCACTGTTTCCTGTTCTTTTATACAGTATACGCTTGAGTGGAATTGTTTGGAGGTGTATAGCAAAAACGAAATGTATTGTTTTTAAATATTTACAAAATACAGAAAAAGGAAGTGATATTACAGTTGACATAAGTTTGAAAATACGGTACTATATTGATAGTAAGAGAACATTAGTTCGCTACATAAAGGAGAGATAATAATGAGAGATGAAAATAAATTAAAAGCATTAGAGTCTGCTTTGGCTCAAATTGAAAAACAATATGGTAAAGGATCAGTTATGAAACTTGGTGACACAAGTGCTCATATGAATATAGAAACAGTACCTACAGGTGCGCTAAGTCTTGATATTGCATTAGGTCTTGGAGGAATACCTAAGGGTAGAATCGTTGAGGTATATGGACCAGAATCAAGTGGTAAAACTACAGTTGCGCTACACATGGTTGCGGAAGTGCAAAAGAGAGGTGGTATTGCAGGTTTCATCGATGCAGAACATGCTCTTGATCCAGCATATGCTAAGAATATCGGCGTTGATATTGATAACTTATATATATCACAACCAGACAATGGTGAACAAGCACTAGAAATTACAGAGACAATGGTTCGTTCTGGTGCGGTAGATATAGTAATTGTCGATTCTGTTGCTGCGTTAGTACCTAAAGCTGAAATCGATGGTGATATGGGGGATAGTCACGTAGGTTTACAAGCAAGACTTATGTCACAAGCGTTACGTAAGTTAACAGCCGTAATTAGTAAATCTAACTGTATTGTTATCTTCATCAACCAGCTTCGTGAAAAAGTTGGTGTAATGTTTGGTAGTCCCGAAACAACAACTGGTGGTAGAGCATTAAAATTCTATTCATCTATCCGTATGGATGTACGTAGAATTGAAGCCTTAAAACAAGGTGGAGAAATCGTAGGTAACCGTACAAGAATTAAAGTAGTAAAGAATAAGATAGCACCTCCTTTCAAAGAAGCTGAATTTGATATCATGTTCGGACAGGGAATTTCAAGAGAAGGTGATGTACTTGACTTAGCTGCCAATGAAGGAATTGTTGTTAAGAGTGGTGCATGGTATGCATATAACGACGCTAAGATTGGCCAAGGTAGAGAAAACTCCAAATTATATCTAAAAGAAAATCCAGATATATTTGAAGAAATCAAACAACAAGTTCGAGAAAAATTCAATCTTGATGGTGCAGTTACGGTTGCAAGTCAAGTTGAAGACAAAGATGAGGATATGGACGAAGAATAAGAATGCTCCTTACAAAGATAGAACAGATTGACCAGAAAAGGTATCGGATATATGTAGAGGAAGAATTCATATTCCTGCTATACGTTACTGATATTCGAAAACTCAAGTTAGAAGAACAGATGGAAATTACACCAGAAGAACTTGAAAAAATCTATAAAGATATCGTTTTAAGAAGAGCAAAAATGAAAGCAATGCTTTTATTAAAATCGATGGACTATTCTGAAAAAGGATTACGTGATAAACTTGCAAAACTATATTATCCACCAAAGGCTATTAATGATGCCCTTGAGTATGTAATTGGTTACGGTTATATAGATGATGAACGCTATGCAAGGAATTATGTAAGATTTAAGAAAGATACTCAGAGTCGTAAGCAGATTGAATATACTTTACAACAAAAAGGTGTAAGCAAAGATTATATTAGTATCGCTTTTGATGAGGAATATAGTAGCGAAAGCAATGCTCTTGTACGTGCAATCATTAAAAAGGTTGGTTCATTAGAGCGTATTGAGGAACTTACAGCTGATGAAAAACGAAAGGTAGGAGCTTATCTTTACCGCAAAGGTTTTTCTTCCCAGGAAATACGTGAATATATATCATTCTAAAAGGGAAGTCTAAATTATGGGATAAATTAGCCCGTAATTTAGGCTTCCCGTTCCATATGTTTATCTTTTGTATTGGGGCAAAAGTGCTTACATAATCGTTAATAAAATGAAAAAAAACATTTTTTTTCTCGAATTTTAGACATTTTGCATAAAATTGTTAGAACTATACTTGACATCTATTTAAAAACAGTATAAAATTTAACTGTTGTATTAACGTACAATGAAAATTGAATAAGGAGGTGCTCCTGTGCCAGAATATGTAAAAATAATACTAGCTATTGTTATTACCTTGGTAATCGTCGCTCCTCTTGTATGGCGTGCCGCAATTTCTTACAGAAAGAAAGTTTATGAAGAAAAAGTAGGCAATGCAGAAGATAAGGCAAGAGAAATCATAGATGAAGCTTTGAAAACAGCTGAAACTAAGAAACGAGAAGCCCTACTTGAGGCAAAGGAAGAGTCTTTAAGGACTAAGAATGAGCTTGAGAAGGAAACTAAGGAACGAAGAGCAGACTTACAACGTTACGAAAAGCGTGTTCTAACTAAAGAAGAAACTTTAGATAGAAAGACTGAAGCACTAGAAAAGAAAGAATCCAAACTTTCTGTAAAAGAAGCTGAGCTTGATAAGTTGAGAGCAGAAGTTGAAGAACTTCACGACAGAAGATTACAGGAGTTAGAGAAGATTTCTGGACTGACCTCCGAACAAGCAAAAGATTATCTTTTAAAAACTGTTGAAGATGAAGTAAAACATGAAACAGCAATGTTAGTAAAAGAACTTGAAAGTAAGGCAAAAGAGGAAGCTGATAAGAAAGCAAAAGATTATGTTGTTACAGCTATCCAAAAATGTGCTGCAGACCATGTAGCTGAAAGCACGATTTCTGTAGTTCAACTTCCAAACGATGAAATGAAAGGTAGAATCATAGGGCGTGAAGGACGTAATATCCGTACATTAGAAACTATGACAGGTGTTGATTTAATTATCGATGATACACCAGAAGCTGTAATTTTATCAGGATTTGATCCTATCAGAAGAGAAGTTGCTAGAATAGCTTTAGAGAAATTAATTGTAGATGGACGTATTCATCCAGCTAGAATTGAAGAAATGGTTGAAAAAGCACAAAAAGAAGTTGAAGTTATGATTCGTGAAGAAGGTGAAGCAGCAACTTTAGAGGTTGGTGTTCATGGAATTCACCCAGAACTAGTAAGACTTTTAGGTAAGATGAAGTTTAGAACAAGTTATGGACAGAATGCTTTGAAACATTCAATTGAAGTTGCACATTTATCAGGACTTTTAGCTGCTGAAATCGGTGTAGATATCAAGATGGCTAAGAGAGCCGGATTATTACATGACATTGGTAAATCTGTTGACCATGAAATGGAAGGTTCACATATTCAAATAGGCGTTGATCTATGTAGAAAATACAAAGAATCCCCTATTGTAATCAATGCAGTAGAGTCACATCATGGAGATGTAGAAGCTGAAACATTGATCGCTTGTATAGTACAAGCTGCAGATACAATATCAGCTGCAAGACCTGGTGCAAGAAGAGAAACTTTAGAAACTTATACTAACAGATTAAAACAATTAGAAGATATTACGAATAGCTTTAAGGGAGTGGATAAGTCTTTTGCAATACAAGCAGGTAGGGAAGTACGTGTAATGGTAGTTCCTGAAGCAATCAATGATGCAGATATGGTTTTACTTGCTCGTGACTTATCAAAACAAATAGAGTCAGAACTAGAGTATCCAGGACAAATAAAGGTTAATGTAATTCGTGAATCAAGAGTAATTGATTACGCAAAATAGTGTATGATAATAAAGATATAGTGGAAATTAATTTATTCACTATATCTTTTTTTGTGTTCAAAATGCTATTTAATACAATATTTTTAATATAATATTATGTTATTTACATCGTGTACTATTAGAATATAGCAACATCATTAAAATTATTCATAAAAGATAGGAAACATTCTGAGAATATGCAATAAAATAGTAGTAAACTTGCAAAAAAATAATAAGTAAAATAAGAAATGATTATAAAACCGAGGTTTTGTAAATAGATATATCAAATGAGTTTGTTTAATAAGAATTTCAAGAAATAAAAACTTGCATTATTAGTTGTTCTATATTACAATAATGAAAACGAGATAAATAGGAAAAGTACATAGATGAAATCACTAAAAAAAGGTATATTTCATTGCTATATTAGAAAGGGTAGGTACACAATATGGCTCTAACATTATCAAAGAAGGCGCAAGCTGTTAAGCCTTCATCAACACTTGCAATTACAGCAAAAGCAAAGGAATTAAAGGCACAAGGTATCGATGTAGTGGGATTTGTTGCGGGAGAACCAGATTTTAATACCCCTGAGAATATTAATGATGCTGCTATCAAGGCAATTCATGATGGTTTTACTAAATATACACCTGCATCTGGTATTGAAGAGTTGAAGAAGGCAATCTGCAATAAGTTTGCTAACTTCAATAAATTACAATATAAGCCAAATCAGATCGTTATTAGTAATGGAGGAAAACATTCCTTAACGAATATCTTTACTGCAATCTTAAATCCAAAAGATGAAGTAATTATTCCTGCACCTTTCTGGTTAAGCTATCCTGAAATCATTAAATTAGCAGAGGGTGTTCCTGTAATAGTAAGATGCGATAAAACACAAAACTACAAATTAACAGCAAAACAGTTAGAAGAAGCTTGCACAGATAAAACAAAAGCAGTTATCTTAAATACGCCTAATAACCCTACTGGTATGGTGTATTCAAGGGAAGAATTACAGGCTATTGCTGATGTTGTTGTTGAGAAGGATATCTATATTATAGCTGATGAAATGTATGAAAACTTAATCTATGGCGAAGATGAACATGTAAGTATTGCTTCTTTAGGTGAAGAGATATATAAGAGAACTATAACATGTAGCGGTGTTGCTAAGAGTTATGCAATGACCGGATGGAGAATTGGTTATACTGGTTCATCTGTTGAAATCGCTAAATTGATGGGAAGCATACAAAGTCATCAAACTTCAAACCCTAACTCAATAGCACAAAAAGCTACTGTAGAAGCTTTGTTAGGACCTCAAGGTACTGTTGAAGTAATGAAAGAAGAATTCAACAAACGTAGAGAATATATGTATGACCGTTTAAGCAAGATGCCTTTAATCGACACCATAGAGCCAACAGGAGCATTCTACTGTTTTATTGATATCAGTAAATTACTTGATAAAGCATACAAAGGTGAAAAAGTTGAAACAGTTGGCAAACTTGCATCTATATTAATTGAAGAATATAATGTTGCAGTTATTCCATGTGCTGACTTTGGATTTGAAGACCATATCCGTTTATCATATGCTATATCGTTAGAGCAAATCCAAAAAGGATTAGATAGGATTGAAAAATTCATCAATGATTTAGCGTAATCCATTTTATATTATAAAATTTATAATTCTATAATAAAGTAAAACAAAGTCTATTAATATCGTTATGTTAACGATGATATTATATAGACTTTTATGCTATTTAGGATTAAACTATAGAAATAAAATAAAAACTTGATTACGCTAGCAAAGAAGCTGTGAAAATGTATAAGAGTTTTGCATCGAATATAATAGATTTGAAAGGAGCATATTTAATAGAATGGAAGAATATAAGAGAGTTAAACGTGAATTAAAGCATAAGGGAGCTATTGTAGAATTCTATTCGGATACAATGGAATTACCAAATAAAAAAATTGTAGAGTGGGATCTGATTAATCACAAAGGTGCGGCTGCAATTATTCCGGTAGATGCAGAGGGGAAGATTCTGATGGTACGTCAGTATCGCAATGCAATCGAAAAGTATACATTAGAGATACCTGCTGGTGGTAAAGAACCAGAAGAAGATATGAAGACTTGTGCAATGCGAGAGCTAGAAGAGGAAACAGGATATCGTACAGAGCATGTTGAGCATCTTATTGATATATATACAACTGTAGCTTTTTGTAATGAGAAGATAGGAATCTATTATACAACAGATCTAATTCCAGCAAAGCAACATCTAGATGAAGATGAGTTTGTAAGTATAGAACGATATACATTAGATGAACTTGTAGAGATGATTTTCAATGGAACAATAGAAGATGCTAAGACAATTGCTGCAATCATGTCCTATAAAGCGAAAAGAAATCTATAAGCAATCATTTTTTTAGGTCTTCCAACATATCATAGTATAACTAGTACAATTTTGTTAAGGGAGGAAATCTGTATGAAGAGTACTATGAATATGTTGAAGAATCGAATAGGAATTTACCGCCTTGCAGCAATCCTTTTATTAATTGGTATTGTACTTGGAACTGTAGCAGCAAATATATTGCAAAGATTCTATCTGAGCGATTTGGAGACTATTAACCGTTATTTTGGTACCAACGTAAATCTAATCAAAATCAATTATGGAAGTCTGATGAAATACATCATAACTAATAGATTAAAGGAATTTATCTTGATATGGATTAGTTGCTGCATGGTGTTTGGAATGCCTTTATTATCCCTATTAATCACATATAAAGGTATATGTATAGGCTTTGCATTATCAAGTTCTATATTATGCTATGGATTTAAAGGAATCCTGGTTTATCTTGCCTATATATTTCCGCAATGTATAATATACATACCTGTATATATCCTGACGGTTAAGAAAGGATATGATTTATGCGAGACTTTATATTTTAGCAGTAAAATCTCATTTAAAGGAAAGAAGAGTGTTGCAGGGGAATATGTACCTATAATTCTGATATTACTGCTTTTTCTAGGTATCGGCTGCATCGTTGAAACGTATATTAATAGTGCATTAGTTAGAAATGTTATTGGGTGGATAATGAAGCAGTAGAGTATAGAATTTTATTTGGTTACTATCTATTTATGAAATGATAACAATAAAACGGAGCTAAGGAAGAGGATTCCATAGCTCCGTTTTATTACTATAT
Organism: Lachnospiraceae bacterium; assembly: GCA_019421365.1. GTDB lineage: Bacteria > Bacillota > Clostridia > Lachnospirales > Lachnospiraceae > Anaerosporobacter. Next base: position 74,312 of record JAHZFJ010000008.1, read on the forward strand.
TCTATTATTCATGTATTAAATTTGTTCAGCGATAGTATATAATAATTCTTCTGTTTCTTTCCAACCTAAACAAGGGTCAGTGATTGATTTACCATAGATATGATCAGAAATCTTTTGACAACCTGGCTCGATGTAACTTTCGATCATTACACCTTTAACAAGAGTAGCAATATCATTAGATACTTTACGGCTGTGAAGAATCTCTTTAATGATACGTGGTTGTTGGTCGTATAATTTGTTAGAGTTTGCATGGTTTGCATCAACGATAGTAGCTGGATTTTGTAAGTCTCTTTCAGCATACATATCAACTAAACGAATTAAGTCCTCATAGTGATAATTAGGAATTGATTGGCCATGTTTATTAACTGCTCCACGAAGAATTGTATGAGCAAGTGGGTTACCTGAAGTTTCAACTTCAGATGCACGATATAAGAAAGTGTGGCTACATTGTGCTGCTACAACAGAGTTTAACATTACTGAAAGGTCTCCGCTTGTAGGATTCTTCATACCAGAAGCGACATCCATTCCGCTGATTGTAAGTCTATGTTGTTGATCTTCAACAGAACGGGCACCAACAGCAACATAAGATAATATATCGTCCACATAAGGCCAGTTTTCTGGGTATAACATCTCATCAGCGGCAGCAAGGCCTGTTTCAGCAATAGCGCGTAGATGCATTTTTCTCATAGCCAATAACCCTTCATGAAGATCAGGTTCTTTCTCAGGATTTGGTTGATGAACGATTCCCTTATAACCTTCTCCCGTAGTTCTTGGTTTGTTAGTATAGATACGTGGTATGATTATTAATTTGTCAGATACTTTATCTTGAACTTTAGCAAGACGATTTATGTAGTCGCACACTGAATCTTCGTTATCTGCAGAGCAAGGTCCAATAATAACTAGGAATTTATCTGATTCACCTGTAAGGACTTTTTTGATCATTTCATCGCGGTTAGCTTTCCAATTAGCGTGTTCAGCTGGAAGTGGTAAAGCTTGTTTTAATTCTGAAGGTGACATTACTTCTCTGATTATTTTAAAACTCATTCTAATTCTCCTTTACTATTTAAAATTCATAAGAATTATGATAATATATTAGAAACTAACCATTGTACTCCTAATTGTTTGGGAGACAGGAAGTTATACCTATTAACTAATTCATGAATAATATGAAACAATGGCGTATAATAATACGTTAATATGTCGAAGTCTATTGTATACGTTTTCAGATAATAAGTCAAATCATAAGTGAAATATAATGTAACTATTCTAAGCAAAATATACTGAAATAATAAGTCTACATATACTATGGGGGAAAAGATGAGTAAGATAAAAAAGATTATTAAGACTAAAAAGAAGATACTAAGCCGTGTTCTAATATGCAATATACTAATATTATCGTTAAGTGCTTGCAGCGGTAATTCAAATAGTAATAAAAATAATAGTGTGGAAGAGAATACCACGGTAGCAAAGAGCGAAGAAGATAGTAACGCAATTAGCGAAAATGCTGTGACAGAGGATTACAACGAACAAATCAGTAATGTTAGTAGCAATAATGGAACAAATAAAACAAATGAGCCAAATGATTCAAATGAAGGAAATGACCCAGAGGAGCCTAATAAGCCGAATGAACCAAATAGCTCTAATGTTTCTAATGCCCCAAATGTTTCGAACAATCCGAATTCATCTAATAGCCCGAATACTTCGAATGATTCGAATACTTCTAATACTCCAAACGATTCCAATAAAGGGAACACGGCTAATACGCCTAATACATCAAACTCTCCAGTGGAATCTAATAGTCCCAATAGTTCGAATTCCTCGAACGAAACAAATGTATCAAATTCTCCGAATCGTTAAGTGAGATAGTAGTCGTAATTTTCGGCGATAAAATGATACCCAACTTTTTGATATACCCTATTAGCTATCATATCTTCCTTGTCCACAAATAAAGTACAGAATGTATTACCTTGCTCAAGAATACTTTTACTTAGATGATACATAATTGCGGTAGCATAACCAAGACCACGATAATTGCTAGATGTATATACATAGCTTATAGAAACGCCGTTTAGTAATTTCCTTGTGGTACAGGCCATAGAAACTGGAATGTTATCTGTATTGAGAAAAATATAGTACAGATTATTAATGATTTGTTCCTGAATTAAATCGATAATACGGTCATATTCAAGATGCAAACCTAGAAGGTCTTTTCCAAATAAAACGTTCCAACGAGTGATGGTATCTAGGTCCAAGAGATTGGCCTGACGAAAAGACCCGTTAGGGATAGTGGTTGTATGTACATCACGTAATTCTAAGATATCGCTTTTTAGATATTCTTTGAATGTGGAAGAAGGGGATATCTTTCTATAATATGTTATAAAGCTATTGCATATTAATGAACTGCCGCTTATACCTTTAATTGGTATATTAGTTTCTAAGATATAATCTATTAACAATTTAATTGCAGTATTTATTTTGTGTTCATCTTTGATTGGAGAAAAAACCTGAATATTGTATGGAGTTACATTGGAAAAGAGCAGAACTACTTGATTGTATTCCGTGATAATACCAAAAAAGCAAGTGTTGCAGGGGGAAACAGTGAGTTTTTGTAGCGCGTTATAAACAATTAGTTGTGTTAATGCTTCGTTATCAACTAATAAACCACTATTAGCTCTTAAGAAAGATTGTGCATTTTTATAAATATGTAATCTCATATAAAACCTCCTAATTTGATTATGTCACTTTGTATCGTTGTTTTTATTAGCAAGTATTCACAATAGATTCATTAATAATATAATAATACATAATTTCAGTCAGAAATTAAATGATAAATTGGTATTAGTTACTTTTATGTCTAGTTAAGGGAGGGGCATTTAGGTAAGCATGTGGTTAATTATATTAAAGAAAGACAGTTTTCTAGGAATAGAAAACTGTCTTTCTTTAATATCTATAGTTATAGAATCGTTATCTTGAATTACCTTAGTAATACAAGATAAGCAAAGTATGCTGCATAGCCAATAATCATAATAATACCGCCAGTTTTTCCTACTTTACGATCACGGAACCCACAGATTAGTAATAATACTGCGGCTGCTATTGCTACAATTGTATCTACGATGAAACTTCTTGCAAAGTTTATTGGTGTTATAATAGCGGCCGTTGACAATACGAATAAGATATTGAATAAGTTACTACCAACAATGTTACCAACTGCAATATCGTCTTTACCTTTCTTAGCAGCTGTAATAGAAGTAATTAATTCCGGCAAGGATGTACCAAAAGCAACGATTGTTAGGCCGATAAAACGAGGACTCATACCGAAGATTTCAGCAATTTTTGATGCACTATCTACAGTTATATCACTACCGATAATGATAGCTGCCATACCTAAGATTGTAATTAATATTAGTAGGGGCATTTTATCCTTTTCACTAGCTTCAGGGACGTCATCCATCTCTGCCTTACCTGATTTAGATAATCTAATTAAATATACAAAGAATACAATAAACATGATCCAAAGAATAACACCATCAATAAAACCAAGTGTACCATCTAATCCAAGTAAGAGAAGAACTAAAGTGGTGATTATTACATATGGTAACTCAAAGTGTAATGTTGATTTTTGAATACTTAATGGAAGGATAATGGACGTAATACCTATGATGATTAAGATATTGAATATGTTACTTCCAACGACATTACTTATTGCAATGTCTGCATTCTTATTAAGAGCAGCTGTGATACTTACTGCGGCTTCTGGAGCACTCGTGCCGAATGCAACAATAGTTAAACCGATGACAAGTTGTGGGATATGGAATTTGTCAGCGATTTTTGATGATCCTTCAACAAACTTGTCTGCGCCTTTAATAAGTAGTACAAATCCTAAGGCTAGAAGGAGTAATTGAATAAATATTTGCATAGAATCCACCTTTTCTTTCGCGTAATTTTCTATAACTACATAAAAATGATAAAATAGTCAAAAAACATTGTAAAATGACCGACAAATAATGTCAAGGTGTTTTCAACAATTAAAAAAACTTTATATATTAGGAAGTGATTATCATTGCGAAAAATTATGAAGATAATAGTTATTGCAATTAGTATTTTACTAATAGGTAACTTTTTATACCAAAGGACATCATTATTTTTTTTGGATTTGCCAGATATGCCATTTTCACTACATTTGAATAAAGAAAATATCGTTTTGGAAGAGGGCGAAACATTTCGTTTATCCGTTTTTGGTGTTAACAAAAGAGTGCATTATAGTTCAAAAGATTTTAAAGTTGCTTATGTAAACCTCAACGGAAAAGTATTTGCTAAGAAACCAGGCATAACTTTCATAACAGCCAAGGTAGGAAAGAAAACGTTACGATGTAAAGTGAGAGTTATTGCAATTAACAGAAAATCTTTAACCTTAGAGGTAGGCGAAAAGTATCAGTTTAATATAGAAGGAGATGGAATTATAAGTAGTGTTTCTTGGAAATCAAGCAATTCTTCTGTAGCTTATGTGAATGATTATGGTTATGTCACTGCCAAAAGGAAAGGGACTACCATAATAACTGCTAAAATATATGGAAAAAAGCTTAGTTGTAAACTAAAAGTCGAATAGTAATTGTCATATTTTTAAGATAAGCTGATTAAAATATAGTAATACTTACGAATATTAGAAGAGGGAAAAATGATTAGGAAGAGGCTATATAAGTTAATCGCACTTCTTGTATTATTAGTGATGGTTGCATCTAATGTTGTTAGTGCATCAACCATTAGCAGACAAGTGTCAAGAAACAGTAAGTTGTTAAGTACACAAGATGATACGAACACGGATGATTCTAATGAAGATAAGCAAGAACAAAAAAATGAATCAAACGAACAAAAAAATGAATCAAACGAACAAAAAGATGATTCACAACAAGAAGAAAAGACGACAAATGATGATACAGAACAAGAGAAAGATAATAAACAAGAAGAAAAAGTAACAGAAAGTGATACGCAAAATGTACAGACGGTACAAGACGTTGGATTTACACTAGATTCTAATAGTGTTGTACTTATGGAAGCATCAACTGGAGCAATCCTATATGCGAAGGATATGGATAAGCAAGTGGAACCAGCTAGTATAACTAAGATCATGACATTGTTATTAATCTTTGATGCAATTGATGCTGGAAAGATTAAGTTAGAGGACTCAGTTAGCGTAAGTGAGCATGCCGCTTCAATGGGGGGATCACAGGTATATCTTGAACCATATGAAACACAAACGGTAAATGATATGATCAAATGTATTAGTATAGCAAGTGCCAATGACGCTTGTGTTGCTATGGCAGAATTTATAGCTGGATCAGAGGAAGAATTCGTTAACCGAATGAATCAAAAGGCGCAAGAATTAGGGATGAAAAATACAAATTTTGTTAACTCGTGTGGCCTAGATGTGGCAAATCATTATTCAAGTGCGTTAGATGTCGCTCTTATGTCGAGAGAACTTATAACAAAACATCCTGAAATTAGCACTTACTCAACTGTATGGATGGATACGATTACTCATACAACAAAGAAGGGAACGAGTGAGTTTGGACTAACGAATACAAATAAACTAGTTCGTACATATAAGGGGATAACAGGGCTTAAGACAGGATCAACTGGTAAGGCAAAATATTGCCTATCTGCATCAGCAAATCGCAATGGTATGGATATGATTGCAGTAGTAATGGGAAATCCTAATCCACTACAAAGGTTTGTTGAAGCAGCTAAATTGTTAGATTACGGTTTTGCAAATTGTAGTCTATTCATTGATGATCATAAAGAACTGGCAATTGAACCTATTAGGGTAAAGAGAGGTCTTGAAGAAACCGTTGAAGGTAAACCTAATGGAGAATTTCATTATCTATGTTTAACGAATACAAACCCAGACGATATTAAGAAGGAAGTTACTGTGGTAGAAGAAATTACAGCGCCTATTGAAGAAGGAAGTAAATTAGGCGAAATCGTTTATACTTATAATGGAAAGAAAATTGGTTCGGTAGATATTGTTGCAGTTAAGCAAGTAAAAGAAGCTAAATTTAAGGATTATTTTGGAAGAGTAATTCGAAAATTTTTCTTATCAGATAAGAAATAACATGTTATAATGAAGCATTAGGAGTCCATTTATTAAAATTTAGGAGGTACAGGAATGATGGAAACAATTTTTGGTGTAGGTATTATCATTATCCTATTTGTATTCCTAATGCATAAGGAGAATCATCATCTAACGGTTTCGAAGTATAAGATACATTCAGATAAATTACCTGTGGAGTTTGATAATGTAAAAGTTGTGTTTTTAACAGATTTACATAATAATTCATTTGGTAATAACAATGAGCATCTACTAAGAAGAATTAGAAATGAGAAACCTGATTATATTATGGTTACGGGAGATATGTTAATTGGTCATAATAAGTCAGACTATTATGATACATTAAACCTTCTTGAGACCCTTAGTAAAGAATTCGACATTTATTATGTGAATGGCAATCATGAACAGAAGCTAGCTGAGGGAGAAGAAACAAAAGATACAATTTACAAAGAATACCATGATATCTTAGTAGCATATGGTATACATTTTGTTCATAATAAGACTATTAAAATCAAGAGGAAAGATGCAACTATTAATGTAACTGGATTAGAAATTTCATCTGATTATTATAATAAAGTCAATCGTCCAGAGATGACGAATGAATATATTAAAAAGTGCATTGGAAGATGTGATCCAAAAACATATACAATATTATTGGCGCATAATCCAATGTACTTTAATCATTATGCCAAATGGGGAGCTGATTTGGTGTTATCTGGCCATGTGCACGGAGGAATTATGCGTTTGCCGTTCCTTGGGGGAGTGATATCTCCGCAATATGTGCTGTTTCCTCAATTCGATAGTGGAAGATTTGAACAAGATACTTCAACTATGTTACTTTCAAGAGGATTAGGTGTTCATACAATAAAAATCCGTATATTTAACCGGCCAGAGATCATGGTATTTACCTTGCATAGAGAGTAAACAATGGGAATTGGTTGGAATAATAAAGAATTTTGCTTGCGTAATTTCATATATCTTACTATAATGGATTATATGTGACTATAAAAAAACAACGTGGAGGTAGCGATGAAAGAGGCATTACTGAGAGTGAGTGCGGAGTTAGTTGCAGCAATCGTAATCATGATATTACATGAGTTACCGAAATCAATTATATATTGTGTAAGAAGTCTGCCAGAGTGGAAAGAACAACCAAATTATAAACTAAGGATTAAGCGGACAGTAAGAGATATATGTAAGTTATGGAAGTATGTAGATCCAATTGGATTATTACTGTGCGTTACTACGTATTCAGGATTTTCGAAGCCATATATGTATCGAATGAAAGATAGAAAGACGAATAAAATAGCTGGATATACTGGATTTTTAATACTTTTATTGATAGCGGTTTTTAATACTTTAATCATACGAACATATTTCTTGCCTATTGAAGTTAGTGAGTTTACGAAAATTAATGATAGTACTTCAATTCTAGTATCATTTTACTTCTTTTATTTCATGGCATTCATTAGCATTAATATGCTTTTAATAAATTTAATTCCGATTTCAACTTTTGATATGGGATTGCTCATTGCTGGTTATTCACCAAGCAAGTATTTTTCTATCATAAAAAATGATCACTATATCAAGATGATATTACTATTTACTGTTTTAGTAGGAGTTATATCTATAATTAGTAGTTTAATTATGGATACTTTATTAGTAATATTATAAGAAAGATAAGAAAGATGGTGTAAGCATGGGGATACCTGTTAAGTTGGAAGCATTCGAGGGGCCACTTGATTTACTTCTTCATTTAATTGACAAGAATAAAGTAAATATTTATGATATACCGATAGTCGAGATAACAAAACAGTATATGGATTATATTCAGGAGATGGAGAAGAAGGATCTTGATGTTATGAGTGAGTTTCTAGTTATGGCAGCTACACTTGTGAATATTAAAGCAAAGATGCTTTTACCTAAAGAAAAGAATGAAGAAGATGAAGAAATTGACCCACGTCAGGAATTAGTAGAACGATTACTTGAATATAAGATGTACAAATACATCTCAACAGAATTAAAGGATAAGCAAGTTGACGCTGAAAAAGTAATATTTAAAGGCGCATCCATACCGAAAGAAATCTCATCATATAAAGAAGAGATTCATATAGAAGATATTCTTGGTGATTTAACCTTAGCAAAACTACATGAGATATTTGAATCAGTTCTTAAGCGCAGGGAAGACAAGATCGACCCAATTAGAAGTAACTTTGGTAAAATCGAGAAAGAAGAGATTACACTAAGCGACAAGATGGTAGACATAGAGGAGTATGCTAGGCAGCATAGAAACTTTAGTTTCCGTAAGATGCTTGAATACGCTCAGTCCAAGATGGAAGTTATCGTTACTTTTCTTGGTATTCTAGAACTTATGAAGGTCGGAAAGATTGAGATATATCAAGAAGATGTATTTGAAGATATTCAGATTCAATATAAAGGACAAGCTGAATAAAGGAGCACATTTATTAAGATGGAGATTAGCAAGATTGAAGCTATAATAGAAGCAATATTGTTTACAATGGGAGAAGCAGTGGAGTTAGATAGAATTGCGGCAGCGGTAGGTCATGATGAAGTGACTATCAGAAAAGTGATTCGAAACATGATGGACAAGTATGATGCGTTGGATCGCGGAATTCAGATTATTGAGCTTGGAAATTCATATCAGATGTGTACCAAGGCGTCTATGTATGAGTCAATCATTAAATTAACACATATTCCAAAGAAGCATGTACTGACTGATGTCTTATTAGAAACATTATCTATTATTGCATATAAGCAGCCTATAACAAAGTTAGAAATAGAGCAGATTCGTGGAGTTAAGACAGATCATGCAATTAACAAGCTTATTGAGTATAACTTGGTTTGTGAAGTTGGCAGACTTGACGCGCCAGGTAGACCAATATTGGTTGGTACCACAGAAGAGTTTTTAAGAAGTTTCGGAATAACTTCCCTTGAGGATTTACCTGTAATTAATCCTGAAGTTGTTGAAGATTTCAAACAAGAAGCAGAAGAAGAAGTACAATTGAAATTAGAAGTATAATATAAAGCCATTACAATATTTGAATATTATTGTAATGGCTTTTTTTGCATATATAAGGTTATTATGAGAGGGGTAAAGGCAACATGTAAGAGATAAAATATGAAAATGAGTTAATTATATAAAAATTAAACAATATTATAAACATTTAATGGATATTCATAATATTAATATGCAATATAAATAATTGATTTTTCGACAAAAAATGTGCAAAAAAACGAATAAAACATCTTGCTTAATGAAAACTATAGTGATAACATATAATTGACAAAAAAATATCAAAGACATGAGAAAGGGGCTTACCATGTTAACGCAAGACGAAATGAAAAGAATCGATGCAATCATGTTGTCGCATGAATATAAGCAAACGGCAGTGATTGCAATATTACAGGAAGTACAAAAAGAATACCGTTACTTACCTGAAGATGCATTATGTTACATAGCAAAGGGATTAAGCTTAAGTGAAGCTAAGGTTTATGGGGTGGCAACATTCTATGAGAATTTCTCTTTAGAACCAAAAGGTAAGTATGTTATAAAATGTTGTGATGGAACTGCATGTCATGTTCGTGGTTCAATACCAATTCTAGAGGAATTTCGTAAACAATTAGGAGTAACTGAGAAGGATCCAACAACAGAAGACATGATGTTTACAGTGGAGACAGTATCTTGTCTTGGAGCCTGCGGATTAGCACCAGTATGTACGGTTAATGAAGCAGTACATGCAGCGATGACACCAAAGAAGGCAGCAGAATTAATTGCTAAGTTAAAGGAGGAAGCTGCAAATGAGAATTAGTACGAGAGAAGAGTTAGAAGAAAGACGTAAAGTGTTCAAAAAAGCACTTAACACGCAATACAAACAGATTCTTATCTGTGCTGGTACCGGTTGTGTAGCTGGAGGATCTCTTGATATATATGCAAGATTACAAGAATTAATTGAGGCAAAAGGTTTATCTTGTTCTGTAACTTTAGAAGAGGAACCACATAATCCTTCCATAGGGCTTAAGAAAAGTGGTTGTCATGGATTTTGTGAGATGGGCCCACTTCTTCGAATTGAGCCAATGGGCTGGCTCTACATTAAGGTATCTGTCTCGGATTGTGAAGATATCGTAGAGAAAAGTATTCTAGGTGACGAAGTTGTTGAACGTCTTGTATATAAAGATCAGGAAGGCAATATATATAAAGAACAAGATGAGATTCCATTCTATCGTCAACAAACGCGAGTTGCGCTAGAGCATTGTGGACAAATTAATGCAGAATCGATTGCAGAATATATCGCAGAAGGTGGATATTCGGCCGTAGCAAAAGCATTATATGATATGACCTCTGAAGATATTGTTAATGAAATCACAGAATCCAGCTTACGTGGCCGTGGGGGCGGTGGTTTCCCAACGGGTAGAAAGTGGGCACAAGTATTACGTCAGGAAGAAGAAACAAAATATGTTGTATGTAATGGCGATGAAGGAGATCCAGGTGCATTTATGGACCGTAGTATGATGGAAGGTGACCCTCATCGAGTTATTGAAGGTATGATTATTGCAGGTATCGCAACAAAAGCCACACATGGCTACATCTACGTACGTGCGGAATATCCTTTAGCAGTTTCACGTCTGCAAACGGCAATTGAACAAGCTGAATCATATGGTCTCCTTGGCGAGAATATATTAAATTCAGGATTTGATTTTAATCTTAAGATTAGCCAAGGTGCAGGTGCCTTCGTTTGCGGTGAAGGTAGTGCATTAACAGCTTCCATCGAGGGTAACCGTGGTATGCCAAGAGTTAAGCCACCACGTACGGTAGAGAAAGGTTTGTTTGAAAAACCAACGGTTTTAAACAACGTTGAAACATTCTGTAATGTACCACCAATCATTAATAAAGGTGCTAAGTGGTACCAAACCATGGGACCAGAAAAGAATCATGGTACGAAAGCATTTGCATTAACAGGAAACGTTCAAAATACAGGACTGATTGAAGTGCCAATGGGTACTACCTTGCGAGAGGTAATCTTCGACATTGGTGGTGGCGTAAAAGGTGGAGACTTCAAGGCAGTACAGATAGGTGGTCCATCTGGCGGATGTCTTTGTATTAGTCCAACAGAAAACCATCTCGATTTAAAATTAGACTTTGATTCTTTGAAAAAAGTTGGAGCCATGATTGGTAGTGGTGGTCTTGTTGTAATGAATGACAAGAGTTGTATGGTTGAAGTAGCAAGATTCTTCATGAATTTCACACAGAATGAATCATGCGGTAAGTGCGTACCTTGTAGAGAGGGTACAAAGCGCATGCTAGAATTGCTGACTGATATTATTGAGGGTAGAGGTACTCTTGAACATATTGACTTGTTAGAAGAATTGGCTCAGACAATATCTGCGACTGCATTGTGTGGACTTGGAAAGACAGCTGCGTTTCCAGTAGTTAGTACATTAAAATACTTTAGAGATGAGTATATTGCCCATGTAGTTGATAAAAAATGTCCAGCAGGACAATGTAAGGCATTAGTTTCTCTTCAGATTGACAAGGAGCTTTGTAAGGGGTGTAGCAAATGTTCTAGAATATGTCCAGTTGGTGCAATTTCCGGTGAAATAAAGAGCCCATACAAGATTGACCAGACCAAATGTATCAAATGTGGAGCTTGTAAGGATTGCTGTAATTTCCATGCGGTCATAGAAGTGTAGGGAGCGAGAGGAGAGAATACAATGTCAAAGTATATGATTATAGATGGCAACAGAGTGGAATTTGACGATGAGAAGAATATCTTAACATTAGTTCGAAAGGCTGGAATAGACCTACCTACTTTCTGTTACTATTCAGATTTATCCATTTATGGAGCATGTAGAATGTGCGTAGTGGAAGATGAGTGGGGGGGTATTATCGCTTCTTGTTCAACACCTCCAAGAGATAAGATGGTAATTAAAACGAATACTCCAAAACTACATCAACATAGAAAGATGATTCTAGAACTATTATTAGCGGCACACTGTAGAGATTGTACAGTTTGTGAGAAGAATGGTAAATGTAGACTACAAGAGTTAGCACATCGTTTTGGTCTTAAGGATGTTCGTTTTAAGAATACATCTGAAGAAGCACCACTTGACACATCTTCAAAAGCGATTGTAAGAGAACCAAGTAAATGTATCTTATGCGGTGACTGTGTGAGAATGTGCAATGAAATTCAGAACGTTGGTGCAATTGATTTTGCACATCGTGGTGCTAATATGGTAGTAACACCTGCATTCGGAAGAGATCTAGCAGATACAAACTGCGTAAATTGCGGACAATGTGCTGCTGTCTGTCCTACGGGAGCAATCATAGTAAAAAGTAATCTTAAAGATGTATGGAAAGCATTATATGATGATTCGAAGAGAGTTGTTGTACAAGTAGCTCCAGCTGTTCGTGTAGCACTTGGTGAAGAATTCGGTCTATCAGCTGGCGAGAATGTAATGGGCAAAATTGTTGCTGCACTTCGTAGACTTGGATTCGATGAAATCTATGATACGTCAGTAAGCGCTGACTTAACAGTTATGGAAGAATCAAAAGAATTTGTTAAAAAATTAGAAGCAGGCGATACTACATACCCATTATTTACATCTTGCTGTCCTGCTTGGGTTACATATGCACAGACGAAACATCCTGAACTTACAAAGTACGTATCATCTTGTAAGTCGCCTATGGAGATGTTTGGAACTTTAATTAAAGAGCATTTTAAATCTAGAGATATAATGGATAATAAAACTACTATTTCTGTAGCAGTAATGCCATGTACAGCCAAAAAGGCAGAAGCTGCAAGAGAAGAATTCTCCCGTAACAACGTACCAGATGTTGATTATGTTATTACTACAACTGAGCTTGTTAAGATGATTAAAGAAATTGGTATTCAATTCAACGAATTAGAATCAGAAGCTACCGATATGCCATTCTCATTATATTCAGGTGCAGGTGTTATCTTCGGTGTAACAGGTGGTGTCACAGAAGCAGTTATAAGGCGAGTTGTGGAAGATAAGAGTCAACAAGTTTTAAAGGATATCGAATTCCTTGGTGTTCGTGGATTAGAAGGTGTTAAAGTCTGTGAATTGCCGATGGGTGAGAAGGTACTTAAGATTGGTATTGTAAGCGGACTTGGTAATGCAGAAAGATTAATAGAGAAGATAGAAAGCGGAGAAGAACATTTCGACTTTGTTGAAGTAATGGCATGTCCAGGCGGCTGTATAAGTGGTGCAGGCCAACCATTCTCACATCAACCTGAAAAAAGGGAACGCGCGAAGGGAATTTACAAGGCTGATAAAGTCTCACAAATCAAGAGAAGTGAAGAAAATCCACTTATGATGGCTTTATATGATGGTATGTTAAAACATCGTACACATGAATTATTACATGTTGAATATCGAAGAGATAACGAATAAGCTGTTGAGGAGGCTGTTGCTTATGTTAATTAGTGTTTGTATTGGTAGTGCATGTCATTTAAAAGGTTCTTATGATGTAATTGATAAGTTACAAGAGTTGGTTGAATATAATGATCTTGGAGACCAAGTGGAACTAAAAGCTGTATTCTGTCTCGGAAATTGTCAGAATGGGGTTTCTGTAAAGATTGATGAAGAAGAGAATGTATACAGTGTAACCAAGAAAACAGTTAACACGTTCTTTGAAGAGGTAATAAAAACAAAATTAACAGCTTAGTAGATGCTTAAAGAAAAAGAGAAAATCACATATGTGGATTTTCTCTTTTTCATACTGTATTCTATTTCTTTCTTGATTTTTTAATAATAATACTATATCTTAATACTGTACAGCATTTTAGTTTGAGTTAGTAAATCAATAATATGATGGTCTGTTAATAAGAATACATATGATATTTTTGCAAATAATAACGTGCAATAGCATGGAGGTAGGTACTATGAATAACGATAAAAAGATAGATAATCTAGATAATACCCTTGATTGGGAATATATGCAGGACTTCTATGAAGAAGGACCAAGTAAAGAAGTGAAATCTCTAGAAGAGTATGCGCTAGGTGATGATGAACCTTTAAGTGAAAGTATTGAAGAAGTTAATAAAAGTAACGAGAAATTATTAAAGACGATCAAGGATGTAAAAGACGTTAGAGAACTATTAAGTTCTGGAAAGTCTGTAGCTGAAATCGCAGAAGCTTTACACCAAGAAGCAAATTATATTCAAACTATAGCAATGACATTAGGTTATAGTACAGAAGATAGTGGAGATATTGCAATTGCACATCTTGTAATGATGGAAAATGAATAAATAACGAGTTAACCTCTAAATTGATGTAGGATACAACAGTCAATTTAGAGGTTTCTTTGATTGTTCCAATATAGAGGTTTACATAATTTTGAGTTATTTTATACAAGCTTGAACGAAGGATTCAAACAGCTCCCGCATCTCCTCTGTGCGTGCAAACATCATTTCAGGGTGCCACTGAACAGCAATACCATAGGGGTAATCTTTAATTTCCATAGCTTCTATTACTTTATCAGCACTACGCCCTACCACTTGAAGATTAGCACCAGGTACTCCAACTGCTTGATGATGATAGCTGTTTACGAATATACTATCACCAAACAGTTCATATAATTTGGAATTAGGTTCTAACTCTACTTTGTGAATGCCACGATAGCGTTCTGATTTTTGCATATGTAGGATTGTTTTGTTTGGGATATCGTCCATATCCTGATAAATAGTTCCGCCCAGACATATATTTAGTAACTGTATTCCTCGACATATGGCAAGTAGTGGTTTTTTGCTACGTAGTATTTTTTTAGTTAATGCGATTTGAAATACATCGAGTTTATTGTTTACAGTTCCAAGATTTCTTGAGGGTTCTTGGTTAAAGTAAATGGGGTTAATATCAACGCCACCACTTAATATGAAGCCATCACAAAGGTTCACATAGGCGTTAAGCATTTCGTATTTCATAATTGGAGGGATGATAATTGGTACAGCGTTGACTTTTTCAAGAGCAAGAATATATTCGTCGTTAACATACATGTGATCAGTTCCAAGGGTATCGGCGAATTTTATGTTAGCAAGTATGCCTATAATCGGAGGTGAAGACAAAAGGATTCCTTCTTTCCTGTGCGTTATAATTCAGTATATTACAGTTAGAGGAAATTCTATTCATTAAGATTTAAGATAGAAAGAATAGATAACTGTTTCGGAGGTCAAAAGTTAATTATAGATTTTGTCTCGTCAATACGGTACACTTGGTAAAGTTGGTTGAATTGACAATTATTACAAAAAGTAGTATAGTCGACATAGTAGTATAATCTAAACTACTAGCACTAATTCTATGAATTTATTCATTAAAGTGTTTGTGAGGGTGAAATTAAGTTAAAAAGTAAAATTGGGGAAGGGGTATATTAACATGGAGAAAATCAAAGATTTGGTAAATGAATTGTCAAGGTTACCAGAAATTACTGCAATTACATTAGGAGG
Organism: Lachnospiraceae bacterium; assembly: GCA_019421365.1. Lineage (GTDB taxonomy): Bacteria > Bacillota > Clostridia > Lachnospirales > Lachnospiraceae > Anaerosporobacter. Next base: position 89,903 of record JAHZFJ010000008.1, read on the forward strand.
ATCAAGAGCTTCTGGCTATACAGATGAAAATTCGGATTATGATGTATATGTATATTGTGAAAAACCAGTGCCTGCAGTAATGAGAGAAGGTATCCTGAGGAAATATTGCAAATATATTGAGTTAGCTAATACATATTGGGAAGAAGAAGACGATTGTATCTTGAATTCAGGTACTGTTATTGAACTTATATATCGTGATCGCAAGTCTTTTGAAGAACAATTAGAAGCTACTGTAATAAATGGAAATGCGAATAATGGATATACTACTTGTATGTGGAGTAATCTAATGACGAGTATTGTTTTATATGAGAAAGCTGAAATGTATTCTAGATTAAAAGAAAGATTTAGTATTCCTTTTCCTAGTGCTCTAAAGAAAAATATCATTAGTAAGAATTATCAGCTACTAACTGGTCATATACCATCTTTTGATGATCAAATCATAAAAGCATATAAGAGAAGAGATATGGTAAGTGTAAATCATAGGATTACAGAATATATTGCATCTTATTTTGATTTGGTATTTGCGGCTAATGAGATATTACATCCAGGCGAAAAGCGAATGCTTACAATTGCACAAGATCGCTGTAGTAATTTGCCGAATGATATAGAACATATTTCAAAACTATTAGAAAATCAATCAGATGAAGATAAAGCAATGTATTATCTTAAACATTTGACTGAGAATATGAATAATTTTATTTCAAAATATAATTTGCTACCTTGAGTTAATACGTAATAATTGTTATAATAGAGTTTAGCTTGTACAAGGCCTTTGAGAAAAGGTTAAGGTTGCTTTAATTGCAACTTAATTTCTACTAAAAAGATAGGAGTTTTCAATGTTAGAGAAATTTTATCCGGATGAATATGTGGATAGTGCATATTCAATTGACTTTAAAACATTATTTGATATGGGATATCGGGGAATCTTATTCGACATCGATAATACGCTTGTAGAGCATGGTGCAGATGCTACAGAACGTGCTAAAAATCTATTTGTTAAGTTGAAAGAAATTGGCTTTGCCGTATGTTTAATTTCAAATAATCAAAAGGAGCGAGTAGAAAGGTTTAATAAAGATATTCAAGCTAACTATATCTATAATGCACATAAACCAAGTACAAAGAATTACTTTAAAGCAATGGAGTTAATGGGAACAACACCAAAGAATTCGATTTTTGTTGGAGATCAGTTGTTTACAGATGTATATGGTGCAAAACGAGCTGGAATGACTTCGTATTTGGCAAAACCAATTGACTCTAAAGAAGAAATACAAATTGTGCTTAAGAGATATCTTGAGCGAATTGTGCTATATTACTATAGAAAAGACTTATCAAACAAACATAAGGATGGTAGTAATTTATGAGAATTCTAATCATTAACGGGCCTAATATTAACTTTATTGGTATACGTGAAAAGGAAATCTATGGGCAAGAGGGATTTGCTAAATTATTGAAGATGTTAGAGCAAAAGGGTAAAGAAGAAGGGATTGAGATAGAAACCTTCCAAAGTAATGGAGAAGGTGAAATTATTGATCGTATTCAAAAAGCATACTTTGAAGAGATGGATGGAATAATCATCAATCCTGGTGCTTATACTCATTATAGTTACGCGATTTGTGATGCATTAGCATCTGTTGAAATGCCTAAGATAGAAGTACATATCTCGAATGTACACAAAAGAGAAGAGTTTCGTCATGTATCAGTGACCGCACCAGCTTGTACAGGACAGATTGTAGGCTTGGGGTTAAATGGTTACTTATATGCATTGGAAGCAATTAAATCTATGATAACAAGTCAAAAGTAACTAACATAATTTAATACAATGGAGGAAATACTAATGAATATTAAAGAAAGAGTTATTAATGTTTTGAATGAACTAAATCTAGATGCAGTTTTAGTATCTGATGGTTATAATATGCGCTATATTAGCGGTTTTTCTGGAGCTACAGGATATCTTTATGTATCAAGAAATCGTTTTGTTATCTTAACAGATTTCCGTTATACAATCCAAGCAAATAGTGAAAGTAAAGGGTTTGAAGTTATTGAAATTGGTAAAGGCGGTTACGTAGCAGCAATTAATGACTTACTAGATGCTGATAAGATTGAGAGACTTGGATTTGAAGATGACAATCTTCTATATGCAAGTTATAGTAATTTGAATGAAAAACTTCACAAAAAAGAAATGGTTCCAGTTAAGAATGCCTTAACAAATTTAAGAATTGTTAAAACAGCAGAAGAACTTGAGAATATTAAGATGGCAGAACACATCGGTGATATCGCCTTCACTAAGATTCTTGAAGTTATCAAGCCAGGTATGACAGAGTTAGAAGTAGCAGCATATCTTGAATTCTTTATGAAAACTAATGGTGCACAAGGGTTAAGCTTTGATTCAATCGTTGCTTCAGGTGTTAATTCTTCCATGTGTCATGCTACACCATCTGCTAAGAAGATTGAACTTGGTGATTTTGTGACAATGGATTTTGGTTGTTTATATAATGGATATTGTTCAGATATGACAAGAACAATTGTTGTTGGTAAGGCTTCTCAAGAACAAAAAGATGTCTATAACACCGTATTAAAAGCTCAATTAGAAGCTCTTGATGCTATTCATGCAGGTGTAGTAGGAAAAGATATTGATAAAATTGCTAGAGATATTATCGATTCTACAAAATACAAAGGTTGCTTTGGTCATGGTCTTGGACATAGTGTTGGTTTATTCATTCACGAAGATCCTAGATTCTCTGCTTCAGAAGAACGAGTTATCTTAGCTAATGTAACAGAAACAGTTGAACCAGGTATCTACATCGAAAACTTCGGTGGTGTACGTATTGAAGATTTGGTGGTTGTAACAGAAGATGGACACATTAACTTTACACATTCTGAGAAGCAATTAATTGAATTATAATAATTTCGAATCGGAGTATTCAGAAAAGGTATTATAAATATGTAATTCTTAAAAAAAACAGTTGAAAAATAGCGAATAATATTATAAACTTAATAGAGTTGATAATATGGGTTATCACGGTTTCTATTGCTTTATTGCAATAGAACGTTATATGCTAAAGCATTAAGGAGGAATATCATAATGGTATCAGCAGGCGATTTTAGAAACGGCTTGACTATCGAATTAGATAATGGAATCTATCAAGTAATTGAATTCCAACATGTTAAACCTGGTAAAGGTGCAGCGTTTGTTAGAACAAAATTAAGAAATATTAAAAACGGTGGTGTAGTTGAAAAAACTTTCAGACCAACTGAAAAGTGTCCTCAAGCTCACATCGAAAGAAAAGATATGCAATATTTATATTCAGATGGTGACTTGTTCCACTTTATGGATGTAGAATCTTATGATCAAATTGCTATGAGTGAAGATCAAGTAGGAGACTCATTAAAATTCGTTAAAGAAAACGATATGGTTAAGATGTGTTCTCATAATGGAGATGTATACGCTATTGAGCCACCTCTATTCGTAGAACTTGAAATCACAGACACAGAACCAGGAGTTAAAGGTGATACAGCAACAGGTGCTACAAAGCCTGCAACAGTTGAAACAGGTGCTACAATTTATGTTCCTTTATTCGTAAATCAAGGAGATAAAATCAGCATCGACACTCGTACTGGAGATTATTTAAAGAGAGTGTAATTTACTATCGAAATAAAAGAAGCGCAAAACCAAGAAATCAAGTGTTTTCAAGGGATTGCGCTTTTGTTAATGTAAGTGAAAAACGAACTGTTTAAAGAAGTCTGGTGTCTATTACATAGGGAGGTTAGTTATGAGTAAAAGAGTAAGAGTGAAACCAAGTAAAGGCCAATCAATGGCGAGTTTTTTTTGTGGACTAATTTTTTGTTTTATAGGATTCTTTGTTATTATTCCGATATTCGGAGCCTTCGGATTAATATGGACGCTGTTTGCGATAATTATGACTGTTACACAAGGAATTAATGCCTTTACTGATAAAGGGATTGCTTCGCATGAAATTACCATTGATGATGATTCGCAGATAGATATAGAAAGACATAGAAAGAGCCCTGAAGAAAGAATGAAAGAACTACAAGATTTGTATGACAAGGGTCTAGTTACAGGAGAAGAATATCAGCAGAAGCGCAAGAAAATATTAGAAGACATTTAACAAAATAATATTACGGGGATTAACATATATCTGTAATAAAACAAATATAGAGTGCCACAAAAGGTAATAAAAGTTATTGAACCTTTTGTGGCACTTTTGATGTCTGTACTATACTATAATTTTAGAAATCACTTTCTATTGGCTCAAATACTCTACGATCGTGCTCAGCTGGAGTAATGATAGAATCTTTAAGAGCTTGTTCACAGAAAAATTCTTGGGAATTTAATTTGGCTTTCCCTCGCTTATCAACTTTTTCGTAGCTACCATCAGGCTTTAATATATGAGCTTTCACAGTATCATGAAGTTGAATATCTAGGATTTCCTTAATCTCCTGTTGTAGATTCTCATCTTCAACAGGAAAGAGAATTTCAACACGTTTATCTAAATTACGAGGCATCCAGTCGGCGCTTCCCATATATACTTCTTCGTATCCACTGTTATAGAAGTAGAAGATTCTAGCATGTTCAAGGAAATTACCAACGATAGAGCGAACGGTGATATTCTCGGATATGCCCTCTAATCCAGTCTTCAAACAACAGATACCACGAATGATTAATTCGATTTTGACCCCTGCATTGCTTGCTTCGTAAAGAGCAGCGATAATATCAGCGTCGCAAAGAGAATTCATCTTAGCAATAATATGAGCTTTCTCCCCATTTTTAGCATGTATTGTTTCGCGTTTTATCAATTCAAGAAATTTATCTCTTAACCATAGTGGTGCCAAGGTTAATTTGTTCCAACTAAGTGGTTCGGAATATCCAGATAGCATATTGAATACTGCAGTAGCATCTTCTCCAATTGGAGCCGAACATGTTAATAACCCAAGGTCAGTATATAGTTTAGCTGTAGAATCGTTGTAGTTACCAGTACCAAGATGAACGTAACGACGAATTCCGTCTTCTTCTTTTCTGACAACAAGAGTAATCTTACTGTGAGTCTTAAGACCAACCAGACCGTAGATTACGTGGCAACCAGCCTTCTCAAGTTTCTTAGCCCAGATGATATTATTTTCTTCATCAAAACGTGCCTTTAATTCTACAAGAACGGAAACTTGTTTACCATTTTCAGCGGCTTCCGCCAAAGATGCGATAATAGGGGAATGACTACTTACTCGGTATAATGTTTGTTTAATAGCCAATACATTAGGATCTTTAGCTGCCTGGCGAACGAAGTCGACAACTGGATCAAAGGATTGGAATGGATGGAAGAGTAGGATATCATTTCTTCGTATCTGAGTAAATAAATCCTCATCATGATTAAGAGCTTTCACTGGTTGAGGAGTGTATTTAGGTTTTTTGAGGTGATCAAATCCGTCTAGTCCATAGATCTTCATTAAAAATGTTAAATCTAATGGTCCATTAACAGAATAGATATCTTCTTCTTTGATGCGAAGTTCTTTGCGAAGTATTTTAAGGAGACGTTTATCAATTTTATCTTCAACTTCTAACTTAATTGCTTCTCCCCATTGACGTTTTTTAAGCTGTTTCTGGATCTCGATTAATAGGTCTGCGGCTTCATCTTCGTCGATACTCAAATCGGCATTACGCATAACACGATATGGATAAGCGCAGACAACATCATAGTTTAAGAATAGTTTATTAATATTCTTTTCGATAATTTGTTCAAGAAGTATTAAGGTTGTTACTTCTGGTTTGGAAGACGGGATCTGTACGACACGTGGGAGTACAGCAGGGACTTGAACAGTAGCGAAGTCGTAATCAGCTGATGATTTTTTGTCGCAAATTAAAGCTCCAATATTTAAGGATTTATTACGAATTAATGGGAATGGACGAGAAGAGTCCACAGCCATCGGAGTCAATACAGGATATACATCGTTTTGAAAATAATGATCAACATATGCACTTTGAGCACTATCTAAATCTTCATATTGTGTGATGATTTGAATGTTGTTCTGCTTAAGTTGAGGAATAAATGAACGATTAAAAGTGTTGTACTGGGTAGTAACTAATTCATGAGTCTTGGTTGTAATCTGTTCAAGTTGTTCTTTTGGTGTTAGTCCAGCAATGTCCGGCTTTGTATAATTAGCATTAACCATATCCTTAAGGGAAGCTACACGAATCATAAAGAATTCGTCTAAGTTTGAGGCTGTTATACTTAGGAATTTTAAACGCTCTAATAGTGGGAGAGATTTATCCCTTGCCTCGCTAAGAACACGGTAATTAAATTCAATCCAGCTCAATTCTCTGTTGGAATAGTAAGCTGGTTTATGATAATTGATTTTTGTAGTGCTCATATTCTTCCGTCCTTTCTAGAGTTAGCTTCTACGCTGTTTTAGTTGTGGTCGAATACCATATACTTCTTCAAAGAATTCTGCTTTCTTTTCGAACAAACCACGTTCTAGAGTGGTATCTTCTAAAGTAGTACCTGTTATTGTTATATGATTATCTCGGTAATTAACAGAGATGTTGGAGAATTTCTGTTTATGACTCTTATCCATTGAATTGGCAATTCTAAAGATTGCTGATAACTTGGATATCTTGATGTAAGTGTCTTTATTAAATGTATTATTAAGATCTTCGTATTTTGGATAGCTACCAATATTGAAGCGAACAAGATATGCAATTAATTCCCTCTCCATGTGAGATAATCCGATGATCTCAGTTGATAAAATAATCTGATAAGAATTCAATGCACCGGCATTCAAATTAATATATTCTCCACAATTATGAAGAATAACTGCAATTTGTAATAATAGACGGTCGCGGTTATTTAGACCGTGCAGTTTGGTTAAGCTATCAAATAGCGTTAATGCAAGGTATTCAACATTCTTAATATGTGATTGATTGCAGTGATATCTTCTAGCTATATTTCTTGCAGCATTAAGAATATCTAATGTAAAGTCATGAGTTAGATTTACTTTTTGTTTTTTTTGAGCGTAATCAACTACTAGTCCATCTGTGAGAGTCACACCAGGAATCCACATAGTGGAAGCTTTGGTTTCTTCAAACATTTTGTAGTAAATCATAGCAGTTGGAATTAGTAAAGAAGCTTGTTCTTTTGAAATCTGAAGATAATTACTAATCTGGCTCGAATTCTTAGATAATAATTTCGAATACAGTGAAAAGTATCCACTACGATCGAGGGAATCTTTTGATACTGGATGAAATTTATCTCCTTCTGTTTGCTCTGAATATCTTTTAAAACGAAGTAAATCGTTAAGATTATCTCCCACTGCAATAATATTACGTAAGTTAATATCTGTTAAGAAAAAGTCTTTAAATGTCTGCAAGTCATTGGTAATATATTCTTCCAAAATATTATTAAAGTTAGTTGTCTGATTCACCATAGTTGATAGAATTTCACGAATTCGAAGAGACCCCAGTTTAATATTCTGTGTTGTTATTAAGGAACCTTTATTGAATAAAGAAATCTGAATACTACCGGCTCCAATATCAACAATAGCAGTTCCATGCTCAATAATTTGATTAAAACGCTGTTCTTTTAAAGCAACAGCCTTATACAGAAGGAATCTCTGTTCAGAATTACTTAGTATAGAAACTTTCAATTTAGATGTAAGTTTGATTTGATCAATAATGTGGAGATTATTCACTGCTTCTCGTAATGCACTAGTAGCGCAGGCAGTATAGTCAACTACTTGATATTCTTTCATCTTCTTTGTGAATCCCTGCAAAACTTGGCAGAGTTCATTTACCATACTATGGCTTATCTTGCCGTTTGTATAGGTCTCTGAACCAAGTTCAATTGTATGACGTACATGATCAAGTTCTTTTATTCCGTATTTTTTTGACACTTCGAATATCTTCATAGATACTTCATTTGATCCAACATCTATAGCTGCAAATGTATTGTTTGGCATACGAACCCTCCTTTACATATCTTCATAATACACCCATTTTACTATTATTATTTAAAAAATGCTAGGTATATTGTGTAAATTTTGTTGACAATTCTACAAACATAGTGTACTATACAACTATGACACTGATACACTACGACATAGAAAGTTAAGTTTAGTTACAAAAACAAGTAAGAATTGGCTGGGCAATTGCCTAGAAAGATTTATTACTAGAAAGGAGGAGATGTATGGATTTCGATAATACAGTACCCATTTATCTACAGGTAATACGTCAGTTAAAAAAAGATTTGATACAAGGGAACCTAAAGCTCGGTGAAAAGATGCTCTCAACGAGAGAACTTGCAATTGTGTATCAGATTAATCCCAATACAGCAAGTCGTATCTATAAGGAATTAGAACTTGAGGGAATATGTTATACAAAGAGAGGACTTGGAACGTTCGTGACTGAGGATCGGAATGTATTGAAAATAATAAAGGCAGAGATGGCTGAGACAGCCATTGCACAATTTGTAGAGAGCATGAAGGGAATTGGCTTTACGAAAGAAGAGGTAGTTCAATTAGTTGAAAAACATTATTAAATTGTTCATCTAGCCACTGACGTAATAGTTCGTATAATAATCCAATATGTTATCGGCAGAGAAGAGTTTTAATATTGTATAGAAACAGTTTTTTAAATGAAAGGAGAATGAGTTGTAATATGTTAATTAATTGTAAGAATGTTCAGAAAAAATATTTAACTAAAACAGCGGTGGAAGACATTAGTGTTGAAATTGAGAAAGGTAGAATATACGCATTACTTGGACCAAATGGTAGTGGGAAAACAACGTGGATGAAGATGGTAGCAGGGTTAATTAAACCAACGAGTGGTTATATCTTGTTTGAGGGGGATCCGATTGGAGTATATTCTAAGTCAAAAATTGCTTATATGCCAACAGAACCTTTCTTTTATAATTATATGACTGTACAAGATGTTGGAAAATACTATCAAGATTTTTTTGCTGATTTTAATATGCAACGGTATAATAGTTTAATTGAACGTATGGAATTGAATCAAAAAGATAAAGCAAAAGACTTATCATCTGGTCTAGCAGCAAAACTAAAAATTGCAGCTACGTTAGCGAGAAAGGCAGAACTTTACATGTTAGATGAACCATTGAATGGAATTGATATTATAGCTAGAGATAAGATTATATCAGCAATTCTTGAAGAAGCTAATGAAGATGCAAGTATAATTATATCCAGCCACTTGGTTGATGAATTAGAGAAAGTTATTGATTATGCAATCTTTATAAAGAATGGAAAAGTTGCTTTGCAAGGGGAAGCAGAACAACTGCGTGAAGAAAGGAACGCGTCCATTGTTGATTTGTATAAGAGTATATATGCTTAGAGGAGAGTGAATGATAATATGTGGAAATTGATTAAGTATGAATTAAGAAAACAGATGCAATCAAAAGCAATTATATTTGGAATTGTGGCTCTATTAGAACTTGTTTGGTTTTGGGGAGTTTTTGCAAAGAATAGTGTGATGCTTAGTACCTCAGGACTCTTGGTCATAGTTGCGAATGTATCAATGATGTACTTATATTTTGAAAGTATTATAACTTTTTCCCGTGACTTAAAGACGAGGAATAGTTACATGTTGTTTATGACACCTAATAGTAGTTATAAGATCATAGGAGCTAAGGTCTTAGCAAGTGGTATTCAGATAATTTTATATGGACTTTGTTTCTTAGGAATTGGAGTACTTGATTTGAGTATTTTGTCGATTCGTAATCAAAGTGTATCTGAAACTATAGAAGTGATACAGAGATTACTAAGTGACCTTGTGAATATAGATATCGACTTAACATATGTATTATTTACTGGAATTTATGTGCTGGTAATGGGCATATTTGTATTAGTATTAGCGTATGTTTCAATTACATTAAGTGCTACATTCTTAGCGAATAAAGCATATAAAGGTGTTATAAGCTTCGGAATTTTTGTATTAATCTTATATATACAAGGTAAATTATTAAATGCTATCTTTGGTAATGTAATACTGGCTGATATGCAAGTTATGATTTTATGTCTACTTTGGTATGCAATACTCTCTGTGATTGCCTATGTAGTAACTGCATGGATGCTAGAGAAACGAGTAAGTTTATAAATGATTCAACAAAAAACCTCATTATAAATTAATTATAAAGTTACTTAATAGATACTGGATTTTTTTAGATGGAACGATTATAATGTAACTTATGAAAACAGCGGAGCTGTTTTAGGAATTACACGAATAGAAGACCGCAACAAAGTCAAGAGACTTGACTTGAAGGAGTCATAAGTTAACGAAAAAAATTACAATGTAATTTTGCGAGTCTATTATGTAAAGCAAACTAGATTAAAACGTTTGCTTTACATTTTGTTATGCTCAACTGTAAAGGCCAATAAGAATGGAGATAGTCATATGAAGACAAAAGATTTTGATTTTTACTTACCAGAAGAATTGATAGCGCAGGATCCATTAGAAGATCGTTCAAGTTCAAGACTTCTAGTATTGAATAAAGAAACAGGAGAAATCGAGCATCAAATATTTCATAATATCACACAGTATCTAAGAAAAGGTGATTGCTTAGTAATTAATAATACGAAAGTAATTCCTGCTCGTCTAATTGGCGAGAAAGAAGGCACTGGTGCTAAGATAGAGTTATTATTACTAAAACGAAAAGAAAATGATACATGGGAAACACTTGTTAAACCTGGTAAAAAAGCCAAAGTAGGAACTAGAGTTGTATTTGGTAATGGAATATTAGTTGGTGAAATTGTTGATGTATTAGACGAAGGAAATCGTTTGGTTCAATTTCATTATGAAGGAATCTTTGAGGAAATTCTTGACAGGTTAGGCCAAATGCCTCTACCACCATATATCACACATCAATTAGAAGATAAGAATCGTTATCAGACAGTATATGCCAAATATGAAGGATCAGCTGCGGCACCTACAGCAGGCTTACACTTTACTAAAGAGTTGTTAGAACAGATAGAGAAAATGGGAGTAGTAATTGCTAATGTTACTCTACATGTTGGATTAGGAACTTTCCGTCCTGTTAAAGTGGATGATGTAAAAAACCATCATATGCACTCAGAATTCTACCAAGTAGAAGAGGAAGAGGCTAAAAAGATTAACGATGCGAAAAAACAGGGAAATCGTGTGATCTGTGTAGGTACAACAAGTTGTCGCACGGTAGAGTCTGCAGCAGATGAGAATGGTATGGTTAAAGCAGGTAGTGGCAATACAGAGATTTTTATTTATCCAGGATATAAGTTCAAAGTATTAGATGCTTTAATTACGAATTTCCATTTACCAGAATCAACATTACTAATGCTTGTAAGTGCATTAGCAGGAAAAGAACATATCATGCATGCATATGATGTTGCAGTAAAAGAGAAATATCGTTTCTTTAGTTTCGGAGATGCTATGTTTATTAATACAAATGATTAAGAAAGTTTATTTTATAGAAAGGGGAGAATAAGTTTGAAAAAAATGCTATTTATCTACAATCCGCATGCGGGGAAGGGAAAAATTAAAGGTTCATTATCAGATATTATAGAGACTTTTGTGCAAGCTGATTATGAAGTAACAATCTATTCTACCAAAGAACGAGATGATGCGAGAAAAATAGCACGTGAAAAGGGGCAAGAATATGATCTGGTTGTTTGCTCGGGAGGAGATGGAACATTAAACGAGGTAACTACAGGATTGATGGAATGCCCACATGCACCAATTATCGGATATCTACCTGCTGGAACAACCAATGATTTTGCATCTAGTATGGGAATACCTAAGAATATGGTGAAAGCAGCAGAAGCAGTTGTGAAAGGAGAACCATTTGCATATGATATTGGTTCTTTGAATGACCGATATTTCACCTATGTTGCTGGTTTTGGAGTGTTCACTAACGTTTCTTATGAAACACCGCAAACATCAAAAAATTTATTCGGTAGGGCGGCTTATATATTGGGGGGAATTATGAGCTTGGCTACTGTTAAATCTTATCATGTAAGAGTTGAATATGATGATACGGTTATTGAAGATGAATTAATCTATGGTATGGTTACGAATGCAAACTCTGTTGGAGGATTTAAAGGGATTACCGGAAAAGATGTGGGATTAGATGATGGAGAGTTTGAGGTGACGTTAATTAAACGTCCTAAGAATATAGTTGAATTACAACATATCGTTAATGCATTGTTAGTGAGAGATCTTGATGATAAATTCATATACTCTTTCCATGCTTCTAATCTAGATATTACGTGCGATGAGGAAGTTTCTTGGACTATTGATGGCGAGTTTGGTGGTGCATATACGAGGATGCATCTTCAAAATCATCAACAAGCATTGTCTTACTTAACTACGACGATTACCGATAAGCAAGTAATTATTGAAGAGGACTAGGAAGAATAGATTAAAAAGCTTTTGCAAGTCGAAGGAGAGATTTCATCAACGTCGCAAAAGCTTTTTATTATTGTATGGCTATTTACGCTTGTATATTGTATAGCGATATTTTTCTAGCAAAGTTACAGCATCTTGTGAAGCTTCATCGTCATAGAACTCAATGCGTAATACACCTTCTTCAAACTCACGATTGTGAACGATACCGATATTTTTAATACTAATATTATTACTAGCTAAGATCGTAGCGATAGTGGCAATAGCACCAGTCTCATCAAATATATCAAGGTAAACTTCATATACCTGTTTTAGCATACCTACTTTCTTGGTAGGAATGTTATCACGATATTCTCTAGCTGAATCAAAGAAATCATATAGATATGTCTCATCACAATTAGAAAGTGCCTCATTAATACAAGTAAGAGTTGATATGTAGCGTTTAAGAAACTTTTGAATACTTTCGGTATTAGTTAAACATATATTTTGCCACATAATAGCAGAAGAGGATGCAATTCTAGTTATATCTTTGAATCCTCCAGCAGCAAGTAGACGCATCTTTTCGTCAGGATCGTCACTTTCTTTAACCATTGTAACCAAACTTGAAGCTATTAGATGTGGTACATGACTAATGGCAGCTACAACATCATCGTGTTCCTTGGCATCAATAATTAACGGGATAGAACCAATTCTCTTTACTAGGTCGTAAAGGAAATCAATTTTAATTTGTTCTATCTGATTGGAAGGTGTTAGGATGTAATAGGCATTTTCAAGTATTATAGCACTTGAGTTAGCGTATCCTGTTTTTTCTGATCCTGCCATAGGGTGTCCCCCAATGAAGTATGTATCCATATCAAGTTCATGAACAGCTTTATGGATGTTACCTTTTACACTACCCACATCTGTTATGATGCAGGTAGGTTTAATGATATTCTTTAATTCATGTAAGTATTGAATATTCGTTAATACGGGGCAGCATAGAAAGATTATATCGCATTGGCGGAAATCTTTTGCTAAATCGGTTGAGATGAAATCAATGGTTCCATCTTCAAGTGCCATCTCAAGGTTCGTATTCGTTTGATCCTTATAGTAGTTAAAGGATATAATATTCGTGTTGTCGAAACGAAGCTTTATAGCCTTGGCAATTGATCCACCAATTAAGCCAAAGCCTATAAAGCCAGCTGTAATATCTTCCATACTTAATCCTCCAATGATTTATAATGATTTTCCCATAAGTGATGCAAAAGGTCTTAGTTCTTCACATAATTCATCGAATTGAGAGAACGTTAATGATTGAGGGCCATCAGATAAAGCAGTAGCTGGGTTTGGATGTGTCTCAATCATAAGACCGTCAGCACCTGCAGCTACAGCAGATTTAGCAAGTGGTTTTACATAATTACGTACACCTGTTGCATGACTTGGGTCAACGATAATTGGAAGGTGACTCTTTTCTTTGATGACTGGTACTGCACTGATATCTAATGTATTACGTGTTGCAGTTTCGAATGTACGAATACCACGTTCGCATAGTACTACGTTCTTATTACCTTCAGCCATAATGTATTCGGCAGCATTCAACCATTCCTCAATTGTAGCAGATAGGCCACGCTTTAATAAGACTGGAAGACCAGTTTTGCCGACTTCTTTTAATAAATAGAAGTTTTGCATGTTTCTTGCACCAATTTGGAGCATATCTATATACTTCACGGCACTCTCTACTGCCTCAAGACTTGTTACTTCACAGATAACAGGAAGGCCTGTTGCTTCGCGTGCTTCCTTCATATAGCGTAAACCTTCTTCTTCAAGACCTTGGAAAGAGTAAGGCGAAGTTCTTGGCTTGTATGCGCCACCACGAAGAATCTTTGCTCCGGCTTTTTTTATTGCAATTGCAGTTTCTAATACTTGGTCATGACTCTCTACGGCACATGGACCTGACATAATAACAAGATCTTTACCACCAATCTCAACATTACCTACAGTAACGATAGATGGTTCTGGGTGGAATTTTTTATTTGATAATTTATATGTTTCTGTAACGGGAACAATTTTCTCTACACCAGGTGCGATTTCAAGATTTTGTTCCACGATTTTTGACTTATCACCTACAACGCCAATAATAGTGACCTCTTTTCCAGTGGATAGATGTGCTTCTAGTCCCACAGCAGTAATCATATCCACAATGTTTTTTATAGATGCTTCGGAAGCATTTGGTTTCATTACAATAATCATAATATAATCTCCATTCTCTAACAGTATTACCAATACCCGTATTAGTATAACTTGGTATTCGTTATTCTACAACACAAAGTTATTAATGTCAATACTTTAAAGCGTTAAACTTCAACGCGTTGAATAAGGAGTGAATATTAATAAGTAGCTCAAAAATAAAATTATTTGTGTAATAAATCCTAAAACCTGTCCATATCATATAGAAAAGTCTCATAGAGATAAAAAACTTATAAAGTTTATATAAATAGATTAGTCAATATAGATAAAAAGGTTGTAATACACAGATATATTTAGTACAATATTTATATAAGAAAAAGAACCTTTCATCATTAAATTTTGTTACACGAGACAGTAATTTTCGCGTATAGGAGGTATCATGTATGGACATTTATACTTCAGACAAGATTAGAAATGTTGTAATATTAGGTCATGGCGGTTGTGGTAAGACTACTTTGATCGAAGCGGTGGCGTATACAATGAAAGTTACGAATCGCCAAGGTAAAGTAGAGGACGGTAATACGATAAGTGATTTTGATAAAGAAGAGATAAAACGGCGTTTTTCAATTAGTACTGCAGTTGTACCGATAATTTGGGAAGACACGAAAATCAATTTCTTAGATACACCTGGATATTTTGATTTTGTTGGTGAAGCTCAAGAAGCAATGGCAGCGGCGGATGCAGCGGTTATTGTCATATCTGCTAAGGCTGGAGTTGAAGTTGGTACAATACGTGCATGGGAAATGTGCGAACGTTATAAACTTCCTCGCATGTTTTTTGTTACGGATATGGATGATGACAATGCAAGTTATCGTAAAGTTGTAGAACAGTTAACAGATTTATATGGAAAGAAGATTGCGCCTTTCCATCTTCCAATTAGGCAGAATGAAAAGTTTATTGGTTTTGTCAACATAGTTAAGATGCAGGGCAGAAAATTCACTACGTTAAGTGAATATGAGGAATGTGATATTCCTGAGTATTCCATGCCAAATCTTACTACTTGTCGAGAAGCTTTATTAGAAGCTGTAGCAGAAACAAGTGAAGATAGGATGGAGAGATATTTTGCAGGAGAAGAGTTCCCACAAGAGGAGATTTCAATTGCACTTAGAGAAAATGTGATGGACGGCACTATAGTCCCTGTATTAATGGGATCAGGATTAAATTGTCAAGGAACAACTATGTTATTACAGGCGATTGAGAAGTATTTTCCATCACCAGATAAGACAATTGCCCTGGGAGTGAATACTAAGACAAATGAAGAAGTAGAAGTGAAGTTTGAAGGAAATAAACCTATGACTGCTAATGTTTTTAAAACAATTGTAGATCCTTTCGTAGGCAGATTCTCAGTGGTAAAAGTACATAGTGGAATCTTAAAGGCGGATACTATGGTATGGAATCCGATTAAAGAGATTGAAGAAAAGGTTGCAAAATTATATATTCTAAGAGGCAAGGAACAATTCGAAGTAAGAGAACTTCATGCAGGTGATATTGGTGCAATTAGTAAATTGACAATCACAGCAACAGGGGATACACTTACAACCAAAGAAACTCCTATCATCTACCGAAAACCAGAAGTAGCAAAACCGTATACATTCCTTCGTTATAACACCAAGAATAAAGGAGATGAAGATAAAGTATCTCAAGCACTTGCAAAGATGCTAGAAGAAGATCTAACTATTTCCGTTGAGAATGATACCATGAATAGACAGACTCTAATCTTTGGTATAGGAGAGCAACAATTGGAGATTGTAGTAAGTAAGTTATTAAGTAGATACAAAGTTGAAATTGAGTTATCAAAACCAAAAATTTCTTATCAAGAGACAATTCGAAAACCTGCTAAGGTGCAAGGAAAATATAAGAAACAATCTGGGGGTCATGGTCAATATGGCGATGTTCACATAGAATTCGAACCATCAGGAGATTTAAGCACGCCTTATCTATTTGAAGAGAGGGTGTTTGGTGGTGCAGTACCTAAGAATTTCTTCCCAGCAGTTGAGAAGGGAATTGCAGAAAGTGTAGTGAAAGGACCTCTAGCTGGTTATCCAGTAGTTGGGGTTAAAGCTACTTTAGTAGATGGTTCTTATCACCCAGTTGATTCCTCTGAAATGGCGTTTAAGATGGCGGCTATACAAGCGTTTAAGAAAGCCTTTGAATTAACGGGTCCAGTTTTACTTGAACCAATTGCTTCGCTTAGAGTGGTAGTGCCTGATCGATTCACGGGAGATATAATGGGAGATCTTAATAAGAGACGCGGAAGGGTTATGGGAATGAATCCGTGCGAACTTGGGAAACAAGAAATCGTAGCTGATATTCCTATGGCTGAATTAATTGGATATTCTACTGATTTACGTTCCATGACAGGTGGAATAGGAGATTATAGTTATGAATTCGCTCGTTATGAACAGGCTCCATCAGAAGTGCAAGCGGCAATAGTAAGCGAGAACAAGAAGGATGAGACAGTATAAAACGAAATTTAGTAGTTAATAGAAAATTAAGAGACATTAGCATAAATTAATTGACAGATGGTTATACTTATGATAGACTAGACAAGTATGATTTTAGCCGATGCCAGGATATAGGACACTCCGACCTATAGCTTAGTATTAGGCGATTTATTAATAGGAGGAATTTAAGATGATTAGCAAAGAAAAGAAACAAGAAGTTATCGCAGCTTACGGAAGAAATCCACAAGATACTGGATCACCTGAAGTGCAAATCGCTTTATTAACAGTTAGAATTAACGAGTTAACTGAGCATTTAAAAGCTAACAAAAAAGATCACCACTCAAGAAGAGGTCTATTAAAGATGGTAGGTCAAAGAAGAGGTCTTCTTGAATACCTAAAGAAAACCGATATCGAAGCTTATCGTAACCTTATCGAACGTTTAGGTTTAAGAAAGTAATAACAACGTAAATTTTTTTCAATTATAAACACAACAAACGACAAACAAACAAACGGTGGAAAGCCATATTATGAATGCAGTTACTGTAGTCATAGTATGGCTTTTTGCTTGTTAAAGATACATGGTTATATCTAATGATTAGATTTGTGAATGATTTTGTAACAACAGAATCATTATTAATATATAAAAATAAGTAGCATAAATCTTCCATAGGTGGTATAATAGAAAAGAATTTGGAGATGTACCCCGAGACTTCTGAAAAGTACATTATCATAGTCTTAATGTATTTTTCAGTTGTTTCGGCATCTCCAGCAAAATTAAATCAGATTAACAATAGATATAATCTGAAAACAAAAAGGAGATATAATATGTTCAAAAGTTTTTCAATGGAACTAGCTGGCAGAACTTTAACAGTTGATGTTGGCAGAGTAGCAGCACAAGCAAACGGAGCTGCATTAATGCATTATGGAGATACAGTTGTACTATCTACAGCGACTGCATCAGACAAGCCTAGAGAAGGAATTGATTTCTTCCCACTTAGTGTAGAATATGAAGAAAAATTATATGCCGTTGGGAAAATCCCTGGTGGTTTTAATAAAAGAGAAGGAAAAGCGTCTGAAAATGCAATCTTAACATCTCGTGTTATCGATAGACCAATGCGTCCATTATTCCCTAAAGATTATAGAAATGATGTAACACTTAACAATTTAGTTATGTCAGTTGATCCAGATTGTAGTCCAGAGCTTACAGCTATGTTAGGTTCAGCAATTTCAGTTGCAATTTCTGACATTCCTTTCGATGGTCCTTGTTCTACGACTCAAGTAGGATTAGTAGATGGTGAATTTGTATTTAATCCAAATGCAGAACAAAAAGCTAATTCTGATCTTCAATTAACAGTGGCTTCAACAAGAGAAAAAGTTATCATGATTGAAGCAGGCGCTAACGAAGTTTCAGAAGATAAGATGATTGAAGCTATCTTTGCTGCACATGAATTAAATCAAAAAGTAATCGAGTTCATCGATACAATCGTAGCTGAATGTGGAAAAGAGAAACATGGTTACGAAAGTTGTGCAATTCCTGCAGAATTATTCGAAGCAATTAAGGAAATTGTTCCTCCAGTAGAGATGGAAGCAGCAGTTTTCACAGATATTAAACAAGATAGAGAAGAAAACATCAAGAAGATTACTGCAAAATTAGAAGAAGCATTTGCAGATAAAGAAGAATGGTTAGCTGTTCTTGGCGAAGCCATTTATCAATATCAAAAGAAAACAGTACGTAAGATGATTTTAAAAGATCACAAACGTCCAGATGGTAGAGAGATTACTCAAATCCGTAAATTAGCTGCAGAAGTTGATATTATACCTAGAGTTCATGGTTCAGCTATGTTCACAAGAGGACAAACTCAAATCTGTACTATTACAACATTAGCACCTCTATCAGAAGCTCAGAGAATTGATGGTTTAGATGAAGCAGAAACTTCTAAGAGATATATGCATCACTACAATTTCCCTTCATATTCTGTTGGAGAAACAAGACCTTCAAGAGGTCCAGGTCGTCGTGAAATAGGACATGGTGCATTAGCAGAACGTGCTTTAATTCCAGTATTACCAAGTGCTGCTGAATTCCCATATGCAATTAGAACAGTTTCTGAGACGTTTGAATCAAATGGTTCTACTTCACAAGCATCTATTTGTGCATCTACAATGTCATTGATGGCTGCAGGTGTTCCAATCACTAAGCCTGTTGCAGGTATCTCTTGTGGTTTAGTTACTGGTGATTCAGATGATGATTATATCGTATTAACTGACATTCAAGGGCTTGAAGATTTCTTCGGAGATATGGACTTTAAAGTAGCTGGTACACGTGATGGTATCACTGCAATCCAAATGGATATTAAAATCCATGGTCTTACAAGAGCAATTATTGAAGAAGCTATTAAGACAACAAAAGAAGCAAGAATGCATATCTTAAACGATGTTATGATTCCATGTATTGCTGAGCCAAGAACTGAAGTTGGAGAATTTGCTCCTAAAATAGTTCAAATCCAAATTGATCCAGCTAAGATCGGTGATGTAGTTGGTCAAAGAGGTAAAACAATCAATGCAATCATTGAACAAACTGGAGTTAAAATCGATATTACTGATGACGGTGCAGTTTCTGTATGCGGTACAGATGCTGTTAAGATGAGTGAAGCAGTTCGTATCATCGAAACAATCGTTACAGATTTTGAAGAAGGACAAATCTTCGAAGGTAAAGTAATCAGCATTAAAGAGTTTGGTGCGTTCCTTGAATTTGCTCCTGGTAAAGAAGGAATGGTCCACATCTCTAAGATATCTAAAGATAGAATCAACCATGTTGAAGATGTTCTTTCACTTGGTGATGTTGTTAAAGTTGTTTGTCTTGGAAAAGATAAGATGGGAAGAATTAGCTTTAGCATTAAAGATGTTCAGTAAGATTATTGTCTATAGACGACTGAATAGATATCACAGTACGTGAGGTCGTGCCATAAAGGCATGTATAGAGTATCTCGTAAGTGTTGGCTTATGAGATACTCTTTTACGTGATATTCTAAAATAGTGTTTGGCAATTGCCTATAATGATTCGAGAGAATCAATCTTTTAGCGATCGAATCATACAATGACTTCAAAAAAGAAAGGGGAAGGTTCATGACAATCACAACAAGGCTGTCCAATGGCTTACCCGTTGTGTTAGAAAGAATGCCATATCTTAAAAGTGTATCATTTGGGGTATGGGTAAAAGTAGGTTCCGCTTATGAGAATTCTAATAATAATGGAATTGCTCATATGTTAGAACATATGTTTTTTAAAGGGACCACAACTAGAACTGCAAGAGATTTAGCGGACATAACATCTATGATTGGTGGTAATGTGAATGCATATACAAGTAAAGAGTGTACAAACTTCTATGCTACAACTATAGATGAATATCTACCAATAGCAATCGATATGATTAGTGATATGATTCAAAATTCCATATTTAATGCAGAAGAACTTGAAAAAGAAAAGGGTGTTGTACTAGAAGAGATTGATATGTACGATGACTCTGCAGAAGATATGTGCCATGAGATGTTACAAAAGGAAGTATGGGACAAACATCCACTAGGCTACCTAATCTCGGGTGAAAAAGAAATTGTTCGAACATATACAAGAGAACAATTAATGGAATTTCGAGATTTGTATTATACAGCTGACAATATGATTATCTCTATTGCGGGTAATTATAATGAAGAGGCGATATTAAAGCAATTAGAGGAGTGTTTCGGATCGATTCCTGCAACCGCAACTCGTCCGATATTAACCATTCCAACATATAAGAAATGCATATATAAAGATGATAAAGATATTGAACAGATGCATATTAATATTGCATTTCCTTCGATTACAAACATAGATGAGCGAAGATATGAGTTAACTGTTATGAATGCCATACTCGGAGAGAACGCCAATTGTATGTTGTTTCAAAGAATAAGAGAGAATATGGGATTAACCTATTCGATCTATTCTTATGAAAGTAGCTTTGCAACAACTGGCTTATTCCATATCTATGCTGCAACGAATCCAGAGCCTGCACGTATCATTTACGATGAAATATTTCGTATTATAAATGAAGTGAAGGAAGATGGGTTCTCAGAAAAAGATGTAGAAGAAACAAAGAAACAGATTTGTGTTAATCTCACGATTGCTAGTGAGAGCACGAAAAACCGTATGGATAGTAATGCAAAACATATAATGAAATACGGTAAGGTGATTCCTCTTAATGATGTAATTGAACGTGTTAATACAATTACGAGAGAGAATGTCAATTTATTAGCTAAGAATATACTTGATGAATCTTCATGTAGTATTGCTTTGGTTGGTAATCTGGATAAGAAGATTGTGAAAGGAATAGAACAGAAATGGAAACAATAAAGATACAATATTTAGATGACTCAATTAATAGATTAGAATACATTGATGGAAAATCAGATTGGATTGATCTACGCGCTGCAGAAGATGTAGAGCTAAAAGAAGGTGAATTTCGTCTGATTCCGTTAGGTGTTGCAATGCAATTACCAGAAGGTTACGAAGCTCATATTATACCAAGAAGCAGTACCTACAAGAATTTTGGAATTATTCAATCGAACTATATGGGATTAGTAGATGAATCTTACTGTGGACCTAACGATTGGTGGTATATGCCAGCAATCGCTTTGCGTGATACCAAGATCTGCAAGAATGATCGAATCTGTCAATTTAGAATAGAAAAACATCAACCTAAATTAGTTTTTGATGAAGTAAGTGCATTAACTGGTAAAGACCGTGGAGGCATTGGTTCAACAGGAAAGAACTAATAATAATCAAAACTGTCAATGAGAGAAGAGGGACAAGCGTCGATTTGTGTCTTTTCTCATTGACAAAACTGTTACAGAAGATATAAAATAAATTCAGTGAATTTATCAATGCATTACGTTAAAATGTAAAGCCGTTCACTTAATTTATGACATGAAAGGTGATAAGATGAACGATTATAGTATTAATACAAATTGTATTCAATCTGGATATGAACCAAAGAATGGGGAGCCGAGAGTTCTTCCAATCTGTCAGTCTACTACATACAAATACGATACAAGTGATCAAGTAGGTAAATTGTTTGACCTTGAAGCGGAAGGTTTCTTCTATTCAAGACTTAGTAATCCAACTGTTGACGCTGTTGAAAGAAAAATCGCAACACTAGAAGGTGGTGTCGGTGCTTTATGTACTTCGACAGGGCAAGCAGCTACTACATTTGCTATACTTAACATATGTGGAGCAGGTGATCATATTGTAGCTTCTATTGCTATCTACGGTGGCTCAACTAATTTGCTTGGTGTAACATTCAAAAAATTAGGAATCGATGTTACTTTTGTCGATCCAGATGCACCAATCGAAGAATTACAAAAAGCGGTTCAAGAGAATACAAAATGTATCTTTACTGAAACAATCTCTAATCCTACACTAGTGGTTTGTGATATTGAAAAGATGGCAAAACTTGCTCATCAGAATGGGATTCCATTAATCGTAGATAATACATTTGCTACACCAATTAATTGTAGACCCTTTGAATATGGAGCAGATATCGTTATTCATTCAACGTCAAAATACATGGACGGTCATGCTATTGCACTTGGAGGCGTTATAGTTGATAGTGGTAATTTTGATTGGAATACAGATAAATTCCCAGGATTATCTACACCAGATGAGTCATATCATGGGATGGTGTATGCAAGAGATTGTGGAAAGGCAGCTTACATAACCAAAGCACGAGTTCAATTAATGAGAGATATGGGATCTACTCCAGCGCCATTGAATGCTTTCTTATTAAACGTTGGTTTGGAAACTTTACATTTACGTGTGGAACGTCACTGTGAAAATGCTTTAGCTGTTGCAAAATGGTTAGAATCAAATGACAAAGTATCTTGGGTTAACTATCCTGGTCTTGAAAGCAATAAGTATCATGAATTAGCTAAGAAATATCTTCCGAAGGGAACTTGTGGAGTTGTATCCTTTGGTATAAAAGGTGGAAGAGAAGTTGCTGCAAAACTTATGGAAAAATTAAAGCTTGCAGCTATCGTAGTACATGTAGCAGATGCGCGTACAAGTGTTCTTCATCCAGCTAGCACAACGCATCGTCAACTTACAGATGAACAGTTAGTACAATCAGGAGTTGAACCAGAATTGATACGTATGTCAGTTGGTATTGAAGATATAGTAGACATAATAAAGGATTTAGAACAAGCATTTGAACAAATTTAATTAATAGAAAACAAATATTATATATTTGTTTTCTATTAGTAAGTATAATAAGAAAGGCAATTTATCAGAAAATTATATTACTGATAAATTGTCTTTCTTGGTATTTGCATGTACCGTGTTATAATACAAACAGATTAGGACACGGTTTTATGGAATAATTATTTTCGATGTTTTTTCTTGTCATATGATCTAAAAATACGTAGGGTAAGAAGTGTAAAGCCAAGCATGATTGAGTAGAAGATAAAAACAATTAAAAGCACCAAAACTGTACGTAGAACTGTAGATATTAACCACATCATATTACTGCCTCATTTTTATTATATTATAGCGTATTCTAAGTAGCCTGATTTATTACCCGCATTATATATATAAATATATTTACAATATTAATTAAATGGGATAAAATGAAAATGATTTGTGATACCACATAAAATTATCTACAATAACCGCGAAGGAGCAAATGAGATGTTTGAGATGAAAGAAGAGTATAAGATTGGAATTAAAGAGATTGATGAACAACATGAAAGGTTGTTTCAAATAGCGGAAAAAGCTTATACGCTTTTGACCAATGGATTTATTGTTGATAAGTATGATGGGATTGTTGAGATACTTGACGAATTAACAGAATATGCAAAGTTACACTTTACATATGAAGAAGAATACATGCAAGAAATTGGGCATAAGATGATGTTTTCGCAGAAAATCGACCACCATGATTTTATAGCAATGCTAGAGGATATTAACCTAGATGAGATTGATGATAATCAAGAAGATGCTATAATGAATATCCTTATATATCTAGGTGATTGGTTAGTGAAGCATATTATTGAAAAAGATATGTTAATCGGTAAAGACTTGAATTAAGGTTACTCATGTTTGAATAGGGAAGGTCAAAAACTCACATACTATTTGAAAAATAAGTGAGGTAGAGTTTAACTATGCAAACAAAGAATCTATGCGATATTGATGCTGTAAATGACATGGAGAACAGCAATGAAATTAATAAATCAAATAACAATAAGAATAATAGCCAAGGTAAAACAATAGTCGATGAGAAAACTGCGAAGGAAACTGAAAAACTCCAGAATGATAAGGTTCGGGAGTATGGACAAGTAACACTTGATAAGAACGGAAGAAATCACAAATTACACCTCTTAACAATAATTGGTGAAATTGAGGGGCATGAATGTTTATCACAACAAACTAAAACTACGAAATATGAGCATATCCTTCCTCAATTAGCAGTACTTGAAGATAGTGATGATATTAAAGGAGTCTTAGTGCTTGTTAATACGATAGGTGGAGCCGTTGAATCAGGACTAGCTATAGCTGAAATGATTGCTTCATTAAGTAAACCTACAGTTTCGTTAATTATAGGAGATAGCCATTCTATCGGTGTGCCATTAGCGGTAGCAACGGATTATTCCTTCATAGTTCCTACTGGTACGATGATTATTCATCCAGTTCGAATGAGCGGAACAGTAATCGGATCTAGACAGACGTATGATTATTTTAAAATTATGCAAGATCGTATTGTTGGTTTTATATCTAACCATAGCAACGCAAGTAAAGAGAGAATTGAAACTATGATGTTTAATACAACAATGTTATCAAGGGATCTTGGAACAATCCTGGTTGGTGCACAAGCAGTAGCTGAAGGAATTGTTGATGCTGTAGGTGGAATTCATGAGGAAATTGAGAAGTTATATGATATGATAGAAGAAAAAGAAAAACAAAACAAGTAGATTACCTATTGCTTATCACAAATAGAAAAGGTATAATTAAATTGGTTCTAATGTAAGTTAAGAAAGCGTATAATCTTATCATACATGGAATCAATTTTTTATGTCTGTTGTGACAACACTCAGTATAAGAATGTGACAAGCCAATTTTGTGTTCTAATACAGATTTTTGGGACAAGTAAACTGGGAGGATAAACCATGACAATACTACAGGCAATCATAATGGGAATTGTTCAAGGAATAGCGGAATTTTTACCGATTAGTAGTTCTGGACACTTATCAATTATGAAACATATCTTGCACATCAATACAGATACAGGTTTGCTTTTTGATGTAATGCTACACTTTGGAACGTTAGTTGCCGTTTTAATAGCTTTTTGTAAAGATATTAAGCAATTAATTATAGAAAGCTTTGGTATTCTAGGTGATTTCTTTGTTAATATTGGTCGCCTAGTACATAATCTATATTCAGATGATAAAAAAGAGTATAATAAGGTGATAAGTTCTGCTTATCGCAAATTTGTTATGCTTATAGTTGTATCAACTCTACCAACAGCAGTGCTTGCAATCTTGTTTAAAGAGGTTATAGAAGTTACAAGTGAGACACTAATTATACCTGGTTTATGTTTATTATTAACGGGTGTATTATTATTAATTGCAGATCGTACGGTTCCGGGTAAGAAGCGTGCCAATGATGTTACCTATGCCAATGCTGGAATTATTGGTTTAGCCCAGGGAATAGCAACACTTCCTGGTTTATCGCGTTCAGGAACTACAATTACAGCGTGTTTATCATGTGGACTTGATACTAACTTTGCTGTTAAATATTCATTTATAATGTCCATACCAGCAATATTAGGTGCAGTTGTTTTAGAGATTATGGATTTTGGCACCTTAGCAGTAGCATCTAGTGAAGTAGTGGCATATGTGATTGGTACATTAATTGCAACTATCGTGGGATACATATGCATTAAGACTATGTTAGTTGTTGTGCGAGGGAAAAAATATAAAGGATTCGCTTACTATTGTTTTGCAGTAGGTACTATAGCAGTAATATGGAATTTTGTAGCTTAAGGAGGAATTATTAATGGCGGCAACTCAAAGAAAGCCTGCTTCGTCAACGAGGAAAATACCTAGTAAAAAAACATCTACTAGTAGAAGTGGATCTTCTGGACGAAAAAAGGGGAATACAGGAAAGAATAGCGGCCATCAAAGAAATAATCAGTATGGGATGAGTCGTTACAAGGACGAGATAACGATAGTAATAACTCTTGTTGTAGCTGTTATTTTAGTTCTTAGTAATTTTAATCTAAGTGGTAGTGTAGGTGCATTTATCAATCGATTTACATTCGGTATGTTTGGCCTATTAGCATATATTCTACCTTATATTTTGTTTTTTGGAATAGCATTTCACATATCGAATAAGGGGAATTATACAGCAACAATTAAACTTGTTAGTAGTATCTGTTTCGTTTGCATGGTTGCAGCGTTTATTCAATTAATTACGATAGATTATAATTCGGAATGGAATATATTTGGATATTATACTAGTTCAGCGGCGAACAAGAATGGTGGAGGTTTAATAGGTGGTATAATTTATTCGATTATGTATCCATTATTCGGTTTTGCTGGTACACTTGTTATCTTGCTAGCGATTATGACCTTATTACTAATGTTTATTACAGAACGTCTTTTATTTGCAAGTCTTGGGAAGAAGAGTGCTGTTAAATTAAAAGAGATGAAGGCTAGAAGAATAGAAGTTAAGAAAGCTCGTGAAGAAGCATACTACTCGGAAGAACATAATGGTTACGGTGAAGATGACGAGTTTTATGAAGAACCAGAACAAAAGCCTTTAAGACAAAGTAGAAGTAGAAATGTTGACCAAGCAATACCGCTTGACTCAAGAAAGAACGTTAAAGGGGAACGTAAGAAAAAAGCTAAGACATTTACATTCCCTTCAGTAGATCAGAATGTAGAGGCTTCGGTACAAAACATACAAAATCAAGAGGCTGTGGCTAATGATGCTATCGTACCTTTGAATGCCTCGTCAGAAGTATCTAGTCCAATGACATCATCAACTCCACTTGATGAAGTAAAACCATTCGATTTCGACTCAATACCTATTTATAGAGGAGATCAATCATCAAATTATGATTATGATGAAACTCCTATTTACAAAGAAGAGATGAAACGTAAGTTTAGCCAAAATAAGGATTATGATATTAAAAAACTTGCAGAACAGATTATGAATGAGAGCTTTGATGGAAATTCTACAAAAGTAGACAAGAAAACAATACATTCAACTACGGATGTAGAAGAGACAAATACAACTCCTATTGAGATTAATGTTAACGACAATATGGTTCAATCGGAAGGGATTACTATTGAAGCTGAGCAAGTAAATGATGAGTTTGTTCATAAAGATGCTTATAAAGAAAATCAAAGTTATAATGATGTGGCTGAATTAGAATCTACCGCATTTGATGATCAACTAGAAGAAGATAATTTTGATAATTTCCGTGTGGATTTGAAGGCACTTGAGAATGAAGAAGTAGAAGAAGTATTCTCTAATTCTAATAATCAGGAAGAAATCCTGCCTTTAACACCTGCTAAAGAACAAGACATTAGTAGTAATGTGAATAACAAGGATTATGCCGAGAAGAAGGAAAATCCTGATTCTATACAAGTAGAACCTGTGATTGAAGAGGTGGAAGAACCTTTTGTCTATGAATTTCCACCATTAGAATTGTTATCTAGACCAAAGAAATCTTCAAAAGGTGTTTCTGATGGCGAGCTGAAAGAGACTGCTATAAAATTACAACAGACACTACAAAGTTTTGGTGTAGGAGTAACTATTACCAATGTAAGTTGTGGGCCAGCAGTTACCCGTTATGAATTACAACCGGAACAAGGTGTAAAAGTTAGTAAGATAACAAATCTAGCAGATGATATTAAATTAAATCTAGCTGCTGCTGATATACGTATAGAGGCACCAATTCCTGGTAAAGCAGCTGTTGGTATTGAAGTACCTAACAAGGAAAATTCAGCAGTTATGTTTCGTGAACTTATTGAGGGAAAAGAATTCAAGGAACATGGAAGTAATCTTGCATTTGCAGTTGGTAAGGATATTGGTGGACAAGTTGTCGTTACTGACATTGCCAAGATGCCTCATCTTCTTATTGCCGGTGCAACTGGTTCAGGTAAGTCAGTATGTATTAATACATTAATAATGAGTATTCTATATAAAGCGCACCCTGACGATGTTAAATTAATCATGGTTGACCCTAAAGTTGTAGAATTAAGTGTATATAATGGAATCCCACATCTATTAATCCCGGTAGTAACAGATCCTAAGAAGGCTTCTGCAGCACTTAACTGGGCTGTAATGGAGATGACGGATCGATATAATCGTTTTGCTGAACTTGGTGTAAGGGATATCAAAGGTTACAATACCAAGATAGAGAAGGTAGAAGAGTATAATGATGAAAAATTCCAGAAGATGCCTCAGATTGTTATTATTGTAGACGAGCTTGCAGATCTTATGATGGTAGCTCCAGGTGAGGTAGAAGATGCGATTTGTCGTCTGGCTCAGATGGCTCGTGCAGCTGGTATACATCTTATTATTGCAACACAAAGACCTTCTGTTAATGTTATTACTGGTCTTATTAAAGCAAATGTACCTTCACGTATTGCTTTCTCTGTATCTTCAGCAATCGATTCTAGAACAATTATTGATGGTTCTGGTGCAGAGAAGTTGCTAGGTAAAGGTGATATGTTATTCTTCCCTTCTGGATATCCAAAGCCGGTTCGTATCCAAGGCGCGTTTGTTTCGGATAAAGAAGTTAGCGAAGTCGTAGAATTCTTGTCATCGCAGCAAAGCAAGCCTTCATATAATGAAGATATAACGAATAAGATAACAAGTGCACCTTCATCAGAAGGTTCAACTGCGCCAGCAAATGATCGCGATGATTACTTTGTAGAAGCAGGTAAGTTTATTATTGAGAAAAATAAAGCTTCAATAGGTATGCTGCAACGTGTATATAAGATTGGCTTTAATCGTGCTGCACGTATAATGGATCAGCTATATGAAGCTGGTGTTGTAGGTCCTGAGGAGGGAACTAAACCAAGAAAAGTTTTGATGTCAGAAGAAGAATTTGAGCAATATGTTGATGAATATGTATAGATGAAAGTCTAGAGTAACTATGGTGGTATTACGCAAACAAGGGAGTATGACATTGTTTGTGTTGGTACCACCATAGGTGTTAGTGTGACAAAACTAGTTGAAGCCATTAATCTAGAATGGAGGACTGTAATGAAGAGAGCATGGTTAGTAACGAATGAATTCTTGAATACAAAAAAGTATTCTGAATTGAATATGTGGTTAGTTAATGCCGCAGAAAAATATAATATAGAGTTGGTTGTCAAGACCAACGCAGAGTTATTAGTTGATCTAAGTGGTCATCATGTAATTCATAACCTAATAACAAAAGAGAAGCCAGAGTTTGTTTTGTTCTGGGATAAAGATATTCGTCTAGCAAGTTTTCTTGAGAGTTTATCCCTCAAAGTATTTAACTCCTCTAAAGCAATAGAAATATGTGATAATAAGGCAATGACACACATAGCATTAAATCAAAAGAATATCAAGATGCCAAAGACAATCCTTGCTCCAATGACATATCCTAACATTGGATTTACAAACTATGAGTTTGTAGAGAGAATGAAAAAACAGTTATCATACCCAATAGTAGTGAAGGAATGTTTTGGTTCTTTCGGTCAACAAGTATATCTTGTTCATGATGATGAAGAACTTATGAGCTGTATTGAGAATATCGGAGCAAAGCCATTTCTTTTCCAAGAATACATTCAATCTAGTTTTGCGCGTGATATTCGATTAAATGTTGTTGGTGATCAAGTTGTGGCTACGATGTATCGATATTCTGATACGGGTGATTTTAGAGCGAATATATCCAATGGCGGTAAGATGAAACCGTTCGAGCCAACGAAAAAACAAATACAATTAGCAGTAGACTGTGTGAAAGCATTAGGGCTTGATTTTGCAGGAGTGGATTTGTTATTTGATGAGAATGAGGAGCCAATTGTATGTGAAGTCAATTCCAATGCACATTTTAAGAATATATTCGATTGTACTGGTGTGAATGTAGCGGAACATATTCTTGGTTATATCTGTAATAAGCTAGAGTTGGTGAATTAAGGTGTTTAAGATTGAAATAGGCTATTGCTTAATAAGATTAAAATATAAAAAGGAGAAGCACTATGACCGGTTGGATTTTGTATGGACGAAAAGAAGCGGAGTATAATAAGCACTACATAACGATGTATCAAGAAGAAGGAAAGAAATTCGATATTGCGTTTGAAGTGATTATAGTAGAAGAATTGGAATTTGGAATACGTAATAATACCTGGTTTTTAGAATATCAGGGAGAGAACGTGAAATTACCTACGTTTGTAATTAGTAGAGCAATATACCCGATTCTTTCAAGGCAACTAGAATGTATGAAAATTCCAGTATTCAACGGTTCAGAGGTTGCAAGAATATGCAACGATAAGGCACTTACGTATCAAGCTGTAGCCTCACTAGGTATTGATATCATCGATACTACATTTTGCAAGCAAGGTAAATTGAGAGATGGTTTGAGTAGAAGAAATGTGAAAACTGTTGTTAAGACTGTAGATGGTCATGGAGGGCAGCAAGTGTATTTGGTTGATCCTAGCGATTCAGTACAAGTAGATGAAGTTGTTATGGATACCTGCAATCATGATACAGTATTACAACCACTTGTTGGAACTGCACATAAAGACCTTAGAGTATATGTGATCGGTGATGCAATTATTGCTGCGATTCTTAGAAAAGCAAAAGAAGGTTTTAAATCTAATTTTTCTTTAGGCGGTGATGTTAGTGTTTATGAATTGAACAAAGAGGAAAGAGAGAAGGTTCAGTTAATAATCGAGTTAGTTAAGCCCGACATGGTAGGGATTGATTTTATTGTTGGTGATAATGGTGAATTGATTTTTAATGAAATTGAAGATGTAGTGGGTGCTAGAATGTTATACCAATGTACGGACATTAATTTAGTTAAGTTATATATTGAACATATTCTTGATCATCTATAGGAGGCATTAGTCTGCATGGGTAAATTGTCTTGCTGCCGAATGCAAAAGAGAAAGCTCATTATATCAATGATTATTTTGTTGTGTAGTAGTTGCTTATGTTCTTGTACAAAAGAAGACACCTTGTATGAAAAACAAGGGGGTTCTACAGTACAATCAGAGACGGAAGTCTTTGCGGTTGAAGGAAAAGCAGATGAAGACGATGTAGACGTAGATAATGCAGGAGATTCTAAACTAGTATCTGTCCATTTCCTTGATATAGGTAAAGCAGACAGTATACTAATTAAAATTGATGATTCAGCGGTTTTAATAGATTCGGGAACAAATGAGAAAGCAAAGGATATTATAGATTATCTTAAGAAGCAAGCAGTTACAAAACTAGAATATGCGATTGCTACTCATGGTGACAAAGATCATGTAGGGGGAATGAGTGATATAATGAAGGAATTTCCTACTGATGTTTTAGTTATGTCATCAAGAGGGAAGAATACAGTACCTTACAATGATATGATTGATACTGCAATTAAGTTGAAAGTAACACAATTTATTCCTAAGGTTAAGTCTGTGTTCTATGTTGAAGGTGTTAAATTCACAGTATTGGC
Organism: Lachnospiraceae bacterium; assembly: GCA_019421365.1. GTDB lineage: Bacteria > Bacillota > Clostridia > Lachnospirales > Lachnospiraceae > Anaerosporobacter. The sequence continues at coordinate 121,689 of JAHZFJ010000008.1, forward strand.
ACCGGGAGATGAAGCAATGGCTGCCGAAACAGATAATGAGAGTTCCATCGTTCTTATGATGCAATATGGTGTAAAGAAATTCTTATTCATGGGAGACGCAATGGAAATATCCGAAAAGGAAATGTTATCTGAAGGATATGATTTACAAGCAGATGTTATTAAAGTTGGACATCATGGCGATGCAAGATCCTCTAGTGAGAAATTCCTTGATGCGGTAAATCCTGCCGTGGCAGTTATTACTTGTGACGAAGGTGATGGAACGTCATTACCAGAGAAAGAAACATTAGAAATGATTAGTAAGCAACATATTCTGTTGTATCGTACGGACAAAGACGGGACCATTGTTATGACTACCAATGGTGTTGATATTAAGATAGAAAAGTCTAATAGGGGTTGATGCTACACTGGACAATTCCATAGAAATAAGGTATAGTATACGATGGACTGGATAAACGTTATCTTGGAAACGTCAAAATTCTCAAGATAAGTTATATAAATATGGATAAGGATAGAAAGAGAGAACGTTATGAATTTAGAAAATACAAAAAACCAAGAAGTAGAAGAGTTTTCTTCTGAAACAAAGCGTCAGTATCATTATATTGAAAATCTAAAAAAATGGCATGATCAAAAGAAAGAAGAATTAGGAAGACCATTAACTGCCTGTGTACAATGTTTTGGTTGCCAGATGAATGCAAGAGATGCTGAAAAGATTACTGGTATCTTAGAGAAAATCGGTTATCAAATGGTAGAAACAGAAGAAGCGGATTTTGTAATTTATAATACATGTACAGTTCGTGAGAATGCGAATCTAAAAGTATATGGTCGTTTAGGTTACCTAAGTAAATTAAAGAAAAAGAATCCTAACATGATGATTGCACTTTGTGGTTGTATGATGCAAGAACAGACAGTTGTTGATAAGATAAAGAAAAGTTACCGTTATGTTGATATTATTTTCGGTACTCATAATATATTCAAATTAGCAGAATTAATGCAAGCAAGATTAGATTCAGATGGAATGATTATTGATATCTGGAAGGATACAACTGAAATTGTAGAAGACCTACCAAGTGAAAGAAAATACCGTTTTAAAGCAGGGGTTAATATTATGTTTGGATGTAATAACTTCTGCAGCTATTGCATCGTTCCTTATGTACGTGGACGCGAGAGAAGTCGTAATCCTGAGGACATTATTAAAGAAATCAAAGAACTTGTAGCAGATGGTGTTGTAGAGATTATGTTACTTGGTCAAAATGTTAATTCCTATGGGAAAACTCTAGAGAGCCCAATGACATTTGCAGAGCTATTAGAAGAAATTGTGAAGATAGAAGGGCTTGAGAGAGTACGTTTTATGACATCTCATCCAAAAGATTTGTCAGATGATTTAATTGAAGTTATGAAAAACTCTAATAAAATCTGTAATCACCTTCATCTACCTGTACAATCAGGAAGTTCAAGAATTCTTAAAATAATGAATCGTCATTATACAAAGGAACAATATCTTGATTTAGTTGATCGTATTAAAACTGCTATGCCTGGAATTTCATTAACAACAGATATCATTGTTGGTTTCCCAGGTGAAACTGAGGAAGATTTTGAAGAAACTCTAGATGTTGTTCGTAAGGTAAAATACGATAGTGCTTATACTTTCATCTATTCTAAGAGAACAGGAACACCTGCAGCAAATATGGAAGATCAAGTAGATGATGCAGTTGTTAAAGAACGTTTTAATCGCTTATTAAAAGAAGTACAAACAATTGCTTCTGGGTTAACTAAGCAACATGAGAATACCGTACAAAGTGTTCTAGTAGAGCAAGTTAATGAACAAGATGCAAGTCTTATGACGGGACGTTTAAGTAATAGTTTGTTAGTGCATTTTAAAGGTGGAGAAGAATTAATAGGTAAAATAGTTAATGTTCGACTTAATGAATGTAAAGGATTTTATTATATAGGGGAATTAGTATAGATGAGAAAATATTCAACGCTATTATTTGATGTAGACGGCACGCTTCTGGATTTTGAAAAATCAAAAGAAAGAGCACTTGGAGAGACCCTAATAGCGAATGGAATTGCGTATACTAATGAGCTTTTAGAACAGTTTTCTGTAATTGAAGCGAAACTATGGAGTAGCTTTGAACGTGGAGAATTAACAAAGGATTTTATCTTAGTTAATCGATTCAAGAGGCTCTTTGAAGAAATCAATGAAACAAGAGATTATGAGAAGTTTGAGATTCAATATCAGGAACGATTAGGACAGCATGCAGATTTGATAGATGATGCATATTGCGTATGCCAGACACTTTCAAAAGACTATAATCTTCATATCATCACCAATGGGGTAACTAGAACTCAACAAACTAGATTAGAGATTTCTGGTCTGAATCCTTTCTTTAAGAATGTATTCATATCCGATGAGATCGGATATGCAAAACCAAGAAAAGAGTTTTTTGATTATGTAATTAATCATATCAAACCAATAAAGAAAGAAGAAATCTTAATTATTGGCGATTCCTTAACTTCAGATATACTAGGTGGTATTAATAGTGAAATTGATACTTGTCTCATTAATCTATACAATCTGAAGAATGATACGGAAATACAACCAAAGTATGAGATAAGTAAATTAACAGATTTATACTCATTATTAGAGATAAGTAACGGATAAATTTTTGTAGGTTATATGAATATACAATTAAAAAGTACCTTTGCAGACTGATACAAGTAATCCTGTATCCTTCTGCTGGGGTACTTTTTATATAGATGCTAGGTGTATTTATACATCAATTTAGGTATGCCTTCTAATCTGTGATTATTACTATTAATTAAACTTCATCAACAATACATTTTGCGTGAGATAGAGCAAGGTTTATATTAGAACAGATATTCTTAGTACCGATTGTACTAGTGAAGCCAGCTTTTTTCATGACTGATAAAGGTTGCTCTAGCACGTGTGAAAGTATTAATGTAATGCCTTTCTTATCAAAAGAATCTTGTAATCTCTTCAAAGTGTTCAATGCGGTTACATCAACTGCTGGAACACTACGCATTCTTAAGATAACTACTTTGGTATCCTTCTTTACTTCGTTTTGTATATATAGAAGCTTATCTGCGGCACCAAAGAAAAGAGGCCCATTCAATTCGAATACTAAGGTATGAGTAGGTACTTCTAAAAGTTGTAGGCTGTCTACGTCATTATCTTCGTCACTATCATCATAATCTTTAAGGTATTTCCAATTTCTCACCTTTGTAACATCTGCCATTCGTTTCATGAATAAGCCACATGCCAATACCATACCAACCTCAATTGCTAGTACTAAATCGAATGCAAATGTTAGTACGCAAGAGGCGATTAACACTGCAACATCACTTTTTGGTGCTTTAGCATAGGATAAGAAAGCCTTAACATTGAACATGTTATAGGATACTATAATCAGGATTGAAGATAATACACATAAAGGTACATGTTTAATTAATGGCATACCAACCATCAAGAATAAGAATAATGTAAGACCATGAAAGATTGCAGCGATAGGAGTACGTGCTCCATTCTTTGCGTTAGCTATGGATCTTGCTACACCACCTGTAGCAGGGATACAGGCAAAGAGACCTAGAACAATATTGGCTATACCTTGTGCAATTAGTTCCATACTAGAACGGTGTCTACTATGTATTAAACCATCGGTTACAACTGCAGATAATAATGCCTGCATAGCTATGAGAACTGCAATCGTGAATGCTGGTTGAATTAAATCAAAAACATCATCAAGGGATAGGTTTGGTAATGTTGGTACTGAAAGATTCTTAGGAATCTCACCAAGTGTCTTAACATCAAGATTTCCAAAGTAAGCTATGCAAGTTCCTACAATAATAGCAATTAGCGAATTAGGAACAACTTTATTAACTTTTGGCCATATCACTAATATAAGAATACAAAGGATTCCTAGAAGAATACTTTGATAATTCACATCCGATAGATTTGTAATATAGGTATACCACTTACCGAAGAAGTTAGTTGGCATCTTGTCAATCGATAGTCCTAGGAAATCTTTGATTTCAAGTGTGAAGATTGTTATTGCAATACCACCTGTAAAACCTATTGTAATTGGTGATGGAACGAATTTGATTAGCTTTCCTAATCGAAATATGCCCATAAGTATAAGCATAATTCCTGCAAGAATTGTAGAGATTATTAGTCCATCTAATCCGTATTTACTAATAATCGTCTGTGTGATGATGATGAAAGCACCTGTGGGTCCAGTAATCTGCACACGGCTGCCACCTAATAGTGCTACGATGATACTTGAGATGATTGCTGAGTAGATTCCCTTTTCTGCGGAAACACCACAACCTAATGCGAAAGCGATAGAAAGCGGTAATGCAATAATTGCTACTATGATACCGGCAGTCATATCTTTCACGAATTGTTGTTTGCTATAGCGATTCGTCACAGAAAGAAGTTTTGGTTTAAACTTGTCCATTTTATTTCTCCTGCGTAATTTATTGAAGTTACCTCTCAAAAGGACTTGATAATCTAATCTGAATTTGAAAGATAACGACAATTAAAATTCTATGCTTCTTAAACACTTAATTCAAGGGAAAGAGCAAAAGTATATTAAATTTATTAAAAATCTATAAAATAATAATAAGATTGCTAAATTCTTTGTTAGATATTTTTGATAGAAAAATAGCGTTAGAGAGAACAGAAGTGTTAAAAATGTGGTATAATAATAAGATAGCGCGTGGACATCCACGCTTGTAGTGATTTTAGAAAGGAGTAACGGTATGTTAAATATAACGAAAGCGGCAATACGTAATATTGCAGCTGACGAACAGACCTATGCCAGAGGTATTCGTTATTATCAGAATAATGCTGTTAAGAATATTACCTGGTCACAAGCCAACAAGCAATATCGTGCATTTGTGAAAGGACAGTCCGATTATATCGTTACGGTAACGCAAGATAAAGAAGATTCTTTTACTTATTCCTGTAATTGTCCAGCGAGTTTTAAGTATGATGGGCCTTGTAAGCATGTTATAGCAACTTTACTTTTCGTAGCAGATTATGAAAATCGTTCAAAAGCGAAAGCGGATATTTCACCTGATGAGAAGAAAGTATTTAATATAATTGATTATTTTAGCCGTCAAGACGAGATTAATTTACCTGGCGAGACGTTTCATATTAAGGTTTGTGTGTATGTTCCTGCTATTATGAAAGCAGAAACTGGTAAAGCGTACCTATCCATACAAGTAGGTAATAATCGATTTTATAAAGTACAGAGTTTGAAGAAATTTATCATTGATTACTATAATAAAGAGGATATAGTACTCGGTAAAGAGTTTCGCTTTGTACAAGGGGAGAGTAAATTCCATGATACCTCACAAAAAGTTATGGATTTTTTGGTAGAAGTATATGAGGTGCAAGAATTATTAGGACGAGCCAGTAATGCTAATGTATTCGCGAAAAGCCAGATGGTATTAACAAAGAATTTATTAATGAAGGTTTTATCGCTATTAGGTAAAGACACGTTCCATTTGAACTTATACGGAAACGAATACCGCGACGTGAGATTCTATCCTAGAAATCCTAGAATCGAGTATCAAATTGATTTAGAAGATGATTCACTTATTATGAGCCAAATCTCAGATGATGGGATTGTGCCAGTAACGCAAAGTGGTGAATTGTTATTCTATCATCATGCAATGTATCAACCAAATCAAAAGTTTATTAAGAATTTTGTACCATTTTTTAGTAGTATCAGCAAGGAAAAAGGTTCCTTATATTTTACTGGCATGAATAAGCATAAGTTCTTAGAGTATGTTTTACCGCAGATTCATGAAACAATGGAGATTCAAGTACCTGAAGTAATTAAAAACCGATATATTGATGAACCATTACGTATAGAGATCTATCTTGATAAATATAAGTCGAATATACGAGCAGACGTTAAGTTTATCTATGGAGAATACAAGATTAATCCGCTACATGAAGCTTCCCATCCAGAAGTCATAATTGTTCGTAAACCAATTGATGAGGATGTAGTCATTGATTACCTTGGTGGTATTGGTTTTGAAGCAAATCGAGATTATTTTATAATTAAGGATGAGGAAGAAGCGTATGAATTCCTAACGAATAAAGTGGATGATTTGATATCTAAGTATGAGGTATTTTATTCGGAAGCATTTAAGACAATCAATATAAGAAATGTGGGGGCCCTGAATACAAGTCTGAAAGTAAAGTCAGATTCCGATTTGTTAGAAATGGAATTCGAGTTTGAAGATATTCCAGCAAATGAACTCAAAGAATTATTTCATTCATATCGCCTGAAGAAGAAATATTATCGCCTTAAAAATGGAGACTTTATTAATCTTCAGTCACTTAATATGGAACGTGCAGCTAATCTGCTTGAACACATGAATGTGTCATATAAGGATTTAAAAGACAGCAATGCTGTTTTATTACCAAAGAATACGGCATTATATCTAAATCAAGTAATTGAGAATGAAGAGGATATTCATGCAGAGACAAATGCGGAATTTCGTGAATTAGTTAATCAAATAATGAATCCAAAAGAGAACCATTATGAGGTACCAACAGAAGTAAATGCAAGCCTTCGTAGTTATCAGGTGACTGGATACAAATGGCTTCGAACGTTGGCTGATAATAATTTGGGTGGTATTCTGGCTGACGATATGGGTCTTGGTAAGACATTACAATCCATTGTATATATGGCAGCAAATAAAGAGAGACCTTATCTAATTGTGTGTCCATCTTCCTTAGTATATAATTGGCAAGAAGAAATCGAGAAGTTTGCTCCTTTCTTAAAAACAGTGATTGTAGTAGGAACTCCGGAAGAACGTGTGGATTCAATCAACAGAGCGAAGGATGATGATGGTATTGATGTAGTAATTACCTCATATCCGCTCATTAGAAGGGATATAGAAGCTTATGCAGGAATTCAATTCCATACTATGTTTATTGATGAAGCACAATTCATTAAGAATGCTAATTCACGTAATGCAAAATCAGTAAAGGCGATACAAGCAAAGCATAAATTTGCCTTGACAGGTACGCCAATAGAGAATAGTTTATCTGAGTTGTGGTCGATATTTGATTTTATTATGCCATTCTATCTATTCACTAGTTCTAGATTCCAATCAATCTATGAGAAACCTATTATTAAAGATGGAAATTTAGAAGCATTATCCGATTTGAATCGTCATATTCAACCTTTTATCTTGAGAAGAATGAAGAAAGAAGTTCTATCAGAATTACCTGATAAGGTTGAGACTAAATATATGACTGAGATGACAGAGAATCAAAGAAAGGTTTATGCAGCTTATCTTGCTAATATAAGAAACGACTTGTTTAAAGATGGTGAGGGTGGATTTGAAAAGAAAAAAATTGAAATTCTTGCTGCGCTTACAAGACTTCGTCAAATTTGTTGCCATCCATCAACTTTTATTGACAACTATAAAGGTGGTAGTGGTAAGATGGATTTACTTATGGAAATCTTACCGGATATTATTGGAGCAGGACATCGTGTATTAATCTTTTCGCAATTTACAACAATGTTACATCTAATTGAAGAGGAACTGAAAAAGACAGAGTTTACGTATTTCTCATTAGAGGGTTCAACGAATATTGAATCGCGTAAAGATTATGTCAAAAGATTTAATGACGGGGAACGAGATATCTTCTTGATTTCTCTAAAGGCAGGGGGAACTGGTTTGAATCTTGTTGGAGCAGATACGGTAATACATTTTGATCCGTGGTGGAATCCAGCGGTAGAAGAGCAAGCAACGGACCGTGTCTATAGAATTGGGCAGACAAATTCTGTTCAAGTAATTAAGTTAATTACAAGGGATACAATTGAAGAGAAGATCTATAAGTTACAGAAAAAGAAAAAAGAATTATCTGATTCTGTAATTCAGTCCAAGGAGATATTTATCAATCATCTTTCAAGAGAAGAATTAGAAGAAATCTTCAAATTATAGGGCTGTTATGCTATTTATGGTATTAGTGCTGTAATAATTACTGTAATAATCCATTTGATAAAATACAAAAATACTGGTACAATATCGAATAGTAGTAAGCTAACGATATCGTTACATTGAATGAGATGAATATATAGTTTTAGGAGAATAAGAATGAACGACATTACGATTATAGGTATTGCAGGAGGATCTGCGTCTGGTAAAACAACGGTGGCAAGTAGAATTAAAGAGGAATTCAAAGAAGATGTGGAATTAATCTGTCATGATTATTATTATCTAGCGCATAATGATATTCCATTTGAAGAGAGAGTAAAATTAAATTATGATCATCCAAATGCATTTGATACAGAGAGATTAATAAGTGATATTAAGCAATTAAAGCAAGGTATTGCTATTGAACGCCCAGTATATTCTTATACAGAGCATACAAGGCTCGCTGAAACTGTACGTGTTGAGCCAAGGAAAGTTATTATTGTAGAAGGCTTCTTGATTTTTGATAATCCAGAATTATTAAATCTAATGGATATTAAGATTTTCGTTGATACGGATGCAGATGAGAGATTAATTCGTCGTATTCTTCGTGATGTACAAGAAAGAGGTAGAAGTTTAGAATCCGTAATTACACAATATTCTACAACTGTAAAACCAATGCATGAACAGTTTGTAGAACCTTCGAAACGTCATGCGGATTTGATTATTCCATATGGTGGTCAAAATGAGATCGCATTATCTATGTTGTTAGATAAGATTCGTAATATGGTAGGATAAAAACAAATAAAAATAAAAAACAATCTCAAACTGTTGAATTACGAAAGTGAATTACTATATTCACTTTCAGGACACAACTTTTGAGATTGTTTTTTATTATAATAATAAGTATTACCTTAGAAATGCCTCGAATGTTGCAAGAGTATGTGAAGGTATAATTTAGTTTGTAAAGTGTTGATTATAGAATTCTTCAACTAGAAGATCTACATAGGAATCATCTAAATCTTTATCGAATTCATCAAAAATTCCTTTTTTAATGTACTCTGTTTGTTTAAAGTAATTGATCTCATCAGCTTCGCTTGGATCTATCACAGAGTCTAACACTTCCTGTGTAATTGTTTTTTCTAACCATGTATTGATAGTATTAGTTAGTGTGTTTTCTTCGGCAATTTGTCCTTGTACTTGTTTGGAATGTTTTAAAGTACCAAAACCAACAATAAGGAAGATTGTGAACAATACTCCCATAACAGTCCAAGCAAAGTATCCTTGATAGAAGGTGAATATTCCAAGTATATTAAGGAGTAAGACGATTAAACCACCAATACCTACTACAAGAAAGATATACCCTGTAGAACGTAGGTCCTTAAACTGATCCGCTTTTTTTACATATACAGTAGACTTAGATGCGGATCTCAAATCATTCAATGAGTTATTTTCTTTGTTGGTTTCGTAAGAAAATTCTTCGTCTTCATAATCCTTATCTTCATATTTATCATCAGAAGTATCAGTAGGTCTTGAATTGGAAGACTCATTTGAATTAGATGCCGTATTTTCCTTGGTTGCTTTTTCTTCATTTTCTGTCTCAGCAATATAGAACGCCTGGAATAATTTCTTTGCTTCCTTTAAAACATTCTCATTAACAGTAACGACATAAGCTTGATCTGTTTCATCATAAGAATATGAAACTTGTTCAATCTTAGAATAGCGAAGAAATTTGACTAATTTTTGTGCATTTTCTTCAGTTTCTAGTCGAACTACTTCCGATTCATGAGTTTGACTTTCTGTAGCGTTATCGACTAGTTCTGAACCACAATCTGCACATTCTTTAATCCCTTCTCGATATTCCATATTACATTTTGGACACCATGGCATATTAAAAACCCCCTTTAGCGTTAATAAGGGCTTCTGCAAAAATGTAAGTCATATTGCAAAAGCCCTTTTATTGTTTGTTAATTACTCAGCAATTTTAAATAAGTGATATGCTTTCTTACCTTTTTTAACAAGTAAAGCACCATCTGCATTAAAATCGTTTGGTGTGAATGTACGGTCGAATTCCGTTACTTTAACATCGTTAACGGATACACCACCTTGTGTAATGTTTCTTCTTGCATCAGAACGAGATACTGCTAGTTTGGCATCTACTAAAAGAGTGATTAGGTCGATACCTGCATTGAATTGTTCAGCAGTATAAGTCGTAGTAGGCATGTCATCTGTTTTCATGTTACCACCGAATAGAGCACGAGCAGCTTCCCTGGCTTTCATGGCTTCTTCTTCACCGTGAACAATCTTAGTGATTTCGTATGCAAGAACTTCTTTAGCGTGGTTGATTTCAGAACCTTCTAATGCACCAAGTCTACGAACTTCATCCATTGGGAGGAAAGTAAGAAGACCTAGACATTCTTCAACTTTAACATCTTCGATGTTTCTCCAGTATTGGTAGAATTCATAAGGAGTAGTCTTCTCTGGATCTAGCCATACAGCACCCTTCATAGTTTTACCCATCTTGATACCTTCGCTAGTTGTTAATAGCTTGAATGTTAAACCGTATGCTGGTTTACCTTCTTTACGACGGATTAAGTCTACACCGCCTAAAATGTTAGACCATTGATCGTTACCACCAAGTTCTAGAGAACAACCATACATTTGATTTAATTTCAAGAAGTCATATGATTGCATTAACATGTAGTTGAACTCGAAGAAAGTAAGTCCTTTTTCCATACGTTGTTTGTAGCATTCAGCAGTAAGCATCTTGTTTACTGAGAAGTGAACACCAACTTCACGAAGGAATTCAACATAATTAAGTTCAAGTAACCAATCGGCATTGTTTGCGATGATTGCATTGTCGTTATCAAAATTGATAAAACGTGATAATTGTTGATAGAAGCGATCTGCGTTGTGTTGAATGGTTTCTCTAGTCATAATCGTACGCATGTCCGATTTACCAGATGGATCACCAATCATAGTAGTACCCCCACCAAGTAAAGCGATTGGTCTGTGACCAGCACGTTGCATATGCATCATGGCCATAACTGTTAAGAAGTGGCCAGCAGTTAAACTATCAGCTGTAGCATCAAAGCCTATATAAAAGGTAACTTTCTCCTTACCTAATAATTCTCTAATTTCTTGTTCATGAGTAGTTTGCTCGATAAAGCCTCTTTCGAGTAAAATATCATATACGTTTGTAGACATTTTTGTTCCTCCTTAAGGTAATTTGGTAACGAATTAGTTACCTTCAATCATAATTATTATCGTAACACAAACCCCCGTCATATTCAAGACGAATGTATGCATATATTTAATGAGGCAATAATTTAATATTAAGAAAGGAGTCATGCGTTAGTTATCTTGTTAAATGCATGGGAATAATAATGGAAAAGGATACAACCTATACTGTGAATAGACAGGAATTAATTCGAATAGCAAGAGAAAGTTGTGAAGGCAATCTTAAGTCTTCTGGTAATGGTAGGTTTTCTCAAGGGTTATCAATGAAAGGAGCTACCAAGCAAAAAGCTGCTACCTCAAAGGCACCAAAAACTAGCTCAGTAAAAGCCTCGAAAGCTTCGGCAATGTCCGCACAGGAGAGGAAGCAAACAACAATTAAGTATATTTTAATTCGTACTATATGTGCATCTGTAATCTTTCTGGCTATAGTGGTTATTGATAAATTTAATTTTACATACGAGACATTCAATAGTGATATGATCATAGAATCCGTACAGAGTAATCACGTGTACGAAAAGGCTGAGAAATTTTTTGCAACACTACAGGATGAAAAAATTGTTGATGTTTTTAATGGACTTGATTAAGGAAGTTGTGTTATACTCATAAACGTATGTAAATGTGTAGATTAAAGAAAAGGTATTCTTATAGACATTTGATATAATAATTTTTGTAAATTAGCTATTACATTGTGACGGCTTTCACAGGTGATGGCAAATATAGAATGGAGATACAAGATACATGAGAAAATTAGCGTTATCCGATGAAATACTGTTAACGGTTGAAAAACCAGCCAGATATATTGGTAATGAAGTAAATATGGTTGTAAAAGACTTAGATAAAATTGATATCCGTTTCTGTATGTGTTTTCCAGATGTGTATGAAATAGGTATGTCACATCTAGGAATTCAGATTCTATACGATATGTTCAATAGAAGAAACGATACGTATTGCGAAAGAGTATACTCACCATGGGTAGACCTTGATAAGATTATGAGAGAGAAGAATATTCCATTATTTGCTCTTGAATCACAAGATCCAATCAAAGATTTTGATTTCCTTGGAATTACTCTTCAATACGAAATGTGTTATACAAACATCCTTCAGGTATTAGAATTGTCACAAATTCCAATCTATGCAAAAGATAGAACAGAAGATGATCCTATCATTGTAGGTGGAGGACCCTGTGCATATAATCCAGAACCACTTGCTGATTTCTTTGATTTCTTCTATATCGGAGAAGGAGAAACTGCTTATGATGAGATTCTTGATATATACAAAGAGAACAAGAAAAATGGTGGTTCAAGAACTGATTTTCTACGTAAGGTAGCTAATGTTCAAGGTATGTATGTACCAATGTTCTATGATGTTACGTATAACGAAGATAATACAATCGCATCATTTACAAAGAATGATCCTGAAGTACCAGATATGGTTAAGAAACAAGTCGAGATGGCATTAAGTGAAACTGTATATCCAGAAAAACCACTTGTTCCTTATATTAAGGCAACACAAGACCGTGTAGTTCTTGAGATTCAACGTGGTTGTATTCGTGGATGTCGTTTCTGTCAAGCGGGAATGATTTATCGTCCAATTCGTGAAAGAGATTTAGAATTCTTAAAAGAACGTGCTTATGAGATGTTAAAAGCAACAGGACATGAAGAAATTTCATTAAGTTCATTAAGTTCTAGTGATTATTCGAAGTTACAAGAATTAGTTTACTTCCTTATTGATGAATTCCGTTCTAAAGGTGTTAATATTTCACTACCTTCATTACGTATTGATGCGTTCGCACTTGATGTAATGAGTAAAGTACAAGACGTGAAGAAGAGCAGTTTAACATTTGCACCAGAAGCAGGTTCACAAAGACTTCGCGATGTTATTAATAAAGGTCTTACAGAAGAAGTGATTTTAAAAGGAGCTATGGATGCCTTCACAAGTGGTTGGAACCGTGTTAAGTTATACTTTATGTTAGGACTTCCAACAGAAAACTATGAAGATATTGAAGGTATTGCTATATTATCTGATAAGATTGCAAGAGAATATTATACAATACCAAAAGAAGAGAGAAATGGTCGTGTAAGTATCGTATCAAGTACTTCTTTCTTTGTTCCAAAACCATTTACTCCATTCCAATGGGTACGTATGAATACAAGCGAAGAATTCCTTGAAAAACAACGTTTCTTAAATGGTAAGATGAGGGAACAATTGAATGCGAAGAGTATCAAATACAATTGGCATGAAGCAGAACTTACGATGCTAGAAGGTGTTCTTGCTCGTGGAGATCGAAGAGTTAGTAAGATTGTGTATGACGCGTATAAAGCAGGTTGTATCTATGATTCTTGGTCTGAACATTTCAAATATGATTTATGGATGAAAGCATTCGAAGATAACAATATAGATCCATACTTCTACACAAGTAGAGAAAGAGATTTTGAAGAAATTCTACCTTGGGACTTCATAGATGTTGGAGTAACAAAGAAATTCCTTATAAGAGAATATGAACGCGCAGTATCTGAAAAGATAACTCCAAACTGTAGACAAGCATGTTCAGGGTGTGGTGCTATGAGTTTTGGCGGCGGTGTATGCTACGAAGGAGGAGTTAAGTAGATGAAAGCAAGAGTAAAATTTACAAAAACAGGAAACTTAAAGTTCATTGGTCATCTTGATGTGATGCGTTATTTCCAAAAGGCATTCCGTCGTGCTGAGATAGATATTGAATATTCAAAGGGGTATAGCCCGCATATGTTATTATCCTTTGCGGCGCCTCTTGGTGTTGGATTAACAAGTGATGGAGAATATCTAGACATGCAGTTGTTATCTACCCTTCCAGAGGCAGAGATGATTGCTAAGATGAATGAAGCTATGGTAAGTGACATCCAAGTTGTAGATTTCAAGTTACTTCCTGATACAAGTAAGAATTCTATGTCTATCGTAGCAGGAGCAGATTACAAAATATCATTAAAAGATGGTTATACATTCGAGGCTGCTACAGATGAAGATGGACATGTTCTTGAAACTTCATTAACGGTTGAAAACTTTAAAGAGCATTTTGAATCATTTATAGCAAAAGAACAAATCATAATTCTTAAGAAATCTAAGAAGAGTGAAAATGAAGTGGACATTAAACCATTTATCTATCATGTGGCTTTTGATGCGAAGACTTTTGCTGAACTTGGTGGTTCTTTCTGCGAAAACAGCGTTGCGGAAAGTTATGAGAATGATTGCGTCTGCTATATGCAATTAGCAACTGGTAGTGTAAACAACTTAAAACCTGAATTAGTTATGCAAGCATTCTGTCAAGCAGAGAATGTAATATACAATCCATTCGCTTATCAAGTTCATCGTATGGAAGTATACGCAGATCTTGGAACAGAAGATGAGAGAAAACTTGTTCCACTTAATGACGTGAGATAAAAGTAATGAACTTAAACTTCGCACTTGAAGATTTCGATAAGTAGTTTTTTATGTGCGAAGTTTGAGGAATAAAATAGTTGCAAACAAATTTAGAAGAATATATGATACGGTTATAGGGACTTTCGATTAGAATTTCTTTATAACCGTATTTGTGCACACCTAATTAGGTAGATGATGTTTAATAAGATGTCGTTTTTCTATACAGCAAGTGCAGATAGGAGCATGTATGAACAATAAGCTAGTCTTAACGACTAAAGAGAATAGAATAATATCTTCCTTAATTGAAGACAATGAATTTGTACAATTGCGTGTTGATTCTATGGATTCGGACAGTATATTAGGTAACATATATGTTGGTAAAGTGAAGAATATTGTCAAGAACATCAATGCTGCATTCATAGAGATTGCTGATGGTGTTATGTGTTACTATTCTTTGGAAGAAAATAAAAATCCTATTTATGTGAAAGATAAAAGAACGGATAGGCTTGTTATGGGAGATGAAATCTTAATTCAGATTGAGAAAGAGAATATTAAGACGAAGGCTCCGGTAGCTACATGTCATTTGAATTTCACTGGGAAATATGTTGTCTTGACGCATGGGAAAAATAAGATTGGTGTTTCATCTAAGATAACGTCTGATAAGGAGAAAAAACGTTTAAAAGAGGTACTATCTTCTTATAAAAATAGTGAGTATGGATTTATTATTCGAACGAATGCAGAAGGTGCATCTGAAGAGATGTTACGTAGAGAAATTGAATCTTTAATTAAAAGGTATGATGACATTACGGGATTTGGTATTCACAGAAGTGTTTTCTCATTAGTATATAAAACACCATCCGCTTATCTATGTGATATACGAGACGGTTATGCCAATGCCCTTACGGAAATTGTTACAGATGATCAGATCATCTATACGCAGATTAAGGAATACCTTGAGACATATCAAGAAGAGGATTTGGATAAGCTGCGGATGTATGAGGATAACCAAATCACTTTAAGTGCCCTTTATAATATTGAAAAGAGACTAGATGAAGCAACTAGGGAACATGTCTGGCTTAAATCTGGTGCGTACCTTATAATTCAGCATACGGAAGCCTTTAACGTTATCGATGTGAATACGGGAAAGGCCATAGCCGGTAAGAAGAAAGCGCAGGAGACATTCCTTAAGATTAATCTCGAGGCTGCAAGAGAAGCGGCAAGACAAATTCGCTTGCGTAATCTATCGGGAATTATTATAATTGACTTTATTGATTTATTGGATAAAAAAGATCAAGAAATTCTTATGAGAGAATTAGCTGATTTATTTAGAAAAGATCCTGTTAAGACAACAGTTGTTGATATTACAGCTTTGAATTTGGTTGAAATTACTCGTAAGAAGGTCAGAAAACCATTGCATGAACAACTAAAGTAGGTGTTTAGAGTTGCGAAACTCTTTGAGGTTTTGAAGATCCTAAAATCGCCCATATAATCTGACGAAACACGCTACATTACTTAGAAGCTTCTAAGTGTGAGCAGAAAAATCAACTATACTTACGGAAACGCCTTCAACACGACTTCCTGTCGTGGTTCAGGCTGGCTCGGCGTCCATGCCTCGCCTTCCTATTTGTTTATGCTCACACTAAGAAGTTCTACAGTTATTACGCTATCGTTTCTTACAGATTATATGTGCGATTTTAGAATCTAACTATTTTATTATGAGTTTCGCTGTTATACACTACACAAGTAAATCGTCATCAGATGAATTAATATCCTTAGGATTTATTAAAAAACATAAATTTACTGAAATCCTAATTATTCATAGTAGAAGCAACAAGGAGGTTAATATGAATAAGACAAATGTTATGCGACTATTAGAACAAGCTAAGATACCATATACACCTCATGAATATGAAGTTGATGAGAATAATCTTGCAGGTGAACATGTGGCGGAACAAATAGGTTTACCTTTCGAGAGAGTATTCAAGACCTTGGTAGCTATTGGTGAAAAACATGGTGTGGCAGTGTTTTGTATTCCAGTTGGTACGGAACTGGATCTTAAGAAAGCAGCGAAAGCAGTAGGGGAGAAGAAGATTGATCTGCTACCAGTGAAAGACCTTTTAAAGCATACTGGTTATATACGTGGTGGTTGCTCGCCTATTGGTATGAAGAAGAAATATCCGACTTATATTGATGAAACAGCAATTTTATTTGAGACTATTACAGTAAGTGCAGGTGTCCGTGGTTGTCAGATAGAATTAGAGCCAAATGCACTTATCTCATATATAGATGCCAAAGAAATTGATTTGACTTGATACGTGTGGGTAATAATTAATTGATAGAGAGCTTTAAATGGCAAGAAAGAAGGAGAAAGTATGAAAATCACTGTAATTGGTTGTGGACGTTGGGGTTCTTTAATTACTTGGTATCTAGATAGTATAGCTCATGATGTTACGCTATATGGTCGTGAGAATTCAAAGAATATGCAACGTTTTATTAAGGATCGAAAGAATGATTTATTAGAATTCCCTGAATCGATAAAGTTAGAGACCAACTTAGCATGTGTAAAAGAAGCTGATGTAATTGTGATTTCGGTTAATTCACAAGGGTTGCAAGCTCTAATGGATGAACTTAAACAATATGAGCTTACAGAGAAAATCGTTGTCCTTTGTATGAAGGGAATTGAAATTTCTACTGGTAGAAGATTATCTCAAATTGCAAATGATAATCTTGATTTTTCTAATAATGTTGCGGTATGGCTAGGACCTGGTCATGTACAAGAATTTTATCATGGCATTCCAAATTGTATGGTAATTGATAGTAATGATAGCAAGACGAAAGAGTTGTTAGTGAATGAATTTTCTAGCGAATTGATTCGCTTTTATTATGGACAAGACCTAATCGGGAATGAGATTGGTGCCGCTGCAAAGAACGTAATTGGTATTGCTGCAGGTATGCTTGATGGACTTGATTTATCTACATTAAAAGGAGCCTTGATGTCTAGAGGAACGAGAGAAGTAGCTAGGTTAATTAAGGCAATGGGTGGTAATGAATTATCAGCATATGGTTTATGTCATCTAGGTGATTACGAGGCTACCGTATTCTCGAAGTTCAGTCATAATAGAAGTTTTGGTGAAGCATACATTAGAAAAGAACCATTTGATGCACTGGCAGAGGGGTACTATACGGTTAAAGCTATGTTGAATCTAGGTAAGAATTATGGTGTTGATTTACCAATCTGTACAGCAGTATATGATATCCTTTACCGAGAAAAGGATGCCAGAGAAGTGTTGAATGGATTATTCACTAGATCATTAAAGAATGAATTTTGAAATGAATAATTATAAAAATAATGGGAAAAAATCTAGAAATATGATTGACAAATCAAAAAACAGATGTTAAACTAATCTAGTGTGCCGCACAGCGAGGTACAAGTTCTGTTTATACAGACACCATAGCTGGCGAGTAATGATAATAGGAGGTGCCATATGTACGCAATTATAGCAACAGGTGGTAAACAGTACAAGGTAGCAGAAGGCGATATCATTAACGTAGAAAAGCTTGGAGTAGAAGCTGGATCAACTGTTACATTTGATCAAGTTCTTGTTGTAAGCAACAACGGTTTAACAGTTGGAAACCCTACAGTAGCTAACGCTAGTGTAACAGCAACAGTTGTTAAAGACGGTAAAGCTAAAAAAGTAATCGTTTACAGATATAAGAGAAAATCTGGATATCACAAGAAAAACGGTCATAGACAACAATTTACTCAAGTTAAGATCGAAAAGATCAACGCATAATCGATTTAAGATATGATAACAGTATCTTTCTCTCGTAATGCGAACGGTATTTATAATGGATTCAAGACAAAAGGACATGCAGAGTATGCAGATAGTGGCTATGACATTATATGTTCTGCTGTTTCGGTTTTGGTTGTAAATACTATTAATTCTATTGAACAATTTACTTCTGATCAGTTTGAGATGAGAGGCGAAGAAGATTCAGATAAAATAGAATTTATCATCTTGTCTGAGGTTAGTAAGGAATCTACCTTATTACTCAATTCTTTAATCCTTGGATTACAAGGTATTATAGAGAATTATGGACAAGAATATATAGATCTGAAAGTATAAATTACTTTCGGTGATACTATTTCATGAAATAGGGATAATATTTTTGATTTTATACACGATTCAAGGAGGTGTAAGACTATGTTAAAGATGAACCTTCAATTATTCGCTCATAAAAAGGGTGTTGGTTCTACTAAGAACGGTAGAGATTCAGAATCTAAAAGATTAGGTGCTAAAAGAGCTGACGGACAGTTCGTATTAGCTGGAAATATTCTATATAGACAACGTGGTACTAAAATTCATCCAGGCACAAATGTAGGCCGTGGTGGAGATGATACTTTATTTGCTTTAGTAGACGGTGTTCTTAGATTCGAAAGAAAGGGTAGAGACAAGAAACAAGCTAGTGTATACCCTGTAGAAGCTAAATAATGTAATATATGTAGATGAAGCCCCATTTCTTGATTACATCATAGAATGGGGCTTTATTAGACGATTTAAAGATAGTGGCATATAATAGCATTTCATGAATGATAAATGTTTACGATTGAATGAAATGTGTTAAAATATAAATATGATTACACGAAGTGTAAGATCGTAACTCTGTAAGGAGTTATTATTTAACTCACAAAATTACAAAGTAATTTCGCGAGTATCTAGAAAGATATTGATTACGAATGAATTCCTGAGTCTTTAATAAAGAAAGTGAGAACGAATTCGTGAATTGTTAGAAGAAGAGTTATTTTATTATAGAAAGGTTAAGGTAATTAAATGTTTGCAGATAGCGCAGAAATATTTATCCGCTCTGGTAAGGGTGGCGACGGACATGTTAGCTTCCGTAGAGAACTGTATGTTCCAGCCGGTGGACCAGATGGCGGGGATGGCGGTCGCGGCGGAGATTTAATCTTTGAAGTAGATGACGGAATCAATACACTTAACGAGTTTCGTCATATTCGTAAATACTGTGCTCAAGATGGCGAATCTGGTGGTAAGAGACGTTGTCACGGTGCAGATGGAGAAGATTTAATTGTTAAAGTACCAGAAGGTACAATCGTTAAAGACGCAGAAACAGGTAAAGTTATTACAGATATGTCACATGAGAATCGTCGTGAGGTAATTCTTAAAGGTGGTTCTGGCGGTAAAGGAAATCAACATTATGCAACACCAACTATGCAAGTACCTAAGTATGCACAACCAGGACGTTCTGGTAAGGAGATGCGTGTTACATTAGAGCTTAAGGTAATTGCAGATGTAGGTTTAGTAGGTTTCCCGAATGTAGGTAAATCTACATTCTTATCAAGAGTTACTAATGCAAAGCCAAAGATAGCGAACTATCATTTCACTACATTGAATCCAAATCTTGGTGTAGTTGACTTAGAAGGTACAGATGGTTTTGTTATAGCGGATATTCCTGGATTAATCGAGGGAGCATCAGAAGGTATCGGACTTGGACATGAGTTCCTAAAACATATTGAGCGTACGAAAGTGATTATTCACATGGTTGATGCGGCAAGTGTTGAAGGGCGTGATCCACTAGATGATATTAAGAAAATTAATGCTGAATTAGAAGCGTACAACCCTGAATTACTTAAGAAACCACAAGTAATAGCAGCAAATAAAATTGATGTGTTCTATGGTGATGATGAAGAAACAACACTTACTTTATTACGTGAAGAATTTGAACCACAAGGAATTAAAGTATTTCCTATTTCTGCCGTAGCAGGTAAAGGCGTTAAAGAACTTCTTTATTATGTAAAACAACAATTAAATAATTTAGCTGCAGAACCAATTACTTTTGAAAGAGAATACTTCCCAGAACAGATGGATTACTCTCAGGAACCATATACAGTTGATAAAGTTGATGAACATGAGTTCCGTGTTGAAGGACCTAGAATTGAAAGAATGCTTGGTTATACAAACCTTGATTCTGAAAAGGGCTTCGAATTCTTCCAGAATTTCTTGAAGACAAATGGTATTCTAGATCAACTTGAAGAACTAGGTATTGAAGAAGGAGATACTGTTCATATGTATGGTTTATCCTTCGATTATTATAAATAAATAAGAACCGTAAGGGCATGTTTACTCTACGTAATGTATGTAAAGTAAGGATAGTGCAAAGAGAGGAGATTCTCTTTGTGCGCGGAACCCTTGCATAAAAACTATTTTTGTTAAAGAAAGGTATAGAGTATGACAAGCAAACAAAGAGCATATTTAAAAGGATTAGCAATGACGATTGATCCTATTTTCCAAGTAGGTAAAGCAAGTATTACTCCTGAATTTACTACAGGAATTAGCGAGGCGTTAGAAGCTAGAGAATTAATTAAAATTAGTGTATTAAAAAACTGTATGGATGATCCAAAAGAAATAGCACAAATTCTTTCTGAGAGAACAAAATCAGATGTAGTACAAGTTATTGGTAAGAAGATCGTTCTTTACCGTGAATCAAAAGAAAAGAAAAAAATCGAATTACCAAAAATTAAGAAGCAAAAATAAGTATCTTGGTGTAGATAGGAGTATGTATGAAGAAAAAGAAAATTGGTATTATGGGTGGAACTTTCAATCCAATTCATATCGGGCATCTTATATTAGGACAGACTGCCTTAGAACAATTCCAATTGGATAAAGTATTATTCATGCCTACAAAAAATCCACCACATAAGAGATATGACCATATCGTTGATGATGCGATACGTGCAGAGATGGTTTTGATAGCAATAAAAGATAACCCTCATTTTGAATTATCTACTTTTGAGATGGATAGGGAGGGTATAACTTATACAGCGGATACTTTAATCCAATTAACAAATCAAAACCCAGATGAGGAATACTACTTTATTGTTGGGGCAGATTCGCTATTTTATATAGATAGATGGAAAGAACCGGCTACGATATTTGAGTTATCCAAGTTTTTGGCTGCCGTTCGAGGGCAAACAACCAATAAGGATATGCTTAATAAAATCGCAGAACTTAATGAAACATTCCATGCCTCCGTTGAACTATTGAACTCGCCGAATATTGATATCTCATCGAGTGTTATACGAGAACGAGTTAAGAATGGTATGGAGATTCAATACTATGTAATGCCAGATGTGGCCAGATATATTCAAATCAATAATCTGTATAGATAAATAGTAGTTGAGATGAGGAATGAGTAATGGGATATGACTTATTAGAATTACAAGATGCGATGCGGAAAGTTTTAATGCCGAAAAGATATCTACATTCGTTAGGTGTGCAGTATACATGTGCATCTTTGGCGATGCGTTATGAATGTGATATAATGAAAGCACAAGTAGCTGGGATATTACATGATGTGGCTAAATGTTATGATGGTGCTGAACAATTACGTCGTTGCGAAAAGTATAATATTTCGATTAGTGATGTAGAAAGGGATCAACCCTATCTGCTACACGCAAAACTTGGTGCGTACTATGCAAAAAGTAAGTATGGCATAAAGGATGAAGAGATTTTGCAAGCGATAACTTATCATACGACTGGGAGACCAGCGATGACTGAGCTTGAGAAGATTGTATTTCTTTCTGACTATATGGAACCATCGAGAAGAAACATTCCAGGATTAACAGAAATCAGAAAACTTGCATTTGAAAACCTAGATTTAGCCGT
The DNA here is from genome assembly GCA_019421365.1 of Lachnospiraceae bacterium. Lineage (GTDB taxonomy): Bacteria > Bacillota > Clostridia > Lachnospirales > Lachnospiraceae > Anaerosporobacter. The sequence goes on from JAHZFJ010000008.1 coordinate 143,969, forward strand.
ATACACAACATTGCATAATACACTTAATTACCTAAAATCAAATGGTCAAATCATTGACAATACCACGAATGAAGCATATGAGTATTATAGGGGTATTGTTAATAATAATAACTAGAAAGGCGGAATTTATAATGGATTCAGCAAAGAAAATGGCTCAAATTGCATATAATGCAATGGAAGATAAAAAAGCAGAAGATATAAGAATTATTGAAATTGGAGAAATCTCGACAATTGCAGATTACTTTATCATTGCTAATGGTACGAATAGCTCACAGGTACAAGCCCTTGTTGATGGCGTTGATGAAGCGTTATCAAAAGAAGGTTTCGAGCCACAAAGAATTGAAGGAAATCGTTCTTCAAACTGGATATTAATGGATTACGGCGATATCGTTATTCATGTATTCTCTAAAGAAGATCGTTTATTCTACGATTTAGAAAGAATCTGGAGAGATGGTAAAACATTATCAGTTGAAGATCTTCAATAATCTTATCTATAATCATAATTAGTAATCTTAATTAAAATCTTTACAATAAAATGCCTATAATAAAAAATGACTGCACCATTCAATTGAAGTGAGTGGTACAGTCATTTTTTGATATTTACATAATCGTTTATCACATAATAACATTTTTAGTAGTTAGTGTAACATACGGAATAATCCAATAACTTTTCCTAAGATACTTAATTCTTCTACAATAATAGGGTCCATTGTGTCATTCTCTGGTTGTAGTCTAAAGTGATCTTTCTCTTTATAAAAAGTCTTTACTGTTACAGAATCATCAATTAATGCTACAACAATATCACCGTTTTCTGCTGTTGCGGATTTTTCTACTAGAATCTTATCACCGTCAAAGATACCAGCATTAATCATACTTTCACCTTTAACACGTAGCATGAATGTTTCAGCGTTCGGTATATCCTCTGCAGGCATAGGGAAGTAACCTTCAATGTTTTCAACTGCAAGTATAGGCTGCCCAGCTGTTACAACACCTACAATCGGTATATTCACAAGGTCTCTTCTTGAAAGATTAAATCCATCGTCTACAATTTCAATTGCACGAGGTTTCGTTGGATCTCTACGAATATATCCGTTCTTTTCAAGTGTTTCTAAATGCGAATGTACGCTCGATGTTGATTTGAGCTTCACAGCTTCACAGATTTCACGAACCGCAGGTGGATACCCCTTACTGATTATCTGTGCCTTTATGTATTCTAAAATTTCTTTTTGTTTTGTACTAATTTTACCATAGCCCATGGATTGCTTCCTCCAATTAATTTTCTTTATATTCTTTCGTTCAATTATTATATCCTTTGATTTAGGTACATTATATCATGCTATTAGAGAAAATGCAAAACAAATGTTCGTAAAATAGAAAATTCTATTGACAAAAGAACGAATGTTCGGTATTATATAGAAAAAGAAATACAGTACATATGTTCGGTACTGATTAAATTGAAACTATAAGTAATATAATAGATAACGTATGAATATATATTCATGTTTGAAGGAGGATTCTGTATGAACGTAAAGAGAATTAATCAAGAAGTGATGGTAGCAAGTATTATATCACTTATTATATTATGTATTGTTTTTATTGGATTATTAACAGAAAAGACGGTTGCAAGTGCATCAGTAACAAAAGATGAGAAGTATGTAATGAGTATCAAGATTGAAAAGGGTGATACGTTATGGGGAATTGCTAAAGAGAACATAACAGGACACTATGAAAGTGTAGATGAATACATAGAAGAGATTATGGAATGTAATTCTCTAACATCGGATGTAATACATGAAGGGCAGTATTTAATCGTACCATATTATAGCTCCCCAGTAGATTAACCACATAGATTTTGTAGAACAGGAAGCTCCCCCAAGAGGCTTCCTGTTTGTGTTATATTGACTATTTCAGATTCTCCTAAGATATTACAAATAACTCGAACTATGCACTTAAAAACTTCATTTATAGCAGGTAACTACTCCTTGAGATGTTCAAGTGTAAAGTTTGAGTAAATAACATAAATAAAATCAAAATTTGACACAATTCTAACACTTTTAAAACCTAGTATAATGTTATAAATATTGGTTTGAGTGGTTAATTGTAAATGTAATGGTATATATTTACAAAACGATAATTAAAGGCGATAAATGCTTTTGATTATAAAGAATTTGCTTGATGCAATAGGTTATTTATAGCAGTAAGAAAGGTGAGAAAATGAAACAGCAAGAAACAAAAGTAATTAGCCGAGTTTTTAATTTTCAAAAAACTCAATGGAAAAAACACAAATCAATTTATATGCTGCTATTGGCGGTATTTCTTATCATAACACCTGCCCTTTCAATAAAGGCAGCGTCGTCACTAAAATTGTATTATGATAAGAAAAATGTAACTTATACAGGTAAGCAAATTGTGTATAAGATTGATGGAAAACAAGTAAGTGAAAAAAAATACCCAGGAATTATAATCGGTTCAACATCATTAGTATCTTATAAAGATGTGTTTGTAGATCCGAAGATTGGTATTACTTCCTCTTATTCTTCTAGTAAAGGTACACTCACTTTAAAGAAGGATTACACGACTATTGAGTTTACACTTGGAAGTACAACTGTCTATGTTGATGGAAAAAAACAAACGGTTTCTCAAGCCCCAAGAAAAGTAACTTATAAATCAACAGGTGTTACTAAGATTCTTGTACCAGCAAGATTTGTTGCAGAAGCATTTGGTTATACGTATAGCTACAATAGTAGTACTGCATTAGCAACTATAACAAGTCCGAAAACAGCAGCACTTAATCTTTACGATTTTAATGAGAGTAAGTGGTTTACGTACCGTGGTGTGCTGGGAAAAGTAAAAGTTGATGGCAAGAATGTTAGCATTACTACATTGCCAAGTATTTTACATGAGTCTACAACTATGATACAGGCGAAGAAAGTATTCGCATCTTCATCGATTGATGCAGAGTATACGTATAATAAAGAGGACAAAACAATAACTCTTGAAAAAGATGATATAACTCTTGTTATGACATTATATACCAAAGAGGCAACATTGAATGGTAAGAAAATAACATTACCACATGCACCTATGAAAATTAAGAATAAAGCGAATGGAAAAACTTATATTATGGTTCCAGCAAGTGCAGTGGCAGGATATCTAGGTTATGATTTTGTATGGGATAGTGCTACAAGTACATCTGTTATAACTAAAAAAGCTGAAGTAATCGAACCAGAGAATCCAATACCATCTGAAGATGAAAAACAATATGTTAGTTTCCCGGTTTCAGATGCATATAAAACTGTATATGATGAATTAAAGAATGGTACTTATAAAACAGAAATCAATTCGAACTACACTACAACAGCAGTTCTAGGAGATTTCACTAAAGATACGCAAGTATATGCGGATAGAGAAGTATTTCAGTTAAAAGCATATTCGACATTTAGTAAAGTACATTCATATTATACAACGGATAACTCCTTAGTTATTGATGTAGAACAATCAACTGCTACAAACAATACTTACACATATAGTAATAGTATTATTAATAGCGCAACAGTAACTTATAATGAGTCTTCTCAGTCAAGTAAATTAGTACTAACTACGAATGTAAAACAACCTAAGTATGAGATTAAATTATCTGATGATGCAATGACTTTAACAGTAGTAGTTTACTATAATTATATTGAAAAATTAGATGTAAATTATGATTATTATACGGATTTAGCATCTATAGATATGTTATATCCTGCTACGATGAATATTACATCTGATAATACGAATATCTATATAGACTTACCTTATACAGTAAACAGTATCGGAAATCTTAACTATAACATTGATGATGGATATTGTGTAAAAGCAGTTTCTGCAATTAATAAAGATAATACAACAACAAGAATTACCTTAACTAAAACAAATAATAGTACCTATTATACATCACAAACAGGAAATAACATTTCTTTTGTGTTGGTATATCCGGATAGTGGTTCTAATGTGGATTTGAAAATCGGATTACCAAGTGGGGTATCTTACTCTCAGGTTACTACTGAGGATTTGTACTTAAAGAATCAATTTAAAGTTATTATCCCAGGCGATTATGTAAGCTATTATAATGCAAATCCTGTTCAGAATTATTCAAGTATGATTAGTAAAACAGCAGTATCTCTAAGTAGTAGTGGTAACACAGAAATTCTTGTTACAACATTAAGTTTACAAGGATTCCGTTTATCACAAGGTGATAGCTTCGTAGGAGTTGAAATAGGGGATCCTCAGGATATCTATGATAAAATTGTTGTTTTAGATCCAGGCCACGGTGGTTCAGATCCGGGAACTATTCATAATGGCGTACAAGAAAAGTCTATTACTTATAATATTCTTTATAAATATGCCAAGGATTATTTTAATGGTAGCGACAGTACTGTAAAGGCATATTGGACGAGAACAAATGATTCATTTATTTCGTTAAGTGACCGTGCAGCATTTGCTAAAAAAGTAGGTGCTGATTTATTCATAAGTCTTCATATGAATTCAGCTACAGCTACTGCAAATGGTACAGAAACGTACTATTCAACTGTTAATAATAAAACGCAAGCGAATGGGTTAAGCAGTGCCAAGTTAGCGTCAATATTCCAAAATGGAATTATAGATACTTTTGATTTTTATAATAGAAAGGTTAAAACAGCTAATTTTGCTGTTATTAAGAATAATACAGTACCTGCAATCTTAATTGAATTAGGTTTTATGTCTAATAGTTCGGATTTTGCTAAGTTAACTAATAGTAAAAATCAAAAAGAATATGCAGCTAGAATATATGAATTAACAGAAGAAGTATTTGACCAGTATCCTACTGGCAGATAATCTTTGACATATAATCAATGAAATATAATATGGGAGGTATAGAATGAGACAGAGAAAACAACCACGTTTTCAATTAGTACTATTAGCATTAGCGTTCGTATTCTGCATGTTTACTTCCCATGCAAACGTTGCAAGTGCTGCAAGTACTACAAAAGATACGAAGAAACCTACGATTACCTTAACGATTAAGGATACAACACCCACTAATTCTACAGTTAAAGTTACTTTTAAAGCTACAGATGCTTCAGGAATTAAAAATGTAAAGTGGGCAAAGGGTGACCAAAAAACTTCTTATTTCACTAAGAACGGAACTACGGTTAAACTTAGTAAAAGTTCATGTACAGTTTCAATCAAAGAGAATGGAACATATACGTTCTATGCAATTGATAAGGCTGGTAACACAAAAATCAAGAAATTAGAGATTAATATTATTGATAAAAAAGCACCAACAGTATCATTAAAATCATCTGTTATGAACCAAGCAGCTACAATTAAAGTATCATCAAAAGATGATTCAGGAATTGCAAGCGTGCAATACATTAAAGGTAAAGTAACTGATGTAGCTTCTGAAAAGTGGACAACTAAAGCTAAAAATGTTTCTAATCTTAAAAGCTTTACTGTTAAAACTGATAGAACTTATAGTGTTAAAGTAATCGATAAGGCAGGTAATGCTACGATAAAAACCATATCTGTAACATTAGAAATGCGAGCTATGTGGATTTCTTACCTTGAATTTAAAACGACAGGATATACAGAAGAACAATTCAAAGCTAAAATTGATGAGATGTTTGATAACAGTGTAGATTTAAATATGAATACAGTTATCGTTCAAGTAAGACCTTTCAGCGATGCTTTATATCCTTCAAAATACTTTCCATGGTCTAAGTATGTATCAGGTACTCAAGGAAAAGACCCTGGATATGATCCACTTAAATACATGGTTGATGCGGCACATGAACGAGGATTAGAATTCCATGCATGGATTAATCCTTACCGTGTAACTCTTCAATCAGGAGATTACTCAGCATTATCAGAAGATAATCCTGCTAGAATGTGGTATGAAGATGATGATACAACTAAGAATCGTAATGTTTTATCATTCGATACGGATGGTGATAAAAAGCCGAACATCTATTATAATCCAGCTTCAACTGCTGCCCAGAATCTTATTGTAAACGGTGTAAAAGAAATCGTAGAAAATTATGATGTAGATGGAATTCATTTTGATGATTATTTCTATCCTAACCTTGGTTCTAAATATCAGACTACATTCGATAATATAGAGTACAATGCGTATGTGTCTAAAACTATTGATAGTGGCAAAAAACCAAATACTATTGATGTATGGAGAAGAAATAACGTTAACACATTAGTTAAAAAGGTGTACGCTGCGATTAAAGATATTGATTCAAGTGTACAATTCGGTATAAGCCCAGCTGGTAATCCGGTTAATCTGTACCTTACACAAGGTAACTATGTAGATGTGGAGACATGGATGGCATCTGACAAGTATATTGACTATATTTGTCCACAATTATATTGGTCCTTCGAGAATACGTATACAGACAAGAATACGGGATTCTCAGCAGCATATGATAAAGCGTTAGATTATTGGTTATCTTTACGTACAAGTTCAACAGTTAACATGTATGTAGGAATCCCAACATATCGTGCAGGATCAAGTGTTGAGGCTGAATGGAAAGAGAATGATGATGTATTACAACGTATGGTAGAATACGGACGTAGTACAGGAGAAGTTGATGGTTATTTCTTCTTCCGTTATGATTTCTTCTTTAAAGATGTAACACAAGCAGAGGTGGAGAATCTAATGAGTATATTAGACTAAGCTCTTCGATAATATAATAATAAAGAATTAACAGAACCGACAGCTATATTTTAGCCTGTCGGTTCTGTTAGATTAAGTGTAAAAATCCTAACATTTTCAACGATAGAAAATGTTGGGATTTTATGTTTATGTCAATCTATTTTATTTTAGTAAAGTCCTAATGGAGTGATTTTGCAGTAATCTTCAACTGTACCACCATTTTTGAAACATTGGATGATTTCTTTTCCTAATGGATCTAAGTCTGGAGTATCAAACTTTTCAATTTCACGAGCAAAGAAGTCTGTAAGGATAGCAGCACCCTTATCGTAACCTTCAGTACCAAGTAAAGCTTGTTTTTCACAGCGAAGGAATTTAGAGCGAATGTATTGTCCGTCTACTTTCATTTCTTTTAATGCATATCCTAGTAATGGACAACGTGATTCTACTAAACGATCCATCTTGAAGTTAACGCCACCTCGACGTGCAAGGTACTCAACAACAATGTTTTCTGGAGCAAATCCTACTTCATATACACCGATGTGCTGATTAGGAACTAAGATATATTTAGTATTTGGTGAAGACATAATTTGATCTAATAAAAGGTTTGCTTGTTTTACACGCTCACCAGTAGCGAATGGCCAATATGAACCAACACCTTCACTAACCATACCTTTAGAACTAACAATACTTGGGTTATTATGTCCACGTGGTGAAACAAGTCTCCATAACCAAGCAAGAGCAGGTGGGATAATGTGTAACATACCCATAATACCGTAGTTTGGATTCTCTGCAGTTGAAGGTGGCATACGAACACCAAAGCTTCTTACAGAAACCTCAACAGGTTCTTGCACGATGTTTTTGATATATTTTCTTGGAATGATTACACGAGGGTTAGGACAAGGTTTGCCGTCCGAATCTAGTGTATGGTCCCAAAGAAGACAAGTAGAACCAGGAACCCCTTGAAGGTTGAAGAAGATTAGTGGTTCATCTGAATGAATTGATATTTTCTCGTGTTCAGGACTACTACCGTATTCAGTGATACCATCAACACGTAAGAACCAGCCGTCTTCACCGTCAGTTAAGCAAAGTTTTCCGCTTTGATTTTGGAAGGCTGGATGGCAAATAGCCATATCATCTGTTACTGGTTTGATTGTACAGGTATCACCCATTGTGATGTAGTTCTCTTCACCAGAGATTGTATGTGTTCCTACAAGGACACGTCCATCTTTTGATTTCTTAATCTCTTCAAGTAATTCACTCTTACCACCACCAGAAGCACCTTCATGCATGATAACTACTTCGTTTTCATATGGAGTAACTACTTTAGCACATGATGCGTGTGCTGTAACCCAGCCTTCGCTTTCTCCGATGTCAAGTAATACACTATAAACACCTTTTTTAGCTGATGGGCCTGGATATAGGTTATAAGAGAAGATTTCGTGGCAATCATCTAAACGATTGTGAACACAAACTTGTTTTCCTTTAAAGTGTGTATGACGGAAAGGTGGAGCCACATAGATAACAGCACGTGGACGGAATCCTTCTGATTCTTCAGCATTGATAAATCCTTGTAATAATGCAACACCATAAGCGAAGAAAGCAGCATTTAAAGGGCAAACTAATAAAGAACCATATCCATGAAGATTTCCACCTGCATTGAATGGAATAACAATAAGTTCTTGTGTTTTTAACCATTCAAAAGTTTCGTTACGTACAGAATCAAATTCTGTTCCATAAACATCTTTATATTTAGGTTTATCCGTTGGTTTTTGATCAGCGATAACCATACAGTTTGGATCACGACGACGCATATAGTCTTCAACGTAGTTAACAACAGCACCGTTTTTACAACGAACAACATCTGCTTCTTTAATTTCACCTTCTCCTGGTATTGTGTAGATAACATCATGCACCATTGTTTCCTCTGATCCATAAACCAGTTTATAAAGCTCAGCCTTAGTAGTAGGTGTATGTACACCAGCACAGTTTGATAATAAATCTTGTAACTCATTAGAAAAATCGAATTTTTGTAATAATTGGTTCATATGAATCCTCCTTGTATTACGTTTAGTAATTGTTAAGCTATTTTCTAATGCACGCTTGAGTTAGCGAATATGCCCCCGATTTTATTCGTTGTGCAAGAAAATGTTGTGATAACGATTCATTGCAGTTTCTTCCTTTGTGTTAAATGCCGCCATGAATTATTTTTGCATTGCACACCTTAATTTTGCTGAATAATGCACGAATAAGGTGTTATATGTTGAATCGTCAAATGTATGATAGTATATTTTAATATTAAGTTTGTCACAAAATGAAATTACGTAGAGATAAAAATTCATTTCGCTTGAGGGTGAATACTATACTTAATAAAATATACATGGTAAATACAAGAAAGTCAAGCGGAATTAAATTCCTTGTAAATATAATGCTGCAAGTTTGGGTAGAATAACTTGCATAAATTCAACATAAAGGGTACTTAAATGACGGAATTCACAAATTATTGTTATTAAACTGCAAGTGGGGTTATTATGTTAGTCAGAACACATGTTCTTTTTGCGTGATTTTATAGATATAAATATATTTTAACATGAAAATAGAAAGAATTAAATAGAATTCAGTATTAATTTGGTAATTATATTAAGTATTGGTAAAAAATTATTAATAAAAGAGAGTATAGAATAAAAATAATAGAGATGTTTGTGTAGAATAATATTGGTATAGTTTTATTAAAGAACGTCTTGACACTTGTGTATAATTGCATAATAATGGAATACATACAGCGTATTTTATGTCACCATTGTTTCCTAATATAAGTGTATTTGTAAAAGCAAAAAACGAATCAAAAATTCATGTTTATCATGAGAAACTAATTTGAGAAGAAAATGAAGAAAAAATTCTAGATTTAGGTGAGGATCAAAGATGAAGATTGTTTTAGATATGTGTGAAAAAATTGGTTTGCAACAAGAAATCATTGATAAGGTGATAGCATTTGATAGTACTTTTGAGTATGATAATGTCAAGGATGAGTTGGAGCGGTTATTAACGTTTGAAACATCGCAAGAAGCATTGATAAGACTTAAGGAGAAGTTAGGAGAAGATCAAGGTGGTATTAAGATTTTAACATGCATGGTCAGATGTTTAGAAAGTACATATGAACAATATAGTAAATTAGGCATACTAGAACAAGTGTTCCTTAATACTATGAAATGTTTTCCGCGATTTATAGAAGAACATAAAGTTAGTTATGAAACATATGGTTTTGACAGGGATTGGTGGACTACAAGGCAGATTGGAATGCAATTATTCCGAATCGGAGAATTGGAATACGAATTAACAACTGAGTCTGATGAAAAGGTGATTAGCGTACATATTCCATCGAATGCAAGACTTACAATTATTAATTGTAGAAAATCCTATGTAGATAGCCAAAAATTCATAAGGACATACTATCCAGAGTATAAAGAAAGTAGATACATCTGTCATTCTTGGCTACTTTCACCTGCACTTAAAGAATTATTACCATCAACTTCTAATATTATTGTTTTCCAAGAAGCTTTTGAAGTATCGGACTGGTATAAAGAAGAAGACGATTTTATAGAATGGGTTTATAAGAAGAAGTTTAATAATTATAAAGAGTTACCTGAAGATACAAGCTTACAAAGAAATATGAAGAAGCATCTTTTAGCTGGAGGATTAGTTGGGACTGCTCTTGGCCAGTTACGAGAGAATCCATGGTACTAAAAATAAAATAACAATGAACGAAATATGTCGTTACAGACGTATTAATCCAGAAGCTAATGTTAATTAAAAATATAAATAAATCAAAAGGAGAGATACAGATGAGTTTATCGCAAATGAATGAAATATTAAAAAAAGCTGTGGAAGATGGAGAAATAGCAGGAGGTAATTTTCTGTGTTTGAAAGATGGAATTCGACAAAGTTATTTTGAATATGGATATGCAGATAAAGAGAGTGGAGTACCAATCAGGAAAGATACAATATTCCGTCTGTATTCTATGTCTAAACCGGTTACAAGTGCAGCCGTAATGCTTTTGGTAGAGAGAGGACTAATTGATTTATTAGATCCTGTTGAACAATATCTAGAAGGATTCAAAAATCAAAAGTATTATGAAGGAACGACACTAAAAGATGTGAAACGTAAAATGACAATAAAGGATTTGTTATTCATGACAGCTGGTCTTTCCTATCCAAGTGAGAATAGCTTAACAGAGAAAGAAACAGGCAAACTTTTTGATAAATTAATTGATGGCTTAGAAGAAGGAAGTCCTTATGAAAATTTAGGAACGGTAGAGGCCATGAATGAATTAGGCAAAATACCGCTTATGTTCTCGCCTGGTGATAAATGGTTGTATAGTTCTTGTGCAGACGTATTAGGTGCCATTGTAGAAGTAGTAACGAAAGTGCCATTTTCTGAGTTCTTGCAAAAGAATATCTTTACACCATTAGGTATGAAGGATACGGGATTTTATGTACCAGCAGAGAAACAAGAAAGACTGGCATCGACCTATGAGGTAACGGATAATGGGCTTGAAAAATATGAGGGGCATAACTTAGGTATTCAAAATAGAATGCTACGTAAACCTACATTCGAATCAGGGGGTGCGGGTTTAGCTTCAACCATAGAGGATTATGGTAGATTTGCAACAATGTTATTGAATAAAGGTGTTTATAATGATAGAAGAATATTATCAGAGAAAACAGTTGAATATATGACAACTAGCCATCTTAACCCAAAGCAAGAACAAATCTTTGATTTATGTGAAGATCTTGCAGGATATAGTTATGGTAATCTCATGAGAATACTTACGAAACCAGAACTTTGCCATCATCTCGGTACGAAAGGAGAATATGGTTGGGATGGCTGGTTAGGAGCGTTCTTCGTGAACTCGCCAAAAGATAATCTAACCTTCTTATTAATGTATCAGAAGACAAATTCAGGTACAACTCCATTAACAAGAAAGTTATTGAATGCGTTACGTGCTGCATTTTAGCTTATAAGGAGTGGTGTTTAATGACCGAATATGAATTTGAACAAATTAAAATTCGCACAGTTGTCTCTAATCGATCTAACTCACAAGAAATGTTCGAAATATTCGATTTGGATGTATTCGGTAGAGATTCAAAAGTTCATATGGGTATACAATTAAATGTTGATAATCCTAGATATATGAGACTTGATACTGCTAATTGTAAGTTTTGGGATATAGTAGGGAGAATGGTTTAGATCGTTTGGAAATTCATAGTTTAGCATAAAAAGATTGAAATTAGTCGAAAATAATGTTATGCTACAAATGAACAATTGAAATAATTTTTAATTCTAATAATAAATTGTAAAATTACAATTGGTAATACTATATAGAAGAGCTTATTTTTATAGGCTCTTTTTTATTGATAAAGAAAGGTAATACTATGATAAAAGTTGAAAACTTGTCCTACTCATTTCCACAAAAGGATTTATTTAATAATATTTCATTTACATTAGAAGATGGTCAACATTGTGCTTTAATAGGAGCTAGTGGAAGTGGAAAAAGTACGATGATCGATATGCTTATGGATCCAGAGAAATATATATTTGATGGAAAGATAGATATATCACCTAATGCAAGAATTGGGTATGTCAGTCAGTTCTCTGGGATTGATAAAACAAATGAAATGACAGTATTTGAATATATCGGGGAAGAATTTATTAAGCTACAAAACGAAATAACATCCATATGTGCTGAAATGGAAACCTCTTCAGATATTGATTCTTTACTTATAAAGTATCAGGAAACTTTAGATGCTTTCCAAGCAATAGATGGGGATAATTTCGAAAATAACATAGAAAAGAAGCTCAATCTAGCGGATCTAAGTAAGCATGCAGATCTTAGTATATCGAAACTTAGTGGTGGAGAATTCAAACTTATTCAAGTGATTAAGGTCATGCTAACAAGTCCAGAATTGATGATTATGGACGAACCTGATGTGTTTTTGGATTTTGAGAACCTTAATTCTCTTAAAAATCTAATTAATTCACATAAAGGAATCATGTTAATTATTACGCATAACAGATACCTATTAAATCATTGTTTTAATAAAATTATACACCTTGAAAACACAGAACTTCAAGAATTTAATGGTAGATATATAGATTATAACTTCTCATTACTTCAAACAAAAATTGAGTTACAAGAACTAGCAATCGCTGATAATGAAGAGATTGAAAGAAATGAGCTTATAGTTGAGCAACTAAGATCTGCTGCAACGATTCATACGAATGCTGCAAGAGGAAGAGCGGTACATGCTAGAGTAAAACTCCTAGAAAGATTAGAAGCTCGTAGAATTAAAGAACCATTCGTTGATATTAAACAACCAGAAATCCATTTGGTTACTGATAACGAGATTGAAGAAACGGTAGCTTTAAAGGTCAATGATTACAACGTTGGCTTTGCTGACGTCCTAATAGAAAATGCTAACTTTGAGATTAAATCAAATGAAAAAGTTGCACTTATCGGTTCAAATGGTACCGGTAAAACGACTTTACTCCGAGAAATCTTTAGAAATAATAATGAAGCTATTGAGATCAATGAAGACATTGAACTTGCTTTTCTATCTCAACTTCAAGGCGAAATGCTAGATGAGTCTAATACGATACTTGATGAATTCTTCGATGCTGGGTTTGAGACGAAACAAAAGATTAGAGAGCATCTTCAAAACTATGGTTTTGAATCAGAAGTACTTAATCAAAAGATAGCATCGTTATCAGGTGGAGAGAAAAACATACTTCAATTAGCTAAAGTTTCTGCTAGTAAGGCAAACATGTTACTTCTTGATGAACCGACAAGTCATCTAGACACGTATTCACAAGTAGCCCTTGAGGATGCCATTAAAAATTATAATGGTGCCGTACTCATGATTTCACATGACTTCTATACAATAGTAAACTGTGTAGATTATGTTTTAATTATTGAGGATAAGACAATTAGAAAGATGAGTTTACGTAAGTTTAGAAAGATGATTTATTCCAAATATTTCGATAAAGACTATTTAGAAATCGAGCAAAAGAAAAAAGAAGTTGAAATGAAAGTAGAATTAGCTTTGAAGAATACTGATTTTGCCCGTGCAAAGGTTTTATCTGAAAAGTTAGAAGAATATATCAAGTTACTTTAATTAAATTCTTATCTGAAAGGCCACGAGCAAATTTGCTCGTGGCCTTTCATTATATTGTATAGAAGCAAAATAAACCACCGGCTCTGCCGGTGTGTCCCCAGCCAGCT
>JAHZFJ010000009.1:0-122450 GCA_019421365.1 Lachnospiraceae bacterium
ATAGCCCCTTATAGGGGCAGAGCAAGCCACCAGCTAAGCTGGTGGTCTTGACTTAAGAATATAAAATTTACTTAACACGGATTTTAACTCGCATTTGTTACAATAGGCCTATCAAAGGAAAAAGTGAGGAAAGTACAATATGTTTGAAATTAATAATGTTTCAAAAAAATTCGGAGATGAGTATGCCCTTCGTAATATTTCCATGTCTATTGGTAAGGGATTAAATTTTATCATAGGTTCCTCCGGAAGTGGAAAAACTACATTGTTAAAAATAATCAGTGGTATGGAGCAAAATTTTGATGGAGAGGTATTCTATTGTGGTAAAAGTATAAAAGAGCTTACTCCGCAAGAAAGAAGTTATTATTATAACAATATCTTTGGCTTTGTGTGGCAAGATTTTAATCTACTAGAGGACTTGACGGTTATTGAGAATGTTATGTTACCTCAGTATTTAAAGCCGAATCAAGATGAAAAGGCAGTTATGAAGGTACTGCGAGAGTTAAAAATCAGTGAGTTAGCTAATCAAAAGGCGAGTAAGTTATCAGGAGGTCAAAAACAGAGGGTGGCAATTGCCAGGGAACTTATTAAAAATCCTCAGGTGATTATTGCCGATGAACCAACGAGTGCTCTTGATGAAAAATCAGCTAAGACTACAATAGAAATTCTTCGAGATATTGCTAAAAGCAGAACTGTAATTATAGTAACACATGACACATCGCTGATTGATGGAAAATCTAAGGTATACGAGCTTGACAAGGGGGAATTGATTACAGTTTCCAATGAATTGCCTTCTAAATCAGTTAAACCTGATACAGATAATTCTCACAAGCTTTCATTTGTGAGTGCATGTAAGTTATCTATGAGTAGTGTAAAAAGTAAAATGGGACGCATGGTGACTACAGTGCTTTCCTTAGTAGTTGCAGCAACATTATTGCTTGTAACTGTAAGCGGCGCCATTATAGACAGCAATCAATCTGCTTTCCAAGAATTATATGATACCTACGGAGGAGCAATTCTGGATATTAGTGTAGTTGGGAGCTTCATTAGCGCTGGTGGATCGGCTGGCAATGAAAATGATGAACCTAGTGCTAATGTAGATCAAAATATTGATGGACTCTATGAGCAATATCAAAAAGATGAGAGAATATCACACATTGTATTTACCCAAGCCTATAACAATATTAGGGTTACGTTAGATGGTCAGGAATATAGTATTGACACCAGTAATACTGTTCCGACCGTCAATGAACTGATAGCAGGAACAATGCCAATGGGCGATGGCAATGAGATTGTGATTCCTAAGAGCTTTTTAGAAAAAGCAGGTATCTCAGCACAAGAAGCGTTAGGCAAAATTGTTGACTTTAAGGGAACAGTCTACAACTGGGACAGCGGAGAGCCGGTTTCCATGCCAGTTGCTATCAACGCGAAAATAGTCGGAGTGGCAGATAACACGGTAAAATATGAGGTGGATGGTCAGTTGTTTGAATATTCCGTAGATGATGCCTTCTTTTTTAGTAAGCCTGCTTTAGACGATATGCGTGCACAAGCACAGATAACTAGTGGAGAGGGTAACTTTACCATTCGTGCGAAAACACCAGCAGATATGATTTCAATTAAAGACGAACTTAATGCAATGGGAATTGTCCCACTTGGTCAATTTGAATTGGTAGAGGATATGGTGCGTTTGAATGATCAAACTACACAGCAGTCTGGCTCAGCTGTTATCGTGATTAGTATATTAGCAGTGTTAGTCGTGTTGGCAGTATCCATAATGACGGCACTGACACGAAAACGAGAGTACGCAATTTTTAAAGTGAGCGGATATGCAAACCGACATCTATTACTGACTGCAGTTTCAGAATTTCTGATTTTATCCATGGGCTCGGCTATTTTGTTCTTGTGTATTTCTCCATTAACAAACCTTGCTACGAGAAAATTCTGGAGCGTGGATATCTTGAATAGTAAACTGCTAGTAACTGGAGCAATGTTGGTACTTGGCATGGGTATTCTAGCCTGTGTTGTTACAGCAATTATAGGCATCACAACTAAGGCATCTGATTCATTAAAGACGGGAGAGCGATAATCATGATACAAATTCGTAATGTGACTAAAAAATATGGTGTAACCGTAATTTTAAAAAATGCCAATTATACTTTCCCTGAAAAAGGTATCGTTTGTCTTATGGGGCCATCTGGTGGGGGAAAAACTACACTATTGAACCTCCTTGCAGGATTTGATACTGATTACGAAGGCGAGATTTTGGTGGGTGGTAAATCTATTAGCAAAATGGATACGGACAGTCTTTGCAGGTATCGTTGTGATAACATTGGCTTTGTGTTCCAGAACTATCATTTGTTGCCTGGATATACTGTTTTGGAAAATGTGCAGATTGCATCTGAATTATCAGAAGAGTCAAAGGAAGATAGTCAAGAACGGGCAACTACGCTTTTGAATCGCCTAGGGATTGAAACAAAGAAGAATCAAAAAGTTGAAAATCTATCAGGCGGACAAAAACAGAGGGTGGCTATCGCAAGAGCATTAATGAGTAATCCACAGATTTTGTTTGCGGATGAGCCAACGGGAGCACTTGATCGTAACACTTCAACAGAGATCATGACAATCTTGCAAGAAATTGCAAAGGATAGGCTTGTTGTAGTAATTACACATGATGCAAAAATCTGTGAATTTGCTGATGAAATCATTCACATTAGGGATCAGATAATCGCAACAGAACAGGAGAGCCCTCGTGATATGACAGGTGGCACTTCGATAGTGATTGGTAGAAAACCTAATATTTCAATGTTGTCACACGCTATAAAAAACTTCAAGGTACATGTTAAGCGTTATGCAGCAGTATCGCTTGCAATCTCAATAGGATTGCTTGCATTTCTGTTCTCGTTATCCTTTGGAAACATCATGGAACGTTCTATAGATGATTTCACAACTAAAAACACAGCTTTTAATAATGGCTATATCAAAGGAGAGGATGATGGTACAATTCTCAACCTCCTTAAAGAAGATGATCGTATTGAGAACGTGTATTATCAGTATAAACTTGAGAATATCGGTTTGTCGATTGACAATAAAACTGAACAATTGACTGAGAAGTTTCCAATGCCAAAAGCAACTGAGAGCCTGTCCTATGGTGTGATGCCGCGCTATGGAATGAATGAGATCGCAATCACCCCTAGCCTTGCTAAGAAATTTGATTTAGATATTAGGAATTTGATTGATAAAAATATGGTACTAGAATTAGATGGTAAAGAATACAACCTTACTATCAGTGGGATTTATAACGCAGGATACGATGATTTCTTTGTGAGCTCTGATGTTGAACAGCAATTTTACAAGGATATTTCGGTCGATAAAAACTACTCTATAAATTATGATGTTAAAGAGTTTTCTGATATAGTAGCAGTTAGTAACGACATGGAACTGCATGGACTTACAGCTAAAACAGCTGTAAGCGAAGTATTTGCTCTGCAAAATACTTTTAATAGCCTGAACAAACTGTTCTTTGTTATTTCTATTTTGATTTTAGGTATCGGTCTATTTATCTGTATCGTACTACTTTATAAGTTGCAAAATGCCCGCTTTCGTGAGGTGGGTTTGCTCTCTGCGCTTGGATTTAGCCGCCTACAAATCAGTTCTATGATTCGCTATGAAAATCTAATGCTCTCATTACTAGCTACAGTGGTAAATCTGATATTGCTTGGTGTTAGCATCTTAGTTGGAAAGATGATGGGTTATACAATTATCTTTAACGGAGTACAGATTACTCTGTCTGTAGTTGCTACTTTCGTTATTGTTATGACTATGAGTAGTGTTGTGAGCTATAAGTTGATTCGAACTGAGCCAGCTGTAGCTCTTAGAAAATAATATGTAAAATATGATTATTTAGGGAGGTCACTAAGACCTCCTTTTTTCTTATGTGAAAACATACAGCAGTTTATTTGGATTAACTAGATTTATATACAAGCTCATAAATCAGATAACAGAACAAACTCTGAGTTTACGTTTATGTTACTTTGGTAGAATATAATGTAAAATATTAATAATTGGGTTAAAGAAAAATGCATATTAACAAAACTCAAACAAAATATAAACAAAAAGTAACATTTGAGGGGTATTAAACGGCCATAAAGATTGCTTATATGAAAACATTTTATATTGTGAAGGCAAAAAAGATGATGTATATGTTGAAGTAGCAATGCAACATAATAGTTCCTATACAGAAAATTTACAGATATCAAATGTAACAAAAAGAAATTTGAATTTATAATGTATGGTGAAGAGAAGAAAATTATGAAAGTAGAAGGAAAAAACATTGTTGTAACTGGTGGAGGAAATGGAGTAGGGAGAGAGTTGGTTTTACAACTGCTTCGAAAGGGAGCTACCGTGTTTACGGCTGATATTAATGGAGACGCATTAAAAGAAACGTCAAGTATCGCTGGTAACAGTAAGCGTTTATTTACTTACGTTTTAGATATTTCAAACAGGGAGGCTGTCTTTACTTTGCAGAGAAAATACTTGAAGAACATGGAAAGGTCGATGGGATTATAAATAATGCAGGTATCATTCAGCCTTTTATTCACTTAGATGAGCTTGACATGGATCGGATAGACAGAGTAATGAATATTAATTTTTATGGAACACTTTATATGGTAAAGGCATTTTTACCACATTTACTTAAACGTCCAGAGGCACATATTGTGAATGTCTCAAGTATGGGTGGATTTTTGCCTGTACCGGGTCAAAGTATATATGGTGCTTCAAAGGCAGCAGTAAAGCTTATGACAGAAGGATTGTCATCTGAGCTGAAGGAAACAAATTTGAATGTATCTGTAGTTATTCCTGGTGGAATAGCAACAGACATAAAAAAGAACTCAAATATAGTATATAATACATCAAGTGATAGTAGTAAATCCAAGATGGTTCTCGCACCAGCTAAAGCTGCAGAATTAATTATTGAGGCGATGGAGAAGAAGAAGATTCGATCTTACATAGGTAAAGACTGCAAAGTGATGAATGCATTATATAAAATAAATTCACCTTTTGCTATGAATATGATAAACAAAGTTATGAGTGCTTCAGAACACTAATATTGGGACGTGAAAATATAAGAATGTAATATCTGCGGAGGTATCTTTAGATGAAAAATGTTTGTGTAATAACAGGTGGTGGGAGCGGAATGGGGCTTGCCACCGCCAGATTAATGGGTCAAGATCATTATATTATTATCTGTGGCAGAAGCGTAGGAAAGCTAGAAAATGCAGTAGCGGAATTGCAAGCAGAAAATATTGAAATAGAAGCTATTGCTTGTGATGTGTCAGATTATAAAAGCGTTCAAAATCTTGCTGATTATGCTAAAGAAAGGGGACATATTGTAGCAGTAATACATGCAGCAGGCTTGTCACCACATATGGGAAATGCGAAACAGATTATGGAAGTAAATGCTTTAGGAACAATAAATATAAACAATGCATTTTATAAGGTTATGGGAGAAGGAAGCTGTATTATTGATGTTTCTTCAATGTCAGCGTATATAACGCCTAAGATTGTTATGCCAAAGGGACTCTACAAATACAGTGTTAAAGATCCCGAACTATTTATGAAGAAAATAATGAAAAGGATAAATATATTTCCTGAAAAAGTAAGATCTGGTGTAGCATATGGAATATCTAAACATTTTGTTATCTGGTTTGCTAAGCAAGATTCTTCAAGATTTGGTAGCAAAGGAGCAAGAGTAATTTCAGTCTCTCCAGGAAATTTCGAAACACCTATGGGTGAACTTGAGAAGGAAGAAGCAGACGCATATACAAAATACTGCGCAATCAAACGTTTTGGTTACGTAGAGGAGATCGCCAGTTTATTGGCTTATTGTGTTAGTCCTAGTGCAGGTTATTTGACTGGGGTTGATATCTTGTGTGATGGAGGACTTGTTGCATCAGGTATTAATACACTGGCGAAGAAGGTGAATTGAATGCTGCTGCTATTTTCTTAGGTAGCGATGAGTCTTCTTACGTGACAGAACTATATTACCTTTTGATGGTCTATTATTAAGAGTCTAAGACTAGACAGACCTTAATAATAGATTTTTTATTGCAACGATGTCCATCATGAGAGTTTGATTTACAAACATTTATAAAAAATTATAAAATATGTATACCTTTATGTAATTTTATTGACTTATGACTAGCAGAATATACCAGTATAATAAATTGTAGTGGGGGATATAAAACGACTTCTTTGTGAAAATTGACGTAACCATGGGGGATATCATTTATCTAAAGGAGGGCGCTTATGGAGAAGCGAGTGTTACAAGTTAACAACAAGAAACTACGTAATGTATTAAGCATTGTTCTGACAATTACATTGCTAATGGGTACTCTAACAGGGTATTCAATCTACAATGGAAAGGTCGCAAAAGCAGCAACAGGGGCAATCACATCCATGGACTATTATTCAGCCTCAGATGGTCCAATACTTACAAACTCAGGGGTTAATGGAGCTAGTTATGGATTTGTAATGCCAAAATTCAATGGTGGTTCTGCATCATGGGCGGATGTTGCAAGTGACTTACAAGTAAATGTTAAAGTAAATGGAACATGGGTTGACATCGATAACGTCTCTGGTTTTGTTTATAATTCAAACTGGGGAAATTGGAGTGACAGTGGATTTTATGGTTATTGGTTTAATGTAAATAAAACAACATATCTACAATTGCAATCAAAAACTAATAAAGAAGTGACACTAGAGTATACATTGCAGTATACACAACTATCATCAGAGGCAATTACTTCTATGACTGCAACACAGGGGCCTCAATTGACCGCTGGAGTTACTGGTGGTTGTGGATTTACTTATCCTACCTTTAATGGTGATACATCCATCAAATATGAACAGGTAGCTAAAGATCTAAAAGTATATGTTCGAACAGAGGATGATACAGATTGGATTGATATCGACAACAATGCTGCCAGTGGTTGGATTTATGATAAGAATTTCGGACAGTTCTGGGATGGGCCGGGAGGATATTGGTTTAATGTAGAAAAGACAACTTATGTTCGTCTTGCATCTATCTCTTCACCAGGGGTATATCTGGATTATACAATTACTTTTAATAAACCAGTAAGAGATACGCACGTTTTGACTGCTGATACAACAACCTATGCAGCAGGAACAACAGGTGCAATTGGTATACCACTTCCATTTATCGATGGCGGTTATCCAGTAGCAACTGAGCTTGGCAATTTTATCTATGAAGTAAAGGTCAATGGTACATGGGTTGAATTAAGCAATACAGCTCTCAGTGGCTTTAGCTATCAAGGCAATGGATATAATAAGTTGTCAGATAAAAACCAATGGGGATACTGGGTAGATGGGATTTACGGGTTATGGTTCCAACCGATTCAAGAGGATATGGAGCTTCGTATCGGATATCCCTTGAATGGGGAAAAGGGCGGTAATGTTGGTAATAACTATGTTGTGTACTCCTTTATTGGAAATCCGGATGCCCCAAGGCCTGATATTTCGGATTTAGGAGAATTAGAATTAGGAACAAGTGACAGTTCTAAATTGGACGGATGGAATCTAATATGGAATGACGAGTTTGCAGGAGATAAATTAAATACCTCTAAATGGAACTATAATACAGGATACTATATTGATGGAGATCCGAATAAATGGGGCTGGGGAAATAATGAGCTTGAATATTATACGGATTCGGAAAAAAATACATTTATTAAAGATGGAAATTTAAATATTACCACGTATTATGAACCAACAACATTTCCTGAAATTGACCCTAATCGAGTAGCACCATACTCATCAGGAAAAATAACTTCAAAAGACAAATTCACATTCAAATACGGAAGAATCGACTTTAGAGCAAAACTTCCAGCTGGTAACGGATTATGGCCTGCACTTTGGTTGTTACCAAACGATGATACATATGGAGTATGGGCATCTTCCGGTGAAATTGATGTAATGGAAGCAAGAGGACGTATACCGAATGCAAGTAGTGGTGCAATCCACTATGGTGGAACATGGCCAACCAATACATACCTAGGTGGAGATTATGTATTTCCAGAGGGAGAATCCATTAATTCGGATTATCATGTATATAGTCTTGTATGGGAAGAAGATAACATCAAATGGTACGTGGATGGAAAGTGTTTCTTTAAGGTAACCAATGACCAGTGGTATTCTGCAGGAAATCCCAATAATCCGAATGCTCCGTTTGACCAAGAATTTTATATTATTATGAATCTAGCTGTAGGTGGCTGGTTTGATGGCGGTGTTACACCAGGAGAAGGTGATATACCAGCATCTATGAATGTGGATTATGTACGAGTATATCAGGCTGAAGGTAGTACGAACGGCTCATATACAGACAATACAACAGAGTTACCTCCAGTTAATCCACCAGACGAAGAAACCCAAGGAAATGAAACTTATGGTTTAGTTAGAACAAAAGACACCGTAGAATTTTATGTAAATGGTGCTACTTTTGCAGATCTTCATTATAAGGTTAATGGCGGGGGACAAATGAATGTAGCAATGACTTCTATCGGTAATAATAAGTATCGATATAAAATAACAGGCTTATCTGCTGGAGACAAGATTGAGTATTCCTTTACTTATAACCCGGGACAAGGTGCCATAGATTCACCTTGGAATAGCTATACAGTGGCGTCATCTGGCAATAATACTGATTCAGAGGATAAAGCATTCGGTAAAACAGTACAATCGTCAGGTACAGAAAGTGTAGCATTTTCAGCCAGTAATTTAGTAGATAATAATACCGCAACAAGATATGCCTCTAACTTTGCCGATGACGCTTGGTTTATTGTGGATCTTAAAAATACCTATACAATTAATCAGGTGATTCTTAACTGGGAAGCTGCTTATGGTAAACAGTATGAGATTTTGGTTTCCACAGATGGAGTTAATTATTCTCGTGTTATTAAACAAAGCAATGGAGTTGGCGGCGTGGAAAACTGGAATATAGACAATGTTAAAGCTAGATATGTTAAATTCCAGGGAGTAGAAAGAGCATTGCCTTATGGGTATTCTTTGTGGGATATTAAGGTGATGGGGAAGTAAGGTTAAGTTATAAGGATAGAATATAGGTTAGCCTTTAATACTCTAAAAGATAACGAATAATATAATAACCTCTCTATCTCCTGATATTATAGTGATAGAGAGGTTATGTTGTTTGTTGGAGAAATTCAGGAAGTAATTAGAAATTTCTTGTTGGTTTTCTTGATTTATGTATGTGAGCTGTTTATAATTAAATGTATATTAATGTTATATATTGGTACCAACTAGATGAAAGGAATATATAATGAAATACATATTAAAGTATTGGTTCGAACATTGCAAACTGGTATCAGAATTAGGTAGTAATTTTGAAGTTATTAATGATATCGATGGTTGTATATAAAACATGGAATTTGCAGGAGGAAAACTTTGAAAAGAAGCAAATTTTCCCATTATGTTTAAACGCAATCAGTATTATTATAAATCGAAAAGCAAATTATCTATATTAGTTAGGTGGAGAATTATATGATTTTAGAAAACTACCACCTAATGACTGGTGTCCAAGAGGGAGAACCGCTTATTTAGGAAATATGTTTACTAGTAGAGATTATCGTCGAAAAGGATTAGCATCCCAAATATTAAATCTACTTGTGTAGAAAGCGAAAAGCAAGAAATGTGAACGAATATTGTTAAACACAAATGATATGGGAAAAGAATTATATAAAAAGATGGGGTTTGATTTTTCGTCAACAGCGATGGCATTATATCCTTTTGGAATCATTAATGAATATGATTAATTTCTGAAAATATAATTTTTGATGTACTACACAATGACTAATTTCTGAGAGTAGGAAGAATAAAACAATGCGAATTGAAACGGATAGCTTAATTATTAGAAATTTTGAAATGAAGGATAGAGATGATTTAGGCGAATACATGCTCCAAAGAGTCAATAAAATGTTTGAAGGTTATCCTGACTTTAATGAGGATAAAATTGAAGATGAAATTAAGTATCGTTGTAATAGTAATGAATTTTTTGCTATTGAATTAAAGGCTGAACATAAGGTGATAGGTAATATATATCTGGGAGTTAGGGATTTTAATTCTAAAGAATTAGGATATGTATTAAATGAAAATTATCATTTAAAGGGATATGGAAGTGAAGCTGCTAAAGCAGTAGTTTTATGGGCATTTTCTCAAGGCGTTAACAGAGTATTTGCTGAGTGTACACCGCTTAATATATCCTCGTGGAAAACGATGGAGAAAATCGGACTAAGAAAGGAAGCAGAACTTAGGCAGAATGTATCCTTTCATAATGATGAAGCAGGTAATCCAATTTATTGGGACACATATATTTATGGGGTGTTAAGTACAGATAATATATAGTAGGTGGAAAGTTTTGAAGAAAAGTAGATTATCATATGATAAATGGAGTTGTGGTACATAGATATGATAGCTGGGCAAGGAATTGACGTACATAATGTGCCTTATTTAGATGATTTGTATTTAATAGTATATCCAGATGGTACAATTATTGTTGATGATATGGATGAACTTGAGGAGGCATTAGTAAAAGGCAGAATTACTCGAGAACAGTTTTCCCTTGCAATTGAAACTAGTAATAGAATAAGAGAAATACCGGTTTATAGGATAGGGAAATTTTGGAAAATTCATTTTGAATATTTAATTCGAGAGCTGGACTAACATCAACTCAATGGTTCCTACGAGGACACTCCATAAGTATATCACTATATTGTAACAATTAATTTGAGCTTTGTGGTAAGATTGAAACATTCTAATGATAAACTATTAATTAACAAAGCTGTTGTTAAAAATATTGGAGTTAGAATGTATGAAGACTAATAAAATTACAGATAAAGTTGAAAAGTGATAATTTGATTATACATATAAAATAACTATTGTATTAACAAAAAGCTTTGTTAAGAAAAGTGGAGGAGGAGTACACCTCCTCCATTTTTAAATTATTAAGAAAGGTGATCTGAATGGATATAGTAAAGCTTTGTAATGTATATAAAGAGTACGGTAGTAATGAGAATAAAGTGGTTGCACTTAACAATATAACTTTATCAATACAAGAAGGGGAGTTTGTGGCTATAATTGGATTTTCAGGAAGTGGAAAGACGACTTTACTTAATATGATAGGCGGTCTTGACAAACCTTCTGAAGGGGATGTAATTATAGCAGAGAAGAAAATCAATCAGTTTAATGAGGATGAACGAACTTTATTTAGACGACGTAATATTGGTTTTGTATTTCAGAGTTACAATTTGATTTCAAATTTAACTGCATATGAGAATATTGTTTTACCACTTCAAGCAGATGGTGAAAACGTTAATGAGAAATATCTTAATGATATTGTTGAAATCTTAGGTATCAAGAATAAATTAGACAGCCTTCCAAAAAATATGTCTGGAGGACAACAGCAACGAGTGGCTATTGCAAGAGCTTTGATAACGAAACCAGCCATTATTCTCGCTGATGAACCCACTGGCAACTTGGATAGCAAAGCATCATTAGAAGTTATTAATTTACTTAGGGGAACTTGTAAGAAATATAATCAGACGGTTATTATGATAACACATAATGATAATCTTGCTCAATTAGCGGATAGAATCGTTAGGATTGAAGATGGCATGATTGTGAGGTGTTAAGATGTATCAGAATTCGAATTTTAAGTTTGTATGTCGGTTAGCAAAAAGAAATTATAGAAGCAATAAAGATAGAAATATTGTAAGTATACTAGCTATTATCTTGACGTCTTTTATGCTTATGACTGTATTTACAGTAGGATTTAGCTATATTAAAACATATAATTTGCAACAACTTCAACTATTAGGAACAACAGGCAATGCTACTCTTGATAATCCTAGTGATAAACAGATTGCTATCTTAGAAAATAATAATAAAGTTAAGAACGTCGGAATACGTGAAGATATAATTCAGGCAGGTAAGGTCGAATATTCTAGGGCTAATACACAGTTGTATTATGCATTACGATATTATGATGACATTGAGTGGAATAACCATCGTAAGCCAGTTTTGGAGAATATAGTAGGAAGATACCCTCTAGCGGAAGATGAAGTTATGATTGCAACATGGGTGCTTAATAAAATGGGAATTACACATCCACACATAGGAGAAAAGTACGAATTTATATATAATCTTGGCACAGAAAAAAAGGTAAAGGAATTTGTATTATCGGGCTATTTTAATGAATATGACAACTCTATAAAAGATGGAAGTATCGCATACATATTAGTGTCAAAAAAATTTGTAGAAGATAATAAAGATAAATTAATACAAACCACAAAAATCGCTGATATAAGTTTAGAAGATAATATAGAAACAATTGAAATTGAAAATCTGGAAGACTCGCTAAACCTTCATGAAAAACAAGTTTTTAGTGTGAATCCTGAATTACAGTCACAAACGGCAGTAGAAGTAGTCATTATGGTTGGATTTATAATATTGTGTATAGTAACATGTGGATATTTGTTGATTTACAATATTTTCAATATAAGTATTACAAACAATATACATTATTATGGCCAGTTAAAAGTAATTGGAATTACAAAGAATCAAATAAGAGGTATTTTATTATTGCAAGGAATTAAATTAGCGATATACGGAGTTTTTATTGGGAGTTTACTTGGGTATTTGTTTTCAAGCTTTATGGTCCCAATTTTTTTGAATAGTATGTTAGAGAAAAATACTGGACTAGTATCATGTAATATATGGATTGTTATGGGAACAGTTGTATTTACCGGAATTACTGTACTTATAGCAATATTAAAATCTGCAGCAATAGCAGGAAAGATATCGACCATAGAAGCAATACGTTATGAAAAGATTGTAGATAATCAATCAAGGAGAGTAAAAGTAAGAAAAAGACCGACAATCTTTCATATGGCTATTACTAATGTAACCGGAGATAAAAAAAGATGTTTCCTTGTACTTCTATCTATGACTCTTGGTATAACATCATGTATCACTATTGGTTCATTAGTAACAAGTATGAATACAGATAATTATGTAAAAAGCAATATGGATTCAGATATAGAACTCAAGAATAAAACTACTGCGTTAGGATATGACAAAGAAGTTTCACAAGTATTTGATACGAAATTTTTAAATTCATTAATAAATGTGGAAGGTATTAATGAAATAAGCACGATTAAGCAGCAATTAATTGTACCTGAGTGTGATGAGAAAGTATTTGGCAAATATCTGGGTGCTATGTTATCAGGGGAAGAGGGGATAGATTCCACCTATTTTAAAGGCCATCCAGAATCCTTTTATAGTCAAATGATGGGCATTGAAGTTACAGAAACTCTAAAAAATGAATATAAGGCTGTAGATTGGAATGCGTTTGAAGCAGGAAAAATATGTTTGATACCATGTAGTAAACCTGACTTGATTAACGAAGGTGAGAATATAACATTCCAACTGGGAAGTTATGAAAACAGTACAGGAAAAGCCATTTTGACCGGAAATAAATATTCCATTAAGATCGGGGGAATTTTATCTGAAAACTATAATAATTATGGATCAATAAGGACTGTTGCTCCACATATTGTAGTATCTCAAAAATATCTTGATTCAATTGCAAAAGATGCAATAATAACAAATATCATGATTAAAGTTAATAAACAAGCTGAGAAAGCAGCAAATAAAGCTATCAATAAATTAATCGTAGATAGTAGCTTTTCAGACAGTATTGTATTAGTTTCGGCTTTAGAGAAAACAGAGGGACTTAAGCAAACCAAGATTACTTTGTTTGGTATGGGAGGGAGTCTTGCTATAGTACTTGCATTGATTGGAATTATTAATTTTATAAATGTCATATATTCCAGTATTATTGAACGTAATAGAGATTTTGTAATCATGGAAAGCATTGGATTAACCAAAAAACAAATCATTCATTTGGTAACATATGAGAGCTTAGTTTATTTTGTACTAACAATGTTATTGGTTATGACACTAGGAAATAGTATTCTTCTAATCATTTATAAGTTCTTTTCAAGTGCTGTGACATATGCAGAGTTTTCTTACCCTATATTGTTATTCGTAAGTATCGGTTTCTTACTTTTTTTAATATGTTATTTTGTTCCTAAAGTAGCGATTTGTAAGAATTTTTCTACAACAATTGTTGAACGTTTAAAATCAAATGAATAGGGGGGCTAGCAAATGCGATGAGTCTGTTAAAATGGGATATAGTAGAAAACAATAGGTATGCAACTGTAAAACATGCAGAAATCAAATCAGTATATTTTGTGGATATATACTTAGAGAGTGTAAATTTTGAAGAACGTTGTAATGCAAAAAAAGAAGCCTTAGAAAAATTAGTGTGGGATAGGGAGTAGATTATGCATAATATTTTAATTGTTGAAGATGATGAAGTTTTAAACAATGGAATTCAATACTGTTTGAATGATGAAAGATTGAGTACATATGGTGTTTATAGTTTTCAGCAAGCAGAAATGGCTATTAGTAGTAATAATTATGAATTGGTTATCTTAGATGTGAATCTTCCAGATGGTAACGGATTCATGTTATGTGAATCAATTAGAAAATTAGTTCCTGATATTCCAATTGTATTTTTAACAGCTAAAGATTTAGAAAAAGACGTTATTAGAGGTTTTGACATAGGAGCCGATGATTACATAACAAAGCCATTCAATATTAAAATTTTGAAGAAAAAGATTATTGCTATCTTGAAACGTTATAAAAAAATTCAAGATGATTTATATGAATCAAAATATTTAAAGGTTGATTTAAATAAAAGAGAAGTTTATAAAAACAATTGTATTGTGAATTTAACCCCTACAGAATATAAAATTCTTGAATTGTTTATACAAGAAAAAAACAAAGTTATTACAAAAGAAGGTTTTATAGAATTTCTATATAATCAAGACGGTGCTTTCATAGATGAACATGCCTTGTCTGTGTATATAAGCCGTATGCGGGGAAAAATTGAAGAACAGGATAATCAGTTCATAAAAACTATATATGGAATGGGGTATATGTGGATTGAGGAATAGTAGAAGGCATTTTTCTATGAGAAATATTTATATTTTCTTTGGCATAATGTACATTTTATTTTTTTTATTTACGTTGTTGACTAAAGTTCCACGTTTTATTATATGCTTTTCCTTTTTGATAATATCATTTCTATTTATCTGTTTTGTAAGAAAAAGTCTATTAGAGTTTATTCAAGTGTTAGAAGATACTATAGATAACATGATAGAGGGAAATGCTATTAATGAACAAAAACTAGATTATAGAGATGATCTGTTATCAAAAATAATGCATAAGTTATGGAAAATGAACTCTATACACCAACATACACAAGAAATATTAGTAAATGAGAAAAATAATATAGAAGGTATGGTATCTGATATTGCACATCAGGTAAAAACTCCAATGACTAATATAAAAATGTATCATGAAATACTCTTAGGTCAATTGCAGGATCAGGCTAAATATAAAGATACTTTTGGTATTATACAATCACAGGTTAACAAGTTAGATTTTTTGATACAGTCCATATTGAAAATCTCAGAATTAGAGATAGGAATAATTAATTTGAATCAAGAAAAGACAATGATGAAAGCGTGTCTTATGAAAGCACTTGAAAATGTACTATTGAGTGCTAAAAGAAAAAATATAGAGATAAAGATATATGGAGAAATGAATTTAGAAGTCTACTGTGATATCAAATGGACTGCAGAAGCGCTATTTAACATATTAGATAATGCTATCAAATATACAAATTCAAATGGATTAGTTGAGATTTACACAGAATCTATTGGTATTTATACTGGTGTTTGCATTCAGGATAATGGAATAGGAATAGATAATAAAAATCTAACAAAGATCTTTAATCGTTTTTACAGAGAAAAGAATGATGGATATATTGAAGGAGTAGGTATTGGCTTAAGTTTAGCTAGAGAAATAGTTATGAAGCAAGGTGGGTATATAACTGTTAAATCTGAAAAAAATAAATGGTCAAAATTTTCTATATACTTGCCAAAAAATGAATTTGTTGTAAACCCGCTTTAGTATTGCTTCAGTCACAAAACAATTTACGGCATACCAGATTGTAATGCAATCGCAGGTAGACTGGAATTAAGTAATAACACGAGTATTGCGAATGTTAATGCCTTACGTATCCAAAAAAGCTATGAAGGGCAAGGTCATATTTCAAAACTAATGCGTGAGATAGAGAATTATGCTGCAAAATGTGGATATTCTTATCTGACAATTGGTGTTGAAGCGTCAGAAACCAGAAATCTGCAATTTATTTACATTGGGGCTATTCAGAGTTTATAAAGTCGGAAATTGAAGGAGATGTTTTGGTATTTTATTATCAAAATATATTATAATGGAGTGGGAATACAGTGCTATTCCTGTCTGCATTAGATGAACGGATATGTTTTAGCTGTGCAAGTGGAAGCGCATGCTAAATGATGTAGGTATTGAACTTGCAAGTGTGATACCGTGTTTCAACAAGAGCTAAGATATATTTGATTTAGTACACTGTATTGCTTCAAGACCGCTATTAATTATCTCTGCTGATGAAGACAAATACTCGAGGGATGCAAACTTTATTGTTGAACAAGCTCGTCCATCATATGCAAAATATGGGGCTGATAATAAATTATATCATAAGAGATATGATGGTGGACATGGACTAACAATAGAGAGGTTTGATTACATCATAGAATGGTTGAGTATGAGTGCGAATACACCGTATTATAAGTACTATATGAAGATATTTTACTTCACATTCTTTAAAATTGCTAACTTAAAGGAGGGAAAATTATATCCCTCCTTCATTCATATCCATAAACCAATATTATTATCTAATAGAGCTTTTTGTTTATTTTTATTTTTTTTCAGAAAAATATTTTACTTATCAAAAGTTACTCCCTCAACCTAACTGCATCCTTCACATTACGTCTGCGCTCTTCCTCGATCGCTGCGTAGTGTTTCTTTGTTGTATTAACATCTTTGTGTCCTAAGACATCTGCTACTAGATAGATATCACCTGTCTCACGGTAAAGAGAGGTACCATAGGTACTACGTAACTTATGAGGCGTGATTTTCTTCATAGTAGTTACAGTACTAGAATACTTCTTAACTAGAAGCTCGATACTACGAACACCCATACGTTTCTTTTGAATTGATAAGAAGAGTGCATCTTCGTGTCCTGTGGCAGCAGGTATTTCATTACGTAGTACAAGGTACTCTTGTAATGCACTAGTAACTTCTTCGCCAAAGTACACATAAGCTTCGTAACCACCTTTTCGAGTGATTTTAATACGTGTATTATTAAAATCAACATCTTTGCGATCTAAACCAACGCATTCTGATACACGGATTCCTGTACCTAGTAGAAGAGTCATAATTGCAAGATCACGTTCTTTTGTTTTGGAATGGAAGGCCTGCTGCTTATCCGTTAGTTTGCTACCGGATTCCACGGTATCTAATAATGTTGCTACCTCATCCACATCTAGTCGTACGATGGCTTTATCGTGAAGTTTCGGCATCGACACCTGTAGAATAGGGTTTTCATTAATCATCTTATTCTTATGGAAGTATCCGTAGAAGGAACGAAGGGCAGCTAATTTTCGCTTGATACCACGTTCATCATTGGTATATTCTTTACCATCTTTCGTATATAACTTAAGGTAATCAAGATATTCTTCAATATCTGTGGATTCTAATTTGGTTAATAGATCAAATTCAAAGTCACGAATTTCTTTTTCTTGATATAAAGGGTTCGTTTGATGAATAAATTCAAAGAAGGTACGTAAGTCAATCGCATATGCAATACGGGTTCTAGGTGCAGTTGTATGTTCTATTCCTCGAAAATATGTAGCTACATATGGAGGGAGTTCTTTGATTAATTCTCGTAATTTCTTAGTGTTCTCTATATTTAGATTTTCATGATAATTTCTTTCTTTCATCCTAATATCCATGCATATAGTATCCAAGCATGGCTCCTTCCTAATATTAATGTATTTGAATTAATTTTATTGAAGTTAATTGTTAGCTACTCCAAAGAATCTTCAAGTGCTAAGTCTGAGTTTTAATTATTACAATAAAAGGTTCTCTAGTTTGCTTTCTATTGTTTAATTATACCACAATAACGAAATTTTGCGAATTTCTTTTAAGTGATTACTTAAACTGAAATTTAAGTACGAGTACGAAAAAACATAGTAATAGCAAGGCTTTGAAGAATTATAGAAATACTTAAATAAATTTTTTAAGTATTTTAAATAGGTAAATATGCATAAAATACTAAAATATTTGTACAGTTTTTAGTGCAATTATACTTGACTGAGAGCATATGTTGAAGTAGTATATAGTCAAAGATGGTAATAAATGGGCATGTAACGAGAAAGGATGAGAGGCATTGAATAAGAAGAAACGGATAGTAAGTATGATATGCTCTATAATCATATGGGGATCTGGCCAATTTTTTGTATGTAAGCAGCGATTAAAAGGGTTGATACTGTTTCTGTTACAATTAATTTTTGTTGGAATAGAAATGTTTAGTGGATATTGGTTAGAAGCATTGTCTGGACAGATTGAACATTTTTCACTTCGTCTACATGGTGGGTTCTTTTCAAAAGGTATTTGGGGTTTAGTTACATTAGGTGAAAAAGAAGGTGGAAGAAATGGTGACCACTCAACCATGTTATTAATAACTGGTATTATAGCAGTGATGCTACTTATGGTAGTGGTTGGCATCTATATTTTCAATATAAGAGATGCGTATAAGACAGGTAAGTTATTAGATGAAACTGGATATTGTCCTACAACGAAAGAATATTTTAAAAATACATATTCAAAATTCTTTGCCTACGTAATATTAATTCCTATTGTTATATATATCATGTTTATAGTGGTAATGCCTATTATATTTGCAATATTAACAGCATTTACAAACTATAACACCAATCATTTACCACCTGGAAACTTAATTAGTTGGGTTGGCTTTAGTAACTTTAAGAAGTTGTTCCAGATTCCAATCTGGTCAAGTACCTTCTTCTCCGTACTAAGATGGACTGTTGTCTGGGCTGTTCTGGCAACGTTTTCGACATACTTCTTTGGTATGTTTCAAGCGATCTTATTAAATAGTAAATACACCAAATGTAAAACTCTTTACCGAGGAATTATGATTTTACCTTGGGCGATACCGCAATTAATTTCTTTATTAGTATTTCGTAATTTCTTAAATGGTCAATTTGGACCAGTAAGTAAGTTTTTAATGGACATTGGATTAACCGATCATAGAATTGCATTTTTATCAGACCCGTTTATTGCAAAGGTTACCATCTTAGTAGTAAACCTGTGGCTTGGATTTCCGATGTTCATGATTATGATTCAAGGTATCTTATCGAATATAGATAAGAGTTTATATGAAACAGCAGAAATTGATGGTGGTGGCGGCATTAAGATATTCAGATACATTACGCTACCTCTTGTTTTACGAGCAACTGCACCACTGATTGTTATGAATCTTGCAGGTAACTTTAATGGATTTGGAATTATCTACTTCTTAACTAACGGAGGACCAGTTAACTCCAGTTATCAATTTGCAGGAGATACGGATATCTTGATCTCATGGATATATAAGCTAACCTTAGAGCAGAAACTGTATGATATGGCAGCTGTTATGAATATTATGATTTTCATACTTATTGCTGTAGTGTCCATCTGGAACTTCAGAAGAACACAAGCTTTCAAGGAGGTGTAAGTACATGTGGAAGAGAAGAGTGAAAGCGGTTTTAATTAATGCAGAACTAATCCTAGTATCAATCATAGTCCTTATACCAGTTGTTTGGATTGTAATGTCTTCCTTTAACAAAGGGCAGAACTTATCGACAGCAAGTTTTTTACCAAAAGAGTTAACCTTGTCAAACTATAGAAAATTATTTCAGGAAACTGACTTTGGAAATTGGTTCTTGAATAGTTTATCCATTGCTACATTAAATGCTTTAATCTCGGTTGTCTTGATTTTATTAACTGCTTGGATCTTATCAAGATTTAAGTTTAAGGGGAAGAAGACAGGATTACTTACTTTATTAGTGCTATCTATGTTCCCTAGTTTCTTATCTATGACAGCAGTTTACACATTATTCATTGTGTTAGAACTTGTGAATAAGCCTATTGCTTTAGTAATACTCTATGCAGCAGGGGCAATCCCTTACAATGTATGGTTAGTAAAAGGGTATATTGATGGTATACCAAGTTCTCTTGATGAGGCAGCGTATATAGATGGTAGTAGTAAGCTGAATACATTCGTACGAATCATTGTACCAATGTCAAAACCGATTATTGTATATTGTGCAGTATCGCAATTTATGATGCCATGGATGGATTATATCATACCTAACTTATTATTAACTGGTAACAAAAACAAGACGGTAGCTGTTGGTCTATATTCCATGATCTCTAACGATCAGAATGCTAATTTTACCTCGTTTGCTGCAGGAGCAGTATTAGTTGCAGTACCAATCACTATTATGTATCTAATATTCCAGAAGTTTTTAGTACAGGGAATTGTAGCGGGTGCATCTAAGGAGTAAAACTATGAGCATGCAAGATTCTTTGTCAGTCAAATATATAGAAAAGAGGATGAGTTATGAAGAAGAATAGTAGCAAGAAAGTTCTTGCAGTGATCTTATCTGTAATAATGATTAGTAGTTTAACTGGTTGTAAGAAAACACTACCAGAAGATGAAGAAGTGTTTACTGGTAGCGGTGCTGCAACTGTAGATGAAATGACTCCAGAAAAGGATGCCAAACTGGTGTTCTGGACCAGCAATAAAGAATACGGAGAATCAATTGCCAAAGCATTCGAAGCAAAATACGGTGTTCCCGTAACCGTTGCACAAGAAGGAATGGGAACAGTTGATAAGATTGCACTAAGTGGTCCTTCAGGAGAAGGAGCCGACGTGTTTACAACAGGTCATGATAATTTTCAAAAGGGGTTATCATCAGGAGTGTTCATGGAACTTGAAGATGCAATCGTTGATAACGTAAATAGCAAGATAGCAGAATCAGGGACTAAGACGGTTATGAATGATGGAAAGATGTATGGCATTCCAATATCAATCGAAGTTAACTGTTTATTCTATAACAAGGATTTAGTGGAAACTCCAGCAACAACATTAGAAGAAATCATGGAAGGCGCGAAGACGTTCAATGATCCAGCAAACAACAAATTTAACTTCCTATGTACCATTGGCGATGGCTATTATGAATTTCCATTCGTAGCTTCACAAGGCTTTGAATTGTTTGGTCCAAACGGTGATGATGAGGATAACCCAGGATTTGATACGGATGAGTACGAAAAAGGACTAGAATTAATTGCTGCATTGCATGAGACCATGCCAATTTCATCTACAGATCTTAATAATAAGAGCTCTTTAAAGGCTAACTTCATGGAGGGGAATGTAGCTTATTATATCACTGGACCTTGGGATGTAACGCAAATAAAAGAGAGTGGAGTGAACTTTGGTATCACAGTATTACCAACGTATAAAGGAAATCAGTTGAAACCATTCGCAGGCGTACAATGTGCATTTGTTTCAACATTTACTAAGTATCCAATTGCTGCAGAATTACTAGCAAACTTCTTAATTAGTGATGAGGGTGCAAGTATCTTATATAATGAATCAAATGGAATTACTACGCTTAACAATATTGATAATGTAGATGGATTATCAGAGGATCCATATTTACCAGCTTTCGTAAAACAATTCGAGAATTCCATTGCAATGCCAAGTGTTGCTAGAATATCTTACTTTTGGTCAATTGCAGCAGATATTGACTGTGCTGTATTTGATGGCCAATTAACACCAGCAGAGGCTCGCAAGAAAGCTATTGAGAACTGGAATTCTCTACTAGCAACCGAGTAAGGGAAAGTTTCATAGACAGCATATAGAGCTGAAAGGAGCATGCATGAACAGAGAAGCACTATACCATTGCTCAAAGAGCAATTACGCATATCCATATGAGGTAACAGATATCAGAATTCGATTCCGAACAGCGAAAGATGATGTAAATGAAGTAAGGCTTTATTATGGGGTGAAATTTGATTGGGCAAACAAGACATATCATAGTATGACTAAAATTGGTTCGGATGAGTATTTTGATTATTACCAATATAATATTAGACAAGAGGACATTAGAGTAGGTTATTACTTTGAAGTTATAGCAGGTGAGGAGGATATCTTCTATACAGAGGCAGGTATACTTGATTCTTTTGATGATAACCGTGCACACTGTTTATTCTTCCAATATCCTAGTGCACATTATGTAGATATACCACACAAACCAAGTTGGTTTAGTGATGCTGTATTCTATCAAATCTTTGTAGAAAGGTTTGCGAATGGGAATCCTGGGATCTCACCAAATGGTATTGTTCCGTGGGATTCAATTCCAACACCGAAGTCCTTTTATGGAGGTGATTTAGAAGGTATTCGTAGTCATTTACCCTATCTACAGGACTTAGGTATTAATGCAATTTATCTTACCCCAATATTCGAATCCATATCAAATCATAAGTATGACACCATTGATTATATGGAGATAGATGCACATTTTGGTGATAAAGAGACATTTCGTAAGTTAGTGAATGAAGCACATGAGAAAGGAATTCAAATTATCCTTGATGCAGTGTTTAATCATTGTAGTGATCAATTTGCTCCGTTTAAAGATGTATTGGAACATGGAGAAAATTCAATCTATAAGGATTGGTTCCGTATTAAGGAATTCCCTGTTAGTCAGACAGAACCAAATTATGAGATGTTTGCAAGTGTACCATATATGCCAAGATTCAATACAGCAAACAAAGAAGTTCAAAAGTACCTTTTTGATGTGGTTCGTTACTGGACAACGGAGTTTCATATTGATGGCTGGAGACTTGACGTAGCAGATGAACCGGACCACTGTTTTTGGAGAGAATTTAGAAAAGTGGTAAAAGAACTTGATAATAATCTTCTAATTATAGGTGAAGTTTGGCATGATTCTATGCCATGGTTACTAGGTGATCAATTTGATACTGTTATGAATTATCCGGTTATGCATCAAGCAATCAACTTTTTTGCGAAAGGAGATATTGATGCAAGAGCATTTTCAGAGGTCCTAACAATGCAACTTATGAAATATCCGGATTTAATTAATGAAATGATGTTTAATCTACTAGACAGTCATGATACAGAACGATTCTTGTTTATGTGTAAGGAAAACAAACAGAATCTAATGAATGCAGCTGCATTTATATTCGGTTACATTGGATCACCATGCGTCTATTACGGAACGGAGATAGGTTTAACAGGAGGGTATGATCCAGGTTGTAGAAAAGGATTTAACTGGAATACAGAAGAATGGGATCATGAGATACATAATTATTATAAGCGATTGATATACATTAGAAAGAATGAGCCAGCTCTTCGTTATGGAAAGATAGCCTTTGAAAGTACAAAAGAACTGTTTGTAATGAAACGTAGTTACGAAGAAACCGAAATCTATGTTGTAATTAATCAGACAGATATAGTTCAGTTGTTACCAACAGATATCATGCAATCAAAGTATATTGACCTATTATCGAATCAGTCTATTGATTGTAATGAAATATTGCCTTATACGGCGCACTATTTTAAAATTTGTAAAGGAGAATGAGTATGAAAAAGAAATTGGAGAAGGTTTTTAGTTTCGTATTAGTTTTTGCTTTTGTTGTTATTGGCCTAGTATTACCAGCTAAATTATCTAAAGCGGCAGATACTACAAGTACATCAACTGATGCAAGTAATGTAGTTAAGGTATATTACTTTAATGAAAATAATTGGGAAAGTGTCAATATATGGTCATGGACAATTGAGACAACCGTAGATTTGGCAAAGAATGCTTGGCCTGGAGATGCAATGACAGATGAAGGAAATGGTTGGTTTTCAACTGAAATAACATCGGAAGAAAACATCGGAGTTTTATTCACTGACAATTCTGGTAATCAGACAGCTGATTGTAAAGATCTAGAGCCTGGTAAAACATATTGGCTTACAAATGGTAGTGAAGATTTACTTAACGATTCCGGTATGGGCGGTGGAGTAAATGTAGTTGCTTCAACTGAACCAAAAGCTGGTTGGCCTGAAGGACCTGCAGCTGATACAGCAACTACAGCACCAGCAACTACAAGTGAAGATAAAGATGGTAACATTGCTTTATTTGTAGTAGTAGCTGTTGCAATTGTAGCTGTTGTAATTATCACAGGTACTGTTATAACGAAGAAGACAAAGGGAAGCAAATAGTCCGTTAGCATCAGATAATATATAATATGTAATGAAAGGGGGGATTTCTTTAATCCGCATCGGGATTTATTAAGAACTGGTTACAAGGAGTACCCACATACACAAGACGAAGGAGCTGTTCTAAAGTTTTTACGGCAGTTATAGCCTTCGTCTTGTTTTTTATTGAAATTGTCATTGTATCAGGTAAAAGAAGTTTTGACTTATCGAGTGAAGTTACGACTACAATATGATCATTACGGATATATCTTTCTACTTCAAGACCGAGAATTTCACCTAGGACAACCCCTTTATCGTTCTGATGTTTAAGAAGAAATTCTCGCAAATCATTTTTCATGTCATTAATAAATATCTTGTCTGTACGAATTGTATTCGTAATAATATCTTTTATTTCTTCATTCAATATGTCTTCCATTATTAAGAAGATATCATCTTCTTGTAACATGCGCTTTGCCTGAGTGATAATTAATTCATAATTGGGATATATCTTGCAAAAGAGGGGATCGTTAATTTCACAATCAAGAAAAATAATAGGAACATAGTAATTTCTTGTAACTCTACGAACTTCCTCTGTACGTATATCAATTATGAAGGCAGCATCAAGAGAACGTTTGGATATAATATCTGCTTCCTCCTCAAATGCTTTTGTAGTCGCTATGATGGTGTCATAACCTAACAATGACAACTGCATCTGAAGTTCAATGGCTAAATCATAATAAAGCATCTTTTTACTAGGAGCGTTACGCTTATTCCAATTAATTATTATACCAATCAAATTACTCTTAGGATGTGTAGTACATCGATTTACATTAGGGGCATAATTAAGTTTTTTGGCTGCTTCTAAGACCTTGATGCGGGTATCGTGTTTAATATGTTCTTTATCTGAATTATTAATTACATAAGAAACGGTGGCAACTGATACACCACATAAGTCTGCTATATCTTGCATAGTTGCTTTATTCTTTCCCATAATGTACCTCCATATGATAGTATTTCCATTAATTGTAGCATGGGAATATTGGAAAATCAACTATGTGATAGTTACTTGATAAAACGAGTTTGTAATAGTTCAGTTACTAAGTTTTCTTGGTTACCTGAATAAGTTACAGGAGTGTCCCTATATAAGGGCTGAAAGGAGTAAGTATGATGAATTTGCAATTGAATAGGAAGAACCATTCTTTGGTACAGAAACTAACTAGTTTACTATTCGTACTTATCTTTGCATTTGGAGTTATCTTCACAAATGTACCAGTACAAGCTGCCACGACTTCAACAGACGCAGAAGTTACGAATACAGCAAGTTTTTCAACAGATGTTATTTATCAGATTGTTACAGATCGCTTCTTTGATGGGGATACTAGTAACAACCTTACCGGAAGTATATTTGATAAATCGAACTTACAGAAATATCACGGTGGTGACTGGGCCGGAATTACACAAAAATTAAATGAAGGTTATTTTAGCGGTATGGGAGTAACCGCTCTTTGGATCTCATCACCAGTTGAAAATATCTCTACCATTGACCCATCAAATGGTTGTGCATCTTATCATGGATATTGGGCAAAAGATTTCTTTACGACTAATCCATACTTTGGTTCCGTAAACGATTTTCAAACAATGATTAGTACAGCACATGCACTTGGAATTAAAATCGTGATTGACTTTGCACCAAACCATACATCTACAGCTGAATTAGGTAATATGACATTTCCTGAAGATGGTGCATTATACAAAGATGGAACATATCTAGGAGGATTTAAAAACGATATATTAGGACTATTCAATCATGAAAGTTGGACTGACTTTAGTACATTAGAAAATAGTATCTATCACAGTATGTATGGATTAGCAGATCTAAATAATCAGAATGAAACTGTAGATACTTATATGAAGGAAGCAATAGAAAAATGGCTTGATATGGGTGTAGATGGTATTCGTGTGGACGCTGTTAAACATATGTCATCTGGCTGGCAAAAGAATTGGTTAAGTTCTATCTATTCTTATAAACCAGTATTTGTTTTTGGTGAATGGTTTAATGGTGGAGTGGCAGCAGATTCAGATATGACCAAATTCGCCAATGATAGTGGTATGAGTTTATTAGATTTTAGATTTGCAAATGCAGTTCGTAATGCACTTGGTAGTGGTACTGCAACGATGAAGGATTTATATAATGTAGTAGCTGCAACAGGTGCCGATTATGAAGAAGCGAATGATCAAGTAACATTCATTGATAATCATGATATGAGTCGCTTTATGACACTGGCAAACAATAATGGACGTTCATTAGAAAATGCCTATGTTATTCTTCTTACTTCACGCGGTGTTCCAACTATCTATTATGGTTCAGAACAATACGCAACAGGAACAACTGATCCTTACAATCGTGGGGACATGCCTTCTTTTGATACGAACTCAACAGCATATAGGGTAATCAGTCATCTTGCACCATTACGTAAAACAAATCCTGCGTTGGCTTATGGAACAACGAAAGAACGTTGGATAAACAATGATGTAATCATCTACGAACGTCAATTTGGTAACAATGTTGTTGTAACAGCTGTAAATCGAAATCAAAGCAGCAGTTATAGTATCTCAGGATTATATACAAGCCTTCCTCAAGGCACATACTCTGATGTTATGCAAGGTACTCTTGGTGGCGGTAATATCACAGTAACAAGTGGTGGAGCAGTTAACACGTTTACTTTAGGAGCTGGACAGTCAGCAGTATGGGAATATACAGCTAACAGTTCATCTACACCATTAATAGGTAATGTTGATCCAATGATGGGTATAGCAGGAAACACTGTCACAATTACAGGTAGAGGTTTCGGCAACCCACAAGGTAGTGTAAGCTTTGGTACGAGTAGCGCACAAGTAGTTTCTTGGTCAGACTCAGAAATTGAAGTAATTGTTCCTAGCGTATCAGCTGGAAAATATGCAATTAAAGTAACTACTTTAACAGGAACAGCAAGTAATTCGTATAGTGGATTTGAGGTGTTATCTGGTACACAGATATCAGTAAGATTTAAGGTTAATAATGCTACAACTAACTATGGTACTAACGTGTATATTGTAGGTAATACTTATGAACTTGGTAATTGGGATACTTCTAAGGCTATTGGACCTTTATTTAATAACACTAGTACAATAGGTATGTATCCTACATGGTTCTATGATGTTAGTGTACCAGCTGGAACAACAATTCAATATAAATTCATTAAAAAAGATGCAAGCGGAAATGTAGTATGGGAGGGTGGAAGTAATCATAGCATAACAACTCCTAATACTGGAACAGCAGAAGCTACAGTAAATTGGCAAAATTAATTACTGGATTTCCTTAGTTTATTAAATAATATAGTTTGATAACAAGCCTTTTATATCTAATTGTTCTAATAAGATATAAAGGGCTTGTTAATCGTCGTTTTAATACATTATAAAGTACATAAAAATTGCATATTCAAATCATAAATTATTTTAATAGTGGCATTATGTTTGTATAAATGGTATAATTTTACTATTATAGTATTTTTTATAACAACTAACAATTCTAAAAAACCTCTGTTTTTATGGTTTGGGACGCTTTAATAATGCAAAAATATAATTAATTGAAGGGAGAATGTATGCAAAAAATGTATTTTGGGAGAAAACTAAGTAGTTTGTTATTGATTCTAGTTCTGGTATTAGGTGTCATACAACCATATACACCAGTTCAGGCCGCAGAGACAACGAAAGATGCAGACGTAAAGAATACTGCAAGTTTTTCTACAGATGTAATTTATCAAATTGTTACGGATCGTTTCTTTGATGGTAACACAAAGAACAATCCAACTGGAGAAATATTTGATAAAAATAGCCCTAACAAATACCATGGTGGTGACTGGGCAGGCATTACGAAGAAGATAAACGATGGTTATTTTACTGGTCTGGGAATCACAGCATTGTGGATTTCTTCACCAGTGGAAAACATCTCAACCATTGACCCAACTAACCAAAGTTCAGCATATCATGGCTATTGGGCAAAAGATTATTTTAGAACGAATCCGTATTTTGGCTCTGTTAATGATTTCAAAACATTGATCGATACAGCACATAATAAGGGAATAAAAATTGTAATAGATTTTACACCAAATCATACTTCAACTGCAGAAAAAGGATCGGTGGTTTTTCCGGAAGATGGAGCACTATATAGAGATGGCGTATATCTAGGTGGATTCAAATCTGATTCATTAGGACTTTTTAATCATGAAAGCTGGACAGATTTCCGTACATATGAAAACAATATCTATCACAGCCTATATGGTTTAGCTGATTTAAACCAACAGAATGCGACAATTGACGCATATCTAAAAGATTCTGTTAGAAAATGGCTAGCCCTTGGTGTTGATGGTATTCGTGTAGATGCAGTGAAGCACATGAGTCTTGGTTGGCAAAAGAATTGGTTAAGCTCTATCTATTCTTATAAGCCAGTTTTTGTATTTGGTGAATGGTTTGCTAATGGAACAGCAATTGATTCCGATATGAAAACATTTGCGAATGAAAGTGGGATGAGTTTACTTGATTTTAATTTCTCGAATGCATTACGAAATGCTTTGGGTAATAAATCAGGAACCATGAGGGATCTTAATACAACAGTTACAGTTACTGGATATAATTATGAAGAAGTAAATGATCAAGTAACATTTATAGATAACCATGATATGAGTAGATTCATGACTTTATCGAATAATGACCAAAGAGCTGTTGAGAATGCTTATGTAATTCTTCTAACTTCTCGTGGTATTCCAACCATTTACTATGGATCCGAACAATATGCAAAAGGTGAAAAAGATCCATATAATCGAAGTGATATGCCTTCCTTTGATACAAATTCTACTGCATATAAGGTAATAGCTAGCTTAGCTCCATTACGTAAATCAAATCCTGCATTAGCATACGGAACTACGAAAGAACGTTGGGTTAATGATGATGTGTATATCTATGAACGTCAATTTGGTGATAATGTTGTCGTAACAGCTGTAAATCGTAGTCAGGATTCTGGATATACAATCGCTAACCTTAATACCAATCTACCAAAGGGAATTTATACAGATGTAATGTCTGGAATACTTGGTGGTGATAAGATAACTGTGTCACCTGACGGCTCTGTAGATACATTCGTTCTAGGGGCTGGTCAATCGGCAGTATGGCAATATAATGCAACGAATTACGATAAACCTTTGATTGGAAATGTAGATCCAATGATGGGAATTGTGGGTAATCCTGTAACAATAACAGGTCGAGGTTTTGGCAAAACACAAGGGAAAGTGAAGTTTGATATAGAGAATGCAAAGATTGTATCCTGGACAGATACACAGATTAAAATTGTCATACCCGATGTAACTGCTGGGAAATATGATATAACAGTTGCTAAAAACAATGGAATTGAAAGTGAAGCATATGAAGGGTTTGAGGTTCTTACGGGGGA
Organism: Lachnospiraceae bacterium; assembly: GCA_019421365.1. Taxonomy (GTDB): domain Bacteria; phylum Bacillota; class Clostridia; order Lachnospirales; family Lachnospiraceae; genus Anaerosporobacter. The sequence continues at coordinate 29,853 of JAHZFJ010000009.1, forward strand.
ACAAGTTTCGGTTCGTTTTATGGTGACTAATGCGAATACTAATCTAGGTGCGAATGTCTATGTTGTGGGTAATATCTATGAATTAGGCAATTGGGACACTTCAAAAGCAATTGGTCCGTTCTTCAATAATACACAGTCTATTGGTAAGTATCCAACCTGGTTCTATGATATCAACCTCCCTGCGGGACGCACCATTGAATACAAATATATCCAAAAAGATAATAGAGGAAACATCATATGGGAGAGCGGAAGTACCCATTCTGTAGTAAGTCCTGCAAAAAATACTGGAACATTTTATAGTAAGTGGCAAAATAATTAGAGATAGATAATTTGAGTTAATGTAAATAGCCTATTTATTATGCTACATATATTTCATAATGAATAGGCTTTATTCGAATATGTGGGAAGACGTTTTTTCACTAGATAATAAGAAAATTATCTAGTGAACCAATTATTAAGGAACAAGAGATGTTGAGAATAATTTAATATAATGGATTATCATATTTGATTTAAACCATATGGTAATAATTGTTAAATAATTGACAAAGGTAATTGAACCTAGTTATGTAATTAATTAATCATGATTTATCGTTGTGTTAACTGTTCGGATGATTTTTAAAGATCTTATATAAGAAATTAAAAGATATATCTAAATTAAGTATAATTTATTTAATGATGAATCGTACTATAATTTAGGCAATGTTAATACATACACTTAAAAATGTTTTAACGTATTTATATAGATCATATGTAGTTTGATCATTACATAATTATAACTTATTTAATCTATGAAGAATATTCTTAATTGTGAATCTGTAAATCATCTGGAAACATTTTTAGAGGATTAAATAGATAGATACATAGGAAAATATAAGGGCAAATAACAAAGATTTAAATTATATAATATGTAATTACTGATTTATTCGAATAAAATACAATAAAATCGATGATTTTATTAGAATAAACCCATATAATCCATGTAAAATGATGAATTATATGGGTTTAAAGGTTTATGGGCAATTATGTGAAAAATCCCTGCATTTATTTCGTTAAACCTGAGTTTAGCGAATAGTTAGGTATAGAATGATAGAAATTTATCATAATATATTTAGTTATATGTCCGTTGAAACAAATGTTAGGGAATGAGCTTTTTCTACAAAATACTACTACTATTCCATTAGCTTATTTTGAAAGAAATGTTAGTCAACAATAAAAACTCCGCTAACGTAATTATTACGTCTTGGGAGTTCTATTGTTGGTATTATTCTGTATAGATAAGTTATTCTTGTTTACGTTTATTAAGTAATATAAGAAAGGTTTTGGTAGAATCCGTATCAACGATTGTTACATTTCGTAATAATTTAATAACTCATCTATGATTTCTATAGGTTTTCGCGGTAAAGTTGCTGATGTTATCTAAGTTCTCTAAAGCATCGAATCAGTGTTACACGATTTTTGCTAAAAGTCCTTGGAATGAACATTACTTCATAATTGTTTAAAGTGTAATTATATAGTTTAATAAATACACTAAGAGCTCTGAAATACAAATATAATTGTATAAATAATCTAAGGTTGCAATTCAGTTGAATAATATTTGACATCAAATGCTACGTTTCTTAAATAATCATTAGATCTTGTTTTATAGTAAATTGATGATCTTTCATTTACTTCCTTAGCTGTTTTATAAACATCTCCATTAATTCCCACAAAAAAACGATTTCCAGATTCAAGTTTATAAAAAATATTACCTATAAATATGCACTTATCTCCTGTTTTAGTAAAAATAAAAGGCGAATCTAAAGAAACTATTTTGGCTGGAGAAGAAGTACTATCATCATAAAGAAATCCTAAATATATTCTTAGTTGCAATTCATAAGTATTGGAGCCAAGAAGTTTATCTTTATTAAAAGTATATGTTTCCATATAAAATATTGCATAACGTATTTCTTGATTTGATTGAATCGAAGTTTGACTATTGTTAACTTTAAATTGATTAATTTTTTCTTTGCTTATAAGATTGTTATGCTGCATATCTGTAAGAACTTCTTGAAAGGTATATGTATCTTCATAAGGTAAAGTGGAAAGTTCATTGATATCAACACATTTTATTGGTACATAATTTTCTTCTACATAATTTTCTTCTACATTAATAATTGCGTAAGTACCGAGTAATATTAGTACTACTAATAATGCTATAATAATTTTTTTCACTTTTATCTCCTTAATTATACAGATTATCAATGTTAGTTAACTATATTCTTTATTTTCGTTTCACTTAAAAATGATTAGCTATGTTGTTATGCAGGTATTATGTTCTCAGAGGTTCTACGTATCTTAGGATCATCAAATGATCTAGCGGTCATTTCGGTGTAAGTGAATCCCGGACCGACGCTATTCACCTGGATATTAAATATTTCCGATATCCCCTGTTCATCTCTAATATCAGATATGTAGTGCGTATATCTCAGTTGGCTTATCGAGCTTTACTTAACATCTATTCCGATTACAGTTGCTTCCTTATCAAGCAGTAGTGTCGCACAGGCTTTGCCTATTCCTGAATTCGTTCCAGTATTACATAAACCTTATCTTGAAATTTTATAATAATTTCTCCTTTATTTTCTGTATTTTAACATAAAACAGTTGTGTTATGCAACTAACATTTAAAGCATATTACTATAACATTTGTTATTCAAAGAAATCAATTGTAAATCTTCTTCTTATAATTAAAGTTGATATGTTTGTTTAATGACTTTTGCACGCCACCATAACTCATCCTCTACGTGTCATTATACATAACATAAGTGTTATTACAATTCACTATCTATCTTACATTACAAAATTATAAAGTATAAGTACATAAATCATGCTAAGTAAAGTACCAAGCAAATAATATTCTGCGAATGCTCGGTCTGTTGTGATTCGATTATATCGTGCGATGGATTTGGCAGTTAATATAAGCCCAATAGCCGAATATTGACCTAAGGAAAGAAATATTAAAATAACCAATCGTTCCAAAGAACCAATGAATGCACCTGCATTGGTATCTGCAGCCTCATTGTCGATCATTTGTGTATTCTTTGGTAAATTCATAATATGTAAGGAAATAGTGCTGTCTGGGCGATAAATGGTTAATAATTGCTTTATTGTAATATTGGCTGGTTTTAGTATAGCAAGGATCATGGTAATCCATGATAAGACAAGGGTTGGTTCTAGATTTGCAATTGCGCAAAACCTCACAATATGGGGATTAAAGGTTAGTACAGTTGTTTCAATTGTCAGTATGTAAGCAGCCACAATAAATATTGTAATATGGCTTACTTGCTCTATAATGTATATATTTCTACAATGACTTGGTGTAATCTTCTCCTTTTTTCTCCTGAGGCAACAGAACTTAATAAGATCAATCAAACCGTGTGCAGCGCATAGACACTGAATAGAGATCATAAAGTCTTTAGTATAGACGAATAATGACAAGAGTGTTAACGTAATCCAATAAATTAGTATATGTTGAATTAGTGAAGATATTTTTTTACATTTCTTATCTGCTAGTCTCTCACTTTGCAGGTAAAAATCCCCTACAAGATGCAAACATAGATAATACACGAGATATGTTTTGAACAAGTCAACTTCCTCCTAATTTTTTGAATTCTTTCTCGACTGATAACACCGCATTAGCATAAGTGAAATAATTGGCTTTCAATAAATGTTTACTGACACCTGCCTGTGCGATACCTAAACGTTTAGCAAGGGTAACCTGATTATCATTAGACATTGTTATTTCTTTAATCACTTTTAACTGTCCTTGCGTCCATTGTTCCTTAATAACATACATTAAAGAAAATATAGTATTCAGTAAATCAAAGTTAATAGATGTTTCTCCGTCACCATGTACAATGATATTAGATAGATGCATCTTACTCTTCTTTTCTAATTCTTTTAATTCATCGATTCCCCTACGTGCATTATAATATGCAGGGCCATCGGCTCCAAGAGGTAACTTACGATTAATTGTTGTATGAATCTCTCCCACCCCAATTCCAAAACGGAGTTTGACAGGGGTAAGACTCAGCTCAATTTCTTCGATAATCTGAACTACTGATGTGCTAGCTTTTAATAATCCTTGAAATTCATCACCTAACGTAATCATGAAATCGGATGCTAATTCAATGGAATATCTCTTATTAATCTGGTCTAGAACATTCTTTAATTGTAACTGAAAGGCATCTCTTTCTTGTAACTCTTTTGATTTCTTAATATCGCCTATAATTGCAATGTAGATTTGCTTATCCATAAATCATACCTCCTTATAAAATTGAGTATACACCTATTTATTACACTATGCAATATATAACTTATTTAGGGTATATTAATTAAATATACTTTAAACAGGATATAAACTCAATATATAGCTCAATTAGAGCATAATAATAATATATAATTCAATTAGGCTATAATAATAATATATAACTTATTATGTATATAAATGCTATTACTTATAGCTGCACTACACCCAGTTATGACTAATGATTTGCTTTGTGGTAAATTAATCGATGGTAAATTAACGTTAAATATAATCCCTAAAATATCAAGCATGAAATAAAAAGCAATGACGAATCATTGCTTTTTAGACTATATTTACGGAATTATTTATTGTTGTTGTTATCATAGTATGGATTATCTGCAAAGTATTCATTATTGTTCATATCATTATTATTAATTTCATTGTTATTAAAGTCATTGCTATTAAAATCATTTTTATTAAAACTGCTATTGTTAAAATCATTCCTGTTAAAGTCGTTGTTGTTAATTTTATTACTATTAGGTCTAGCTGTATTATTTGTTAATGTTATATATAGTTGGGCATCGGTATAAGCAACATAAGGGTTTACCCAGAAGAAGCCAATAATACCAAATGTACATAGCGAAAGGATATGCCATAGAATAAATGATAAGTCAAGAACAAAGGTATTCCACTTCTCCCCGTCCATGATATCAGAACTACGTTCTTTCGCTTCTTTAAAGGATAAATAAGGATTCTCACTAAGTATGTAAGGAATCATTCGATATTGATAAGCCTTAATAATGCCTGGGATGATTAATAACAATGTCCATAAGAATATGAATAGATCTCTTAAGAAGATTGCTTTTACAATATTCATATAATTAGATTTAAAAGAATACGTTAGGTTATTCAAATCAGCTTTACCCATACTAGCGTCTAAGAAGTATTTCCTACATCCTACTTCTATAGGATTTAATAAGAAAATTTTAAAAGCTAAACCAACAATTGCAATTACTAAGATAACAACTACTGCTAGACCAAGAATTAGCGCAATCCATTTGGCAGTTAGACCACCATTAAAGAAGTTTCTACTAGTAGAACCACTATTATTATAATTACCTCTTCCGCTTCCACCACCATTGCTACCTGTAATTAACATAAGTATGAGAGCAACTAACACAGATTTCCAATAAAATACTTTTACATTCAATTTAGCTTTGTCTTTTAACTCGGCTCTTGTCCACATATATAACCCCTCCCAAATAACATTAATATTATATTTGTATTCTATCATGTTGAATTATAGAATACAATTGATTACTATGTATTTGTTTGGTTCATAACATAAATTTACCTATTCAGGAATATACGATTACCATTTAAGATGAGGTGGTTATTATGAGCTATAGACATATAAAGTTTATACCATAATTTAAACACATCTTTTACTCTATTATGACATTTGCTGTGAATAAAACTCTTTTATCCGTCATATTTTCGATCATAAAGTAGAGCTGCATTTAACACTACAAGCACAGACCCTGCATTATGCACAAGTGCACCAGTTATTGGATTCAAAACTCCTAATATAGATAGTGTTAATGCTACTGCATTGATGCACATTGAAGCAGTTATATTTCCCTTAATAGTATTTAAGGTTGAACGTGACAATTTTTTCAAGTAAGGAATTTTTGAAATATCATCACTCATCAAGGCAATATCTGCGGCTTCAACAGCGATATCACTTCCCATACTACCCATTGCGACACCGACATCGGCTGTTTTTAAAGCTGGTGCATCATTTACACCATCGCCAATCATACAAATATTTGAACCATTCTCACGAAGTAATATTATATTTTTTACTTTATCTTCAGGCAGTAATTCTGCACGTACCTCTGTGATACCAACTTGATCGGCAAAGTATTTCGCAGTCATCTTGTTGTCACCGGTTAGCAAAACCGTCTTTGTATTCATTTTAGAGAGTTTCTCAACCATTTCTTTTGCAGTTGGACGCAATACGTCAGAAAGAGCTATTACACCAATACAATTTCCATCAATTGCAACCAATATAGATGCTTTCCCTTGTGCACGTAGTTTTTTTATTGAAAAGCTTATTTTACTACTAATTGATATATTTTCATTGTGAAAGTATTTATCACTTCCACAAAATAAGCGTTTACCTGATATTTCCGCATATATTCCCTTACCAGGGTACATCTGAAAATTATCACTTTCAATCAGAGAAATACCTCTATCCTTTGCGCAAGATACGATTGCCTTTCCAAGAGGATGTTCACTCTTGGCTTCTGCAGAAGCCGTCAATTCAAGCAACATATCTTCTGTGAACTCTTTCTCAAATGATATGATATCGCTTACTTCTAGATTACCATAGGTCAATGTACCAGTTTTATCAAAAGCTATGGTATCAACCTTTCCCATCTTTTCTAAAGCTTCGCCAGATTTAATTATGACTCCGTGTTTTGTTGCCTGACCGATAGCAGCCATTATTGAAGTTGGAGTAGCAAGTGCTAATGCGCAAGGACAAAATACGACAAGAACAGTAACCCCTCGCGTTAGTGCTTCCATAATATCATAGTCAAATCCCAAAGTGATAAAAAATGTAGCTATCGCTATCAACAAAGCAATTGGTACGAGCCAAACTGCCCATTTATCTACGATGCGCTGCATTGGTGCTTTCTTATTTTCTGCTTCTTTGACCATGTTTATTAATTTCTGCAACGAAGAATCCTCGCCAACGCTGGTGGCTTCAATATCAATGGAACCGAAACAATTCAAAGTTCCACAGAACACCTCATCTCCAATCGTTTTATCTATTGGCAGTGATTCCCCCGTTATAACAGACTGATCTAGAGAGGTATTTCCAGATACGATTTTACCATCAACTGGTATTTTTTCACCAGGAAGAACTCGAAGTAAATCTCCAACTTTGATTTGCTCTACGGATATAATCTCTTCCTTATATATATCCTCTTTTTTAGTTAGCTTTCTCCCTTCAGTAGGAGCAAGTGCAATCAATTTTGATAACCCTTTTTTGGCACGTGCTACTGTCATATCTTCTAAAATAGCTCCTATAGCCATTATAAATGCAACTTCACCAGCCGCAAAAATCTCACCAATAGCCATTGAAGCAATCATTGCAATAGAAATAAGTAACGCTGAGGATACCCACCTTTGATAAAACAGTCGAGTCAATGCTAGGTAAAGCATAGGTATACCTGATATAATAATTGTTATCCAAGCAGGATCGATAGGAAAATCATTACCAGTAAGCATAAATATTAAACTAATTGCTAAAAACACACCAGCAATTATTGTCATGGGTAGTCCTGCTAAAAAATCATTTAACTTTTTCATCTTAATTATTCCTTTCTATTAGCTTGACATCAAAATAATTTAACAGTACAATTTATCCGATACAGAACAAATTGTTCGATTGTATTATATGAACTTTTATGCTATTGTTCAATAATCATTTTTAAAATAGTGTATGTTACGGAACATTTTAAAAAAAATGTACAGGAGATTTTATGGATAGACGACAACGAAAAACAAGAGATGCAATATTTAAAGCCTTTAGTAAGCTGCTTGAGAAAAAGAAATACAATAATATAACTGTTCAAGATATTATTGAAGAAGCTAATGTTGGACGTAGTACGTTTTATGCACACTTTGAAACTAAAGACGAATTACTGAAAGCTATGTGTACAGATATTTTTAGCCACGTTTTATCTGATGTACTACTATCAGAAGAGACTCATGATTTTTCTACAAGAAACAATGGTTTGGAAGCAAAGATTACACATATTCTTTACCATATAAAAGATAACAAGAATGATATTATAGGAATTCTATCTTGTGAAAGCAGTGAACTTTTTATGAACTATTTCAAACTATATCTCACTGAAATGTTTAATAAATATCTGGATGAGATAAAGGTAGATGCGCCAACTGATTTTGTTCTTAATCACTTTGTAGGTAGTTTTGCAGAATCGATAAGATGGTGGATTACCAATGAATTGAAATATGAACCAGAAGATATAGCTCGATATTTTCTATCAGTTATACAAATATAAAGCATTTCGTTTTTCTTTTGCTGAAGTTGGTGTCATAAAATTAGGAATTATTCTTAATCTATTGCAAGAAAGGGATTTATATAAGAAAAACGACATTCCCGAACATTTTCTTCACAAAAAAATAAAAAAAATGTTCGGGAGTTAAAAACAACAATGCTGAATTGCTTTAATAAATATCCCTCAATTTTTAAAATTCTTATATTTCTCCATTATTTCAATGAACTTAGCACTGTCTCCACCATTATCGGGATGATAAGTTTTAGCATACTCTCGAAACTTCCTTTTTATTTCAGCATTATCAGCATATATAGGAAGTCCCAATTGGATAAAGATTTCTGTATCAATTATTGAATAACCCGATAATTCACCTTCTTTGTAGCAACTATAATATACATAATAAAAGTACTCGGAAATGACATCCTTAAAATCATCTTTCGTCATTTCCGATAGCTCCATGATGGAATATTTCACATTTTTTGTAGTTTCATTTTTTAAGTCAAAGAATTTATTCCATACAAGTTCTGTGTTTTCAAATTCTCTTAAAGATTTTTTGCTGTTTTTCTGTAAATCAAAGTTAGTTGAGAGTATTTTCATTTCAAGTTTTTTAAGCTCTCTTAATTTTCGCTTAATTTCATCATATTTACTATTATCTTGGGGCACTTTTCCACCACCTCTCATTTAGAAGGATTACCCCCACAGACTCCAAACCCAAAATTGCTCTGGCGAATAACCGCTATCTATAGCATCCTTTTCCTTTTCTTTAATGAAATTCCGCCAGCCAGGTGTATTCCAGGCAGAAAGCCGCTCCGCCCAAATCAGTTCCTTTTCAAGGTCATCACTATATACATCGATTTCAGGAATAAGATTATTATTTTTTATATAGCTTTTATAAAAATCAATAATGGATTTTATTATTTCCACTCTATCGTTCCAACTACTGGTAGATAATAACTTATCTATTTGGGTACTAAGTTCTGTTTTAGAAATGGATAAATTTCTAAATGCCCAGTCTAGATGTGTACGCCATGGATAATATTCATGTGAAACCAAAAAGGCAATGTGGTAAATTCTCTCTATCATTATGCCGAACAATATATTAGCTTCAGGTATATGATTTCGCTGAACATTTTTATTTAATTCAAAAAATTCTTCAAGGAACAGCTCTTTTAAATTGATTATTAATGATTTTTTCCATAGTTGCTCTGGATATTTTGTTACTTCAGTTTTTTCCCGTAAATGTTTTAATGTTCCTTTGGAATTTAAAATTATAGTATTCTTCTGCATTGTAAATAAAGTTTCAAAAGATATATTTTCCCAAGGTAAATTATTATTATTAGTTAGAAATTTATTGGCATTACCGTCTAACAGCCAAGAAACTGGATGGACACATAGAATCGAGCCTTCTCTCTTCCACTTATTCGTTTTAGCTAGACAATCATTTAATAATAATTGTAATTGCATCCCATGATTTTTCCATATTACATCATCTAAATATATAGATGCTTCAATATCAGAATCCTCATCATCAATTCCTAATCCAACAGAGCCTAATATCATTATGTCCATATCTGATATGATATTAGGATAATTTGTCTGAATTAGTGGTATGATTATGTTTTCAAAATAATTCATTGCTTTTTTTGACATTCTTACACTCCCCTTTACGCCTATAAAGATTGTAAAAAATTGTACATATGATTATCTAATTATACACCAAATATATCCATAAATCCATAAAACTAGAATTTTTAGAATATTTTAATTCAGGTATACTAAACGTGAATAGACTCTTAGGATTAAGTCAGAAGGCAAAATATAAGTAACCTAGAACTCACTAGCTAAATATCTTAAAAACCGTGAACGGAATTTAAAAAGGAATATCAATTAATAAATTACCTAAAAAAGAAATGATTGACATATAAAATACAAATATTTACAATTATGATATCACTTGTATTACGCAAACAGATACTACTAATAAATAAGAAATTATTCTGCGATACATTGGATGAATATTCACAGGATGAGATAAACAATTGGAGTACCATCAGTTAATACAAATTATTACTTAAATGCAACAAATACTTTATGGCATCTCTATAATACATTAATGGGTCTATATACTTATCTATGTATTAATTTAACTAATGGAACAACAATGTATTTAGAAGTTAATTTAACTGCTGTAATTAAATGGTAGGAAGTAAGGGATAGTATGATTAAAAAGATAATAGTAATATGTCTTACAATTTTATTTTTAGTATCGTTTACTGCTTGTAAAAAAGAAACGACAGCTAGCATCTATCAACCCATAATCAAAGAACTCAAATGGGGAATGGGTGAAGATCAAGTCATTAAATTACTCAATAATATGAATGATATGGATTACAAGCAATATGAAGATAATGCTATGAGACCATATTATTCCCAAAGGTTGATGAACCAGTGAATCACATTGTATTTCGAACTATAAAATTGGAAGATATGACATCGTTATCCGTTACCTATTATAGTGATTGGGAATGGTTGATAAATTATCTAAAAAATACGTCAGAGTAAAAGAATATTTATTAGCTATTAATGATAAGGATTAGAGATTTAAATCTCTAGTCCTTTTTAAAATTTCTCTGTACCGAGCATTCTTGCATAGTAACTAGTCGGATCACCGTCAATAAAATAAGCACCTAAACTATTTTTATTTGAAATACTCGTTTGCAAGAATAGAATAAATAACTTTATCTAACAAACCGTTATTACATTTGCAAGCTTGCAACATTGTGCCTTCATAAGTCATCCCACATTTTTGCATGACTTTCCCGGAAGCCGGATTTTCACTTGCATGATAAGCAAAAATTCGATTAAGTCCTGTTTCGTAAAAAAAGAAATCAATGACTGCCTTTACTGCCTCAGTCATAAGCCCTTGATTCCACCAATTGCGTCCAAGCTCATAAGCTAACTCAATTTGTCCTATACGGTCGTCAGGATGCATTCCAAAGAACCTGCCAATTACCTCACCGGAAGCTTTGAGTTGAATCGCCCAACTGTATCGATTAAGTCTATCATAAGCATCAAGCCACTCATCTGTAAACATTTTTGCAATATTAATAACATCTTCAACGTTTTTCATAGGTTTATAACATGTCCACTTCCATACTTCTAAATCGCTCCAGCAATTATAAAATATCTGTTCAAGGTCTTCTATCGTGAACCGACGTAGAATAAGCCTCTCTGTTTCAAGCATTACCGTTCCTTTGTGAGTCATAATATTGAACTCCTATTTCTACCCTTATTATGATACTGCAAATTTTATTTATAGTTAAGCTAATATCGACATTAATTGTTCAAATTTATCACGGTAAAAGTCTTTACTTTTCTCAGATAATTTACTATAGCTCCGTTCCAACTTGCTTTTCACAAATTGCTTACCTTCAGTAATATCTAGTTCCTTCTTGACATATGCTAAATAAAACAAACTTGGTAAATTATCAAAATGTGAAATAGCATCTGCATCAGCAACACATAATTCTTCAACCAATAATCTATTACATTTAATACTTCCTCGATGATTTAAAATACAATTCTGTACAATTATTATTTTCTCTTTGTCATAATTTAATTTTTGTAAAATTTCGTCAGCGATTCTTGCTCCATGAATGTGATGTTTATCATACAAACTATAATCTGTTATTGAAGCTATATCATGTAGCCAAGCAGCAATTATAACTATTTCTATATCTGCACCATATTGTTTAGCTAATATTTCCACATTTTTTACAACAGCTATAATATGATAATAACAGCCCATTCCAAACAAATTCGTTGGTAATTGACATCTTCTTTTTACTTCACTCTGCAAAAAATCTACTATATCATTTCTCATTTGCTATCTCCATTAATTCAATTTAGTTACTGTAATCTTTTGGATTGTTAACCGTTTCTTTTCCTAATACGTGTTACATTAAATATACTGATTAACTAACACATAACAAATAACCTGTCATCAACTTTTTCTTAATTACATAATACCATGATATTCCATAAAAATCCAACTATAAACTTGTAATTCTCACTATACATTTTATAAATATATACGAAATAGATCTATATAATCAAAACAGTCCCACAAACACAGAGTCTGCGAGACTATTCATATAATCAATATTTAAATGATATCTTCAGCATTTAAAATTCGTTCTTACTGTTTGTTCTCTGATAAAACTTATTCCCACCAGATAGATTCTTAACATTCTTAAAGCCAGATCCTAGCAATATATTCTGTACTGCATTTCCAGTAACGCCTTTATTACAGTATGTTACTGTTAACTTGGAGGAATTCAATGAATCTAGACTTTTTCTAATGCTTTTATGTGGTATATTGATTGCTCCTGGAATGTGACTTTTTTGGTATTGAGTACTTGTTCTTGCATCAACTACTTGAATATCGACATTATTTGCTTGTAAGTTGCGTAATTCGTCAGATGTAATCATTGGACGATCTTTGTTAATAGCATTATCAAGAATCATTCCAGTATAATGAACAGGATCTTTTGTTGTTGAAAATGGAGGTGCATAAGCTAAGTCTAAGTGAAATAAATCGTCAACAGTTGCACCATAAGTAATTAATGTTACGAAGACATCAAGCCTTTTATCCACACCTTGATGACCAATAATTTGTACCCCAAGTAAACGCTTCGTTTGTTTATCTGCTATTGCTTTAATAAGCATTTCTTTACCATGATAATATTTAGGTTTATCTGGTTTAATATTGTGGCATGTTACAATTTCATAGCCATCTTTAATAGCTTCTTGCTCGGAATACCCTGTAAATGCTACAGTTAAGTCAAAAAGTTTAAAGATTCCAGTCCCTAGATTTCCTCTATAAGTAAGGTCTCCACCAGTTACCTGATCTCCTGCTATTCGACCAGTTTTGTTTGCGGTTGATCCAAGCGGTTTATAACATGGTTTCTTAGTAATTATGTTATATGTCTCAACACAATCGCCACATGCAAAGATATCTGAAATGTTGGTTTGCATATGTGAATTAACTTGAATGGCTTCAGTTACCCCAAGGGTAACGCCTGCAGACTCAGCTAGAGTTACATTCGGTTTTACGCCCATTGCTACGATTACCATATCAGCTTCTACTATATCTGAATTAGATAGATGCACAGAATTACTATCAATAGATGTCACTATTACACCTTTATGAATTCTGACATTATACGCAGTAAGCATAGACTCTAAGTATTGTGATACATCAATATCAAGGCTAGGTACAATGTGATCGTTTTTCTCAATCATAGAAACAGTAATACCATGTTCCGTAAGATTTTCCAACATTTCAAATCCAATGAATCCAGTGCCAATAATAACTGCACTTTTCGGTTTTCTGTCTATTATATATTGCTTAATTTTGTTTGCTGATTGTACATTTCTCAGAGTGAAAACATGTTTTTGCTGGATTCCTTTCACTTCATTTGGTATCAATGGTGTCGCACCAGTTGCAATGATTAATTTATCATATTGGTCAATGAAAGTTTCGTTCGTCAATAAATTCTTGACTTCCACTTGTTTCTGTAAGGTATCAATACAAACTACTTCGTGTCCTATAAAAATATCTATATTGTACTTACTTTTGAAAAATGCTGGATCTCTAGGTGTTAGTTCATCAATATCTTCTATTTCATCTCCAATATAATAAGGAAGTCCGCAACCAGAATAGGATATATTTTGATCCTTTTCATATATTACGATTTCTGCATGCTCATCATTTCTTCTTGCTTTTGCGGCAGCTGAAGTTCCTGCAGCAACCGCTCCTATTACTAGTATTCTCAAATGTATATCCTCCGTGTGAATAAATTATAATTCCTTACTTTTTAGTTCATTGATTAGCGTGTTTTTATATAAACCACTTTTTGGTTTTGTTAGCAAACTTAACAAGTAATAACATAACTGGTACTTCAACTAATACGCCAACGATTGTTGCCAAAGCAACTGGTGATGTTGCTCCAAATAATGCAATTGCAACTGCTACAGATAATTCAAAGAAGTTAGAGGCACCAATCATTCCTGCTGGCGCTGCGACATCATGAGGTAACTTCAATAATTTTGATGCAATATAAGCAATAAAAAATATGAAAACTGTCTGTATAATTAAAGGAATTGCTATAAGTAAGATATGTGTAGGATTTTTTAGAATAATCTCACCTTGGAATGAAAATATGATAATCAAGGTTAGTAAAAGCCCAATTATAGTAGTATTATTGAATTTCTGTATAAAAGTTTTATTAAAGTACTCTTCTCCTCTTTTCTTAATTACCCTCATTCTAGTAAAGATACCTCCTACAAGGGGTATAACAACAAATAGAATTACTGATAAAAAGAGGGTATCCCAAGGTACAGATACATTAGATACACCTAAGAGAAACTTTACGATAGGAACAAATGCAACTAAGATAATCAAATCATTGGTTGCTACTTGAACTACCGTATATGCAGGATTCCCTTTGGTTAAATGGCTCCATACAAACACCATGGCTGTACAAGGTGCTGCGCCAAGTAAAACTGCACCAGATAAGTAATCTTTAGCAAGATCAGGTGAAATATAATTTCTAAATATTATATAGAAAAATAGATATGCGATACCGAACATAGTAAACGGTTTAATTAACCAATTGGTAATCCATGTTACAAACAAGCCTTTGGGATTACGTCCAACGTCCTTTATACTTTTGAAATCCACTTTCATCATCATAGGATAAATCATTAACCATATTAGAATAGCAATTGGTATAGATACGTTGGCATATTCAAATTTTCCTAGTAGATTTGGTATTACAGGTAAGTATTTACCGATTACAATTCCAATAATCATACAAAGGATTACCCAAATTGATAAATAGCGCTCGAAGAAACTGATTCCAGTAGAATTCTTATTAGTTTTCATCAGACCCCTCCCTTTTATTTTCACAATTACAATCTGTATTTTTGCAATTTATGCAGATACATTTTTCTTTTGGTGTAATCACACCCATTAAAAAATACATCATTTGATTTGCTCGCTCTAAATTAATGTGGTATCGCATCCAAGTTCCATCTTTACGTCCTACTACTAAGCCACAATCCATTAGATACTTCATATGATGTGACAGAGTTGGCTGTGAGAAATCAAATAATTTTAAAATATCACATGCACATTGTTCGCCGCATGATAAAATATCTAGAATTTTTAATCTATTGGGGTCAGCAATTGCTCTCATTAATTTAGAACTTTCTTCGTATTGGTTCATGATTTCTCCTTTTTATTCTTTATATAAAGATGTTCGTTTATGTCTATGATATAGATGAATATCTATATTGTCAATACACGAAGTATCTATTTTGATATTCTAAATAATTATATATATACATTAATCAATAATCTATGCACATTACTGAGGAAAACTACATAGTGAATCATAAAAAAATAGCAATGAACATGTCATTACTATTTTTTTAATATAGACTAATATCTATATAGTATATAATTTGTAGGTGGATTATTTTTTTATTTCACTTAAGTCTTATTCAGTTATTCCTACAGATTTACTTCTTCTTTCCATAAGAACTGTATTTCTCCATAAACCATCAACATCCTGAGCGATATTCTCTCTAGTACCAATAATGCGAAATCCGCATTTTTTATGTAATGCTATACTTGCTTCATTTATCTCGAAAATACCAGATTGTAGTGTCCAAATACCGAGTTTTTCGGATTCTTCTATTACCTTGTTCATTAGTGCAGTACCAACATGCTGACCTTTTGCCCTTTGTGAGATATAAATGCTAACTTCGTTTACCCCACGGTACACATATCTACTACTCGTAGGTGATAATGTTACAAAACCTAAGATTTGGTCCTCTTCATCGGTAGCTACAAAACGACATTCCTTTAAATGACCATTGGACCATACTTCATAATCAGGTACCTCTGTTTGAAAAGTTGCTTTTTTGGTTGCTATACCTTCTCGATATATATTCTTAACACTTTCATAATCTTCCTCGTTCATGTTCCGGATTGTGAATACCATTAATGATCCCCTTCAGTATTTGTTTTATTTTTACATAGTATATACTACTTACAAATTAATTACAATATCCATCTTGGTCACATGTAATTATAATATTACTGGTTCATAAGGATCAAAACAAAAATGAGGCTGGTTATACCAACCTCATTTTTAAATGTTCTTTACTACAATAATTAAATCATAACGATGTTCATATAACATTTATCTATCAAAAACCGGCTGTTTCTATTGGTAATCGTAGATTTATGCTTAGTACTGTTTATTTAGATATCCAGTTCTCTACGCTTAATTAATCTTCTCTTATATTGCTGTAACATACCATAGTTGTCAATAAACTTACCAATTTCTGCTACGATAGTCGGTAACACGGATAAACCTATTACTATAAGCCAGTGGGTAAGACCAATTGGCTCAATTCCGAATATATTACCAAACCCTGGTATTAAAACAATGAGTGCAAATAATACAATCATTGCTATAGAACTATACACCATAGGCATATTTTCTTTCATTCTGTAATGAAGAATTGATTTACGACTTCTTACAGTAAATACATGTAAGATAGAGGACCAACCAAGAATTAAAAATGACATACTTTGACCAATTTCATGAGAAGGTATGAAATCACCAGATGGCACAACATAGGTTCCTAAATAATAACCGACTAATACAATTGCAGAACATATAACTGTCTGTCTTATAATAACTTTAATTAAATTTCTATTAAAGAAACTTTCATTCCTACCAATTGGCTTCCTCGCCATGATACGAGAGTCAGATACTTCTTTTGCTAAGCAAATTCCTGGGATACCATCACCTAGAACGTTAATCAGTAATAACATAACTGGTGTTACCGGAAATCCCCATCCAATGAGCTGTGCTCCTAACATAATGATTATTTCTGATATATTACAAACAAGAAGGAAATAAATCGTTTTTCGTATATTAGAAAAAACATTGCGACCTTCGTGTACAGCGTCAACGATAGAAGCAAAATTATCATCCGCTAATACCATATCTGCGGCACTTTTTGCAACTTCTGTTCCATTCTTGCCCATGGCAACTCCTACATCCGCTGCTTTTAGGGCCGGCGCATCATTTACACCATCACCTGTCATTACTACCACTTCACCATTTTCTTGCCAAGCCTCTACAATACGGATTTTATCCTCTGGTGTAACACGTGCATATACAGAATATTCATGAATGGAATTATATAGTTCTTCATCACTCATTTCCGATAATTGCTCACCTGTAATTACTTTTTCACCATCATTTAATAATCCAATATCTTTTGCAATGGCTGTCGCAGTTGAGATATGATCACCTGTAATCATGACGGTACGGATACCTGCTTTTTTTGCAGCTGCAATAGCTGTTTTACTTTCTGGACGAGGTGGATCGATAATTCCGATTAGTCCAATTAACTTCAGATCATTTTCTACCGTTTCTAATTCATCATCTTCTGGTAAAACATCAATATGTTTTTGTGCAATAGCAATTACTCTCAATGCTTCTTTTGTAAATGAATCATGAATGTGTTTCGTTAATTCTTTTTCATCTCTATCCTCTAATAATGGCATCCAATCCAAAGCACCTTTCGACAGCACCAAATATCCACCGTCTGGATCCTTATGAATCGTTGTCATTCGCTTACGCGTTGAAGAAAACGGAATTTCTTTCACACGAGGCCATAAAGCAGTTACGTCTTCTTTTCTTCGGCCTTTTATATCCATCAGTTTCATAATCGCTTTTTCTGTTGCATCGCCTATAAGATGTTTGTTTCCTTGCTCATCTATTTCTACGGTGGCGTTACTTGCTAAAGATAATTGATCTAACATAAGGAACTGATTATCAGAAAATGTATCAGTTGCTGCTATCACTTCTTCTGATTTGCTCCATAGCTTCATAACAGTCATTTGATTTTGTGTTAAGGTTCCTGTTTTATCAGAACAGATAACAGAAGTGCTGCCTAAGGTTTCTACTGCCGATAGTTTACGAATAATGGCATTTTTGTCAACCATTTTCTTTACACCATTAGACAGTGATAAAGTTACAATTAAAGAAAGAGTTTCTGGTACAGCTGCTACAGCTAGAGACACAGCCGACATTATTAGATGCCATACACTATCACCACGTAGTAAACCAACGGCTAAAAGCATAATAGCAGATATGATTGCGATTAGACTTATTATTTTTCCTATTTTGTTAAGTCTGACTTGCAATGGGGTCATCATTTTGTGTGTATTATTTAGATATCCTGCAATTATTCCCATCTGGGTATGCATTCCCGTTTCTGTAATGACACAAACTCCATTACCCGCTGTTACAAGACAGCCAGAAAACACCATGTTGTTTTGATCACCAATGCCCACTTTTTCCTGTTCAATAAGGTCAGAATTCTTTTCTGAAGCCTCACTTTCTCCAGTTAATGAAGATTCATCAATATGTAAATCAACGGCTTTGAGTAATCGTCCATCTGCGGGCACTAAATCACCGGCTTTTAGTATTACAATATCACCAGGTACTAAATCTGTGCTGCTTATCTCCTTTTGTATTCCGTCTCTAAGAACTAGACAGGTTGGGGAATTCATATTAATTAGGGCCTCTAAAGACTTTTCCGCACTACTTTCTTGTGTAATAGCTAATACAATATTTAAAATTACAATACTTAGTATTACCATCGGCTCTAAGAATCCCGAACTTTCTTTTATAGATAGTATAAAGGAAAGAGCAACAGCAGTTAATAATATTATAGTAGAAATATCCTTTAGCTGATGCAATATTTTAGAAATTAATGATTCCTTTTTAGCTTTATCAAATTCATTTTTTCCGAAATCCAATTGTTTTCTTAATGCTTCTTCCGATGTTAGTCCAGCTGATTCATCCGTTATCAGCATCTTCAATACCGTTTGCTGATCTTTATTATACCAATTGCTCATATAATCACGTCTCACTTTCTAAGCGGAGGATAAATCGGAAATTGCATGATTTTTAATCTTTCTTCAAATTTATGTCACTGTATCTAATAAATTTCTTATTCTAATCATACATTTCCTATCTCCATTTGTTAAAATTTTCGTTTTCATGTTCTTTCTCTCTTTTCTTAAATTACTTAATAACTGATTCTATCATTTTTTGATCAATTATTAACATTCAATATTGTCTTCATACTCAATACTTTTCAAAAAAGGTATTCCAGACGTTTTCATACTATTAATGCTACCTGATATATATCCTTGATGCGTCGTTTTGAATTTTACCATAGGCCTCCTTTCTAATAGTTCATTAATAAACTATTAGGCTATATAATAAATACTAATTAAATAGTATTATTTATTTAAGTCTTCACTTATGTTTTGGGTTATTTTTTTTGCTATTCTTATTAATACCTGTCTCTCTTCTTCAGTTACATTTTTAAATAATATATCAAATATTTGATTTCTAATCATTTCAATTTCATCTATAATAGGCCTTGCTATATCTGTTAATCTTAGATGGAAACGTCTTCTATCCTGGCAATCCTCTATTACTGATATGTATTTTTTTTGAGTTAAATCATCGATTGAATTTGAAATATGAGCTTTTGAAATATACTGGATCGTTGCAATATCTCTAGCAGTGTCATTTTCACCACAATTAGATATAAAATTAAGTATTTCAATTTCGATTTTCTTTAAATCATATTTTTTCATAATTCCTTCATAATTCTTTTCATAGAATTTTTTGAATTGATGGCCACTCATAAGCAAATCTAATTCATTTATCATTTTAATTACCTCTTATAATTGTTCATTTGTGAACTAGTTTTTTAACAGTATATATTTACAAAATATGATATGTCAAGAAAAATTATCACAATTTTCTCATATATACAGATTTTAATTTATATTTTATAAATATTTAAGATTATTTTTCAGAAATATAATTTAATATCGTAAATATTATGTTGTTTGATGAAATTAATAATTAAATTGTTGGAATATTTAAATATTTCTAATAATAGCAATTAGAAAAGGATTGCCTCCTATACTGTATAGGATACAATCCTTTCAGATTAATTAATTATTTTTTTATAGCTGTCATGAGTATACTAAGCATACTTCTCTCTATTTATTCTAATCTTCTATTTAATCATATTGTACGATACTATGTCGTCAAGTGATTTGAATTCAAAATGCCCAGGAAATGGCTTAGAATTCTCATCGGGATAGCCCATAACAAGCAGAGCGACCGGTGCAATATTGTCAGGGATCGAGAACTCCTCAATGATTGCTTCGGGAATAAAATGCATAACCCACGTCGTACCCACTCCAAGTGAATAAGCCTCAAGCATCATATGTGTTGTAACGATACTCGCGTCAACATCGCCGCTAGTCTTGCCGTCATATTCTCGTTGCCAACATTCATTCCTATCATAGCAGATAAGCATCGCACAAGGAGCATTGAAGTGGCATACCGTACACTTTCTAAGTTTGGTTATGGCTTCCTCATTATTAATTACTAAAATCCGTTGTGGTTGGCGATTGCAAGCGGTTGGCGCTAAGTGGCCCGCTTTTAGTATTTTGTCTATAGTATCTTGATCTATAGCCTTTTCAGTAAACTTACGAACCGAATATCGTTCCTCTACTAGTTTCAAAAAATCCATATTTTTATTCATTAAAATCCTCCTTATTTAGTTGATACGCACACTACTTATCATTATTTAGTTAACAATTCCATTCCATAAAACCCGCCGTAAATGGTAAATGATCAAACTTTTGTGTTCCTTTATGAACAAAACCATTTGAACTATACCAATTCTTTAAGACTGTGCTATCTTCAATAATTCCTAATGTAATTCTAGTTCCACCCCATTCAAGGACTTTCTCTTTTGCATAATCTAGCAAAATTTTCCCATGACCATTATGTCTATATTCAGGGAGTATCGAAAGATTATGGAGCTCATAAATCGTATCTTCTTCACTAGATAATGAGAAGTAACCAATAATGTGTTCGTTATGTACTAATCCAAACATATGAAATCCCCACTCATAGTAAGCTTGGAGTTTTTCAAGTTTCATAAAACTTGTATGCGTTGGACAATTCTCCTCTGTAAGACCAAATTCGTTAGCTACGGTAGCAAAACTTTTATGAATTATATCCAAGCATTCCGGTAATTGATTCTTGTCTATTGATACTATCATTTTACATACCTCATGGTTTATTCTTTAACTATCACGATTTCCTTACAACTAATATTAATACGCTCGGTTTTTCATCAAAAACAAAGAATCTCTTTAATTTAAAGTCGTATCCAATAACGCTTCAGTACAGTATCATCTACACAAATTTCCTTTTCAAATACTCCACCATTTGCAACAATAATTTTTTCACTAGCTATATTATCACTAGCACAAGTAATCATGACTTTATCTAAACCATAATTCTTGCAGTTTCGTAGGTTTTGCCTTAGCATCTCCTTGGCATACCCATTCTTCCTTTCATTTGGCCGAACAGAGTAACCGATATGACCACCCCATACACTTAAAATAGGGTGATCGATGTGATGTCTAAAATCAATTACTCCAACAATTTTATTATCAGAAATGCGAACAGCAATATAGATATCTGATGGTACCATTTCATTTGGGCAAGTCTCATCATCTCCCATCATATTTATCGTTTCTATCCATTCATTAGCCGATAAACATTCTTCTAAATTATAGCAACCCGCAAAACTGTCCATATCATTGCTATCTAATATTTCTTGCCGAAATTTCAGAATATCATCTGCGTATTCCATTGTTGGCTTTTTCAGCAAAATCTCATTCATAATTTGTATCCTTTCCTAGATATATGTAGTCTTCAATCCGTTTAACAACATGTCTTTCTTTTGACTTATCTTGTATAATAACAAAACCTTTATAGTCAGCCATTATATATAAGTGAAGTACTAGTAACTAAAGTGAGGAATAAATCTGGTGAATATTCACTTTACCCCTTCCTTATCACATCGTTTACGCCAGTTCATCAACCAATTAAACTGTTTATCAATAAATAGTTCGTCAATACAGTCCATTCCGTATATTTCCAAAATGGTTGCTTGAAGTTGATAATGACGTATTGCTATGAAATTATAAAAAGATTTTAACTCTGCGTCAGATAAAGAGATACATTTGGAGTAGCCTTTGAGGAATCGATAGAAAATTGATGTTGAATAATCAAAGTCCTTAGGGCTAAATTCAAAGTAGTTGGTTGTGTCACACATAACCATAATATCAAACATACGAGGTGCATAACATGAAGTATCAAAATCAAGTATGTATATTATGTTGTCCGGAGTTATTAAAAGGTTTCCCCTATGTAGATCACCGTGACAGTATCCATAAGGCAAATCCATTACACATTCCCATAAGTGATTGCCAAGCTCTACATATTTGGCCGTTTTACTTTCAGAGTAACCTTTTGCCTTAATGAAAGATATATATCTATCTATAAAATAAGTTTTATCTCTAACAATCTTCTCTCCAGTATATCCTTGCATTATCAGATGAAATCTACCTATAAGGTCACCAATATCCTCCGCCTTTTCATCGATATCGGGTTCTTCACCATTGATGTACTCATATAAAATGAACATGCTTTGTGTGTCACCATCGTTGATTGTCAAAAAAGGTTGCTCGTCCGTCGTATTAATGATTTTAGGTACAGGGAAATCATTTGTTTCAAGATATTGGATTATATCAACTGACTGCTTTATTGTATCCATAAATGTCTTGTTGGTTATTTTTAATAGATACTTTTTGTTCTTGCAAAACACTATATAGGTTGTTCCTCCACCATCACGGAGAAATTCAATAGACTCGATTTCAAGCGCATAATTACTGCGTAATGTATTCAAAATCATTGGATTAATCATTAGCTCCCCCAATACTGTAATAAATAAGTTCATAATCTACCTTCGCAATTTTGAAGGGTAAAATGGTGAATGATTCAGCCACTTTATTTACAATTTTCATCTCATGTTCATAGATATAAAAAATAATTATTTGTACAGTGATTACTTTTATCTGCACGTGGTACACCAGCAATTATTATATGTTTTTTCATATACCCTTCACATAGCTTTTCTTACTATACCCGGCATATCAAACTCTTTTATTTCTCCAATTACTTTAAAAGACATTAGAAATGTAAAAACTTAGGTGCAAGATTAATGATTTCTATGTTATCTTTCAAATTGATACTCATTCACATTACAAATGGTATTAAAATAGGTTCTATTTATATTTTGGATACTCAGGTAGTAAATCAATTAACTTAATCGTACGTCCTTCATTGTTAAGCAAAATATCAATATTACCAGCATCGTTCCCTAATTGCATCATGAATTCACGGCATGCACCACATGATGGTATTACCTTCCCATCCTCATATACAGATACTACTTTATCTACTTCGTTTTCTCCATGTGTTAGCATGGAAGACAAAGCATTTCTCTCGGCACACATACCTAAAGCGCATTCATCAATTCTACGAACTACACTATTGGTATAGGCAGTGAAATATTTAAGCCAGAAACCATATGCAGTAGGATTAAAACTCTGTATTTCTGCATCCATAACAATTCATATTATACCTCAATTTTCCAATTGCATAAATGTTTTTATTATAATTTTAAGATATTATTTAAATAAACAATTGAATATTAATGTTGCAAGTTTATTTAAGAAAAGTGATTGAGGTTGCGATACAAAAAAACAAAACCCCTTCACCCATTTTGTTATATGGTAAAGAGGCTCTGTTGTACTTATGATAACCGTAATTAGGGCTTATGAATTTATAAGTGTATTGCATTAGAGCTTGCACTTATGATTCGAATTCTCCTAATATTTTATATAATATCTTATAAAGCAGTTTGGCTTCTTCAGGCTCAAGATTAACACAAGCCCCTATAAGACTTGGTATCTCAACTGCTTTTTCTTTTATTTCATTGCCTGACTCTGTAAGAGTGACACTTAATACTCTTTCATCCTCTTTTGATCTAGTTCGCTCTACCAGGCCTTTTTGTTCTAACTTCTTAAGTACTGGCGTTAATGTACCAGAATCCAGATATAAATATTTCCCTAGTTCTTTAACATTCATCTGTTTACGTTCCCATAATACCATCATGGTTATATATTGGGTATAGGTTAAGTCAAGTTCATCGAGATATGGTTTGTATTTTTTAACGATTTCTTTTGAACAAGCGTATAAGGGAAAACATAACTGGTTTTCCAATTTTAAAACATCATATTTATTATCCATAATAAATCACTCCAATGGCTTCCATATATTTTGACTTTATATGATTAATTCTTTCCTAAGTATCTTTGTAGATCTTTTTCAATACCTTCAGGTTTTGTTATTGGTGCATATCTCTTCACAACGTTTCCATTCTTATCGATAAGAAACTTTGTGAAGTTCCATTTGATATCCTTTCCAATGATTCCATGAGACTGCTCTTTTAGGAATTTGTAAAGTGGATGCGTATTTTTACCATTTACTTCTATCTTTTGAAACATTGGAAAGGTAACTCCATAATTGATTAGACAGAATTCACTGATCTCACTATTTCCTTTAGGATCCTGATTCGCAAACTGATTACAAGGAAACCCAAGAATAACGAAATCTTCATCTGCATACTTCTTATATAATTCCTCTAATCCTGTTAACTGAGGAGTTAAGCCACATTTACTTGCAGTATTTACAACAAGTACTGTTTTACCTTTATATTCTTCCATACTAATTTCTTGACCGTTCATTTTTACAGCTTTAAAATCATAAAATTTCATCTAATTTGCTCCTTTTATTATT
This sequence comes from Lachnospiraceae bacterium, assembly GCA_019421365.1. Classification (GTDB taxonomy): domain Bacteria; phylum Bacillota; class Clostridia; order Lachnospirales; family Lachnospiraceae; genus Anaerosporobacter. Next base: position 55,139 of record JAHZFJ010000009.1, read on the forward strand.
TCGATTTTATAAAGTTTTAATCTATTGATTTTGATTAATATAATTGCACACAATCTATTGTTTATTAGATTGTACACAATTTATATTGAAATGTCAATATATTATCTTTTGATTGCATAGACAAAGCAGTGGATGTTGTAAAATCAACATCCACTGCTTATTAAGATAAATTGTTTCTTATATGTCCTTCTACTCTATATGTAATTCCATCTGACTTTTCAATCTCTTAAAGTAATCAATTTGATATGTAATCTTATCTTGCCACATTTTAGTCGCTGTCATTGTTCCATTTTTATAGGATAGATTTGTTGTAAGTCTTTCAATTCTTGCATTTGCAAACTCAATGATTTCAATTGAAGACATATTTTCTATAGATTGGAGACGTAGACCTTCATATAAACGAAATGCGTCGAAACGGTCTATATTATCCGCATCAGCAATACTTTCTTCAAAAACGGTTGGTCTTTTCTCTGGTTCTTCTGTATGTATTCGTATGCCATAGCAGATAGTATCAATCCATTCTTTATCAAATGCGATGGATTCTAAAAATTCTCTTGCTATTCGTTCGGATATTCTGCCATGGTAATCATAATCTTCATCAGAAAAACATTCTATATAACCAATGTCATGAAGTAAACAAGCTATCGTCAAAGCCTCTTCGTTTAATCCTTCTTCTTTTGCGATTTGCTCACCAATTGCTGCGACACGAAGTGAATGTTCATAACGGTAGACGAATTTTGAATCTTTGCTTTCAGGTTGAAATTTTTCCTTAATATATTCTACTGTTCTTCTAATATTTTCAGTCATTTGATACCTCTTTCTTCGTTATAGGATTACACAAAATCCATCTTTCACTTATTTGAATTTCTATATTCCTCCATTAGTGCATTGAATTTATCACTATCTCCACCATTATCAGGATGATATATCTTGGCGAGCTCTCTGAACTTCTTTTTTATTTCAGAAGTATCTGTAATTGGGAGTCCCAATTGTGTGAGTATTTCTGAATCAACTATGTAATTATCTATAAATCCACTTTCTTTGTAGCACCAATAATATACATGATAAAAGTACTCGTTAATAACATCCTTGAATTCTTCTTTTGTCATTAACGAAAGTTGATTGATTGTATATTTCACGGCTTTAGTACTTTCTCCCTTGAGGTCAAAGAAATTATCCCATACAAGTTTTTATTGGGGGAATCCCTAAAAGACTTCTTACTGTTTATCTGTAATTCTAAGCTATTTAGACGTACTTTCATCTCAAGTTTTTTAAGTTCTCTTAACTTTCGTTTGATTTCGTCATCATTTTTATAAGCTTGAGGCAATTTACCACCACCTATCTCATTAAGAGAAATCTACTCGATTAGTTGTATTACAAGCAGATCATTCCACTTATAATACTAACAAATCTATTATACACTAACTATGATAATTTCTTAGTAAAGCAAATTATCCGATTTGCTTCATCAAAACCTATTCCTAGATGGAACATCAAACTGGTTTCATTAGAGAGTTCACAATCACTAGCAAATTCCTCACAACCTTTTTCCTTAGCCCAGTTTTCACATTCATTGCATAACAACTTAGCTATACCATGTTTTCTGTATTCTTGTTCTACATAGATGCCTTCGAGATATCCTACAGGACTTGAGCATGTGCCTTCCACATAATCGTTTCTTAATCTACATTGTGCTACTGCTACAGGAATTTCACCGGAATACGCTAAAAAAACTGCTGCTTCATCAGAAGCTATATCCTCTTCAAACTCTTGTTGCAGTTCCTTAAGATTATGATCTTCCCACATACGATTAAATAACTCCGCTATAATTTTACTTTCACTTAAAATCGCCTTATGTATCTTAATCATTTTGCATCTCTCCTTCTCTACTGTTACTTTGCAACAACTGCCTCATCAAATGAGTATGATGTTTTCACTGCCTATACGTTCAATCAATGTAATTATAATATATCCCTTTATTAGTTTACTAATTATACCATTTACTTAGTAAAAAAAACAGTTTTAGTTGGAAATAAGTTGAAAGTCTTTAAAGAAAAAGTCTTTCGTCCTCGGCAATTTGCCAAGGTGACGAAAGACTTTTTCTTTAATCTGTAAAATATCACTTAATTATTAAATATGCAAATTAACAATCGTTGCCTTTGGTCTTGACATAGATTCAATTGAATACTTAATACCTTGTGTTCCCATACCAGATGATTTAACACCTAAGAATGGGAAGTGATCAGGCCCACGCTCTGTTTTGTTATTGATTTGAACAGTACCTACATCTAAACTATCTGCTATATAGAAGGCATCATTAATATTCTGTGTAAATACAGAACTTTGTAGACCATATTCAGACGCATTTGCAATCTCAATTGCTTCTTCTTTAGTAGCAACACGAATAACTGGTACAACAGGGCCAAAAGGCTCTTCCCATGCTAATCTCATATCTCTAGTAACATGATCAAATAGTGTTGGCTCAATTAAATTACCTTCTCTATTACCACCAATAACAAGGGAAGCTCCCTTATCCTTTGCATCGGCAATAAGTTCCATAACAAAATCAGCTGCTTTGCTACTAATTAGTGGAACAACATCTAATTGATCATGCTCTAATGGACTTCCTACTTTCAGCTTGCTTATTTTTTCTTTTAGTTTTGCTATAAGTTCATCAGCAACACTTTCCATTACTATAATTCTCTTTACAGCGGTACATCTTTGACCAGAATAAGAATAAGCGCCACCTACTATTTGAGTAGCAGTCATCTCTAAATCGGCATCCTCTAAAACAATCGCTGCATCTTTACCACCTAATTCCAAAAGTAATGGTACCATCTTCGTTATACTAGAAATTCTTTGCCCAACTTCTGTACTACCTGTAAAGTTAATAAAATTGATATCCTCATGAGTAGTTATATAATCACCAATTTCACTACCCTTTCCAGTAACTGTGTTTAAAACACCGTCTGGAACTCCAGCCATTTGAAAGATACGAGCTAGATATAATCCGCTTAAACTACCTTGTGTCGCAGGCTTTAGTACAACTGTATTACCGATAATAAGTGCTGGTGCAATTTTAGAAGCTGCTAAGTTTACTGGATAATTGAATGGTGAAATTGCAAGAATAACTCCTAGTGGTTCTCTTTTAACAACGGATACTTTATTATTTTTAAATCCAGGGAAGCTATCTCCAGGTATACTTTCTCCTGAAACACTCTTCCCACTATCAGCAGAGAATCTAATAAAATCTGCAGTTCTTGAAACTTCAGAGCGAGCACTTTTAATATCTTTTCCGATTTCTAGCATCAATAAGTTTGCTAATTCATCTGTATGCTCAATTAGAAGATCTGCTGCCTTATATAATATATCAGCTCTTTCATTTACTGAAATATGTTTCCAGTGTTTTTGAGCTACTTTGGCAGAAGCAATTGTTTTATCTACTTCAGAAGGTGTCATTGCTGGGACACTTCCTACTAAACTTTGATCTAGCGGTGAGTAAATGTCAATAAACTTGTTACTCTCACTTGCTACCCAAACTCCATTATTTAAATTTTTGTATTTGTTCTCTGAATCTTTTATTTCTTCAAACATACTATACCTCCGGTTGGAATGTAATTAATTATATACCTATATAATTTGGTTCCACTTGCATAATACTACTAAGTCTATAATGACACAATAGTGAGTTAATGGTAACTTGTTCTACAAATTACATGTTATACCATATGTATAATTATGTTTCTATTCAGGAATTAAGTACACATACAAGTATTCATACACCTCTTTTTACAATTGAAGATGCTTCGCTATAATCGTTTTTATGAACATATATTTTATATTCATATTCTAGTGAAAGTTTTTCTCCCAAAGTCCCCATTCTTCCCCTTGTACCTGCTGCACAAGGAGAAGGGCTACTGCGATTAACTACTTTTACTAAGTACTTTATATTATTAGCGACTAATAAGCTACGTATCTTTGCCTGCTTTTCGAGATTGAACGTTATAATTAATTCTTTTCTGTTAAATATAGTAATCACTTTTTTATCCTCCTCATGCAACTAGTATGTATGTAACTATTTATTAAAACTATTTATTAAAGCTTCTAAGATATATGATATTCCTGTCTGGATCATAAAAACTCATATTAATTGTACCCCAAGGGCGAGATGTTGGCTTTTCTATAATATCCACACCTAATATAACTATTTTCTCATATTCTTTATTGATATCATCCACTGTAAATGCAAGACATATATTTTGATTTATATTGTTTTTTAAAGAACCATCATTGTATACAGTTAACATCGTTTCTTCTGATATTATCGTTTGATGAATACTGTCATTGTTTCCGTTATCAGTTTCTAATAAGGTTTTATAAAAATTCGCAAGTCTAATTACATTGTTGGTTAATAGGCTCACTTCACCAATTCGCATCATCGCACCTCCATTTAATTCATTGTAACCCAAATAATTACAAACTTCAATATATAAATAATCTCGAGGTCTAGCACTAATGTAAAAGACCCGACCTAAAAACTAGGTCGAGTCTTAAACTCCTTACTTTTCAGGAAACATATGTCTGAAAAGCATTCTGACTAAAGGACCAGCAAAGAAAATCTGCCAGCACAATGCCATTGGAAAATTCAATGCTGTTGTCTGAATCCAATTCGCAATTAACTGTGAATCAATCCCCTTAAACAATGCAGTAGCAACGAAACTCATCATTGGACACATAAGACAAACAGTCATAGATGAAATTGCAAGGATTACATATATCATCTTATCCTCTCCTGGTGTCACTAATCGAAAAGCAAGTTTCTTTGCTAACGGCCCTGCAATGAGTATCTCTAATATAAAACCTATAATACCCATAATAATTAGTTCGCTAAATGCAATTACAAACACCTCATTCGTTAAACCACCTTTGTCAATTGAAATGTTGTATACCACCATCGCATACACCATGACGATTACCATCATAATCGTGAAAATAACATCTTGTAATTTTGTCTTTGGCATTTCCAAAATCCTCCATCTCTTTTTTCGCAACAAAAAATAGTGAGACTACGCCCTTGTAATAACTTTCATTACGATTATAAGCGTATAATCTCACTACCATTTTCATCTGCTGCCAATATATAATTTTCTTTTTACTTATATATTATAAGCTTAAAAAAACTTGTACGTAAGTGTTTTTTTATTTTCTATAAATTTGTCGATTTTTCTGTGATATAAGTCTATTTTTTAAGCATATCATACAATGATACAGAAAATTCATCTATCTAAGCAGCCTCAAACTGACTGTTATAAAGATCCGCATAGAAACCTGCTTTTTCAATCAACTCATCATGTGTTCCGCTTTCGATAATATCGCCATCCTTCATTACAAAAATAAGGTCAGCATTTTTGATTGTTGACAGTCTATGGGCAATTATAATATAACAAAAACCACTGTAGCAAATACAATTGTCAGTATTAATCTTGGTGGATTTTTGGGTGGATTCTTTGGTTTTATCATACCTTTTTCACCGCCCTATACCAAGTCCTCTTACAGACTCAATTTCAAATTCTGTCCACCCTTCAAACCGTTTACGTAATCTCCCGATATGAACAGTGACAGTTTCCCAGCCAGTATCACTTTCAGCTCCCCATATCTCGTCCATAAGTTGTATTCGCGTAAAGATCTTCCCAGGATAGGATAATAATTTATATAGAAGTTGAAACTCTTTTTGTGGTAGAGTTTGAGTCTCATTCTCTCTTGTTACACTCATGGAATCATAGTCAAGTACAATGCTTCCTCACCGTTTTCGGCTGTATATACAGTATATTGCTCTGATTCTAATACAGCCCTCATTAGCTCACCTACACCGATTGCAATGCATATCGAACCAAACATACCTAAAAATATGTAATGAGGAAAGAAAACAAAGATCATAAAAGGGATAACCCCAAAGACGATATCTGGTAAGATGTTCATTACAATAAAGCGGGATTTACTCATAGCCTCTGTTCCATGCACTAATATAGACATTTTTCTCATGTTGATATAGATAAAGACATCTTCTTTGAAACATAGAGCACGCAGAAGTTCACGTGGAAATATCGTTAGTAAAGAACAAAATATCCCTAGTTCCCCGCTGAAACCGAGATTTGTTGTATGGAACATTGCAAATGTACTTAATAAAATAGCAAGGATAAGGCCTCTAGTTAAAATAAATTTTTGCATTTTCTTAGGTGAATCTATTTCTTTAAATGGGGTTGCACAGGCATATGATCCTTGTATGGAAGAGTTGTTGTATCGCCATTATATTTTTGGAAATGTATATTCATAAAAATGTTCTCCTTAGAATTCGATTATTTATATTACATTTGTTCTCTCAGTTAGTAGCTCTAGATTAGTAAGTAGTTTTGTAGATGTATTCAACTCTCCAATTTCGCTTTCTTCAAAGTCACCGTGACAGTCAGAACCTGCGGTTATAATTTTGTTGTTTTCCTTACATGCCTTTAAGCATATTTGCAATTGTTCTTCCGTATGAGTAGGATAATAACATTCCACTCCATCAATACCCAGTTTGAATAATTCATTAAGTGTATCTTCCAGTTTTTTAGCAGTTAGTGACTTGAAGACACGTCCTGGATGAGCTAATATGGCTTTTCCTCCTGCTAAATGAATGTTTTTTACCACATCTTCTGCTTTTGGAAACTCTGTTTGATTATAAGCAGATCCGTATTTGAAGTAGAGTTTAAAGGAATCTTCTAGGGTGGAAACAATCCCTTTATATTGAAAATAATAAAGTGCTTTCCAACCACCTTTTCTCCGATCATATTCAAAACGGTTATACTCCTCTAAAGTAATTTCATCATAATCGATAGATAATCTTCTAACTAATTCTACATTTGTTTGTTCTAGTAGTTCGGCGTTATGATTAACGAATTGTGTAAAGTTATTATCATATAAGTCGATATTATAAGCTAATATATGTATGTTTGAGCCGCAATAAATGGCATCTAATTCAACACCAGGTATACAAGTGAATCCTTTCGGTTTGTCGAGTCTCATGAGCTCTTTTGAACCACCTAGTTCATTGTGATCTGTGATAGCAATTATATTGATATTCTTAGATAAGGCAATATCGATAATTTCTTGTGGTGATTGTGTCCCATCAGAATAGTACGAATGTATATGTAGATCAGCATAACCAGTAATCATTATACTTCCCCCTCGTCATATGTTATTCTCCCTCATAATAATCCAGTGTGGCATTATTTTTATAAAAGTCAGCACTTTTATTATGTTTTATAATACCTATTTTATCTGAATCAGGGTAATGAATTATATCAGGTGAATTTGTCGTGTCAACATCAAGATATTTAAGCATACTATCCGTAGAGGTATTTGTAATCTTATGTACTCCTTGTTCCCCTGGTGGGCAAACAATCGTATCGCCAGCTTTAAGTTCTATCAAGCCATCTCGTGTTATAAGGATACCATTACCTTCTATTATGTAAAATACTTCCGTATTTTCTTCATGATAATGATATGGGTAATTACTTTTCATAGGCGGAATCTCATAGATTGCTACATAGCATTGTTTAAAATCAGATCTTGGTGTTACTTCTTTCTTGTAGTATTCATAGGGGTCATGAATATGCTTATGTGTAGGAGTAATGTCCTTTTCATTTATAATTGTAATTTTATCATCCACATTAATTAACCTCCGTAAATCATATATATTATATTAATTAACAACTTATTTTCAATGTCGTACTTTATCCATCTTCATTTTGAACATAACGAACTCCTTATACCCAGAATAAATTTCAATTGGAATATAAATAAGCGTACATATTAATATTGTAAAAACAAGATTTTCTGATTTACTAAGTATAATAGCTACAATATAAAAAACAATTAAATAACTTACTCGATATCGTATAAGCCGATAATATTTCCAAGGAATAAAAATCTCCTTTTTTTCTAGGAGGCTAGAGATACTAATCCATAGTATAAAAGCTAAAGATATCTGCATGGTAAATAAGTAAGCATTCATTTGAAAAGTTTCCATTATCAAACCTAAGATAGGAATAGAAAGAACAATAAATGATAAGAAAATCCCTTGAAAAAACAACTGCTTTTTGAAAGTTTTCTCATTATAAATTCGCGAAATATCTTTATAGTCCTGTAAATCCATAGCAAAAACTCCTTTCTAAAATCTATATTATAATCGTGGTTGTGCAAATCCCATTCTACATAGCGACCAATTTAAGGTTGTAGTTACAATCTCATCTGCTATCCCCCATAGATTATCAACGATTCTTAATTCAACATTACGTTCAAACAAAGCACCAAACAAATCGACCACCTTATGTTTTGCTATTGGTTTTTGCATTGATGTTGCAACATAATATCCAGCAATAGCATCTTGAAGTTCAAAATCCGATGGGTCAAATTCATACAGATATAAAGTCTTTTCATTCATAGGTACAAACCATTTGTTTTCAATAATTAGGGTATGAGATATCGTCGCCGAAGAAAAATACTTCGCAATATCATGAGAGGACGTATTTTCACCAATATGATAAGCGATTCGTGGGCAGTTTCTCGGCGTTAGAAAATTAGGTACTCGTAATTCATCAATAGCCCATACTAATTTTAGATCTTTATCTAAATCATTGCGGCTGTGTTTTCTAGGTTCAAACAGTTTAATATCATGTTCTTCACTTACATGAAATAATCGCATAATCCCCTCCTAAAATAATATTACAACTATTCTACCCTAAAAACCATAATATTACAATACGCACTAACAAATGTGCTGTCAATAACAGAACACTTAGCTCACATCACTCTGCATCTTTCTTTTAAAGATCAATGCTGCAAATAGATATATAACAACTGCGTAAGCGACAATAACTAACAACGGTTTTAGTAGTTCACTATAGTTACCGCTTATTGCCATTCTGGCAGCAGTTACTCCATGATAAAAAGGAATGGCTTTACACACCTTTGCTAAGGTACCACCGATACCATCAACGTCCATCCAGATACCACCTAACATACAGGCTGCCGTAATTAAAATGGAACAGATACCGGGAGCTGCTTTCTCATTTAATAAGGTCGCAAAGAACAGACCAAATCCAATGAATAATATTGCGGAAGGGATAAGCACCAACATACAAAGTAATATATTAATCAAACTAAAACTGTAGCCATTCACACCACCGATAATCACTGCTGCTATGAAGGTAATTACGGATTGCAAGATAGCAATTATAATTAGGGGATAGGTATATCCGATTATGAAGTCTCTCTGTTTAATAGGTGATGCGTATAGACGTATTAAGAACGCTGTGGATCGGTCTTTTGACACTTGTAAACAAGTGAATAACATTACAAAGGTTAAACCGAATACTGCGATACCAGGTGCAAGGTTCTGTATCTGAAACACCTCCATATTAGCTTCTTGTGGTATGCTTTGATTTATGATAGACATAAGGATTAGCATAATTAGCGGAAATCCTAGACAAAATATATAACTTAACGGATCTCTTACTATCTCTGTAAAAGTTCTTTTTCCAAACACTACGCTTTTCATGCTCTACACCTCTCCTTCTGCAATTGCTATAAATGCTTCCTCTAATGTGTCTTTAGCAGTCATTTCTTTTAATTGTGTAACGGTCCCGCAAGCTTTGACTTCTCCACCAACCATAACAGCTACTTGATCGGATAAACTTTCCGCTTCTTCCATATAATGAGTGGTTAGTACTATAGTTATACTACCTTTTAAATCTCTGATAATCTTCCAAAGTTCTTTTCTTGCAAGCACATCAAGGCCTAAGGTTGGTTCATCAAGGAATAAAAATTTTGGTTCACTTATAAGTGCCATAGCGATACTAAGTCTTCTTTGCCAGCCTCCGGATAAGGTCTTAGCTTTACTCCTACGAATGTCTTCTAGAGAAAACTGTTCTATAATTTGTTCCGCTTTCAACTTAGCATCTTGCTTTGACATACCATAAATCCTAGCTATAAACAGCAAGTTTTCTTCAACTGTAAGATTCGGTGCTATAGCTGTTTCCTGAGTGGAAATATTACTTATTGATTTTACCTTGTCTAATTCCGTTAAGATACTATGACCGCATATATAGGCATCGCCACTTGTTGGCTTTGATAATCCTGTTAGCATACGTATGGTAGTAGTTTTTCCTGCTCCGTTAACTCCAAGCAAAGAGAATAGAATTCCTTCTTCTACCTCAAAGTTGCTATCCTTAACAGCTATTTTTTTGCCAAATTCTTTTCTTAAGTTCTTTAATACAATTGCATTGCTCATATTTACCTCCCCATTGCACAAGTTTTGAAGCTTATGTGCTTGTATAATCAATCATTTCTTAATTCCTCTAATTTACGATTGATTTGATTAATTGAATCTTTGCAATTACGATATTGGATTATCCAAGTAATAATGTAAGAAAGTAGGTAACTTGTAACTATTGTTACGAATGAAGATATATTCTCACCTAGGCCCCAACAAACAATTGCTACTGGTATCCATACGATTGCAGTTAGTACAAAATATAAAATGCTTTGTAGGAGTAAACTAATACGCTCATATTCCATGATGATAGACCAAAATCCAAAGGCTGCACTTGTGAATCCGATTAATATCCACTGAACTAGTAAAGCCATTGTTCCAGAAGAAAATCTAGCAGCGAAATCAGGCAGAATAGGTATGAAATCTGGTTTATTTACTGCTGCCATAATTAAAATACTTAATATTACGTTGATTGCAATTGCATATAGAAAACTATTAATACCTCTTGAAATACCTCTTTTCAACATATCCTTCACCTCAAATCCCCAATGCTTTCTTAATCTTAGATACATAGCGGCGAGAAACATAAGCTTCTCGATCACAATCTAGGTACATACGAATGGTACCTGTTAAGCTAGTATCCATTCTTTTGATTTTTTTGATATTAACGATTTCTGAATTGGAAACTCTTATAAATCGATTATTATCAAGCTCTTGCTCTAGTTCGTATAACCTTTGATGTAACCGATATATACCATTAACGGTAGCCACATATACTTTAAGGTCTTGCGTATAGATATGTATAATGTCTGCATTGGATAATATACATATCTTATCCCCATCATAGGCTGTAATTCCAGCATTTACCGCAGATTCAATAGTGTTATATAATTTTCTAATCTCTGGAGTATTATCTTTGCTGCAAATGTGGATTTGCGGATCTGTATATTTTTTATCTATAACTATTTTGATTTTCATGTTTCCCCCTCCAACTGTTTTCATTATAGTTATCAAATTACAAAAAGAAAACAGGATAGCGATATGTGGTCGTTTTCCTGTTATAAATGGTTAAATATTTATATATTGTTATCTAATCATAAATTGTTTTATCTTCGATAGTAACGTATCATTAATTTGATAACGCATATCAAAACGTAAGTTGTTTTGATTCATTAATACGCCTCTTGCATGACTGAAAGTGCTAAAACTATATTTGCCATGATAACTTCCTATTCCACTTTGTCCGACGCCACCAAATGGTAGATTAGGATTATTAACATGCATAAGAACGTCATTGATGCACATACCACCTGATAAGATATTTCTAGAGTAGTAAGCAATATCCTGTTTTGAATTGGTAAATACATATAATGCCAGAGGATTTTTGCAAATCTCATGAGAGATTGCTACGGCATCTTTAGAACTTTTGTAAGTTAATATCGGTAGTATCGGTCCGAAGATTTCCTCTTTCATGAGTTCACTGTCTTTAGTAGAGGATAAAATCGTTAAGCCTAAAGTCTGCTCCACATCGATCTTTTGTTGGTACAAGAAATTGTCTTCTTCTCCTTTAAGCAAAAGAATCAATCGATTATAATGACTTGGTGATATAATCTTTGTAAACCGCTCTTTTTTAGAAACCATCTTTTTTGCTTCTCTAATTAGAACTTCAACAAATTTATCTTTGTTCTCTTCTCTAATTAAAACGTAATCGGGTGCGACACAGGTTTGTCCTGCATTAAAAAGTTTTCCCCATAGAATTCTCTTTGCTGCTACTGTAAAATCCGAGCTATTTTCAACAATGCAAGGAGATTTTCCACCTAATTCAAGCGTATGAGGAATCAATTTCTCGGCACAAGATTTCATAATTATTTTTCCAACCTTAGTACTACCAGTGAAGAATACATAATCAATATTAGAATTTAGAATAGCGGTTGTTTCTTCTACCCCACCTTCTACTACTAACATAAACTCTTGTAAAGGCTGAAATATATTAAAGAGGAGTTTAGAGATATGAGTTGAAAGTTCGCTCGGTTTTAGAATTACTTTATTCCCTGCGGCAATTGCACCAGCAACTGGGATCAAACCAAGTTGAAATGGATAATTCCATGGACTAATAACCGCTACAGTTCCATAGGGTCTTTTTTCTACGTAATTCTTTGCTCCTAATGTAGCAATATTTCCTTTTTTCCTATGCGGTTTCATTAGATCCTTTAAATGCTTTAAGAAATAATGAACCTCTTTATAAAAAGGATAGACTTCAGTCATTAGTGTTTCATAATCACTTCTAGTTAAATCTTCATTAACTGCAGCAAGAATATCTGCCTCATGATTTTCCACAATACGTTTCAATTCTTGTAAACGATAAATTCGTTCTGAATACGAAGATGGTTTGAAAGATTGTGTGAAGTTTTCTAATTGTTTCATAGTTTGTACCTCATTCTATTAGTATTGATTTGTTAAAAGCGTATCAAGTGTAACTGCAACCTTCTCATATACTTCTTTTCTCTTTTGTCATTCTGAGATGACATTCGAAATATACGTAAAAGGTATTATCGTATCCGGATTGATTCCAATTTCATGCAGTTTGTATATAGAGTCTTGTTGTGATTTCTCATCTGCATAACCCGGTATGATAGGTACTTTAATGGCGTATCTATGAATTGGAATCCGTTGTTTTATTAATTCTAGGTTTGTTAAGACTTGATGATTGTCTCTTCTTGTATATTCTCTATATATTTGTGAATTCATTGATTTAATATCAATGATAAACGTAAAATTATTTTGGATTAATGGTTCTAGATAACAAGTTGGAACATTGAGGGACGTTTCAATGGTTAAATTCCATTCACTTGGACATAATTGAGCAAATCGTAATAGATGTTTCCATTGTAAAAGTGGTTCCCCTCCACCGAAAGTGATTCCTCCATTGGTATATAGAAAACTTTATTCTTTTGTATCTCAATAGCATCATTCAGTAGTCTCTCTTCTGCCTGACACTTAGGACATGTGCCATTACAATAACTTTTATTTTGACAATCACTTTGATTTAATGATATACCAAGTTCAGCTGCCATATTTTTTCTTATATCTTTCAATTGTGTGCAACGTGCTTTGTTTAACAAACCTTGTTGTTCTAGAGATATCCTCATATTTACTACCTCACTTCATATTTTTTATACTAGGTTATTTGCCTTTACATAGATTAGACGATTTTACTAAAAGGTTCCTAAAATAAACTACTATAAGTCACATATGATCTTATGGTACAATCTAACGTTTTCAAACAAAGACTTTATAACTTTGGGTATCTACATAATTTTACCATATAATGCTATGGATTATCAATAGAATCAAGGTAGCACTACCGATTTTTTATTCATAGTGCAAAAAAGTAGAGGTAGGAATTAATTCCTACCTCTACTTCACATACATGCCACATTTTATTTCTATTTTATATACTACCTATTGTTTATTCAATACATTCTTTATGTCTTCTACTATCATAACTTCCTTTAAATGATAGCGTTCATATAATTCATCCATACCAATACGGTCTGTAAATTCTTTTGTTGCACCAAAGTTTAATACCTTCATATCCGTATCACCATAAAATCTAGTGATTTTCTCCCCAAAACCACCATCAAGTATACCATCTTCTAGTGTAATTACTAATTTATGGTTTTCCAATAAGCTTGTTAATAAATTACGATCAATTCCAGTAATATATCTTGGATTTATCAAGGTTGCTTGAATACCTGTTTGTTCTTTTAACATATCATGAACTTTCTGTCCCAGATGATAAAAGGAACCCAAACCGATTATTGCAACTTCACTACCTTCAATGTTTTTTTGATATACATTAATATCGTCAAAATCAGGATTTATCACTTCTCCAGTTGATATAACTTCCATATTAGGAACACGAATTGCTACTGGTTGTTTCGTTTGTTTTATACCCCATTCCGTCATAGCTAGTAACTCTTCCTTTGTAGTAGGAGCTAAATATACTATGTTAGGAATGTTTGATATTAATGGTATATCAAATACTCCAAGGTGAGTTACATCTCCACCTGATATACCCCCCCAATGAACCATAATTAAAGCAGGATTATTATTGATTGCAAGGTCTTGAGATAGCTGATCATATGTTCTTTGAATAAATGAACTTAATATTGATAAAACTGGTTTTCCACCTTGTGACGCAATTCCAGATGCCAAAGCTACCGCATGTTCTTCTGCTATTCCCACATCTACGTATTGCTTCTTCAAATCTGCTTCTCTTCTAAAATAACTAAATCCAACTGGTCCTGGTGTTGCAGCAGTAATTACAGCTACTTCTTTATCCTCTTTTGCTTTTTGAACAAAGAACTTGCCTAAGATATCTTCATAGCTTTCAACCATTTCTCCCACAAATGGTTTCTTTGTCTCTAAATCAAATGGCATTACCCAATGGAAAGCTTCTTTTTGTTTTTCGGCATCTTCATAACCTTTTCCTTTAATCGTATGCATATGAACTACTACCGGATGATCAATATCTTTCACAGTATTAAAGGTATCTATCAATTTTTCAACATTATTACCTTCTTCAATATAATAATAATCAAAACCTAGCGCCTTAAAGAAGTTATTGTCTGCTTCTCCATTGCTTTCCCTTAACTGTTTAAGATTTTTGTATAATCCACCATGATTTTCCGCAATTGACATATCATTATCATTTACCAAAACAATAAAGTTATTGCCTAATTCAGCCGCATTGTTCAAACCTTCATACGCCTCGCCTCCGCTTAAGGAGCCATCCCCAATCACTGCTATGATATTCTCTGAATTTCCCTTTAAGTTCCTAGCTTTTGCCAAACCGCATGCCAAACTAACAGAAGTTGATGTGTGGCCTACTGTAAAGAAATCATGTTCACTTTCCTCAGGAGCTGTATAACCAGTTACAGTTCCATATTTAGCCGGATTGATAAAGGCTTCTTTTCTACCTGTTAAAATCTTATGAACATAGGATTGATGGGATACATCAAATACAATTTTATCAATAGGTGAATTGAAAACATAATGTAATGCGATAGTTGCCTCAACCATACCTAAATTAGGCCCGAAGTGACCTCCTGTTGCACTAACTTTATGAATTAAAACATCTCTGATCTCAGTAGAAAGTGAAGTTAATTCCTCTATTGTTAAACTTTTTAAATCTTTTGGATTGGTTACTCTATTTAAAATATTCATATTATAATCCATGCTGATCATATAAGGTAAAGCCTATTGTATGATATTGCCTTAAATATGGTTGAAAGCTGGCAATGCATGGCTCCTTTCGTAGAATTTTGAATCCTTTCAACCAATTTCATTGTAATGAAACATATGTTGTTATTTTATAGAACAAGAATTTGAGAAATGAATTGCTTCTGTTCCAGCTGCAATAGCCGTCTCATAGTAAGTTATTTTATGTTCAATAGTATCAAGCAGTTGATTTAATTCTATCATTTGTTTATGAACAGCAGCCTTTCTATCTAAAAACATCTGTAATCGTTCCTGTAAGGTATCATCCCCTTCAGCACATAAATCCATGTATCTTTTTATATCCTTAATCGATACACCCGAATTTTTAAGACATGTTATGATTCCTAGTGATTTGAAATCGTCCTCTTTAAAAACCCTTGTTCCATTAGGTTTCTTATCAACGAATGGTAATAGTCCTTCTTTATCATAATAACGAAGTGTAGCAACTGTAACGCCCATTCTTTCTGCCACTTGTTTAATTGTATATGTCATAGAAAACTCCTTTCAAACTAAGTACTTAATTTAACCGGTAATACTACTATAAAACCTAAAGTTAACTTTAGGTCAATACCTTTTTTATATTTTTTATATTAACTCCACTTCGCACTTGAAGATTTCGATGAGAAGGTAATTGCTATGTTCAACGAAAAACCCGCTCTCGCTTAGCTTCACACGTAACAGTACTAAGATTTCGCGTTGCAAAATCAAGTACTGACGTGTTCAGATAGTTTTTCTTATGAATATAGCAATCACCTTCTCTAAATTTAGTTTTTATGTGCGAAGTTTGAGGTTACAATCTAAAAAACAGTATAAAATCTTAAGATTTCATACTGTTTCAAGAATAAGTTAATTATATTTCAAAATCAATTGCTGCTCTTTCAATTCGAATACTCTTACATAATTGAGATACTTTTACATGGCGTGGGTCAACTTTATATGTATTTAAGTCCTCAAGCGATTCAAAGTCAGATATTAAGCAGGCATCAAAATCATTTTTATCATTAATACTCTCTTTTATCTCCATATACTTAATCTCTGGAATTACTCCATATAAAGATTTTAAACCTTCTAAGAATTTCTTCTTGTTTTCATCTTCATTCTCTTTGAATTTCCACATAACAATGTGTCTAATCATAGGTTACCTCCTAATTGTGTCTGTACAAATGTGTCAAGTAGAATTATAGAGTATTATTATGGATTTTACAACATGGTTACGTGAATCATATATAGCTGTACTATTTTGCTAACTTTAGAATAAGAAAACTAGGTGTTTGTACAAAAGAATCGTATAGATCACAAAACCGTTCCTTCCATTCATCTGGTGGTGCAGGTTCTTCTACTTGAATAATGTGAAAACTTTCCTGAACCGCAGCCTAAATCTAAAATACTTTTATCTTTTAAGTCAGGTAACAACTTCTGTATACATGGCCATTCAATTGAATAACTGTACGAATCCGATTTCTCAGTAAAATTCTCATATGCCATAGCCATATCATTCCAATTTTCTTCTATGTTAATCATAGTACTTTGCTCCTTCTTATTTATTTATCTATAAGATTAGCAATTTTCATAAAGTAATACTAGGACTAGTATTACTTTAATTATTCTAGTAGTAGTGTTACTTAGTCCAATTATGAGCTTATAACGCTAGAGGAACATCGTGAAATGGTTTTGCTGGCCCACACAGGGGGTTGCTCCAACCACTAAAAACAGCATAGAATCGTATGATTCTATGCTGTTTCTCTGAATATAGACATACCTTCTAGTTTATAAGAATCGTCTATAAATCACCACTATAAGATAATCTTTTAAGTTTTCTCAGTGCTGCCATCAATGGTTTATATAGAACCATTGCAAGAACAAAATTACTGATGCAATGAATAATATCCAATGGGATTCCTGATATCCACCAGGCAAATGCAGTTCTAACACCACCAATTATTAGATATAAGATGGAACAAAGAGCTCCAAAACCCAAACCAAATATACCAGACACAATACTCCAAAACCAAACGGAATCTTGCTTACGAAACACGTAGGTTATTATAGCTAGTAGGGGCCATATATAGAGATACATAATAGACCATGTTCCCATTCCCCAGATAAAGGTCTCTATACATATGAATATTATGATTGAATAGAATACTTTAAATCCAAAAGTTAAAGTGAAAACAATTATTAATAAGGATACAATCTCAACATTAGGTAAGAAGGCTAATGCCATCTTAGAGGCTGTCAATGTGGCTGTCATTATACCTATAAGTGCAATATCTTTCACTGATAATTTGCGTTTTTTATCTACCTTATTGTGCTTCATACGATATCTCAAAAGAATCTCCGTCGTAAACTGGTTGTGTATCTATACCGTTATTACATAACTCGCCATTAACAGAGAAGGACCAAAATGCACCATTAGCATCATAATCAGCTGTCACACCATTAATTGTTTTTACAAACAATCCGTATTCGGATTCATCACCTTCAATAGTTAAACCTTCAATTTCCTCTAAGGCATCTCGTAAGAATTCAGCATCCGTTTTATTCTCATAAGTTGTGTTAGTTCCCTTATCATCAATTACAGTAACAGTGATTGATTTTGACCCTTGAACTGGCTTTGGTGAAAATGTTTTATAGGCGAATATTGCCCCTACAACCAATACCACCAAGATGGCAATACCAAGTATAATTTTCTTCCCACTTAATTTGTTTTTTTCTTGTTCCATATGTTCTCTCCTTTACTAATAAAAAAATCCTTCTAATACAGGAAGGTTTACCTGAGTAAAAGGATACGTAGAGAAAGGCATATGTAGAGTGCAATTTCATAAACGTACAACCAGTTACTCGTGGTTAGGCAAAGCCTTTGTACCAATCATGGCAGGTCTCCTGACTTACAGATCATAGAATGTAACCATCTTCCCAGTTTCCCAGTGATTTTACGTTGTTCACGTTGGTTACAAACTCCCTGATTACAGTGACGAGTTCGTACAGGATTTGCACCTGTTTCCCTTTTCACCAAATAAATTAACTTTATTTGACACCTATGACATAATATTGAATTTATTAATTTATTATATCTTATATATATGCTTATAGCAAGGTTTGAAATAATATTCCTTAAAATTGTTATTCCCCTATATTTAATTAAATATACAGACGTTTATTTTAAAATTATATTTGTATTTTTTTGTATTATGCTACTCGATGTCCATAATAACTTATTAGTCACAATGACCAAGTGGTCACCATGACGCACTGGTCATATTGACTGCCTAGTCATAACGACTGACTGGTAATAGTGACTTAATAGTCATTATTACTTCTGGTTCACAATGAATAGAATTTCACAACCTCTAGTTGTCATATAAATTATATTAGATTGTAGCTTCTTTCATTTCATTGTCTTCAAATATGTATTTTCTATCGCATATCTTGCAGATCTTATCTTTATGTGTAACGATAATTACTGTCTTTCCTTTGAGATATGTATCAATTAGTTCGATCATCTTAGTTTCTGTAGCATCATCTACATTGCTTGATGGTTCATCTAGTAGATAAATTTCTTTATTAATCAAAAGTCCACGCACTACATTCAAGCGTTGTCGTTGTCCTGTAGATACGAATACGCCACGCTCTCCAAGTAAAGTATCAAGCCCCTTTTCTTGTTTGGATAACCAATCTGACATACCAACGGCATCAAGCATCTCATATAGTTGTTCATCTGTTATTGCTTGGTTACTAAATGATAGATTTTCTCGTAAGGATAAGTCTAACATCTCAGTGTCTTGTGCGATATATACCGCATCTATGTTCTTATCTAGTGGTTTATCATCAAGAAATAACGTGTCTTTTGTTTCGATAATACCTGATAGGATCTTAAGCAAAGTCGTTTTCCCTTGCCCACTTTCTCCTGTAATACAGATTCGCTCTCCTTTGTATATATGGAATTCTGGAATTATAATTGTAAGGGCTTCCTCACTTGTATTGTATTGGTACTCTAAGTTATGTACTGAAATCTCTTGAAAATCGTTATTTATAGAGGTGGAAGTATAAATCTTTGACTGTTCACTTGTAATAGAATCCATTTCTCTTTGTGATGCACAGAAGATGTTATAATCCCTTATAAAACCAGATATACTTCTATTATTGAATACTAACTGGATAGTTATCAAGGACAAATATGACATGAATTCAACAATTGGAAATGATGGATTTTTCTTATATATCGCAAGGGCTACGAACATGCATATTGGACATAATAGATAATTAACCGTTTTGTATAATGTGAATCCAAGCTCATTACCAGCAATATATTGTTTCGTTGCTTGGAGGTTTTCTTGCTGAATTTTACGTGATTTCTGATTAATGAAATCTAACCCCCGCAACTTCTGAACAGTTGAGATATTGTTAATACCATCCATAAATATTCTTGTTTGCTCTCCTCTT
Source organism: Lachnospiraceae bacterium (assembly GCA_019421365.1). Lineage (GTDB taxonomy): Bacteria > Bacillota > Clostridia > Lachnospirales > Lachnospiraceae > Anaerosporobacter. The sequence goes on from JAHZFJ010000009.1 coordinate 75,177, forward strand.
ACTACCGTCATCCTTTTTAACGGTGAGGCAATTAACTTTGAACAAATTAAACGAATTGCTATTGATAACAATGATAATGCTAGAATTATAATGGAAAACCAAAGAGAGTAGTTTGATATATATATCATCAGATACAGTATATAAATGATACTAATTGTTGAAAGCATTAAACTGTATAATAAAGTACATTTCTTCTCGATCAATTGTGTCAATATCCCCGCGATATATCCAGTATTACCACGTTGTAAAGCTTCTGGTTTGGTGTAATACAATTTTTTGTAATAATAATCATAACTAGAATTTCTTACATGTGCATGCATTACCCCATCCATGTAATCCAATATAAATTCAAGAGCTTCCCATAACAGTATATATACAATGAAGAAACAAGCTGCTTTAATGAACTCACTTCTAATCAAATGTACTGATGTAGTCCTTGATAGCGCAACTGTCATATATGAATTCATAAATGACCAAATTAGAGTCAAAATGGCATTAGATATTAATAATTTCCTCGGGATTCCTAAAAATAGCTTTTTGAACATAGATATTCCTCCTACTCATGTTGTTAGGTATTCATCGACGAGAGACAAGTTAATGTACAGTAGCAATAGACTATTATATATGCGCGCATCTATTGATTAAAATAAATAACAGACCATAATAAATCTGCTCTTTAGAATGCAAAAAACCGATGTTCTGCTATCGCAAAACATCGGTCCTACTGTCCAATTAATATATAAATATATGGAAGGATTCATGTTTTTTGGTAGCAAAATAAATCGGTATGTATAATGACTCTACCGACTAACATAATGAGCATATTAATTTTGCGCATACTGAATTTTGCTATCATTACATTACTTCCTTTCAAATATTTCTAACTATTATACCACACATATTATCTGTGTCAACCATTTAATTCCATAGTTTTGTAAGAAGTAAAACTATTAACAACCAAAATAATAATATAGGTATAGCATAATACCATTTCTTTGGTTTCCCATCTTCCCATAAGTTCTGGCTTCTTAATCGGCAACTTTCTAATATTTCAATCGGAATTAGTTTAATAGTGCATGCTATCAAAACCGGTAATAATACTACATCATCTAGATACCCTAATATAGGAATGAAATCTGGTATTAGATCTATGGGAGATAATGCGTAAGTGACAGTAATTGCTGCTAATATCTTAGCTAGAACCGGTGTTTCTTTTTCCTTTAGTGCTAAAAAAATAACTGGTATATTAACTTTCAGCTCTTTAGCCTTTTTCTTAAGGTTCATCATAATCTCCTTTTTACCAATTCGTAAGCTGTTATTATTGGAATTTCTCGATGAAAGCTTTGCATACATCAGGATAATTAGTTATGGCACCTGCAATACCCCAGTCATGTAATTTTCTTAGGTCTCCCATATCGTTAACAGTCCATGCATTAATCAGAATACCATGTTTCTTGCAGTTGTTTACAACTGTTGTCGTCAACTTTGTAATATCAGGATGATAACATTCCATTCCGTTGCTTTTAGCATAGTATCCAGCATTGCCAATTTCACGCTCGGTTAATATACCGCATGGGACTTTAGGTGCAAGTTGTTTGCATTTTGCCAATGATAGGTGATTAAAGGACGAAAAAATCACTTTATCTAGCATTTCATATGACTTAAGTAATTCAATCACCTTTTGTTCAAGATTTGTATAATAGAACTTGCTATTCTTTAATTCTATATTTGTAGTAACATTCGTGGTCTTAACCCATGCAAGGTATTCTTCGAAGCTTGGTATGGGAAGAAAATTAAATTCTTTCTTCTGGAGTTCCGCAGCGTTGAATTTTTGTAGCTCTTCAAATGTGTATTTTCGAACAAGTCCCTCCCCATCGGTTGTGCGTTTTATACTTTCATCATGAATTATTACAAGTACATTGTCCTTTGTTAATTGAACATCTAATTCTATTTCATCACATCCAGCTTCTACAGCTTTTTGAAAACTTAACATTGTATTCTCTGGATATAGCCCGCTATAACCTCTATGTGCAATTATTTTCATAGTCTTGAGTCCCTTCTTATTGTCTATTCGTTAGTGTACACTCTGTGATCCAATAATGCTCTAGAACTTTGTTCTTTCGCTAACTTATCGGATGAAATCAAATGCTCACTTCGTTCGCGCTTGATTTCCTTCCGATAAGTTACATTATAAACAGTCGCGGTAGGCTATTCAAGGCATAATGATTTTTTTAATACAGAATTTAACTTTAAAATTGGTTTAGATATACATTCCTTTTATAACGCTCTATTTCTTGTTTATTTTTAATTTTAATTCCAAGGCATACAATATGTCGTATTTTGCAAATAAACGTCTTAAAATCGTTTTTACGAAGTAGCATATTATTCCATAATGTTAAATTAATTGTAAGAAACGAACCTTTCGGTAAAAACCTATGTTAACATCAAAAAATATTTCGTTAAATTGTTATTTAACGAAATATTTTGATTATAGTTCATACTAATTCTTTTTCCTGGTATAGGTAATATAACTATAAAGAATCTCGCCATTAAATCTCTCTATTACCTCTTTTACAAACAACTCTTCTTGAAACTGAGGAAAATATGTATCTCCTTCAATGGGTAAGGGTTTATTGATTTCTTCATAGGAGCGTATTGCAAAGATAAAAAACCCTTCATCCATTTTATTGTATATGGATAAAGGGTTTCATTAAATTCTTTATTCTTGACTATTATTCTACATCTGATAATTTCTTCATTATTCGTATAAATACAGGATCCTCTCTTAAAAAATCTAACTCCGCATCATTTTCAAATGATTTCTTCATCATATCCTTCATTGTATTAAAACCATTATCTTGTTTGAATTTCATATGTGGGTATAACTTTGATTGACTGATACAATTTATTTCATTTATACCAGAAATCATATCTTCTAAAAGCCTTAAACTCTCATCTTTGTTTTTCTGATCTAGTGCTATCATAAATTCTGGAGTACTAGCAATATATTGACCTAATTCAAAATTCTCTGCAACATTACGAGCAAGTTTAGCATAGATCAGTGCATCTTCATACTCTCTTTCAATACACTTTAACTGGATAATTTGCATCAGACTCCCAATAAGACCATTTGTATTCTGATATACCATTTCCTCGTGTATCTTATAGGCTTCATTGTACTTTCCCTGTTTACTGTATAGACTTGCTTGGGTCATTCTCTTATCAAATCCTATTGGCGGAATTTGGTCAAGTAACTTTTGTGCCTCTTCATACTCACCATTAACCTTATAATCTTGACATAGTGATGCGGTCGCCATGTTTGATAATTCCTTATCTTCACCTAATGCAACAACCTCAAACCAAGCGGTAATCTGTTTTTTATATTTTTCTTTATCTTCTATCTCTTGCATTAACAGATACGCCTTTAAAATCTGAGCAGTAAATAGAATTAATTTATCACAGTTGGGATACTCTTTGATCAGATTGAATACTTTCTCGAATGTTTTACTAAATCCTACTGTTGATATCTCTACGGAAACATCACGAATAATTTTATCAATTTCCAAGTCGGTAAGTTCTTCACGAAAGGAAAGTAGTGTATCTATATCTGTTTTTAATATCCTTGCCAAAGGTGCTAATAAAGTAATATCCGGATATGACACCCCACTCTCCCATTTATTAACAGCAGGTGCTGTCACGCCTAGATAATTAGCCACTTGTTCTTGCGTTAGATGTTGTTCTTTTCTATACATACGGATTAATTCGTTAATTTTCATTCATATATCTCCAATTTTTTATACTAACAAAGGCCTTTGCTACTTATAGAATAGCAAAGGCTCGATATGTAAACAAGTGAATTGTTGTTAATTTATATTCACAAAATATGACTGTTGGTTATGAAATTCCATAAAAGCATCTTCAACAAAATCATCTTTAATGGTATCATCTTGTTCGTAACAATAATTGACGTTTTTCTTATCATTTATATGTATAATATTAAGATCTAATACATATTAACAACAATCCCAGTTATATAGTACTCTGCTGAAATTTTTGTTCTTTAAGTCCTCTGAGTTAATAAAAAAATTAGCGACACCGCAATCTCCCCATAATACATAATCCATATTATCGGAATAATCTGAATCCAGTTGAAATAACATCGTATCATAATATCGATACTTTTCTGTGTAATCCCGAGGGTCATTTTGCGTGAAGAAAGGATAGCCTAATAGCCAGTGTTCGGTGTTAGATAGCTCATTAACTATATAATCCGATTGCTCATCATCTAACAATGAGTACAGGGATTCACCATCCTTAACAATACTGAATTTATCACTTGCAATTTCTAGGAATAATGATTCAAAACGATAATCCCTCTCTCCCATATAAATTTCTTTTGAGAATATATCTAAAGCGCCCTCTTTAAATACTGGCGTTTCCATTTCTTCATCTGTACATGTAGGAATGCCAAGAGTCAAGATTTCGTCAAGCGTAATTTTATAATCTATTGTCTCATGATAAATCACTCTGAACGTATCTTGTTTGTCCTGTTCATCAAAATCAAGACCGTAAACATCGTCATTTCCTATGAAGAACTGTAACATTCCGCTCTGTGGTAAATCGCTCATTTCATCTATAGCATCAAGATTAATTTGCGCTAAAAGAATTAACGATTCCCCAAAGCGATCTTTTGGATATTCTTTATTACAATCCCAGTAAGGAACGCCACCTATTTTACTGTCAAATATACCTGGTTGCTTCTCTTTATTAATAACGAGTGAAAATGCATTTTTCTTTGTTCTTTCTTTAATTATAGCAATAACTTCTTTTACTTCTTCTAAATTCATTGTTACATATCCTCCATGTCCACTTTAATTAATAAAAGCCTATGGTTGTTTTATTCATTACTGTCATTGTAGCGCCAGTATCAAATACAACTGGAATATGTAAGTCATCTAATTCTACTGCTATTAGATATAATGATTCCATGCGCTGTACTGCTGTTGTATTAGTAGTGTCCGTAAAATTAATCTTCATTTTTATGCTCCTATGAGTATCAAATATATAGTGCTTTGTCGATTGATATTAGTCTACACTAATATTACACATAATTCTACTTTATGTAAACCATAATCTTCCTAATAGTACTCTGTTTTCACATTTTCATTTTTCATATTTTTCATGTGTAAACATGGTTTTTATCAAACTTTCATCACAAGACAGGGATACATATACTGAACATTTCAATAAAATATAGTAGAACTTACGTTTGGTTTCTGCTATAATAATATTAATAAGAAGATGACATGAGTTATACATACTAAGGAGAAACAATTGATTTACGATATATTTAATACCAAACAAGATAATTTACCGGCTAGTGCCCAGAATTTTCTACAATATCTAGGTACAATTAGAGGAAAATCTAGTAATACCATTGACGGTTACAAGAGTGATTTAACAATCTTCTTTCGGTTTTTATTATTATATAAACAGAAAGTTCCTGGCAATACCCCATTTGAAACAATTGACATTCGAGATATTAATAATACATTCATAGACTCTATTCAATTGAACGATTTATATGCATTTCTTTTATTTGTTGAGAAATACCGAGGTAATGGAACTTATGCTAGAGCAAGAAAAGTGGCAACATTAAAGTCATACTATAACTATTTGTATGCAAAGGAAAAAGCAATATCTCACAATCCAGCACTTGAACTTGAATCTCCAAAGATTCAAAAGCGTCAACCCGTTCATCTTTCATTAGAACAAAGCCTTAGCTTGCTTGATTCACTTAATTCCAAAAAGAAAAATTATGTTAGAGATTACTGTATCTTGACTTTGTTTTTGAATTGTGGGCTTCGACTTTCTGAATTATGCAGTATACGAATATCAAAGATTAATGGCGATATCCTAACTATTATAGGAAAAGGGAATAAAGAAAGAACTGTGTATCTAAATGATGCTTGTCTTGAGGCACTTCATGAGTATTTAAAAGTACGTTCTGAGATTAAGACAGATACGCAATATAAAGATATTCTATTTTTATCTACTCATAAAACACCAATTCAGCATAGAACAGTTGAGATCATGGTTAAAAAGTATATTGTACAATCAGGTGTAGTTGATGCTCAAAAATATACACCACATAAATTGCGACATACTGCCGCTACAATTATGTACCAAAATGGAGTAGATATAAGAAAATTACAGGCCATTCTAGGTCATGAAAGTATCTCCACAACAGAAATCTATACACATATCGATGACAACACTTTACGTGAAGCTGTCAAATCGAATCCTCTTGGTAAAGTTCGTTCAAAACAGTCCTGATCACTTTAATAGTAATATGCAATTTTGATTCTATTAAACAAGCAATATACTGAATTCGTTTCATATATTAAAAGGAAATTAAAAATTAAAGAGGCGTTATGCAGAGTTTTAATCCTTTTGAAGAACGACCTTTACCAATTGAGAAAACCTATATGGATTGGAATGCCATGTATCCATGTCCATATAATAAAGAGACTGTTGATCCATATACGAAATGTCGTATCGTATTAATGAATGGTACTGAATTTGAAGCACAATGGTTTTCACGTAATTTTTCAAGGCATTGTACTGACAATGACTTAAGACGTGATCTTGCATCACTAAGAAGAGTTGAGCAACAACAGCAAAAACGAATTAGTTGTTTAAAGCCCAAAGATGAATCTATACTTGAACATACAATAACATATGAACAACTCGCAGTTGATCTGACCTCAGTCCTAGCAAAACAAGAACCAGATTGTAACGTTAGAAATGCTCTTAATTTTGCATTATTAGAAGATTTCGACCATCTCTATCGCTATTCTAACCTTCTTGATTATGAGTATGGTATCTGTCCTAAGAAATTGGTAGGTGGTTATACAGAAATAACACCTGCACGTCCTACCATATCAGAACATCGTGATCCAGTGGATAGTATATTCCAATATGTATGCAATGACAAGGCAAACATACTTACCAAACTAAATATCGGCATCATTACTGCAGCCGAGCAGCAGACTATGAATTATTATATGAATGTTGCTGCTTTATATGATAAATCAGATTTTGGACGTAGACTTTACCAAGAAATTGGCATGATCGAAGAGGAACATGTTAGCCAATATGAAAGTTTAAAAGATACTACTACAACATGGCTCGAGGACCTGTTACTACACGAATACACAGAGTGTTATCTTTATTATTCATGCATGCAAACAGAATGTGACAAACGTATTCGTTGTATTTGGGAAGAATGTTTACTTCAAGAAATTGCACATCTTCATAAAGCAAAAGAATTATTATGGAAATATGAATGTAAGGAATGGCAGCAGGTAATTCCTTGTGGAAACTTCCCTGAACTTTTATGCTTACGTCCGAACATTGATTATGTTCGCGCAGTCATTGATTCATCTACGGGTAATACGCAAAGGATGGAATGTGTAGTTCCACTATGCGAATTATCACCAGATGATCCATTTTTCTGTTATCAAAACATAGTAAATAATAATGTTAATAGCGTTGCCAGTCATAGAGTCATCGAAAGATATATCAAATGCAAAGGTCATGACTATCGTTTCGAAACAGCTCCTAATCCATTATGGGAACTTCAAAATCGTCGTTGTGATAACACGACTCTTGCGCGCATTCCTTCCAAAACACCAGTTGACACGCAAGTATGTGGTACTACTGAAGGACAATGTGGTTGTAAAGTGAATACAGAAGATGGAACTGTTTGGTTTTAATTAATTACTCTATTTATCGTACCAAACAGATAATGTTAATGAGAAATATTATCTGTTTGGTACACTTAGCTACTTTCTATAATGTATTATCTTTATATTCACATGAAAAATTAGCAAACTCTGCGATGCTTGAAGAATTAGCATCGTATGCATAGAGACCAATCATAACCCCGGTGAATCCACCGGCAACTTCTGAAGATAGGTATTTCGTAAAGCCAGTTCCTAAACTTCTCTCCTCTCCATTTATTCTAAAACCGAATGTATATGATTCGTTAGTACAATAGACTACAAGTGTTACATTCGTATTAGATGTAAGATCAAAGTGTTTTTCAACGCTTTTAATGTTTCCGATATTAAGTCTCTCAATTACTTCATATGTTCCTTTATTATCAAGTTTTTCACGTATTGCTAAATCATAATGATGACTCTCGTCCATGTACATGGTGATTCCAGCTTCACCACTTATGATACTAACATCACAAGTAATAATTCCGTTAAAATCTCGCTGTCTTAGACCAACAAATGTTGGGCTATCCACATCGTCTAATGAGATCTTAGTTCCTGTAAGTTTAATATGGTCTTCTGCTAATTGGTAGTTTTCATAATGTGGTAAACGTAGGTAACACCAATCCTTCTCCCATTCTGTGTTTTCAAATGTATAGAGTCTCTTTTCCTCTTGAATGACATCTTCGGCAATATGGTTTGTTTCAAACGTCTGTGTTGTCGTACCATGATCCCCTGCAATGAACCAACCATCTTCACCAAATGTTACAGGGGTTAAGAATACCTCGCGTCCAAGGTGATGATAGGTTGCCCATCTGCCAATTTGTCGAAAACCAAGATGAATAATCCACCAGTTACCATTATCATCTTCTATCAGATCCCCATGCCCTACACCTTGAATTTCATAACCACCAAGATTACGGTTCGTAAGAACTGGATTACCTGGATAGGATTCGAATGGACCATATAGTGAATCACCCTTAGCGTAAGTGACCATGTGTCCGAATTCGGTACCGCCCTCTGCAGCTAATAGATAATATTGATTATTGATTTTATACAAATGAGGGCCTTCGAGATAACGTCCTCCAGTTCCTTGCCAAATAGTTTTACTAGGTGTAAGTTTTTTCCCTGTCGCGATATCAATCTCACATTGAACGATTCCACTCACTCCATAGTCATCGCTGCCATTACTCATAAAATATGTTTTATCATTCTCAAAATATAAAGAAGGATCAATACCACCTTGATCAACATTGATTGGCTCTGACCATTCTCCGTTAATATCATCAGTCCATACATAGAAATTCTGATGGGTTGTATCGTTTGTAGTTGTCATATAGAAACGACCATTATTATAACGGATTGATGGGGCAAATACACCGCCAGAACTATTTACTTTATCCAAAGCAATTTGACTTTTTCGCGTTAAACAATGTCCTATTTGTTCCCAGTTTATCAAATCAGTACTTTTAAATAAAGGTACTCCAGGAAAGTATTGCATGGAACTACAAACCATATAATAGGTATCACCAACCTTGCATACACTTGGATCTGGATAGAACCCTTTGATTATCGGATTTTGGTATATCATTTTAACTTCCTCCTATTTTGAAACGTTTTTTCTCTGTCTTGACTTCGTATTTTGCTAGCACTATACTGTATATAGTGTAGCACTATTATATTAACGGAAACTATAAGTATTCAGTCAGAACATAGCACAAAAAAGACATGGAGAAAGCATTATGTATGAGATGAAATTAGAGTTTTTTGCAATGGATAGAAATTTCCCTTTCTTTATACAATACGGACATCATTCAGGTGATTTCTTTATGCATGTTCATAAGGATTTTACGGAGCTTGTCATTATAATGGAAGGAACTGCGATTCATGTTGTAGGAGAAGAATCCTATGAAATCAAGAAAGGTGATATATTTGTAATAGGGAATAATACAGCACACGGTTTTAAGGACTCAAAAAATTTTCGTTTATGTAATATTATGTTTCGTCCAGAACTTATGTTTTCAGAAGATTTTGATATAAAAAAATCAAAAGGATTTCATGCATTGTTTGTTCTTGAGCCTTATATCACAAAAGAATTTGTATTTCAGAGTAAATTAAGATTAAACTTTACAGAGTATGAAATAGTTAGTGCAATGATTGATGAGATGATGTATGAATATAAAGTACGATTAGATGGATGGCAAGAGATGCTTAATTCTTGCTTTATGCGCTTGATTATCTATCTCTCAAGGACATATAAATTACCAGATAAGACAGATGCTCATGATTTAATCTACATAGCAAACGCAGTATCTTACATAGAGAATCATTTCATTGAACCAATTACAGTTAAACAACTAGCAGAGATGGCATACCTTTCAGATAGACATTTCACCAGAGTATTTAGTAGTACCTATAATATCTCCCCTATGCAATATGTTATCAAACTAAGACTGCATTATGCTAGTCTGCTATTGAAGAATACAACCTTATCGATTACTGATATCTCTGTTCAAAGTGGTTTTAATGATAGTAATTATTTTGCTAGACAGTTTAAAAAGTATTATAATTGCTCACCAAGTGTGTATAGAGAGATGTAAGAACGTAATTGAGAGAAATATCACGGTTTGAAATTTACTACTGAAAAAAAGCATAATACTGAGTTAAGTAACTTTATAATAGCAATAAAGCTATTATAAAGTGGATTTTTATCTAAATATTTGAATATCCATAATTATATGGTATATAATTAGATAAATATTAAATAGAATTAACATTACAAGGAGGAATTAGTTTGAGTTTAAAAAATTACTTTAAAGAAATTAGAGATGCATATGTAATTAACCAAGTGACTAACATTAAGTTACCTCATTTTGAAAAATCACCTATTGTTAGAAAAAGATTAGTATTTTCTGGAAGAGTTCAAAATGTAGGCTTTCGATTAGAAACCTATGAATTATCTAAAAAGTTGAATTTAACTGGCTGGGTTAAAAACAACCTAGATAAAAATGTTGAGGCTGAAATACAAGGAGAAGAAGAAAAAATTAATTTCCTTATTAACTATATGAAATCACTAAAAAGAGCATCTGTCCATAATGTAGTGATTAATGAACTACCTTTATTAAAACATGAAACAGATTTTGTGGTTATAAAGGAAACAGCGTCAATTTAGTTTAATAACGAACATTCCTGTAATCTTAAATCAAATTCGCTTTTCAGTGTTTCAAAATCACTACCTTTTAATACAATGGAATGTATTTGAACTTGACGAAATATCCAATTCCTTTTCCATCTAAGCAAGTGAAATGTGTAGGTAAACTCATCTCCTACACTAAAAGGTTGCTCTTCTAAACAAGTAATATTAGTATGATGGAGCAAGGTTTCCTTTAATTTTTTACGGCAATTTGCAATCAGCTGATCTTCTATCTCTCCAAAACTTCTTTCTATATATTTCAATGATGCTTGATCAATCTTATTAATAAGCAGATCAATTACTCTTTTGTGTGAAACAGTTTTTAACATCATTTTCAATATCCACTCAGACCATTCTGATTGTCGATTCTGATATCTGATAAGCCATTTTTCCATAGAATAATCATTAGCTTCTCTTGCTAATCGCAAGAAAGCTTCTATTCCTTGATCTGAAGATTGAAATGATTCTTCCTTTTCCCACGAAACACAAATGTAGTTTCGCAAAGGAGCGAATTCATAAAATGATAATAGTTCAAGTTCTTCTTGATTACACACCTCTTCGCCTAGAAACTGATATTTATCCTGCATAATACCTAATCGGTAATTAATCTGTCTTAGGTATTCATCATTCTTAACCCAGAAATGACCAATATTATGGTATTGATAAAGATTGTTTTCAAGTCGTAATCTAGAAAAACGAATGGTAAAGGAATTACGTCCGCCTTGTCTTACAGCAAGAATATAATTTTCGTTGATTTTATCAAGTCTTCCTTGAACCATCTCATCATTCTCTTTCTCGAACTCCCCTATCATTACAGCATCCTCAAATACAAGAAAACTCTCAATTGCATCGTTCATCATATACACAACGTAATACTGTGTTTCATCCATCTTCTCCATTAGTTCAAAAACATTTTCTTTAAAAATCTGTGCTAGATACACAAATTCCTCAGGGCAGTCTTTTGTTAACCCAGGCAAAAACTCTTCATATTTCTTCAAATCTTCAATTTTCATATGGTCCTTTTCCTTAATCTTAAAGTATCAATCTCCTATTATTCAGTAGTATCTGTAGAAAAACATACCGTTACCGCAATAACTAAATCATTATCCTTTAAATGCTCTGGCTTAAAGTAACTTGATGTATCGTAACCCACTATACTGTTGGAATCTGTATAGACTTTTAAGAGTAATGGAATCTCTTTGTCAGGTTCAATAGAGGATTCTGATAACCAAGAGGTAGAGTGCATATAATTCATAGGTTGATTCAATAACTCGGTTAAATCCGGCTTAATAGTAGATATTCCAGTAGATCCTGACTCAATAGAGATTTGTAATTCATCATCAATTGTAATTCCTATTCTACCAGACGAAGCTTTAATATCATTTGACATTGCACCTTGATCTTCCCATTTCAAATCTTCATTTATAGTATGACTAGTAATAGTCATGGACTTCACTGTATTATCTAACGCATAATCAAAAACCTTACTATCATTTGGGACATTCAATAATTTAATTATAGATTCTTCATTTTCACTTAACGTAGTAGCGGAAATGGTCATCATCTTATTGCCTTTATCACATGCCACTAATGTTAATAATGCTATAATAATTAATAATAGACTGATACTTTTCTTCATCTGCATATCTCCTATTTGTTTTCCTGCCAAATATATGGCATAGAGTTTAAGGTGTAACAATAAGTTACTTTAATTAAAAAAAATCGTTGATGCAGTCTGGATAGGAGAATTTATGGTTAATTCAAACACCTCCCTTACAGCCTATAATCATATAAATCGTCTATCTAGAGTATCCTAAAAATAATCAGAAAAATACGGCGATTGCTGCTCAATGGCATCTTCTAGCATATCAACAGTTTCAGCACTACACTCAATACGACCAATCCTATAGAGGTAATCAGGACGTTTGTATCCTAATAACATGGTAGTCATAGTTTGGATATTGATTGAATCATTTGTTTTTTCCGTAGTATGAGTAACAGTTCCTTTGCCATCTTTAGAGATATTCAATGTAAAAGTACCTTGATTCCATGCAAGTAGGGGATCATTTAATGTGAATGTCCATTTACGTTCTATTGTATCAGGTTTAAATGGATATTGCTCAATGAATTTCTCAAAGTCAACTATTCTAGCCATAAAGTAAGGAGCGATGGTTTCTTTAATATCACCATCTTCTAATAGGAAAGATAAAGGCTCATCTGTAAATGTATTTCCAATTACTTTGTTGATCATCGAAAAATGAGCCCCAACAAAGTTCCATAAACCAACTCGAGCATCTTCATTAATAAAAATCATATCTTTAATATGGAACACGTCATCAGATATCCAATAGATTACATAGCCATCTGCTTCGCCATCTTCGTTATAATATACAGCAGCCATTAAATCATCGGAATCCCATAGCCAATATTCATTCCAAGCTAATACGTCACGAAGTAAAGCACCATGCGTTCTATGAGCGAATCGGTCATAGGCTTCTTTAACTTGATCGCTATCAGTTGCTACACGACGTACTTCTCCTTTAACCTGACGATTCTTTGGTAATTGGTAGTCTTGTATCTCATATGTTATCTTATCCGATATAATTTCCCAGCCTTTTCTTCTGTAATAAGGAATTGAATATGGATAGAGATAAGAAATATATTGTTTGCGTTCTCTCATATCGTTTAATGTTTGATATAATAATTTGTGCATTAGTCCGAGATTGGTGTATTCAGGATACGTTCCAACTCCTGTAAGGCCTCCCATATCATAAGTATGGTTAAATATACGAACTTTCATTGGGTATACCGCAACTTGTGAAATCAAGTTATCACCATCGAACCAGCCCAATACATCAGCTTTCTTTAAGGTAGGTGACTTTGCTCGAATCATCTCTTTTTCTTCCCAACCAATTTGATGTAACTCATTATCCGTAACTTGGAAGACATATCGTAGTAATTGATTGTATTGTTCTAAATATTCTATACCTACATTTTTTAGTTTTAATCGTTTCTTGTCCATGGTTGAATCCTTTCTTAAACTGTTAATTAAAATTAAAATGTTGGAATTTCTAAAGCTTCTTTTGATAAATTATGAACAACTTGCAGAAATTTCATACTAGCATCCACTTCAACTTGGTTATACGTAAATCCCAATGTAGTAGCTATTTCATTAGCCATTTCATTGAATAAATCACACATTGTAAATACAGAAACCCACAGATGCTCTATATTGCTATCTGAATAAGTTGCCAAATAACGATTATATATTTCTTGAGTTAGATAACGGTTCATATATTTACCTGATTTTCCGATACTGCATGAAAAATCTGTTTCTATTCCGATTTTCCATGATAATAATGTAACTAGATGTGGTCGTATTGTGAAATTTAACATGTCCATGACATATGGAAGTTCCTCTCTCCAGAGGCCTTTTGCAACATTGTTTAAACACCACCAAAAGTCATTGCACTCGCATAGAAACTCAATCTCTAATGGCTTCTTAACATGATAATCAATATCTGAGGATTCTGGCATGACAGGCAATATATGATCTTTATCTAAGAGAATCTTACACAATTTGTCATTTAGTATATCCTTCTTCGCATAAGGAATGGAGCTTACATGTAAATCTATTCGATTACCATCCTTGAATATGACAAGCCACCCATATGTATCTTCTAAGTGACATTCTAGACCACACAAGTAATCCATCATCTCAGGCTTTTGCATATAGAGTGGCTCCCCAAACTTATTAATCCAATCGTCGTCTTCATAAAATTCTTTGGTGTCTGTTACCACATATACGATATCATAATCTTGGAATATATCTTTAGGTGCGTTAGTATTGGTTCGTGAGCCATTCATATACACAGCACGTATTCTGTCGTCGTTATTAGCAATATCTAATATAAGTCTGTACATCTCTGTTTCTGATCGCATGATAGTTCCTCCTATAAAACAACATGACGTAAGCAGCCCTCTTTAACTTCCAGAGGATATGCTAGTCCCTAATTGGACAGAAATCTTACCTTTAATTTGGGTACAAAAAAACTTGCCTAAAAGCAAGTCCTGATTGTACAGTATTTACAAAAGGTATTGATTACAAGCAAACTGAAGCTTTTTCTCCAAACTATTATACTATCCTTATACTAATTGGTCAAATATAATCTAAATATTTTAGAAAATCTTACAATCCAAGCCCTATCGATATATTTTTTTACTTTATAACTACTAACATTAATGACCAGAGGGTCATGATGACTAACTGGTCATGCTTATTATATTAACGATTATTTTTTTCCCAAGCAAATTCAATTGGAGAAAAAGCATGTTTCCCCTCAAGTAAAGCATTATATTCCTTTAGACAATAATCTCTACATTGTTCAATATATCTATTCGCATGGTCTTCAGTAAAATGTTTTGGTTTTTCTTTTATATGATCTAAAAAGTCAAACTGCATCTCTGTTAAGAAAGATTCCAAATCAAAGGGGCATATTCGATTAATAAGTTCTTCTTTAAAGTTATTAGTAGGATGTTGTATCGGCGATATATGATATTTATTAATTATATAATTATTTAATATATGATAATCTTGATATAATTCGCTAATTAATTGTGGAGTTCCTCTTCTGCTAATTAGCTCCAATTCATAATACATAAAATTTCTAAAAAGAACATCTTCTATAAGGTGAAAGTAATATCCAAGCTAAAGAGAATGTTCATGAATTTCTCTTTCGTACTCACGATAGTAAACAGCGAAATCCATAATCATCTTGTTGTTATTACATACAGATTTTCTAAAATGACTATTAAAAGGGAACTATACTTTAAGATAAAAAAGGTGCAGTACTATTTCGATCCGTCGTCCCATTAATCTGAGTCAATCCCTGAGTTTCTCACGTTTTTTGTATCATCTTGTGCTATAGATGTAGCTTCACAATCTTTAGTTTGGTTTTTGTTATAAGTTGTAATTGCTAATGCAATAGCACATATACTTAGTATAGTTATAATTTTTACCCCTATGTACCTTTTAGTAAGATACGTCTTCATAATATGTCTCCCTTACTTTGCAGCTATTCAGGGTGTGAACCTGAATTGTTATTATTTATTATCTATATTCATTGTCTACTTTTATGTGATTTATAATTACAATAAAAATTGTACCAATTGCATAGCAAAGTATATCTTTAAAATCAAATGTGGATCCTAAGGCAATCTCTATAATTCTTGAATTCAGAAAGTCAAATATACTACTAAAATCAAAGTATTGTAAGATTTCTATAATAGTTACAAACACAAATAACAAATACGGTAAATATGATTAAATCAATAAACTAACAGTTCCTACAACTATACATACTAAACCAATCGTTGCCTTCTTCGTTAACTTTTCATTAAATACGATATAAGAAAAGACGATTGTTACAAGGATACTTAACTTATCTATTGGTACAACAATACTCGCGTCACCGGTTTGTAGCGCACGATAATAGCAAAGCCAAGATGCACCTGTTGCGAAACCAGATAAGATTAAAAAAATCCAACTCTTACGATCTACATCCTTGATTGTACTTTGTTTTTTAGAAATAAAAACTATAAGCCATGCCATTACCAATACAACAACAGTTCTAATAGCCGTTCCTAAGGTGGAATCTACTCCTTCAATTCCTACCTTACCAAGAATTGAAGTTAAACTAGCAAAAATTGCTGAGGCAAAAGCATAGAACATCCAGTTACCCTTCTTAGTTTGTGACTTTACTGGTATTGATTTTCTTTGAATCATCAGAAAAGTTCCAGTTCCAATAGCTACTATTGCAAAACATTTTATTACTGTAAAACCTTCACCCAGAAAAATTCCCGCTAATATCATAGTTATTATAGTGCTTGATTTATCAATTGGCGTTACTTTATTGATATCACCGATTTGTAGCGCACGAAAGTAACATAACCACGAGGCCCCTGTTGATAATCCTGATAGAATCAGAAAAGTCCATGTTTTACTTGTTAGACTTCCTATATCATTATAGCTTCCAGATATGAGTACCATAATCCACGAAAACAACAAAACAACAATTGTTCGTAACGCTGTTGCAACATTAGATTCTGTGTCTTTAATACCACACTTTGCTAATATCGCAGTTAGTCCAGCAAAGAAGGCTGAACCAAAAGCAAATAAAATCCACATATGCATTCCTTCTTATCTCTTAATCTTATTATGATGTTATAATTAATCTATTTATGTACAACAACTATTGTTACTATTATTATTTTAAATATCACTTAGCAGCATTTTTGTATAAAGTAGTAAAATAAACTGACTATCAAAGGGAGGCAACTTCCTTACAAAGTGCCTCCCCTAGATCTAGTAATGTTTTAATTATTCACATTCTTCAAATTCATCTTTACCAACGCTACATAATGGACAAACCCAGTCATCAGAGATGTCTTCAAATGCAGTACCTGGGTTTACTCCGTTATCTGGATCACCCTCTTCTGGATCATATATGTATCCACAAACAATACAAACGTATTTTTTCATAGTTATACTCCTTTGCTTTATTATCATATTTAAATTATACACTTAATAATATACAACATTTTAAGAAAATTATCTAGATATAATTTCATAATTAGGTAAATTATTCATCATAATATTCATGTAAATAAAACGGTTCCAGTTTAGTTAGCGCCTAGAACCGTTTGTATAAACATTATTTTATTGATTAACCGTATTTACGCATTTTAATATGTCAATATTTAAAGGATGCTAAAAGAATAGATTGAATAGACCAAGTACCAAACCTATAATGGCTCCTAGATTTACAATCATTCCAAGTTCATTCTTCATAACCGACATAATAAGTTCCTCTAATTCCTTTACATCCATACCATTAATTTTCTCTTCCACAATTCCTTGGATGTCGAACGTATCCACGATATCAGCTACATGTTCTTCGATCATGTTATTGTAAAGTTGGCTTATTACGTTTTCTACTTTAGCGTTGTCGATACCACCAATAATAGAATTTATCGATTGCGTTTCCATTGTATTGGCTTCATTTAAAATATATTCCCTAATTTTATCCTTACCATCTACCCTAACATAATCCTCTACTTTGTTGCCTATTGGCGCAGCTAAAGACGCAATCAGATCATCATTAATAAACATGGCCAACATTCCACCCTTTTGTTTTAACGCTGCGGAACCTTCTGTTGCAATTATATTACCTACATTCATAGATAATAGACCAGTTGTGATCTTATTCGTAACTCCTTCTATTAGTAAATCTTTTTTATCTTCATAAGAATCTTGTCCGAATATAGATTGTCCGACTTCCCTAATAGAACGTTCGATCACATTATCATTAATTCCTTTTACTATACCCTTAGTAATAGTTTGTCTCATACGATCAGAAGTAAGTACTTTTGTGAGCTCTTCTTTATTCAACAATGCATTACCTACTGCTTGTCCTAGAGCATGTGCTAAAGCAGGTTTTCTCTTAGGTATAATACCTGGTGTAAAAGGCAACGTATATTTACCAATTTTAATAGGTTTCAATGGACGGAATAACATCTTAACAGCAATATAATTGGTACAATATCCAATAACTCCTCCTATGATTGGTCCTGCTAATACATTAATAATCTCCATAACAACTTCCTCTTTCTGTGTCTTATATTTTGCTTATTGAAGTATACACCATAATTATTATGGTTTCAACAAAATACTAGCGTTTTCTATTCCTAATTAAGTCTAATAGATATTCTTTACTAGATTCACCTTCACAAAACAGTCGGCTGGCCGCAACTATAGGTATCCATTTATCTAACTCCAGAAGATTCATACCAGATAACTTACGATACTCTTTCATGTACAATTCTTTCATAAATTTTCTTCCTTCTTGAAGCATAGATTGAACCTCCGGAGGGATTTCTGGAGGCAATTCGGTTGGTGAGAATGTTAGAATAGTGCGTGCAACATCCGCTAATGGATTGCCAATAGATACATCACACCAATCAATTATACAGAATTCATGTGTATCTTCCGTAATGATAAGATTATCTGGATGATAATCATTGTGACATATGGAATTCCCCTCCGGAAGTTCATATAGCTCTTCATAGAGTACAATTTTTTCTTTCTCAGTTAAGTCATTTGTCCAAGAGATTCGTTGCTTTAACCATTCATGTGTTGATAATAGTATGGTATTAACAGAAGAGCCTAGTGTATTACTAAATAGTATATTATGTAATTGATAATGCGTACTAGTGAATTGATGAAGTAATTCTTCAATATCTCCCTCTTTTTTCATTATATAATCAAGCATGCTTCTCCCGAAAATTCTCTCTGCGATATACCCTCGTTCTTTCGTGTTTTCTATTAGTTCATACATCTTAGGTGATCTTACAACAATAGTTGAAATTAAACGCGAAACTAAGAACTCATGATTAATTGCTTCATCAGGAATGTTATCATGAAATACCTTTGCTATTTTATCTGTTTCATACGCATAAACCTCTGCAGTTCCCCCTGAGGCTATTTTTTCGTTTAAAAACATAATTATCCTCCTTTTACTATTGATGTTAATGGGTAATATCTAAAGGTCTTACCGGAAAATCTTCTTTTGTAAGAATACCTTGTTTATCTACTAAAATCTGATAGCCATCCTCTAATACTCTACATGTACCCTCATCTAGCGGAAGGGAATACCAACTTGACTTTACTATTCCAAATTCAACTTCCTCTCCTTCTACATACCATACTCGTATAGAGGTACATACTCCCCAGTACTCTAATACATAGTTCTTTACATGTCCAAATGTATGTATAAATGATATCCTATTCAGAAACTCATCTTTATAGTCCGTTATTATACATACATCAATATCAGAGCCAGGTTGGTTCGTTTCCCGCGCAAAAGAGCCAACAAGTACTATGGCTTCTACTTGCGGGTCTTTTTTACCCCAGTCACTAATCATTTTAATAATATCACGCATGTAAGATCACCTCTATTTATTTGTTATTGATAATCTTAGTATACTATTATATTGTTATAAATTCCATAATAAGCCTAAGATTAAAACGTTGTTATACGAACAAAAAAGCTACCGTAATAATACAATTACGATAGCTAGTATTCCATTAATAGAATCCACCAATAAATTATCTAGAATTACTTTTTAAATCTATGAACCCTAGAATTTTTGTTCATTAACAATTCGCTGTAACTCCATAAGCTCAGCTTTTGATAGTTCTTGCTCTTTTAAGTAGTCCACTATGAATTTACATAGTGATCCACTATATAATTGATTAATTAAAGCCTTGGTTTCGATATTTTGTGCAGTACGTTTTGCAATTGAGGCCTTACATATAAAGCCTGGATCTTCACGAATAATCGCTCCTTTATCAATCAGTCTCTTGATTACGGTATATGTTGTATTCTTCTCCCAACCAATATACTCTTTGACAATCTTAGCAATATCTTTTGCGGCAAGTGACTTATTGGACCATAAAAGTTCCATAATATTAAGTTCACCTTCATGTAATCGAATCTCTTTCATCCTAATATATCCCCATACTTTCTATATTACTAGCTCCATTCAGGTCTAGGTTAGGTAAGATTAATAATCATATAAATCACTGCTTTTGTATATCGCAAGATTTTCGACCCATTAAGAGCATTGATAATAACCATATTCTACATTAATAGATAGTATTTGTCAAACTTCTCATCTTGTATAACTCGATAAAGGTCCATTTTTGTATGAATAAATACTATGTAATATTTATTCAACGTTATTTATGACCTTTGCACCCTCGAATCCTTATAACTTATATGTACATTAGAATAAGTGGTTATATAAATCATTTACTTTAGAAAAATAAAAATCGCATTGCTTAGACATATATTCATTGATTTCTGGTATATTATATGCCCAACCAGCTGCAGCAAATGGTACATTACAAACCTTAGCCATATCATATCCTGGTTTCAAGTCATCAACCATAAGAATTTCATGAGGTTTTAGTTCTAGCTGACGCATGATTTCTTGTAATGGATATGGTTTTGGTTTTCTCTCTTCGGCGGGCCGATCCCAGCCAAATACTAAATCTGGTTTAGGTAAACCATTTTTCTCATAATCCCTATAGATATTTTTACTAAAAGAATGAGAGACAACGCAAATGTTGCCTCCTTGTTCTTTATGATGTTCCATTAACTCTTTCATTCCAGAAAAGATCTTTGGGATATGATTATCTACATATGATAACCAATTACTTTGCTGAATTTGCAATTCTTCTTCATTAAATGAAAGATGCTTTGATAACAAGTCGATAAAACCAGGGTGAAAACACTGAAGAATGAAATCATTTATCTTCATATTAATTTCTGGCCTTAATTGTTTTAATGTTTGTTGAAATGCTGGGAAGTGTATATTTTGAGTACTGTCAACAACAGTATCATCATGATCAAAAACTAGACAACGGTATCTTAACATAAGTTCCTTCCTATCTTCGTAACTTTTCAACTAATTCTACGAAGTAATCAGGCAATGGTGCTTCAAATTCTATATATTCATTAGTGGTTGGATGTATAAACCCAAGAACTCTAGCATGCAAAGCTTGCCCTTCTAATTTGAATTTATCTTTTGATGGACCATACACATCATCACCTACAAGAGGATGGGATATGCTCGCCATATGGACACGGATTTGATGTGTACGACCTGTTTCTAGTGTACATTCGATATGTGCATATTGTGTACCCAGATTTTCAATCACTCTATAATGCGTTGTTGCGTCTTTTCCATTCTTGTGATTAATACACATCTTCTTACGATCAATTGGATGTCTACCTATTGGTCCTTCTATCTTTCCTTCCATCGTTGAAAATGAATTGTATACGATTGCTTCATATTTTCTTGTAATAGAATGCACCTTTAATTGTTCGGCAATTGAAGTATGAGCTTTATCATTCTTACAAACTACAATGACACCTGTAGTATTCATATCAATTCGATGAACAATACCCGGTCTTAATACACCATTGATTCCAGATAGATTATCTTTGCAATGATGCATAAGGGCATTCACGATAGTTCCTGAATAGTGTCCGGCAGCAGGATGAACAACCATTCCTTTTCCTTTATTAATTACGATGATATCATCATCTTCATATAGGATGTCTAGAGGGATATCCTCTGGCTCAATCTCCAATGTTTTTGGATGAGGAATTGCAATTGTAATCACATCACCCTTTACTACTTTATAATTTGACTTAACTATCTTACTGTTTGCACATACAGCATCTTCTTTAACTAATGATTGTATATAGGAACGTGATAGATTAAAGTCCTGTAGGTTTTGACAGACATTTGTGAGGTATTTATCTATTCTAATGTTTTGATTTTCTTCTGTTACAGTGAAAGTAACTAGAGTGTGATTCTCATTATTCATTATTGTAGAGTCATCCATCGATGTATCCTCTAATAAATCATCATCCATTAATTCATTAGAATTTTCTAATTCTATTATATCTTTATTCAATTCTATAAATCCTTTCTAGATTGGAATTTAAGGATTCCAATGTTTAAATCGCTTGTTTTTTCTTCTTAGATAGAAAATCAAGATCCTCATCTTTGTAATAGAATAAGAATAGTAAAACAAGTATAAAACATGATACGGTAACATAACAATCCGCAACATTAAATATTGGGAAATCGATTAATTCAAAGTATAGAAAATCCACAACATAATTTCTAAATACACGGTCAATACAATTTCCAATAGCACCAGCTGCTAAGAAAATCAAGATCCAGTGGATTGGCTGATAATGCTTAGTTTCTGGTAGTTTTATATACACAAATACAATACCAATTAAAACAATTATAGTAAATATTACAAATAGCCAAATTTTATCTTGAAGCATTCCAAAAGCCATACCACGATTTTCATGATAATGAAATTGGAATACGTCTTTGATAACATCAAATCCTTCGGTGCCTTCAAGTTTTGTCTTAGCTAATATTTTAGTTATCTGGTCAAATGCTATTAATAATACTAACCAGAATAAACCTGATATTTTCTTTTTCATTAATATTCTTTCCTCCTAGGAGTATATTACTTACTCATTATATATTCAAGTGCTGCTACCATCTCATCATCTGTCACATCTGAATCTATATAACCATGACCAATGTTATCTAGCAGTATGAACTTGATTTTACCAGCTTCCATCTTTTTATCATTCTTCGTAGCAGCAATAACTTCACTAATATCGATACCACTAACTCCGGTAGGTAACCCATATGATTGAATCATAGCTATGGATTCTTCTACCTCTTCACATGTTAGCATACCTCTTTTAGCCGACATATAAATCGCTGCAACCATACCAATTGCAACACATTGTCCATGATATAATTTAAAGTTCATCAACTTCTCAATTGCATGTCCAAGAGTATGACCAAAGTTTAGTAAAGCTCTCTCGCCCTTTTCTAGGGGATCTTTCTCTACAACTTCCTTCTTACACAGACAACTGCGATATACCATCTCACAAAGAACATCGTAATCCTGATTTAGAATACGATCATGATTCGTCTTTAACCAATGATAGAAAGAAAGTTCTTTAATATATCCGTATTTAATTACCTCAGCCATACCAGAAGAGAATTGTTCTTTTGGTAATGATTTAAGTGTTGATAGATTCATATAAACGCATTTAGGCTGATGGAATGCACCTACCATGTTCTTATATGCATCAAAGTCAACGCCTGTCTTACCACCCACACTACTGTCTACCATAGATAAAAGTGTAGTTGGCAACTGTATAAAACGAATTCCACGTAGGTATGTAGCAGCTGTGTAACCAACTAAATCACCAACAACTCCACCACCAAGGGCAATTAAAACATCATTACGATCAAATTTTGCATTGATAAGATGTTCATATAGATTCTTTACAGTATCTAGTGTTTTATTCTCTTCACCAGCTTGAAATACATATGAATCAACTAAAGCAACATATTCCCTAATATTAGCTGTAACTTCTTGCAAATAGATGCTTGTGTTAGAATCGCATACAATACACACCTTATGACTTAATAAATCAAGCTTTCTTAACTCTTCCCCTAAGTTTTCATATGTATTATGAAAAACGATATCATAACACCATGAATTATTATAATTAACTTGTAGTATTTCTTGCATTTTAATAAATTACCCCTTTCAAATCAAGAATTCCATGCGGTCGTATCTCTATACGAGATTAATAAATATTTATACATAACAATGAGGCTGTCATGCCTAGTAAATACTACAGCGACAGCCTAATTATACTTATTAATCAAGATTAACTTCAAAATCTATAAATTCAAATTCTGTTTCCATGGAAGTGTCTTTCTGCTCCGTATTATCCTTTGAAATATCATCTAAGGATATAGCTGCTTCTTCAACCATCGTGAAATCAGAATCCTCTATATTCGTTCCATAGTCTTTGTTACCATTACTTTCATTGTTAACATAATTAGCGATTTTTTCAAACGCTTCTAGTTCCTCCTTTGTGAATAATTCTTCAACTAGAGGTTTTCTAGCGACTTGCCTTTCAACAGCTGCTTCACTAAAAGTTTGATCACTAATAATTTGATCTTTTTCAACTTGCTCTTTGGTAATTTGTTCGTTAATAATTTGTTCATCAACAAACTCTTCAACAAGTTTCTTCACAAGCTCTTTATTTGTTTCTTCTTTCTGATATTCAAAAACTTTTTCCTCAGATGCATCTTCCATTGATTGATCAATGTCTGTTGTTGTATCAACACATTCCTCCGAATCCTGCGAATCAGAACTTGGAAGATTATTAGAATCAACTGGATTAGTATAACTTGTTTTTAATTGCTCCCCATTCATAAGTGTTAATTCGAATGTTGGAGATTGTAATAAATCAATCTGCGCTGCAGCTAATTGTCTGTATTGAACTTTATAACACTCATATTGCCTTGTAAGACCTGTAATCATTTGATTAATGTGATTTAATTCATTCTTTGCATCAGATATAATTAAATCAGCTTTACCACGTGCCTCTTTTTCAATGGCTTTGGCACTCTTTAATGCAGCTTGTCTCGTTTCTTCGGCAGTTTGTTCTGCAAGAACTAATGCCTTTTGCAATGTTTTCTCAATTGTTTTATAATATTGAATTCCATCATTTAATACATTAAGTTTATCTTTTAACTCTACATTTTCTTTATATAATCTCTCATAACCTAATAAAATCTCACGCATAAAACTGTCTACATCTTTACGATCATAGCCAATTCCTGATTTAAAATTCTTACTTTGTATCTCAATCGGTGTTAACATTAGTATGCCTCCTAAATGTATTTCTTTAATACGACAAAATATCGTCCTTTTTTTGTCTGATTTTGTTGTTCTTGATAGATGAATTTTCCGTATCCTCTAACGGATACAACATCACCTTCTTTAAGAGAGTAACTATTTGATTCTATTAAACGACTATTAACGAACACTTTGCCAGCTGAAATTAAGTTACTAAGGCTACTTCTTGAACCCTGAAAGGCTAAAGACAACACTGCATCTAGTCTTACAGAGGCTACAGTACCTCTAATTTCCTGGAAGTCGTGTGTTACATTCATCATTAATTCATCATCTTGTGTACATCTTACATCTGTATGTTTTATACGGGTAAGATTCTGCATAATATAATCACACATCTTATTATTACAGAAAACGTATCCTTCTTTGTTCTTAATAATGATATCACCAATTGTATAACGCTCTATTCCAAGGTTTAACAATGCACCCAAATAGTCTCTATGTGTTAAGGCATCACAAAATTTTTCATTACGTGGGGTTACCCTTACACAGTGAATAGGAAATGTTCTATCATAGTCATTGGTGAACTGATAGAAACAAACCATCTTACGCTCCGCGCCCTCATAACCACCATATAAATCCATCTCTACCGGTGGTAATTCTTTCTTAATCGATAATAATAGGTTTAACTCATTCAAATTCAAGAAGTCTGAATACGTAGTAAACCCCTTATTAAATGTGTTAAAAGCAAGTTCTTTTAATCTCTTAGAAAGTAATTGCTCTTCTTTTGTCATCTTTACATACCTCTTACGACTGATTTCACATTATACTCTATTGCATTAAACTATAAAAGATCGTTTGAAAAAATAATATAACAATTAATGCAATCATAGGAGCTAAATCAATCACTTTTGTATTAAATATAGAATGTTTTAATAAAAAACGTATTGGTGTTAATAGAGGTTCTAAAAGAGTAATTAGTAATTCCTTTAATTTTGTATTAAAAGGAAACCAACTCATCATAAAATAAGCAAACAATATAATCTCTAATACGATAAAAAAAACATAAAGTGAATTTACGATTAAGTTACTCATACGACTCCTTAAAATTCTTTGTTGATAGTTGGAACACCAAATCCTTCATCAGGAACTAAATCAAGATAATCACCTGATATATCTACAGAATCAGGTGAGAAGATAAATATGTATCTTGATATCTGATGAAGCTTACCATTAATCGCATAAACACATCCCGATATAAAGTCCATGATTCTTTGAGCTTCCATAGGATCAAACCCTTCAAGATTAACTACAGCAGCTCGTCCACTTAATAACATGTCACATATATCTTGAGAATCTTCAAATGAAGTAGGTTTCATAATACAAACTTCGAGTCCCTTTGGAGTTGTTCTAATTGGAACAACTTTACTAGAACTTCCACGTTCTCTTTCTAATCTTTGAGTACGTTCTTTTCTTGTTTCTGAAACTGGTATTTGAAGTTCATCATCATCTCGGTCTTTATTAATATAAGAACGAGTAGGAGTTCTTTCTGGTCGTGAAGTTCTTTCCGGTCTAGATATAATGCTATCCTCTGAGTCATCACGTCTAGAACGTCTCTTATCTTCTCGTACTTCTTCTTTTTCTTCGTAATCATTTACGTAATCATCATAATCATCATCTTCTCCAAGCTTTAAGTACCCAAGAAAATTTTTCAATATATTAGCCATAACATATCTCCTATCTTTATTTGTATCATTATGGTTACTATTCAATCACCAATAATATCATGAAAATAATACGTTCTTGTAGATATAGGTGACAAGACAGAATAATAACTAATTACGTTGACCAAAGATTCCAGTACCTACACGAACCATGGTAGCACCTTCTTCAATTGCAACTTCATAATCATTTGTCATACCCATAGACAAAATCTTCATATCAACATTATCAATGTTTTTCTTTTTTATGTCAACATATAAATTTCGCAAATTTCTAAAATGAACCCTATTTTTCTCACTATTTTCCACAAAAGGAGCAATTGTCATAAGACCTCTAATTCTTATATTAGAAAGTTTTGAAATCTGTTCAACTAAAGGAAGAACTTCCTCTTCCATAACTCCATATTTGGTATCTTCTTTTGCAATATTTACTTCAATCAAGATATCACAGATAACACCTTTTTTAGCAGCTTCTTGATCAATCATCTCTGCTAAGCGATAAGAATCAACTGAGTGAATCAAGCATACCTTATCAACAATATATTTTACTTTATTTCTTTGTAAATGCCCAATCATATGCCAATTAACCGGTGTTTTAACCGTTTCATACTTGTCCATAATTTCTTGTACTTTATTTTCACCAAATTCTCTGATACCACAGTCGATAACTTCATCAACTAATGATATTGGCTTGGTTTTACTAACGGCAATTAAAGTAACCTCTTCACGATTTCTGCCTGCCTTTTCACAAGCTTTTGTTATTTGTTCCTCCACATATGCTAAGTTTTCTTTAACCATTGTATCCTTCCTTTCCTGTGGCGAAACGTCACAATATATTAATATATAATGCTTTGCTCAACTGCCATTGAAGCATCTAACAGAATATGGTCATATTCCGATAAGCCAAGTGTTGTATTAGACTTAACTATACAATATTCTTGGTTTTCATAGACTTTTTCAATCCTTCTGAATACACAATATCCTTTATTTACGTTATAAACTCCTTCTAGTTTATCCGTTTCCGATATCGTATATGTCTCTTGTGTGTCCACATTGCTGATAATATCACCTGCACTGAGAACAGATTTATCTACATACCCAAAGTCATCGTCTTGATAATACACTTCTGTTTGAACAAATGTATATGTTTTCTCACCTTTTTCTGTGTAAGTTTCCTTCACTACGCCAATTGCACTTGTATCTCCACCATTGGTAAAATAAGAACGTGGTACTTTATAGAATTCTTTTTCAGTAATTGATGAAACAGGTATCTTCAATCCACTTGCTGAATTAAGACTTAATTCAACCGTTACAAAACGATCTTCTATATAACGTAGCATATAGGAATTAAAATCTAATTTTGCAAAGTAACCATCATCTTTTTGATAAACAGTAACTGGTGCAGTGACTGTAAAGTTATCTTTCTTAAATGTCAGCTTAACTGATGTTTTTTCTAATAATTTATCATATTGTTCTTTGGTAATATTAAGAATAAGCTTCCATTTTTCATTGGTTACAAGCTTATAAACTGGACTATCCTTTTCCATAAGATCGTTAGTACGCAACATTATCTTATTATAAGATTCCATATTGAATGTATCTAAAGATACCTCTTCTTCTGTGAGATTTTCTAATCCATCCGAATAATATGATATAATGCCACTTTTCTTTGATTTTACTACATCAAAAACAGTTCCCGATCCACTAGAAGTTAGATTCTCAATACTTTTCATGTTTGAGTTATTAAGACAATCTAATATAGCATTCTCTATATCATATTTGAAATCATAAACTTCATTATAACTACTAGGTGTGTAAGTATTCTTAAAATTACTAATATCTGATCTTATGCTTGCAATATCTTTGGAAGTTAATTTTATAGATCCACTTGATTCAGCTAGAGTCTCAGCTACATTACCATTTTGATCGAGCGAATACACTACAGAATTCTTAGCTACTTTTTCACCATCTTTTATGTAATAATTTACATATCCAGCTTGTGAAGTATTCACCACTTCTTCCTCCCGAAGAATTATACCTTGACAAGTATTATCATCTGAAATTGTTTTTTCAACTACTTCGTAGATTGCTAAATGATCCTTTTTCATGTATAAAATCACATTAATTCCAATATACAAAAATAACACAAAAAAGATTATTGCGCCGATATTTATATTAATTGGTCTTCTATATTTGGCCACTTTTCTGTTTCTACTACTCATGTAAGTAACCTCCTCAGCTCAGTGCAAATGCCGTTGTTTTGCACTCAATAATTACACTTATTGTACCATATATTCATAAAATTGTATAGCTACATGAGAAAACCAGTACAAAATTATTATTAATAATGTGTGAATATTTTTTTTAAGATGAAACATACTATCTTTAGAATGACAAGAAGGAGGTATGTTATGAAAACCATAGACTATATTGCACTCATTCTAGTAATTATTGGAGCTATCAACTGGGGATTAATTGGCTTTCTAGGTTTTGACCTTGTAAGAGTAATTTTCGGAGATATGACTTTAGTTTCAAGAATCATATATGCCGTCATCGGTATTTGTGGTCTATATGCACTTAGTTTCTTCGGAAGATTACGAAACGAGTAATTTGCAGGTATTAACTCTCTCCCATTGTATCATATTAAAAGAGCAGATACATTTCCCAAAGGAAATGTAATCTGCTCTTTTCTTAACCTCGTCTATAATGATACTAAAATGTCGTTTTCTAAACTATCCGGTGTGTTCTTACTTGCTATTGAGATACTTAGGACAAAATCAATATTATATTGATCTGAGATTCTCTTTAGTTTGTTCACTACTACTTCAATCTCATCATCAGATACATGTGCTACTTTCAAAAAGCTGTCAACAAAAACGCAATCCAAGTCATGATCTTGCGAAATAATACCACTTATAAATCCTAAAAATTCATTGTAATTCTCAACTAAGTAGTCTTTTATGCTTATCAATCTGAGTTTATTATTTAGTTCATACATATGTTTATTACTTTTGTCTATGTATACTACTGTACCTTCAGATTGCAGCATCTTTTCATTTGCTTGATTAATAATTACCTTTGTTTTACCCTTGCCTTTTTCACCAACAATAATCTGAACCATAGAATTTCCTCCTTATGTGATGCTCTTGATATTCAAGTAGCTATTCAGAAATTGAATAGAAACAAGTTAAATAACTATAGCCACCGTTATTTGTATTATATGCTAAAGATCCATAAGTCTATGATTTAATTATAGAATATGCTGTATGAATTTACAACCACTATTTGTAAATAAACTTGAGTAAATAAGACATTTGTGAATATAGACTAGCCTTTGAATCCGACTTAAGAATAACTGAAATATATTCTTTATCAGACTTATCTTTTGAATAAAGGACAAGACATGATCCTGCTTTTATAGTAGTTCCAGTCTTACCTCCAATTACAGTAATACCATCAGGCATTACTTCATTACCTTTCAGATAAAGGTTGGTAGTTGAAAATTCTTTCTCAACTTGTTCACCATTACTGTTAGTATAAGTAGTTTTATAAGATTTTGTAGATATTATATCTACAAAAGTTGGTTGTTTTAATGCTTCACGGAAAATCAAATAGATGTCGTATGCTGTTGTATAATGATTTTCATCATGAAGTCCATGGGAATTGGCAAAATTTGAATGTGTTGCACCTATAGCTTTGGCTTGTTCATTCATCATCTTTGTAAAAGCCTCTTCACTTCCTGCAACATGTTCAGCTATTGCGATACCAGCGTCATTACCAGAGCTAATCAGGAAGATACTCAAAAGGTCTTTTAGATTAATCTTATCGCCTTCTTTAAGGCCACATAAACTTGCCCCAACTTCCGTTATATGAGAAGCTTCATAACTAACCGTAACCGTGTCAGATAAGTCAGCATTCAATAAAGTTACTAATGCTGTCATAACCTTAGTTATACTAGCTGGATATAATTTTTCATATACATTCTCTGCATATAACATTTCATTATCCGTATTATTTACTAATAAAGTAGCTTCAGCAGCTAAGTTTCCATCTCCACCCTTATCTGATTCCAAAGGTATAACACAGAGATCTTCACCAAGAAGATTGGAATATTCATCAGCAGATTCATTAGTAGAAATATACTCAACCACATTGGTAGTGGAATCAGAATATTTCATAAGTACGTCGGTAGACGAAGAACACCCCGTTAGTGATAACAACACTAACAGGGAGCTTACTACTTTTATTTTCTTATTCAATCTCATTTTAACGCTTCTCTCCATTCTAGATCGCCGCGATCTAACGCTTTGATTAGTAGTTCAGCAGTTGCAAGATTAGTAGCTAATGGAATATTATGCGTATCGCATAATTGTACTACATTATTCACATCAGGTTCATGTGATTTAGGCGTTAATGGGTCTCTTAAGAAGATAACTATATCGATCTGGTTGTGCTCAATTTGTGCACCTAATTGCTGTTCGCCACCTAGATGACCAGCTAGATATTTATGAACATTAAGATTTGTTACTTCTTCGATTAATCTACCTGTTGTTCCTGTCGCAAATAATTCATTCTTACTTAATATACCACGATAGGCTATACAGAAATTCTGCATTAATTTTTTCTTTGCATCATGTGCAATCATTCCAATATTCATATTCATTTACCCCCTTATATTTTTTCTTTGTAAACTAATATTTAATATAAATCCTATACTTACCATATAACTAACTAGGGAACTAAGTCCGTAGCTAACAAAAGGTAAAGGTAATCCCGTATTTGGCAGCATGAAAGTAGCAACGCCAATATTGGCGAACACTTGGAACATAAACATTGCTGATATTCCAGTTGCTATAAGCATACCCATTTGATCTTTTGATGTTTTTGCAACAGCTAGACATTTGAATATAAGAATAGCTAGCAAACCAATAATGACACAACTACCGATGAATCCAAGCTGTTCACCGGCCACAGAGAAGATAAAATCACTTTCTGATACAGGTAAACTTTTACTCTTCAACTCAAAGGATTGCCCAGAAAACAATTTTCCATACAAGCGTCCAGAACCGATGTATTCAACCGATATCTTTTGTTGCCATACTAAGTCTGGATATTGTTCTGGAAATTTAAAAGATAAGATTCTACCTAACTGATACGGCTTTAATAACTTTTGGTATGGTTGTTGAATATACCAAAACAAACCGATTACAGTAGGCAATCCTACAGCTAAGACTGGGACAATTATCTTATAACTAAGGCCAGCTGCATAAATCATTATAATATAGATAAATACCATTACCATACTCGATGATAATGCTGGTTGTGCCAATATCAATACTATGGGTATAATCACCATAATAGCTGATATAAAAACCGTAGATAATCGATCCATCTTTTCTTTCCGGTCTGTAAAGAATTGCGCAAAGACTATAATCATCATAACCTTGCTCACTTCCGCCGGTTGTAAATCAAATACTCCAAGATTAATCCAACGTTGTGTATCAAATTGTGTCTTTCCAAGGCCAGGTACGAAAACCATTAACAGTAACACAATATTAACGATATAGATTAACCATATAAAACGACATACATAATGATAATCAACAAGCGCTACGAAACACATAGCAACAAATCCAAGTACAAGACCAATAATTTGCTTCTTACCATCTGATGGTTCTACTAAATTAATTAAATATATTCCTATACCAACAAGTATAAGAACAAGTACAACTAGCGAATAATTCATTCGCTTAAAATCATATTGCTTAAAATCAAACATGAATAATCATCCTTATTTTCGTGGAGATTTCAGGTCTTTAATAGGAAT
This sequence comes from Lachnospiraceae bacterium, assembly GCA_019421365.1. Lineage (GTDB taxonomy): Bacteria > Bacillota > Clostridia > Lachnospirales > Lachnospiraceae > Anaerosporobacter. The sequence goes on from JAHZFJ010000009.1 coordinate 108,028, forward strand.
ATTGGCAATAAGTGCTGGTACTTTACCGTTATTTTCCTCTGAGTCAGTTTGTGTAATTTCAATATCTAACTTCTCTTCATCAATTTCCACATATTTTGAAATAACTTTAATAATGTCATTTTTCATCTGTTCCATAATTTCAGGAGAACAATTCGCACGATCGGATACAAGAACCAGTTTTAAACGATCTTTTGCAACCGTACCTGATGCTTTTTTCTTAAATAAGTCTGCAATACCCATTGGTTAATATTCCCTCCCCTTTATTTTTTGAATATGCTCGCTAAACGTTGCATTAATGTCGCTTTTCCATTTAAGTCTAAGAAAGGAACGCTTTCTCCAGTGATTCTTTTACATATATTCATAAAAGCTTGTCCAGCTAATGTATCACTACCTACTAATGGTTCACCTTGGTTTGTTGAGATTACGATACCTTCATCGTCAGGTACAACACCAATTAGATCAACAGCTAAGATTTCAACAACATCATCACTAGACATCATATCTCCACGTTTTACCATATCCATACGAAGTCTATTAACTACTAAATGTGTTTGTTTAATTTCATTTGCTTCAAGTAAACCGATAATTCTATCAGCATCACGAACAGCTGAAACTTCAGGAGTTGTAACTACTAAAGCACGATCTGCTCCTGCTATTGCGTTTTTAAAGCCTTGTTCAATACCTGCTGGACAATCCATTAGTATGTAGTCAAACTCGTCTCTTAACTCGTCAGCTAATTTTTTCATTTGTTCTGGAGAAACTGCAGATTTATCTCTCGTTTGCGCAGATGGTAATAAGTATAGATTTGGATATCTTTTATCTTTGATTAATGCTTGTTTTATTCTACAATTTCCTTCGACTACATCAACAAGATTATAAACAATACGATTTTCAAGCCCAAGTACAACATCAAGATTTCTTAATCCTATATCTGTATCAATTAATACAACTTTTTTGTTTAATTTCGCTAAACCCGTACCTACGTTAGCTGTGGTAGTTGTTTTACCAACGCCACCTTTTCCTGACGTTATAACTATTACTTCTCCCATTAAATATTCCTCCAAACTTATTGTTAATTCATAATGTCTAATGTTGTCTAATGGTAACACCAAAAGATCTATGTTAATAGGGTTGGTGTTACCGACAACATACTTGTAGACTAATTCTATAGACTAATGTCATTAAGCACATCTTTACTTATGGACTCAATATAGATGTTTCCATCTTCTACATATGCAATCTTAGCTTCCTTAGAAACTTCTTTTGCCTTATCATCTGGAGATCTTGCAATAATATCTCCAATTCTGATTTGTACTGGATCCATAGAAAGTGCAACAACGAAGCTATTCTGATTCCCAGAAGCTCCTGCAAAAACATTTCCTTTTAATGCACCTAATATTACAACATTTCCTTTGGAAACCACTTTTGCTCCAGCATTCACATCACCAATAATAATGATACTTGTCTCGAATTCGAGTACTTGTCCAGAACGTAGATTTCCTTTATAAAATTGTCCAGTATTATTGGACAGTTCCATCAATTTATCATTCAAACATTGTTTGAATATCTTTTCTTTCTCTGCATCTAAATCAACTACACATATTACATTAAGATCAGAATTTTCTGAAATTATATCTAATATTTCTCGCTCATTTTCTGTAGTCAATTCTCTACCCTCAAATGTTACGGCAACATTAGCATTTCCAAGAAATTTGGCTGATGCTTTGAATTTCTCAGCTATTTTCGATTTTAACTCTTCGAAATCAAGATTTGCATCAAGTACAACAATAATACCAGATTGATTTCCTTTAATCATAACTGAATTATCCATCTATCAACTGTCTCCTTTCAAAAGTGTTTCTATGTCTCTGTCTAATCAGAAATGCCACTGCTTAGTTCAGGAAGTGTAACTGGGCTCTTTAACATATCTTCATATCCATCTTGTTCATAATAGTACTTATAAACATCTCTTGCAAGCTCTGCAGCATTACTCGAAGTATAACCATTCGGAATTACTACAGTAACTGAAATTTCTGGATCCTCATATGGAGCATAAGATACGAACAAAGCATGGTTTGGTTTTTCTTTGTTTTGTTGTGCAGTACCAGTTTTACCAGCCACCTCAATATCCATACCAGCAAACAACCTCTTAATAGAACTATCCTCACCGTTAACAACCTTATACATACCTTCTTGAATAGCATTCCAAGTAGTATTACTAATCTCAACATTATTGAAAATTGTTGCTTTGTTTTGCTCAATAACTTTCTTGTTAAGATCTTGAACTTTATCAAATATTGTAAGGTTAAAAGCGGTACCTCTATTTGCAATTGCTGTTACATAACGAGCAATCTGTGCTGGAGTATAGTTGTTTTCACCCTGTCCAATAGCAGAACGAACTGCATCAAAATTTGATATCTGTGGACTATATTCAGGTAGTTCAATACCACTTGTTGCACCAAAGCCAAACATCTCAGCATACTTCTTAATTTTATCGAGTCCTAATTGACTCCTATAATTCTTAGCTGAGTCTAAACTTAAACGATACCCTAGTTCGTAAAAGTAATAGTTACAAGAAACTTCTAGTGCATTCGCAACATCAACCTTACCATGCGAATTTCTAGTATGGTCCTTTGGACTTGGGGTTATTGCTGTAAACTCATATCTATCAAGAATTGTTTCATTAGGAGTGATTACACCTTCTTCTAAACCTGCAACTGCTGATACCATTTTGTAGGTTGAACCAGGTGCCGTTTTTTGCTGTAATGGTCTATTTATTAATGGATAAGCTAAATCATTATTAATTTTATTAAAGTACGCTGAATCCACTCTATTAGCAAACATATTATTATCATAGCTAGGATATGAAACTAGAGCTAGTACTTCTCCAGTTTTTACATCTGTTACTACTACAGAACCAGAACATGGTTCAAGTGCTAATTGTGCAGGCGTAATTTCTAGATTTCTTATCTTCGTTTGAATAAAGGATGCCGGTGTTAATGTTCCCGACTCAAGTCCATTAATAGCCTTCTCATCATATTCTAACACACTCTGGTCAAATAATAAAAGACAAATTTCTTTTCCTGTTAATTTGTACGAATATACCAAATCGCGATAGATGATTTTGTTGAAACTGCTGTCATCTGTCAACGTTTCAACTATTAAATCTAGAAGTTTTTCATACAACTCTTCTGTGCTATAGTACTCATTACCTACATTTAATTTAGTTAAATCTATGAAATTGTTTGATACTGCATATTTCAGAAAACTACTTAAACTGATTGAACCATTTTGATATGCAGCAAGAGTTGTATCATCTTCAGGAATTTCAGATACCAGAAGTATCTTTTCTTTCTTTAACATACTATAGATATAGTCAATATACTCTTGCATATCTTCTGACAAAGATTTTTTAGGAGTGGTATTTGTTATTACCAATTGATTCTTCAAATCCCTAAGAACTACTTTTTGTTGAGTCTCAAATTTTCTATAAACCTCTTTTTCCAAATCCGTACTATCATCATTATTCAAGGCCTTAATATCAATTACACTGTTATTAATCAATGCATAATACACATCATATATATTAAGTTTGTCATTATTTTTAAGAGCATTTAACAAAATACTTGCCAAACGCTTTTCTAATAACTGATAAGTAGCCTTTTGTAAATCGGCGTCTATGGTTAGATAAACATCATTTCCAGCTTCTGGTTCATCTGTACTAAGAATTTCAAGTACTCTTGTTTGATCATTTACGATAACAGTCTCACTACCATTCTCACCATGTAGATATTCCTCGAAAGCTTTTTCTACTCCTGTTATTCCAATTTGATCAGTAGCGCTATAGTTATCATATCCTGCTTCTTTTAACTCTTCTAATTTTTCTTGAGTTATCAAACCTGTGTATCCCATAATATGTGCAAAGTATTCACTATCATTATAAACACGTCTTGTTTGTTCAAGAATATCAACCCCTGGTAACTCTTCACTACTTTCTCTAATTGCTGCAACTGTTTCAGCATTCACATCTGATGCAATTGTAATTGGAAGATATCTAGAATATTTATTCATAAGTATATTAAATCGAATCATCATGATTTTTAACGCATCTTCCAAACTATACTCTTCAGAGATATCATACATCTTTGTTGCTTCTTTCTCTGAACCATATCTCATATAATTGAAAACATCACTAGCAGTTGCCGTTTTTTGTTCATCTGATAAATCATCAACAGAACTTAAGGAATAAACATCTCTCTTGAATCGAAGCTCTGCACTACCTTCTGATTGAAAAACAAAATTACCTTTCTCATCTAACTGAATGAAAAAGTCTTCCGCTAATACTCCACCATTACCTTCTACGAGCTTAATTAGCTTGTAAATCATAGCATTCTTTTCTTCATTCGTAGTTAATTCACCCGTATCTTCATACGTTACAGAGTAAGACATTTCATTGTAGGCAAGTAGTCTACCTTCTCTATCATAAATATTCCCGCGTGTACTTTTCAACTCTCGTTCTTTTGTTGTCTTTTGTTGCACTTCAGATTGATATGCTTCACCTTCAACAATTTGAATCGTGAATATTTGATTAACTAACGAAAAGCATAACAAAAGATATATAATTACAATAGGAAGTAATCGGGATTGAAACATATTCTTTAATTTTTCAATTATTATATCAAACAAACCTAAACCTCCTTATACGCAGAACGTTCCAATTTCACGTTCAGTATATGCAGTATCTTATAGAGCACGATAGATACTACTACTGTATAGATTAGTTCTGGCAAAATAATTCTCTTTAAATAAAAGAAAAAATTCAAACGATTTCTTAACAGAAATAAAAACACATAATAGAAAAATCCGTATAATAAATCGCTTATAGAAACTAAGATTATTGGCATTGTATAGTCATCCCGAAAATAAATCTTATGAGCGTATCCATTTATATAACCAATGCACATATACATCAAACCAAATAATCCAATGATATCGCCATAGCATATATCTACTAAAAGACCACAAGCAAGTCCGACATAGATTCCGTTTATTCTACCGTGCATATAACCTGCAGCCACTGTGACAATAAGTAGTAGATTAGGAACTACACCAGCTATGGAAAGTGCCTGGAAAACAGTACTTTGTAATAAGAAACATACTATAATAACGATTACAGACATAATAAATTGCTTCATATATCAAAATCCTTTCTAGTATAGAGTTTCTTTTAATTCTGTAATAACTAATACAGTAGTTAAATTCGTAAAATCAACTGCTGGTGTCAAATATCCAGATTTCGTCATGTTGTTTGAATCAAGAGTTACATCTGAGACATACCCAATTAAAATACCTGGTAAGTACTTCGGACTAATAGTTGATGTAACTATTTCATAGCCTTCTTCTATCTTTGCATCTTTATCAATTGCTTGAACCTCAATTAAACCGTTATCAATTAATTCAAGGTTTCCTTTTACATTACATTGATCGTTAGTTTTCAAAAACATACCACTAACATTGCTAGCATCATCAATAATCGAACGAACAGTTGCATTATTATGAGCCACTTCGGTAATAATACCAACAAGGCCATTCCCCGCTAAAACGTTCATTCCAACTTCTAGACCATCATCAGAACCTTTATCAATGATAAAACGGTTATACCAATTGTTTGTGTCTTTACTTATAATCGTAGCAGCAACTTTAGGATAACTCGGATAACGTTTATCTAATTCATACAAATCACGTAGCGTATCTAATTCGTATCCCTCTTGTTGTAGAATTCGATTTTGGTATGTTGTTTCCGCAAGTTGTTCCTTTAGTTCTTTATTCTCTTGTTGTAAATCTTTGATATTAGATAACAATTCTACTTTATCTGTTATCCATTTTCCAACTGTATTAATACCCTTCTGCATTGGAGTAAAAACCCCAGTTACCGCATTCTTAACAGGCTGTACTTTATCCTCGTACCGAACCGATATAAAAATCAAAATGATACATAGGACAGAACATATTGCCAAAATATATTTTGGCTCAAGTGAAAACCTTGTTCTACGCCTCATAACGTCCCCCTCGAATTCTCTCTCTATCGCCTAGTTGTCATCTGTTTAACGTTGTATGCAAGTTCTTTTAAATCAGGCTCTTCAATAATTCTTCCTAATCCTTCAACAACTGTGCTGTCAGCCTTATCACAGATATTAACCTTAAGATCTGTATTTGATGCAATTAATGTGTCCAATCCTTTAATAGCTGCTGAACCACCAGTTACATAGATACCTGATTCAATAATATCTGCAGAAATTTCTGGTGGTGTTCTTTCAAGAATAACCTTAATAGAATCAACGATTGTGTGAAGATATTCTTTTATTGACTCATATACCATCTCTGAATTAATCTCCATCTGCGCAGGAAGACCATTAACTATATTTCTTCCAAACACGGCAATTGTTTCATTCGAACCTGGTAATGCAGATGCAAGGTTTTTCTTAATTGTTTCTGCCGTTTTACTACCGATAGCTAGATTATATTTCTTCTTAACATATAATTTGATGGATTCATCTAGTTTGTTGCCACCAACATTAATTAATTTACTTAAAACAATTCCGCCTAAGGATATGATAGAGATTTCGGTTGTATCTGCACCAATATTTACCACCATAACACCTCTTGCGTTAGTAATATCTAGTCCTACTCCAAGGGCATCAGCAATACTCTTTTCTACTATACTAATAGCTTTAACTTTTGAGTTAGACGCTAAGACCGTATCGTAAAAAGATTTTTTCTCCACACTTGTAATATCAGTGGGTACTGCTATATAAAAAGTACTAGCACTTTTTTTACCACCATTAATTTTATTAATAACACTGGTTAAAAGACGTTGCATATTACTGATATCTGCAATTACACCACTTCTTACCGGTGATACTACTTTAATATTCACAGGTGCCTTTTCATTCATCTCATACGCTTCGTCACCAACTGCTATAACGTTTTTCTTATTCTCAATTGCAATAATATTTCTTTCATGAAGGATAACTCCTTCACCTTTTTTATATACTTTAATTGTGTTTGTTCCTAAATCTATTCCATAAGTCTTTGCTGCCACTTACTTTTACTCCTTCCAAACTACGAACCAGACCTTTAATCAAAAAGGCCTTGTTCTTTTAAACTTATATACATATTATCACCAATAATTATATGATCCATAAGTTGTATTCCGATTAATAATCCTGCCTCACGTATTCGTTTGGTCGTGCTAATATCTTCTTTGCTTGGCATAGGATCTCCACTTGGATGATTATGAAGCAAAACTATATAGACCGCCCCATACTTGAGTGCATTCAAATAAATTTCCCGTGGTGCCGTAATCGATGCATTAACAGAACCTTTTGATAGTTCCATGTCTCGAATCAGCTGGCACTTAGTATCTAAGAACAAAAGGACAGCTTGTTCAACTTTAAGATGTCTCATTTGTTCCATATAGTAATTCGCTATAACTTCAGGTGACGTGAAACGGATTTTCATACCATATGAGGCTTTTGCCATCCGTTTACTTATCTCTGCAAGGCATAGTAATTGTATTGCTTTGACTTTACCAATACCATGAATCTTCATTAATTCGGGCATGGTATACTGATATAGCGATACGATTCCTTGTTCACTTTTAGGATTCATCAAAACACGATTTGCAACATCAATTGCTCGTTCTTTTGCTGAACCTGAACGAATAATAACTGCTAGTAATTCAGCATCTGATAAACTAGCAGTGCCAAAACGTTCGCATTTTTCATAAGGTTGCTCAGTTACTGGTAATTCTTTTACTGTTAAATGCTCTGTTTGCTTCATAGTTTTCCTCACTTTCAGTAAGGAACTCTATTCAAACTTGTCCAATAATAACTATTTCGGTTTACATCAAGTCTTGCTATAACTTCTTATAAAAGTTTATAACTTCTTATAAACTATGATTGCTAACGCAACGCCAATAATACTTGACATTGTAATCTTAATCGTTAATCCGAAAGTTATCTTTAGGATTCCAAGATTCAAATTAAAAGGCTCGCTAAATCCAAATTGTTGACCATAATTAAGCCAAGATAAATACGCAACATCCTTAGCTAACCAACCAATGAATCCCCCGAGCACTATACCTGTCAGTAATAACAAGAATAATGACCACCCATTTTTGGTAGAATTCCGCATCTTAATCCATCCTCATTTTATTCATATAATATACATGTCTTAATCAATTCTCCACGCAACATTTTATCACAAATTCATGTGTTTGTATACACAATTTCGTCGACAACTTATTAAAACTGCAATTTTTCACCAATCTGAGGTTGTTAGACTTCTTATAATCTACACAGATTATTTTCGTACAACTTCTGAAGTGACATCATTATACCAAATTTTGAGTGATACCATGTTAATCCACCTTGGAAATATACAGCATATGGTGGTTTAATTGGTGCATCAGCACTTAACTCTATTGATGAACCTTGCACAAATGCTCCAGCAGCCATAATAACATCGCAAGTATAACCTGGCATCGCCCATGGTTCTGGCGTCACATAACTATCAACTGGTGCAGCTGCTTGTATTCCCTTACAGAATGCTATAATTGCTTCCGCAGAACCTAAAGTAACAGCTTGAATAATATCATGTCTTGATTCCGTTCCATTAGGAACAACTGGGTACCCTAACTTTTCATAGATATTTGCTGCAAAGATTGCTCCCTTTAAAGCGCCCGATACAACTTGTGGAGCCATAAAGAAACCTTGAATTAATTGTTGGTTGATCCCAAGTGTTGCACCAACTTCTTTTCCTAAGCCTGGCGCAGTAAGACGAAATGCTGCATTATCAACATATTCTTCTTTACCAACGATGTAACCACCAATCGGTGCAAGTCCACCCCCTGGATTCTTAATTAATGAACCAACACATAAATCAGCCCCTACATCCGTTGGTTCGAGTGTCTCAACAAATTCCCCGTAACAATTATCTACCATACAAATCACATCTGGTTTGATCTCTTTAATAAATGAAATTAGTTCTCCAATACGTGCAACTGATAACGTTGGTCTCGTTTGGTAGCCCTTTGAACGTTGAATTGTAACTAATTTTGTCTTTTCATTCAATGCGTTCTTAATCCCCTCGTAATCAAATGAACCATCCTCAAGCAAGTCAACTTGACGGTATGTTACTCCATATTCAGCCAAAGAACCTCTACTTGGTTGAATCCCGATAACGCCCTCTAATGTATCATATGGCTTTCCAACTGGCGATAGAATTTCATCACCTGGTCTAAGATTTCCTGATAAAGCTACTGTAAGAGCATGTGTACCACAAGTTAGCTGCGGACGTACTAAAGCTGATTCAGCATGGAATACAGATGCATAGATACTTTCTAAAGTATCCCTCCCTAGGTCATTATAACCGTAGCCTGTTGTCGCACTAAAGTGAACATCAGATAAACGATTTTCTTGCATTGCTTTAATCACTTTCATCTGATTAAATTCAGCTACTTTGTCGATTTCATCAAATCTATCTTTCAAAGACGCCTCAATCGTCTTACAAAATTCTAGTACTTTATTATCAATCCCTAAGCTTTGGTACATATCTTTTAAATCTTCCATTTCTTTTCTCCTACCTGTTTTTATATGATATTCTTTTCCTTTAAAATATCACACATTTTTTCTAGAATTGCATCTTCACTATCATCAAATTCACTTTTGTTTAACCAAATAACTTCTTTTTCTCGCTTAAACCAAGTTAATTGGCGTTTTGCAAAATGTCTTGTATCTCGTTTTAGTACGTAAATAGCTTCCTCTAGGGTACATTCACCTTCTAAATAATCAATAATTTCCTTATAGCCTAATCCCTGCATTGATACAAGATCTTTCGTATACCCTTTATTATATAAGGAAGAAACTTCCCCAACCAAACCTTGTTCCATCATAATGTCAATTCTTTTTTCAATTCGATCATATAATATATTGCGATCGTGATTTAAAACAAAATACGCAAAGTTATAAGGAGATTCCTTTTGTTTTTGTTCTTCATTATGTTCAGAGATTTTCTTACCAGTTTGATGATAATATTCAAGTGCACGGATTACGCGCTTTACGTTGTTTTGATGGATCGTTTTTGTCGCTTCTTCATCTATTTCTCTTAATTGTTCGTAAAGGAACTCAGCTCCTCTTTCATCAGCTACTTGCCTAAGATGTTCACGATAAGAAGTATCTTCATCTGTTTCAGTAAAATCAATGTCATTCAAGATTGCTTGTATATAGAAACCCGTACCTCCTACAATGATAGGTATCTTTCCTTTTGCATAGATTTCTTCCATATATGTTAAAGCTAGTTGTTTGAACTTAACAACATTAAAATCTTCATCTGGCCTGAATTCATCAATTAGATAATGTTTAACATCATGCATTTCTTCTGGCGTAATCTTTGCAGTACCTATATCCATCATTTTATAAACCTGCATAGAATCAGCTGATATGATTTCTCCATTGACAGCTTTTGCAAGACGTATGGAAAGTGCAGTTTTGCCCACTGCAGTTGGTCCTGTAAGAATAATTAGTGGTTTATTTCCCTTGTTCATATGCACCTCCAATGATATTTCTATCCTTATTTATGGTAGTGTACCATACAATTTACAAATTTTCAAACACAATAGGTACAATTTCATACTCGATTATTTCAATGAAGTATTCGTCAATTTCTTGACTTCCCCATTAAAACATGCTATATTTACTACGATTGTCATTTTCTCGAGTTAATTATTCAAGAAATTCAACAATAGTTTATCTTTAAGTGTGCAACTATACTACTATTTCATATACTAATAACATAGCATACTTAATTAACATAATTAAAGGGGGAATCAGTAAAAACAGAGTCCTATAATAATAGCCCACATATAAATTTAGTTTCTGACAGAAATGTCTTCAATTAGTGTTATAGATTCTAATCTATCCTAACTTGATAAAATTAGCGCCATGTACCTTTGTCTGGGCGGAAAAAGCAAAGGGTAACGAGGTAAAAGGTGTTCGAAAATTCGGCGGGGACCTTTTCGTATTCTTGGATACGTAATATATCTTCAAAAGTCTGAGTAATCAGGGAACAAAGAGATATAGCCAAGCTGTTATTTTTGTTGTCTTTTTTAGGCAATACCTTTAATTCCTATATAGATTTCTGTTGTTAAAGATAAGTTCAGATTTGAAACTGTATCTGTTTTTCATTAGACTCTAATATACTGAATTAAAATAATTGTCTTAATTAAATTCTGCAAAAATAGCCTATTTCTTGTTGCGTTTAATCACTTGCGTAACTCTCAATCTGTAATTAAATTGAGTTTCACGATTGATTATTATTTGTCTATTAAAAGGAGAATGAATTATGTGCGGAATTATTGGTTTCACTGGAAATCTTGATGCTAAAGAAGTAATGTTAAATGGTCTCAGTGAATTAGAATATAGAGGATATGATAGCGCTGGTATCGCTTTCTTTCAAAATGATACCATTCATACAATTAAAACTACTGGTAAAGTTGCTAATCTAATTGAAAAAGTTACTGCTTCAGGGGATATGTCTACAACTTGCGGTATTGGCCATACTAGATGGGCTACCCATGGTGGAGTTTCTGATACTAACTGCCATCCACATAACTTTGGTAGAGTTACTTTAATCCACAATGGTATTATTGAAAATTATCATGAACTAGAGAAAGAATTTGCAAAAGAAGGCAAGTTCCCAGTATCTCAAACAGATTCTGAAATTGCTGCTATGGTTATTGATAGTCTATATGAAGGAGATGCTTACGAAGCTATCCGTAAAGCTTCAGAAATTCTAGATGGAGCATACGGTTTCTGCATTCTCTTCGATGATCAACCAGGCGTTATCTACGCGATTCGTAATGGTAGTCCACTTGTAGCTTGTCAATCTGAACAAGGTTCTATCGTTGCTTCTGACATGGTTGCATTAATCAAATACTCAAAAGATTATTTCGTATTACCTGAACATCATATTGCTAAATTAGATGGTACTCAAATCGAAGTTACTACACTGGATGGTACTGTTGTTGAACCAAAAATCTTACATGTTGACTGGGATATTACTTCTGCTAAAAAGGGTGGATATCCTCACTACATGTTAAAAGAGATTCATGAACAACCAGATGCATTACACAATACAATTACTCCTCGTGTAAAGAATGGTATGTTAGACTTTAAAGATGATGGAATTGCTGATGATGTATTCTCAGATGTTAATCGTGTAATTATTATTGGTTGCGGTACTGCTATGCATGCTGGTTTAATAGGTAAAGTAATGTTCGAAAAGCTATTACGTATCCCTGTAACAGTTGAAATTGCATCTGAATTCCGTTATAACGAGCCAATACTTGATAAGAATACTTTAGTAATTACAATATCTCAATCTGGTGAAACTGCTGATACTCTTGCTGCTCTTCGTTTATCAAAAGAAGCTGGTTGCAAAACATTGTCAATTGTTAATGTTAAGGGTTCTTCTATTGCTCGTGAAAGTGATTATGTATTCTATACACATGCAGGTCCAGAAATTGCAGTTGCTAGTACGAAAGCTTATACTGTTCAATTATCTAGTATCTATATGATTGCCTTCAAATTTGCTATGATTCGAGGAACAATTAGCAAAGAAACTTGCGAAGATTACTTAAAACAATTACAAGATGTTATCAACGCTGTAGCTACAACTATTGACTTAGATAAACAGGTTGAAAAAATCAGTGAGTGTCTTACAAGCGCAGAAGATTTATTCTTTATTGGAAGAGGCCTTGATTATGCCTTATCATGTGAAGGTTCTATTAAATTAAAAGAAATAAGCTATATCCATTCTGAAGCATATGCAGCTGGTGAATTAAAACATGGTACACTCTCACTTGTAACAGATGATGTCCCAGTTATTGCACTTGCAACACAAGAAAAGGTTTATGCTAAGATGATTTCTAACATTCGTGAAGTTCGTGCAAGAGGTGCGATGGTTATCCTTATCACGAATGGTGAAATGCCAGTTGATGATGATTTATGTTCACACCACATTGTATTACCAAAAACAGATGATCAATTTGCACCTTTCACTGCAGCTGTAGTGTTACAATTAATCGCTTACTACACATCAGTTCATCGCGGACTTAATGTTGACCAACCAAGAAATCTTGCGAAATCTGTAACTGTAGAATAATTTATATATAAATTCAAAGAGTAGATGGAGACAGAATTTGTTTCCCTCTACTCTTTTTTTGTCTTCAAACTATTATGTGAAGTTTAGTCTAATAATTTTTGTTCTACAAAGGAATCGCCTTAATATAAGTACAGCTAATATATTTTATGATTTATTAGTATATTCTTATATAACCATTGTTTTTAACCTCTATATTTAATAAAATAAGAATGTAATCAAAAATACATTAATAACAAATCTATAAATTAATAATCGGAGGTTATTATGGGCGGATTTTTTGGCGTGGCATCTAAATCAGATTGTGTGTTTGATCTATTCTTCGGTACAGATTATCACTCACATCTCGGAACAAGAAGAGGCGGTATGGCAGTATACGGCGAGAAAGGATTTGACCGTGCAATTCATAATATAGAAAATTCACCTTTCCGAACTAAGTTTGAGAAAGATGTAAACTCTATGGAAGGCAACCTTGGTATCGGTTGTATATCTGATTATGAACCACAACCGTTAATTGTACGTTCACATCATGGTACATATGCAATTACTACGGTTGGAAAAATTAACAATACAGAGGAAGTCATTAAGCGAGTCTTTGCAACGGGACATTCGCATTTCTTAGAAATGAGTGGTGGTGATATTAATCCAACTGAGCTAGTGGCTGCTATAATTAATCAAAAAGAACATCTGGTAGAAGGCATTCAATATGCACAAGATTTAATTGAAGGGTCTATGACATTAATGATAATGACTCCTAAGGGGATCTTTGCAGCTAGAGATCGCTTAGGTAGAACTCCAGTTTCAATCGGTAAGAAGTCTGACTCATTCTGTGCCTCTTTTGAAAGTTTTGCATACCTTAACCTGGGTTATACGGAGTATAAGGAATTAGGACCAGGTGAAATAGTTGTATTTACCCCTGAGGGTGTACAGACATTACGACAACCAGGTAAAGATATGAAAATCTGTACCTTCCTATGGATTTATTATGGATATCCGTCTTCTTCATACGAAGGAATTAGTGTAGAAAAGATGCGTTATAATTGTGGCGTTAAACTTGCAAGTCGTGATAATGTTAAACCCGATATCGTTGCCGGCGTACCTGATTCAGGTACAGCTCATGCGATTGGTTATGCCAATGCGTCAGGCATTCCATTCTCAAGACCTTTTATTAAATACACTCCAACTTGGCCACGTTCTTTCAT
>JAHZFJ010000009.1:122460-153341 GCA_019421365.1 Lachnospiraceae bacterium
AACTTAATTGCTAAAATGAAATTAATACCTGTTCATGATTTAATTCAGAACCAAAGCTTACTTTTAATTGATGATTCCATTGTTCGTGGGACACAACTTAGAGAAACAACCGAGTTCTTATATCAGAGTGGCGCAAAGGAAGTCCATATACGACCTGCTTGCCCTCCTCTTCTATACGGATGTAAATATCTTAACTTCTCTCGTTCTACTTCAGAAATGGATTTAATTACACGTAGGGTTATAGCTAAGAACGAAGGCGATAACGTAGACAAGAAAACACTTGAAGAATATTCGAATCCAGAATCGGATCGTTACCAAGCTATGTTAGAAGAAATACGTAGTCAGCTTAACTTTACTTCTCTAAGGTATCATCGTCTTGACGATATGATTGAATCAGTTGGTATTGATCCATGTAAGTTATGTACTTATTGTTGGAACGGGAAAGAATAACGTTAAAATAATATAAAGAGAATGCTACATCAAAGCATTTGTCAACCAGTTCTATATTTAGGTTGACAAATGCTTGTTTGCGTTATATACTATTGTAAACTTATATATATTAACGGTTAACAATTAAGAATATGGAGGTTACATTCGATGAGTATGAAAACTAAAGTTTTAACTATAAGTGCGATGTTTGTCGCTCTTACTGCGATTTGTTCACAGATACAGATTCCACTTCCAATGGTTCCAATAAATCTTGCTTTGTTTGCTATCTATCTCACGGGAACTATACTTGGTCCTAAGTACGGTACAATATCAATCCTTACATACGTATTATTAGGTGGAATTGGAGCTCCGGTTTTTGCAGGATTTGCAGGTGGTTTTGGTAAAATCACAGGACCCACAGGTGGTTATATAATCGGATATGTATTAGCTACATTTATTGTAGGACTTATAACTAAGAAGTTCGGTTATAACTGGTGGAAACTTGTAATCGCAATGGTTGTTGGTTTAACTGCTTGTTATATTGTAGGAACAGCATGGTTTATGTACATAACAGATAATTCACTAGTAGCATCTCTGACATATTGTGTTATTCCTTTCTTACCAGGGGATGTAGTTAAAATCAGTCTAGCGACAGCATTAACTATTCGATTACGAAAATCATTACCTGATTTAATGCGTGCAGAGGCCATTTAATGTATACTCTTTCATTTTGATATAAAATCCGCACAGGAATGGTATTCGATTTGTAAAAAATAAGAATAAACTTGTATTTCAACCATATTAGAGATACAATACTTATATATATCAAATCGTAATATAAAATGGAGGTGACATTATGAAACAATATATTACTGAATTCATAAATCGTTCATGGACTAAAGAAGAAAAATTCCTCGTTGTTCTCTCTGCCGCATTAGTGGGGATCATAGCTGGCTTTATCTTCTCACCAATCCAAAGAGGAATCAGCTTATTTAGTCACAATGGTTCAAATAATTCCAACAATGGAAACCCTCAGAATCCTATTATCGAAGAAGAAGTATGTGAAGAAGAATAGAATACTACTTATTAAAGGACTGTTATCTATAAACAGTCCTTTGTTTTACTATCCTATATCGTCAATTCACTAAATCTCTTCACTACAATTGGACCATTGATTCCTTCAAAATACAAATCGATCCCACTTGTATTAATGATTGTAGAACCATCTGCATAGTATTTTGCTTGTTTGAATGCATTGCAGTAAGCAATGATGTCGCTATTGGTAGCTACCCAAATATCAGATAAATATGGTTGCATATATATTAGCAGGTTCTCAATTGTTTCCCAGTCATTATTCCTAGCAAACTCGTAACTATGTCCCCAGATATAAAACAATCTTAATCGTCTATAGATATCTTCTTCCTCACAGAATTTCTTCGCCAATTCCATAAGTTTATCATCATTATGATGACATGTTGGATTCCATTCAAGTGGATTGGTAGGGAGCTCAAACTGATGTGTTGAATTCACTGTTCTTGCATATTGAATACCGCACATCTCTAATACTGTCTTAACGGTATCATTGTATGTACCATACGGGTATGCAAAGCCATTTACTATATAACCTGTTAAATCTTCAAGATTCTTTCTATCGTTAATTACCTCATAAGCCATCACGCTAGTATCCAAACCCTGAAGTGATGGATGTGTAACTGTATGAGAAGCAACTTCGTGACCTTTATATAATTGTTTCACTTCTTCAGTTGTTATAGTTGAATTCTCCTGCTTAACACCATTTATATTCTCAACCTCTTCTCTACCTAGCTCTCCTGAATTAAGATTAAAAGTTCCCTTTACATGATATGTATTAAATAGTTCTACTAATTTACGATCATGAACTAATCCATCATCATAACTGAATGTTACTGCTTTACGCTTTCCCTCCGGAAAGAGTAGATTCCATTTTGTTCCCATTATGTACCTCCTGAATTATAAAGTATATCTAACTGGTTACGTTATCTTAATATTATTACATCAATAAAAGGGTAATTAACTAGATAACGAAACCATGCAAATCAATATAATTAATATAGCACTTTATAAGAATATTGAGAAGAACAATATTGCTATATCATAACCTCTGAATATAAGTTTATATCACTCAATACTTTTTCATACTTCTTTATGGTAACCAACATCTATCTATTAATGACTTTAACTTGCAATCCTTCCATTACATCAAGAGTTTTTTGATTCAAGGAAGGATCAAAACTAGCCGTTAACGATGCATCAACAATAATTGTTGCATCCTGATAATACGTCTGAAAGATGACAGCATTACTTAGCACACAAATATTAGATACTAATCCAACTAACTCAACCTCTTCAACCGACTTAGGTAACTTATTGGCTACTTCATGTGTAATAGAAAGTCCAAATGATTCTTTGTCAAACCCTTGTGCACCAACTTCATCTAATGCTACTTTGGTTTCGCCATAAACTTCCCATCCATTGGTATCTTTTACACAGTGTTCTACCGGAAGATTTCTTCCTTCGCGTGTTTGTAGGTAATCCTCTGTATGCGTGTCTCTTGTAAAGAATACATTGCCTTCTCCGTATTCTCTTATCTTTTTTGCAATTGCTTCATCCAGTTTTTCAGCACCTTCAAAACCTAATGCTCCGTTTACAAAATCATTCTGATAATCAACAACAACTAAAATCTTCTTCATACTTATACTTCCTTTCATATTATTCGATTTATTAGGATTCGGGTGTCAAAAGCCCGTTTATATTTCAATTCGTCAATTTACACATTTTACAAATCTATACGTGATACAAACTAATTTCTTATCTGTTTTTTAATGTACAATATTGTATCATAATTGATTTAATATAACTAGCTATAATTTTCATATATTTCTACATTCAAATAGCCCTGTCTCCTTATGTATTAAGAAAGCGCCTTCCTTATCTATACGCTCACGAATCATCTTCATTAGTACATCTCCTGATCTTCCAAGTATCACTGGTGCATTGCCTGGGAAAGAATATACATAATCCCAGATAACCCTTGCGTTATCAACAATAAGATCGCAATCATAGTCAAATCGTTCTACGTGATAGAACAATTTACTTAACTGACTTTCACCATTCTGCAACGAAAAACGATTTACGCATAATTCTAGTGTATTATCGATTGTATTGTCATATTCCATTACAAGATCCATTATTTCTCTCATATGCCCATTTCCTATAGTAGAACAAATCAAATAGCCATCCTTTTTCAATGCTTTCTTCAATCTTAATAGACATTCTTCTCTTCGTTCTAGATGATATAGCATGTGATTTGCTATTATAACATCAAATTCCATATCATCAAGCTGTAGGTCATTACCATCCTCTTGTCTGTAATGTATCTGTATATTCTTTTCTATTAATTCATCTTTGTACTTGTTAAGACTGGCTTTAACACTTATAAGCATTCCTTCTGAGTAATCAGATAAGTATATCTCCAAGTTAGAAGGTAAACGTCTTATATTCGTCTCCCATAATAGACCATTCCCACAACCTATCTCAAGTATATTCATGCCTTCTTCGATATGTAGATGATCAAAAACCCATTCCATCCAGTTTACTGTACTGGTATTATACTGGTGAATGGTTATTCTTCGATTTAGATTAGCAGTCGTAGCATACTGATTTTCGATTTTCTTATCATCTGACAATAGATTTAGTAGGGTAATTAAGTTATCCCAATCCTCTGTTTCATTGCAACTTTCAGCGACTTCTACTGCGTCAATTAACCGATCAATTTCTACCCTCTTCTTCTTTAGTAATTCTTTCTGATTCTCCAATGATTGTTTCATTACCGAATAATCTTGTAGATCGTTCTCTATAAGTTCTTTGATTTGTTCTAAAGAAAAGCCAAGAAATTTAAACATTAAGATTCTCTGTAGTGTTTCAAATGAAGCCGTATCATAATATCGATATCCGCCTGAAGAATAATCAACCGGTTGTAATAATCCTTTTGAATCATAGTAACGAATTGTTCTACTAGAAACCCCTGAAATCTTAGCTATTTCGCCTGCTGTATAGTAATTTTTCTCCATAACCTATCGCCCCCTAAGTCATTATATAAATCATCTCATATTCATAACTTATAACTTACAAGTTAACCTTATAATGATTCTTTTTATTAATGATGTTCTTTCTATTTATTATCGTTTCCATTATAAGGGTTTACGCTACGTAAAGGTCAATATAAAATTACAAATAATTATTTAAAAGGAAAACTATCAAATTGTCATAATTACAAGTTGATAGTTTTCATGTTTGTCTAAATTATAATTTTAATTTAGCAAAGGCATCTGCAAAGGCATTGTTCACAGGTTCGTTCGCTTCTTTTTGTTGCTTCTTCAGATAATTTGCTACATCTTTTTTCGATACGCCTGCACCTTCCTTCTTACGTCGCTCCTCAAATGCAGATAATTTCTCCTTATGCCCACATTGGCATGTAAATACCTGTGCATCATCTTTGCCGCACAATTCCATCTTCTTATGACAAACTGGACATCTAGCATTACTTACCCTTGCAATCGTTTCTCGATGGCCACATTCACGGTCTTGACATACCAACATACGGCTATTCTTACCTTTAACTGATAACATACGTTTTCCGCAAGCAGGACATTTTGAATTCGTTAAATTATCATGGCGATACGTACCAGCGCCACCTTTAATTTCACTTACTATCTCTGTAGAATATGCGCGGATTTCCTTCATGAACTCCTCTTTTTTCAATGTTCCTTTCGCAATCTTTCCTAATTTCATCTCCCAATCTGCTGTCAGCTCTGGTTGACATAATTCTGAAGGAACTAACTCAAGTAATTGTTTTGCCTTAGAAGTTACGAAGATCTCTTTTCCACGTTTCTCAATTAAGAAATTAGAGAACAGCTTATCAATAATATCTGCTCTTGTTGCCACCGTACCAAGACCGCCAGTTTCACCTAGGGTCTTCGCTGCTTCCTTATCATAATGTTCCATGAATTTAACAGGGTTCTCCATAGCTGATAATAAAGTAGCTTCGTTAAATTGTGCTGGTGGTTTTGTCTTGCCTTCAGTTATAGAAACAGAGACTTTATTGATATTATCTCCAGGCTGAAGTTTTTTCATCTCATCACTCATAGGGATAAATTGTTCTTTCATATGATTTCGTAAACCTTCATCATTATCATCGTCGAAATCATCTTCACTTGATAATCCATTTTCTAGATCAGAGGAGTAAACTTCTTTAAATCCCAGTTTGGTTACAACCTTTGCTTTAGCTATGAAAGTCTCGCCGCCATACTCGACTTCTATGTTTGTCTGGTCATATTCAAATGGAGGATATAAAACAGCTAAAAATCTACGAACAACTAAATCATAGATTTTACGTTCATCATTGGTCATATGATCAAGATTAACATATTGTTCTGTCGGGATAATGGCATGGTGATCAGAAACTTTATTATTATTAACATAACTTGGATTGCCTTTAATTACTGAATTAACCAAACGACCTGCCAATTTCTTATATGGACCAACCGCACAAGCGCATAATCGTTCAGAAATAGTAGGTACTACATCTGTAGTGATGTATCTTGAATCTGTTCTAGGATATGTCAAAACCTTATGATTTTCATATAGGCGTTGCATGATATTCAAAGTCTCTTTTGCTGAGAAGTTAAATCTCTTATTAGCATCTCTTTGGAGTTCAGTTAGATCATATAATGCTGGAGAATAGCTTTTCTTAGCTGTTTTCTTTACTTGAGTAACTTTTGCTTTGCCATCACCTGAATGTAACTTTTGGTACAAATCATTGATTCTACTCTTGTCGAATGTGGTATTACTATGTGTTTTTCCGTCAATCCACGTAAAAGTAAATCCCATACTCTTTGCTTGCAAACCATAATATGGCTTTGGTACAAACTTTCGTATCTCTTCTTCACGTTTTGCAATCATTGCTAATGTTGGTGTTTGAACACGACCGCATGATAACTGTGCATTATACTTACATGTTAATGCACGAGTTGCATTCATACCTACTAACCAGTCAGATTCTGCTCTTGCAACAGCAGCTGCATATAGATTATCATATTCTTTACCATCTTTCAGATGTGAAAAGCCATCTTTAATTGCCTTATCAGTAACAGATGAAATCCATAGACGTTTAATAGGTTTTCTACATCCAGATTTTTCAACTATCCATCTTGCAACTAGTTCGCCTTCTCTTCCGGCATCTGTTGCTATTATAATATCACTAACGTCTTTACGATTTAACTGAGCCTTAACTGCATTAAATTGTTTTGCTGTTTGTTTAATTACTACTAGTTCCATTCGAGGAGGTAACATTGGGAGATGTTCAAGCTTCCATTCTTTGTACTCATCTTTATACTTTTCAGGATCAGCAAGTGTTACAAGATGACCAAGTCCCCAAGTTATTATATATTTACTACCTTCTATAGCACCGTTTATCTTTTGATTGCATTTTAGTACTCTTGCAATATCTCTGGCTACAGATGGCTTTTCTGCTATTACAACTGTCTTCATTTTTCTTATTAGTCCTTTCGCCTTGTTGTATTAATCTTTTAAAACTATTTCACTAACACAATGTGCATTCGTATTGTTAAACGAATGATAATCATTCTGCACCTGCATTATACCATGAAAAGCAACAAGACGGTGAAATTATTTTCTTTTTCTACTGTAGTTACCTTATCCGTTTTTCTTTGTTCTTTATTCGTCTATGATCAAAGTTTCTTTAGTAATTCAACAACCTTCTCTGCATGTATCACCGCCTTTTCTTTCATCTTAGTTAGCTTTTCAGCATCGTTACGATCATGATAAGAAACTCCACCTGTGTAAACAAAACCAGCGAATTCTATACCGCAAAGATTACAGGTAGCCTTGATTGACGGGAGGAAGTCCTCGATGGGATAATGATGCTTACCTTCATAGCTGTACATAAATTCCTGAGCTCCCGTAGTGAAAGATGCAACCAGCTTTTTGCCCTTAAGTTTGTCACCTGTTGGACCATGAGAGAATCCACGCTGTAAGGTCTGCTCTAACCATTTGCTTAAAAGAGATGGCATTGAATACCAGAAAATCGGGAATTGAAGTACTATGACATCTGCCCTTCCCAGCCTTTTCTGTTCCGTTTTTACATCAATTTTATAATTCGGGTAAAGTTTATCCAGATATGCATATTCTGCTTCCGGTATCTTATTGGTAAGTTCTTCAAGAATGGTTTTGTTTGCAACGGAATCATTCAGATCCGTGTGCCCAGAAATTACTAATACTCTTTTCATTGTCTGTCTCCTTGCTTTTATGTTGATATTATAATCCCAGCTCTGCTACTAGGCTTACAAATCAGATTCACATATCTTTATTATACTATGCCTGTGCAGTCTCGATGCTTCTATTATCTCACATAGTACGAGGAGCGCTTAAAAGCAAGTGTAATTAATAACTTAATTATCATGATTTATAATTCTTTTCCTTATCTTGTTCATGCTAATAGTAACGCCACCAATAACACCAGGAAATAAAAATGTCATAAATCGATATAACAATGCACAGGAAAGAATCCTTTTACTTGAAACAATATTTACAAAGAATAACAGAAATGCTACCTCTGTTGAACCAATCCCCGCAGGTGCTGGAAGAACACTTGCTACTGCACATGAGACAGCAGTAATACCAATTAATTGTATTCCAGTTATCGTTTGCATTGGAGCTAATATGATGTATGGAATACTGTATATGGCTAACAACTTAATAATATTACGAAATATAATAGAGCATATACAAGATTTATCTTTTAATAGATCAGCTGATGATTCTTCAAGACCTGCAAAATACTCTGTTAAGGTATCAATTATATGCGATAATTTACCCTTTTTATTTAATTTACTGATACACTTCACTACAAATGTATGCAACAATTTACTAATACAAATTGTCAAGAAAATAACTGAAATAAGAATAGCAACTGCTAAGCTTATTAAAAAAATTGAGAAATATTGATTATATATAGAATGGAAATCTTTGAATTGTACTACTAGAAAAAATATTGCCAAAATGGCAACAGTTAGCTTATGAAACATATAGGACAGAGCAGATATACTTGTCCCTCTTGAAACTTTAACCCCTCTGTTATTCATATAATAGATTGTACCCGCTGCAGACCCACTACCAAATGTTACTACCTTGAAAAACGAAGTATAGAAGGCACATGATATGCCTTCCCTTCTCGTTAAACCAGTACCATTCGTTTGTGTCATTGCAGCGTAATTAAGCCCATCACAAATTTGAAATATGATAGCCATAAAGCTTATTAAGGCAATTTGCCATATACGTATGGAGCGCAGCTCATACAATGCCTCATCTAAAGGTTGCTTAAAAACTGTTATAATAATTAGCAGAACTACTATTGAAATCAATGTCTTTAGTAAGTGTTTATTTTTATTCACTTGCAGCACTCCTTACTGGATAATATCATAGATAGAATGTGTCATTAAGTAATGATATGCATCAATGATTTGATTAACTGTCATATCCCCACTACCATAAATAACCCAAGTTTTAATAGCTGTTATTAAACCAAGAGCATAATACTGTGATACAGATTCTTCGTTCAATATACTATCTTCTGGAAGCTGCATACCATTTCCTGAACGCAAACGTTTTAAAAAAAGTTCATAGATATGTTTTCTCATAATATCTTCAAAACAGTTTTGTCCTGTCGTCTCAAATACCTTCTTGTAAAATTCACTTTCTTCATACATACATGTAATCAGATACTTAGTGGCTTCTTCCTCCATTCCATGCTCAATAAGGTTCGTTACGTCCTTAATAATATCTTCATAGAAAATCCACTCCACTAAATCGTATTTATCCTTATAGTGATTATAGAAAGTAGGCCTTATTAAACCAGCCTTATCACAAATCATTTTTATAGTTATCTTTTCAAAAGGATTTGTTAACATTAATTCCTTAAAGCTATCTGCTATTAGGGCCTTTGATATATCTCGTTTCTGTACCATAGAGTCATTCCTTTTACTATCGATTCTTTCATTTGTCCAATAAATGACTATTGGTCATATTAAGTTATCTACATTCTAACATAAAATAACTTAACTTCCAAGATTCTATCATGCATACTATCTAACAGATATTAATAACTACTGAGCTACTTCCCATACCACACAACTAAAGTCTTGGAATTATGTTATATTACCTTCTGTGAGTCTCGACCCTTTTTATCCACATATCTATGTTCACGTACAGGAGTTTTGCTCCATAATTCACCTGCCGTTTTCGCCCAATCACATGAATATTCATGACATTTATCACAGAGATGTTCTACAGATTCAGGTGATTGTAAATCAGTTGATTTTGCTCCCGTCTCATTCACCATGCGTTTTAATATCTCTGGATTCTCTAGCATTGGACATGGACGTAGATGATTATTATTAAATGGTTGATTTTCGCGATATGCCATAAACAATGGTTGTTTTAAGGCATCAAGTAAACTAACTTCCTTAATATTAGCACCAGAATAATGTATGAATACACATGGTTCAACATCTCCATTGGCGTTAATGTGGCAGTAATTTCTTCCACCTGCAATACAGCCACCTACATACTCACCATCATTTTGGAAGTCCATCGCAAAGATTGGTTTTCCACCTTCCATAGCTCGTATTTCTCTAACGCGGTGATACATATACTCCCTTTGTTCTCTTGTTGGAAGCAATTCTACAGCAGCTCCATTGCCAACTGGCATGTAGTGGAAGAACCAGGTGAATCGACAACCTTTATCAATAATCATATCTAAGAACTCGTCACTTGTTACTGTTTCAATGTTCTTACTCGTGTAGCAAATGGAGGTACCAAAAATCTGTCCACTAGCTTTAAGTAATTCCATAGCTTTAATAACTTTATCAAATACACCACTGCCACGTCTTAAATCATTAACATCTTCAAATCCCTCAAGACTAATTGATAAGGATAGATTGCCAACTCTAGACATCTCATCACAGAAAGCTTCGTCTACTAGCGTACCATTAGTGTATGCATGAAATGCACAATCATTATGTTTTTCACAGAGCTTAATAATATCATCTTTTCTTACCAATGGCTCACCACCTGTATACATATAGAAGAAAATTCCTAATTCTTTGCCTTGTGTAATAATACGATCCATATCTTCGAATGTTAGATTTAGCTTATGACCATATTCGGCCGCCCAACAACCTGTACACTGTAGGTTACACGCACTGGTTGGGTCCATAAGTATTAACCATGGAATATTACATTGATGAACTTCTCTCATATTTCGTATCATTTTTGTTCCATGAAATGCTGCTTCAAATCCAAGATTTAATGCTGTCATTTTAACTACATTAGGATCTAGTTCATCTAAAGCTTTGTTTAAGTATTGCATCCATTTACCGTCTTGATTACGTATTAAATTTCTTGCACTTTCATAAGTGTCTTGCGAATATACATTACCTAAGAATGCTTCTGAGATATCTGCTATCTTAAGTAATCCCTTCTCTCTATCTTGATTTACCTTTCTTAATGTAACGTTGATGGCCTTACTAAAAGCACTTCTTGCTGCTTTATGTGTTAATGTTCCCATAGTTAATCCTCCCTTGATTTTCACTGAATGAGCAACTTAATATATTTATTCATAAGTCGATAGTAAAATCGACCTACACATAACGAATTACAATCTCAATTGCTGAGAATATTAATATTATTCCACCAATACCATAAGCTTTCGTTTTTTGTTCATATCCCATACGATAACCGGTATAAACCCCTAGTATAACAGACAGAATTGTTGCGATTTCAAGAGCAATTTGAACCTTAATAAATTCTGTATCCATGCAACCGAATCCTATCCCCGCGAAGAACGCATCAAAACTAGTAATTATTGCCGTTAGACAAACCTTTTCGTAACTAATATCTGATACCTGCTCAAATATTGCTTCTCTTCGCCATGCCTTGTATAACATATATCCACCAAGACCAATTACTATAGTAATCGCTATTCCATTCCAGAATAATTGCATATCTGTAGATGAATCTGAGAATATCGGTATTAGTGTTATTAAATTACCTGCTTGCACGGCAACTAATTGTAACAAGCAAAATATCGCACACATAATCACTAACTTTTTCTTCTCGATACGTGCCAACATGGCTCCTTCGCATATGGTCACAGCAAAAATATCTAACGATAGCCCCAAGGAAATCAGTATAATTTCCATTAGGTTCATCTCATTCTCCTCCTTTTACATGTTGTTAATGCAAAACTCGAACTACACTTTATAACTTCTTATTAAGAGTTTTGCTTTTGCTACTTATTGATACATAAGTACAGATAGGTTGATGAATGAAATAGTATTGATTATTCATCATTATCTTGTATTAAGACCTTTTGACCCAAATTTTATTAGAAATAAATCTAAATAATTAAGTAAATTTAGTATAATAATCTCCTACACAAATAGCAAAATACAGAATCGTCATAACGTAAAAAAACTACTACACTTTTACTAAAGTGTAGTAGTTCATATACATAAACATAAAATTGTATTATTTTAAAGGTAACATATTATTTTAGATGAATAAGTTGACATTGGATTCTTCTGCATCTCCTAGATAAGAAGCAACACCTGCGAATTCAACCCCATCGATTAGCTCTTCCTTTGTAATTCCCATTACATCCATAGACATGGTACATGCTATTAATTTGACACCTTGGTCCATTGCCTGTTTCATAAGGTCTTCTAATGTGTTCACATTCTTATCTTTCATAACCTTTTTCATCATAGCAGTTCCCATACCCGCCATGTTCATCTTCGATAATTTCAACTTCTTTGTGCCTTTTGGCATCATTTTACCAAACATTGTATCTAAGAATGGTTTTTTTACATTCTTTTTATCTGATTTTCTAAGAGCATTTAAGCCCCAGAATGTGAAGAACATCGTTACGGGTCTTCCCATAGAAGCAGCCCCATTTGCTATTATGAACGAAGCTAAAACTTTATCGAAATCACCACTAAAAACAATGATAGTTTTTCCTTCTTTTTCATTAACCGTGCTTGGCTGTGTTTCAACTGTGGTACCTTTTTTTATTGTTACGATATTCTCTTTATCGTGTCGTTCTGTTTTGATATATGTGTTTCCAGTTCGTTTACACCAAGATTGAATATCCTTTGAGAAACCCATGTCGGTTGCTGAGACTTCTAATAGATCATCTTCATTCATATTACCTATCGCTTCACTTACCTTCATTATCGGTCCTGGGCATTGTAATCCTGAACAATCTAATATCTTAATTTGATGTATAGCTTTATCTTCCTTTTGAACACTCTCTTCATTTGAAATAGTATTCTTTACATTCTGAATAGTCTCATCATTCATGGTATCATTTTTACTACTTAATTCTGCAACTTGTAATTCATCATCAATGAGATTATCTGCATAATGCATTGACTTATAGAACGTTATTCCACCAGCTAAGACAGAAACCTTCTTAAATCCGTGACCAATCAATATTCTGGCAGCGTTATATGCACGAACTCCAATTGCACAGTAGACCACCACTGGGACCTCTTTATTAAGTTCATTCAATCGCTTTCTTAATTGTCCTAATGGTATATGATAAGAATCTGGTATTTCATAAACCATACGTTCGATATCTTCTGTTACATCTAATATCACTTTATTTTCTTGCATTTCATCTAATTCAGCTACTTCTGTTAGTGTAACAAGTCCATTCAAGATGTTCTCGGCTACAAAACCTAACATATTAACTGGATCTTTGGCTGAGGTAAACGGAGGCGCATAAGCAAATTCTAATTCTTCTAGATCATAAACTGTTCCACCTAATCGAATTGTCGTTGCCACTGTATCAATACGTTTATCCACACCTTCTCTACCAACGATTTGACATCCTAAAATCTTACCTTCTGTATCAAAATGCATCTTTAAAGTGATAGGTGTAGCTCCTGGATAATACCCTGCATGAGATTTCTGATTAACTAATGCGGTGTAATAATCAACATTCTTTCTTTTCCCGTAGCTTTGTAATTGTTTTTCGTTCATACCAACACTTGCTACATCGTAATCAAATACTTTTGCTATAGAAGCCCCAAGAGTACCTTTATATTGTTTTTTATTAGATTCATTTAGTTTACTAGTTCTAGTTTTAGAAACGATAACATCCGCTACAATTCTTCCTTGCTTATTGGCCGGTCCTGCTAGTGGAATCATGGTTTTGTTATTAAGTATTGGATTTGTTACTTCTATAACATCACCTACAGCATAGATATCTTCTATGGAAGTTTGAAGATGTTCGTCTACAACAATTCCCCCTCTTTGATTTAAAGTTATACCAGCTTCTTTCGCTAATTCGCTATTGGGTTTAACTCCAATTGCTAATACAACAAAATCAGTTTCTAACTTTTTACCACTTTCTAATTCAACTGTGACTGTATCATAATCGCTGTTTTCGTGAAATGCTAAAACACCATCTTCTAATTGTAACGATACTTGATTACATTGAAGATTCTCATGAACAAGTGTTGCCATATCATAATCTATTTGAGCCATTACTTGATTCATCTTCTCAACTAAAGTGACTCTTATTCCAGCATGATGTAGATTCTCAGCCATTTCGAGACCTATAAATCCACCGCCAACTACAACTGCACTTTTAGGTTTTTGCTTCGTTATCACTTCTTTAATACTATCGGTATCAGGTACAGTCCACACTGTGAATATCTTATCTCCATTAATTCCAGGTATTTGTGGTCTAATAGGAGTTGAGCCCGTTGAGATGACCAATTGATCGTATGATTCATCATATACTTCACCTGTTTTAAGATTCTTAACTTCAACTTTCTTATCTGCCCAATTAATCGAAATTACTTCATTGAGTACTCTTACTTCTATATTAAACTTTTTATACATAGCTTCTGGTGTCTGCAACAAAAGATTATCTCTTTCACTAATCACATCACCAACATAGTATGGTAGACCACAATTGGCAAATGATATATATTCGCCTCTCTCAAGAAGTACAATTTCCATTCTTTCATCTAATCTTCTAAGTCTTGCTGCTGTTGTAGCTCCGCCCGCTACGCCTCCTATGATAACTGTCTTATTTGCCATATTCATTCTCCATTCCATAAGTATTATGTAACTATACTAGACTAACACTACGTCTACCCGTCACATTGATGCATATTAAATGCATAACTAAAACTTCAACTCTTAGTTATATAATACTTTAAAAATGAATAAATGTACCGTGACTTAGTCACATTATGACTGGACAGCAATCTTTAACAATGCCTCCTTATCAAGAATCACAACTTTACCACGTTCTAATGTTACAAAACCTTCCTTTTGAAAATATTTTAACATTCTAGAAACTACCTCTCTAGCACTTCCTAATTCCTTTGCAATTTCATCGTGTGTAACAACTAACGAATTTTCAGTTGTTTTAATCATCTCATCATACAAGTAACTAGCCAGACGCTTATCAAAACTCAAGAATAGGATCTGCTGCATTGACCACATTACACTTGAGAAGTTTTCTGTGGTTTGCTTATAGATAAAGTTTTGAACGTACACATTATCATCATAAAGCTGATTCAGATACGAAGATTTCGTTATAATAAGTGAACTATCTTTCGTAGCTTCTATAAAAACATCAAAAGTAATTTCATCAATTATACAAGAAGAAGATAACGTACATATATCACCTTCCTCCAGTCTATATAATGTAACTTCTTTTCCATTTTCTGATTGAAGATAAACACGTAATTGTCCCTTATTCACCGCTATCAGTCCAAGACATTTACCCCTACAGTCATTAACGAACTGTCCCTTTTTATAATCACTAATATATGAGTTTTGTACAAACTCTTCCTTCTGTCGATTCGTCATATCTTTCCAGAATGGATATATCCGATTAAAATATTCTTTATAATTAAATTCCATAAACAGCACCTCTACTATCTTTTATATTACATTAACAACCGCTTTAGCTGTTCCTCTGTTATGACATTATCTCGATTTGCTATTACTATCTCATCTTCGACCTCTTTCTCGAGTTTTTCTTTCTCAAAAGACTCCTTTAGCTCATTCTCTTCGAGGTTCTTTTTTAGTAGCTTTTTTTCTTCTTCAATCTTTTTGATAATTCTTTGTTTTTCCTCTCGTTCTTTAAGTATTTTAATACGCTCTTTAAGTTCCTCTTTGATTTGGTCAATTGATGTATCTATTTTGGTAATGAGTGTATCCCATTCCTTCTCTGTCATAGAAGAAGCACCAATCTGGTAACTAGGTTCTCCATCTTCTATGCGATTCAAAGCTAACTCAGAATAGTTTTGCATTGCTTTTTTGTAAGACTCCTCAATAGCATTAATCCCCACACTCTGTGTTCCTGCCTTCTTAGATAACGAATCCCTATAATAAGAATTTGTCATAACTTGATTTATAGCCACCTTATATCTCCCCTTTCAGGTCACTACGTCACTAATTAGAAACCGTACATGACCTCATTAAAGTATTCTTTACATACTTTATCGGATTAGTATTGCATTCTATAAAGCTTTTCCTGCTAATACCTCTACATAATCTTTGTAATTGTCTTTTAGTAATTTAGGTGTATTTAAGCCATATGGACATCTTGCTGCGCAACGGCCACAATTAATGCATTTTTCAATTCGTTTCATCTTAGCTTGCACATCTTTGGTTAATTGTAATTCAGATGGTGAACGTCTTAATAATAATGACATTCTTGCGCAGTTATTGATCTCTATTCCAACTGGACATGGCATACAATATCCACATCCACGACAGAAATTACTTGCTAACTCCTTCTGATCTTTTTCAATAACCGCTTTAATCTCATCCGTCATAGTAGGTGGATTATCGATATAGCTTATGAATTCATCAAGTTCCGTTTCCTTTTGTACACCCCAGATTGGTAATACGTGATCATATAAATCTTGATACGCATACGCTGCTTTAGAATTTGTAATCAAGCCACCCGATAGTGCTTTCATGGCGATAAAACCAATATAGTTCTCTTTACAACGATTCACCAATTTAAGTTCTTCTTTAGTAGCAAGATAATTGAATGGATATTGTAACGTCTCATATAATCCAGAATCTATCGCTTCATTTGCCACAGATAAACGATGATTGGTAATACCTATATGACGAATCTTTCCTTGTTCTTTTGCTTCTAACATCGCTTCATATAGCCCTGTTCCATCTCCTAGTTTAGGACAAAATGATGGATTATGAAATTGATATAAATCAATATAATCTGTTTTTAGCAAGGACAAACTTGTTTCCAGGTCTTTCCAGAAAGCTTTTGCATCAGTAGCAGCTGTCTTTGTTGCGATATAAATCTTCTCTCTAACATCTGATAAAGACTCACCAATCTTAGATTCGCTATCCGTATAAAACCTCGCTGTATCAAAAAATGTAATTCCGTGTTCAAAAGCCTTTCTCAATAACTTACCTGCATCTTCATTACTTACTCTTTGAATTGGAAGTGCACCAAATCCATTCTTGTTTACTGTTATCCCTGTTTTTCCTAATGTAACCATTGTCATAATACTAATTCTCCATTTTATATGTATTACTCATAATTTATAGTTTCTAAAACATCTTTCATTCTTCATATAAAGATATCTTCATCATAATCTCATTTTTTCATGCTTTAATAAAATGTATCCTATATATAACTATAAGATTTCTATCTTTACCTGTCAATCTTTCTACACGAATATATAATAAAATCGGCCAATTGTAATTTCTCTACAATTGACCGATTTTATATCTACTTGGCAGGGAAGCGAAAAAAGAATGTACTACCAACACCAAGTTCACTCTCGTTCCATACCTCAGCTTGATGCACACTGGCAATCCATTTAACCATAGGTAAACCAAGTCCTAGGCTGCCTTCTTCCTTAACTGTTCTTGAGGGATCAACCTGATAGAATCTTCTCCAGATCTTTTCTTTGTTTTCTTCTGCTATACCGATTCCATCATCGCTTACATAACCAGCAAAACGTTCCTGATCAGTCCCTCTATTTTCTCTAAATAACGCAATTTCTATATTACCAGATTCCCTACCGTAATTAATGGCGTTCAATATGAGGTTCATAAAGAAACGCATTAATAACGTCTCGTCACCCTTGATAGCTATACCTTCTTCAATCATAGCATGAACATTAATATTCTTCTTTTGCGCTCTTTCTCTAGCATCTTCAACAATTACTTCTAATAGATCGCTTAGATTAACCCATTCTAATTGGATTTTGTTTGAATCTAAATCACTCCTTGCTAGCAATAATAATTGCCCTATTAGATTAGACATTCGTACTGTTTGTTGATGAATGCTTACTAAAGCCTCATGAGTTTCTTCACCATTATCTAATTCCATTGCATACTCACATTGTGATAATATAACACTTACGGGTGTTCGAAGTTCGTGAGATACATCTGCGGTAAATTGCTTTTCTCGTTCGAAAGAATCTTCTAAACGTTCAAACATCTGATCAAACAATCTTCCTAATCGATATAATTCATCGTCTCCCTCACCTAGATTCACACGTTTACTAAGATCATTACCACTCGTAATCTGTTCAACCGTTTTACTCATCTGTTTAACAGGTTTGAAAGCCCTTTTTGTAAGGATATATCCTCCTACGATGGCTATTACAATAATTAAAGGTGTTAACACTAATAAAACTATAATATTAACATGTGTACGCCCTACGTTAGTCGTTGTTGGCATCATACCACGAATGAATATCTGCCCGTAATTAGGGACGTCTTGTATCATATCATATACATACCACTCCTCAGAAAGTGATATTTTTCTAAGCTCTTGATTAACAAATGGTAAAGTAGTATCTCCCCCTTTAGGCTGGTATCCTTGTATCAATATACCTTTACTATTAAAAATTGATATATAGATACCTTTTTCAATAAAATCAATATCCTCATCAATCTCTAATTGTCCTTCCTCATACTCAATATCCTGAAAAACTTCCTGTACCTGACTAATAAGCATTTCTTTTGATGAATTTCTCAGTATCTGTTCACTTACAAGATAAGTAATTAAAACTATCAGTAAAGCCATAATACAAAGAAAAGCAGTATACCATAGGGTTACTTTCCATATAATCGATATTCTTTTTCTACGCTTCTTATTCATGTCTATCCTCATCTCTAAGCACGTATCCTGCTCCACGGATGGTGTGTATTAATTTAGGCTCAAAATCTTGATCGATTTTCTTACGAAGATAGCGTATATATACATCAATTACATTAGATCCACCTTCATAATCAAAATTCCAAATATGCTGTTCGATTTTTGCTCTACTTAATACAATACCTTGATTTCGGATCATATATTCTAAAACAGAAAACTCTTTACTGGATAAAGGAATAACCACATCCCCTCTCTTAACAATTCGTGTATCACAATCAACACTTAGATTTGCTATAGTGAATACATTTGTTACCTCATCAATACTTCTTCTTGTTAAAACTCGTATCCTCGCTAATAATTCCTCGAAGGCAAATGGTTTAACCAAATAATCATCTGCACCACTATCTAGTCCCGTTACACGATCTTCAATTCCATCCTTTGCTGTAAGTAACAATACTGGAGTTTTATCGCGATTCTTTCTGAGTGTTCTTACTAAATCTAGTCCATTCATCTTTGGTAGCATTATATCTAGTAATATCACATCATATTCTCCTAATTTCATATAATCCAGGGCTTCTTCCCCATCATAACATGAATCAACAGTATATCCTGCTTTATTAAGCCTCTTTAAAATTATCGAATTCAAATCTCTCTCATCTTCAACTACTAATATTCTCATCTGATTTTTTCATCCTTCTTCTTTTTTAAGATCACTATACACAATGTTGTGAATGTCAACTTGTAAATGTTGTCAGACAAAATAATTTCATTCATGACAATGAAAATTCGTAATTAAATTTTCTATTATATACTTTATTAGTTTTTAAATGTTGTGTCAAGATTTCTGTGTATGTTGATTAAGAGTATATCGTTATACACAAAATATTTTTACACATATAATTATACATCTTTTAATATTCTTTTAATGTTTGGATTTTATACTAACATTGTAATAAAACAATAAATATAATAAATTCATTAAAAAAGGAAGGTAATATAAAATATGAAAAAATCAGTATGTACAAAAGTTTTAGCATTGGCAACTATTGCTACAATCGGTGTAGGTTCTCAAGCATTTTTATCAAATGCTGAAAATACCAAATTTACTACATCTACAAAAACAACATCTAATATAAGCGTCAAATCTGTGGAATACGATTATGATGACTCAGACGACTCTATCGAAATTGACTTTTCAACTAGAATTAAGCTTAAATCTTCTGCAAAGGCAAGTGTAAAAGATGATTCTGGCAAAACATATAAAACATTTATAGAAGATTCAGATAGCGATGAAATCGACTTAGATGTTGCTAGTTTAAAAGCAGGGAAAAGTTATACGGTAACTGTTACAGGTATTAAGAAGGCAACGGAATCTAAATATGGCACATTAACTATTAAATTCAGTATTCCAAAAGCATCTACGAATCTTGTAAAAGATGTTGATTTTGATCAGGAAGATAATGAAGTGACTTTTGATTTTAATAAGAAAGTTAAATATAACAATACCAAAGTTACCATTACAAATGAAAGTGGTTCAAAAACTTATAAAGCAACCATCATCGAAAGAGATAATGATGAATTAAGTGTACGCGTAAAAGGATTAAAAGAAGGAAGCACTTACAAATACAGTATTACAGGGGTTACTGATAAATCTTCTGGTAGTTCGAAAACTCTAACAGGCAGTTTTGTTGCCTTAGAAGACTAATATGATAAAAAACCTGAGAACTCGCTTATAAAAAGACGAATTCCCAGGTTTTTTTATAGTTTTTTACCACACTTTGGACAATATTCGTAGTCAGATTCGGTGCTAGTAAAACCACAATTACTGCAGTGTTTTATTTGATTTTCTTGTTGTGCAAAATGAATCTTATCGAAGTCAATCTCTGTGATCTCTCCTTGTTCAATTGCTTTTCCTAATTCTTTATCGATCTGTGTGGTAGAACCACAACAACGCATTCGAACAAAATATTTCTTATTCCACTTAAATAACGGAATAAAGAAAAACATAAAATACGTATACGTCATGAATACATCTACATGACCATACTTGCCGCAACATTTGCATACCACTAATTGATCAAAAGCCAATCTTTTTTCTTTTTGGCTAATCCCCATTATAAAAAACATGTACACCTCCTAGGAATTGGACCATTTTACTGCCTATTCTCATAAGATTTACGCTCGAGCTCCATCTCCTCATACATGTGTAGAACATCCCATGTTCTATTCACTGGTGTCATGACAGCCTTATAAGTCATAGGAATCTTATTTGCTCTCATCTTCTGTAACATTGTATTAAAATGCTTCTCTGTAAAATCACAGAAAACCATTAGGCTTCCTTCTGGAGCTTCCCCATCAAACAGAATCTCTTCTTCCTCTTTGTTGTAACCCGCTAATTTACCGATTGTTTGTTTAAACTGTGATAGCTCTACCTCAACAACTTTAATGTGCATAGGTGCAGCTAATTTTCTGATATTTGTGGCTTCTTTTGATTGGAATAATAAAATTTTCTCCATATACTAAATCCTCCTATATGACTGTTCTTCAATAATTCTATTCATATCAAAACAGTTGAAAGCATTAATCTGCTTTCAACTGTTATTGTTTACGTTAGGTTATATTATATACTACTACGTTGCTAACGTCCATAGTTAAGAGTGTATAAAGATCAAATTATTACTACTAAAATACCGCTTTATCTTTCACTACATCAATAATTTCTGCATCGGTGTTCTCTTCAACATAGAGAATAATCTCTTCCATACGATCTTCTAGTTGCATCTCATCTAGTGTCAAACCTACAACTCCTATAACGACTATTTGATGAATATCATGTTCTGCAATCTCACCTACTGATACATTAAAATTATTTCTTATCTTTTTAACAATACTTTGTACGATCATCCTCTTTTCTTTTAATGAATGAACCCACGTTGCTCTTAATTTTATCTCTAACGCAAACACTCTCATAATAATATCTGCTCCTTTACGCCATATTAACGTGTGATTCAAGGATTTCACCTAAAGCATTACCGCTACTAGAATGGCATCTTACTACATTTGCTTTATTTCGCTCTGCTTCTGCTACCGCACATTTCACCATCTTATGTGATACAGTATTGGTAAATAATACAATTAAATCCGGACTTCCAATTTGATCCCTTAAATTACTTGTCATCTGGGTGAATACTTTAGCTTTGCAATTGTAAGTCTTACATATTTTCTTATACTGACAGACCATACGATCATGTCCACCTATTATAACAATGCTCATTTTCATCACCTCCTGTCTTGTATTATTAAGTTATCATTAAATAGATGCTAATTGTTTTCCAAGATTCTTGCAAATGTTTAATGTAGTATCATCAGGTGTATCTTGACATATGATTCCTTCTCCACCAACAATTGTTGCACCTGCACTTATCATACGTTCTTCCCATTCACGCATCCATTGACCATCACCCCAGCCATAAGAACCAAATAAAGCAATTTGCTTACCATCAGCGAATTTTTCAAATCCTGTAACAAATGGTTCCATATCACTTTCTTCTAATACTTCATCACCCATAGCGGGGCAACCAAGAGCAATTACATTAGCTTCTTTTAAATCTACAACAGATACATTAGTTACTTCAATGATTTCAGCTTCTTTACCAGAATCCTTAATACCTTCTCCTATAGCATTAGCCATAGCCTCTGTGTTTCCTGTTTGTGACCAATATACAATTGTTATTTTACTCATACTTATTCTCCTTCTTCTCCTATTTATTTAATGTTACATTTTATTGCTTTTTACTAATTGTAACTTCCATAATGCATTGTAAGTATATTCTGAATGCTCACCCCACTCGTTAACATCCTTACGACATTCTCTCTGGCCTGATTAAACATATGGAAGATATTAATAGATTCTTGTACATTCCCATATACTTTCCAATAGCCTGTATATAAGAAATTCCTACCTTTGTTCTCTATAAATCCAGCAACATCTTCTGGCGGATAGCCAAGCAATATTCCTAGTTCGTGAGGAAATTCTGCTCCTTCCTCCTTGTATTGTGTATAACGACTTCTTAGTTCTACTAACACAGAATATAACTTAGGATTAGGATATCCGAATGAAAGCATTAACTCTTCAACATCTTTGTTTCTAAGATATTCTTCTACTCGACTTTTATTGTACAGTAAGAAGGTTGTTTTATCTTTTGATTTCCAAATAATTGATATAGAGATCGGTGATCTTTTGAAAATCTCATATACCATTCTTACATATTCATTGGATACAATAAATAAATTAGAAATCTTTAACCCGGTTAAAACGGGCGAACAATGTATTGCTAATTGTGTCTTAATATCATCTTGATTTAAACTATATATCATCTGAAGTGCATCTTGACCCATATTCTTCATACTCCTTCCTACGTGTTAACTATAGGCTAGTTATATTTTGGTTAGTTTCATTTTGTTTAATTATTTTCTAGTTTATTTTGTCTTGGTTAGTCACATCTAACTTGTTTATATAATAACTAACTATCATAAGAAAATCAATAGCTTTATTAAATATAAATTATCAATAAGGGAAATTAAATAAAAGAGTTGTAAGACAAACATAGTATTATGTTTATCTTACAACTCTTTTTATATTCGTCATTTTTTCTCTAATGCTTGTAGTTTATTTATACTTCTAAATTCAGCTGTCACCATAATAACAGTAATGATAGCTGCTAATAAGTCTGCAATTGGACCAGAATACAAGATACCATCTATGCCCATAAACAATGGTAGGGAGATAATCAATGGTAATAATAATAAAATCTGTCTTGTTAACGCTAAGAAGATTCCTTTGTATGGCTTACCAATTGAAGTAAAGAATGTTGAAGTAATAGGCTGAAGGAAATTCAGACAGGTAAAGAGAAGGAATATTCTAAAATAGCTAATTCCAAATTGATAATAACTCTCGTCTCCTCTTCCAAATAACGATATAATTTGTCTTGGTGCTAATTGGAATAATAAGAAGAAGACTACAGCTATTATTCCACCAACAATTGCTGCTAATCGATACGCTTCCTTTACACGCTTATATTTTCTTGCTCCATAACAATAACCCTCAATTGGTTGCGTACCTTGTGCAATACCAATTATTATTGAGAAGAACACCATATTAACTTTCGAAATAATGCCTACACAGGCAAGTGGAATCGCTTCACCATATTCAGATAATGCCCCATAATGCCTCAAGGAATTATTAAGTACAATCTGCACTACCATCATTGCTATTTGATTAAAGAATGATGCTGTACCTAATGAGATAATACGGCTTGAATATTTCCATTTAAGTTTAAACTGTTGCTTAGTAAGTTTAACGGTTTTGTAACGTCTCATGTAATTGATTACAAGTAATCCAGAGAATATTTGTCCGATAATTGTTGCATATGCTGCTCCTGCCATACCCATATCAAAACCAAAAACAAAAACAGCATCAAGTATGGTATTAATAATAGCTCCTGAAAGATTACAAATCATTGTCATCTTAGGATTACCATCTGCTCGAATTAGATGTCCTCCACCAGTAGTTAAGATTAAGAACGGAAAACCAAATGAGGTGATACTTACATAGGTCTTAGCATATGCAAGTACATCATCTGGTGAACCGAAAAATTTTAACATCGGTGTTAAAAACATCTGCGTAATTAACATTAAGACAATACCGCTACCTATTAGTAATACGATACTATTTCCTACATAATGTGCTGCTTTGTCGGATTCTTTTCTGCCCATGGCTAGG
Source organism: Lachnospiraceae bacterium (assembly GCA_019421365.1). GTDB lineage: Bacteria > Bacillota > Clostridia > Lachnospirales > Lachnospiraceae > Anaerosporobacter. The sequence goes on from JAHZFJ010000009.1 coordinate 146,967, forward strand.
TTGAAACTAGATGCCCCACCAATACCAAACAGCAAAGCCAAAGCTACACAGGAGGTAGATAACGGAAATGCAATATTAGTTGCTGCATTACCGATTGTTCCTACTGCTTGACCAATAAATAACTGATCTATAATATTATATAGTGCACTTACTAGCATTGCCACAATACTTGGCACTGCGAATTTTACCATTAATTTTCCTACAGGCGCTTCACCTAAAGGATTTTTTTCTACTATCTCCATAACTCCTCCGCCTACGTTTATCTAAATGACTTTTCTTTCAGTTGACTTCTATAACTAAATTAAAAAATGACTATCAACTATAGTAGATTACAAATAAATGAATATAAGTACTTAATTGTTGCCAATACAGAAGTTGATATATTCATTAACGTCCTTTCTATCCATATCTAATGCAATTGCAAACTCACCGTATAAACTTTCCTCAGCTAACTTAAAATATTTCTCATCAGACGCGGTTGCTTTCTTCCCTTCAGCTAGCCTCGACTCCCTTCTGAGATAAAGTGTTTTAATCATACGAATGAGAGCAAAACTATTGCTATCTTTTATTGCTTGCTTATAAGTTTCTTCACGTTCACGATCATCTTCAATCCAAAGTGGTTCGCATTGCTTCATATTGTTAATAAGATCCATAACCTCTGGTTTTGTAATAATTGGACGCATCTTTACTTTCTTATTATCTACCGGAGTTATAATTCTACTACCAGAAACATAAACTGGCAACAAGGTATAATATAATTTTTCACTAAGACCTGAAGATGATTCAATCTGTCCTACCTCTTCAACTTTGCACACACCATTCAATCCATAGACAATATAATCTCCTACTTCAAACACGTTTCCATCTCCTCTTAATTTGTTGTATCAAACATAAATATAAAGAATCCGCTTATCCATTTAGAAGGATAAGACGGATTCTTCTGTGCCTACTTCTATTTTAACAAATTATTCTTTATCTTGTAAGCTAATTTCATAATAAAAGAATTGTTTGTGCATTATTCTAACTTTTAACTACGTTATTTTGTGCAGTTTTATTGCTTTCAATGAGTAATTATTTTAAAGAAAGCCCTTTGTCCTATTCTTCTACAAATAATTCATAGGACAAACCATGTTCTTTTAGCCACTGTTTTCTTAATTTATATTCTGGACAAACGTTAGAAACGATCTCCCAAAATTGTTTTGAATGGTTCATCTCGATCCTATGAGCAAGTTCATGGATCACCACATAATCAAGTACCTTACTAGGCATCATTACTAAATGCCAATTAAAGTTCAGATTTCCTGCACTACTACAACTTCCCCATCTACTCTTCTGACTTCGAATAGAGATTCTCCCATAAGTAACTCCCATTGTTTTGGCATATTGCTCAACACGCATAGATATGATATTCCTAGCATTTTTCTTATACCAAGACTCAAGACATTCTATAATGAAATTGGGATCTGTAAGTGGGGCTTCTACAACAAGTAAATCTTCAATCTCCTGCAAATACTCCACTTGCTCTACTACAGATATATCTGCTGCATACCTAGAAGGATTAAATACTACATGTAAGCGAAACGTCCGATCTAAGAATGGTATTATGGTACCTTCCTTTACTACAATCCCTTTTCTTTGTCTTATTACTTGCTTTTTATATGCCTCGTAGATCCAATCTCCTTTGTTTTCTAATAAGCGTGTTACATCTGCACTTGTTGCTCTAAGTGGTGCCTTAACTGTAACCTTGCCCCCGACTGCAATCACGATTGCAAGGGTCTTTCTCTTTGAGCGAACAATTTCATATGGTATCTCTAAATCAGAATAGAAGATACACTCATCCTTCACTTCAAACCAGTTCTTACTGTTTTTATTGCTTCCTTTGATATTACCTCTTATATTTTCTTTTGCCATAGTAATAACTTCCTTAAATGCTAGATTATATCCCATAGATAAATACTCTACCACGTTTTATATTCTATTTCTATGATTTTTTAGTCTTGTATAATTCTTTAGCATGATATTTAAAGTCCTATAATATAATTTAATAAGAAATTCAAATGTAGTTGCATTAATTTTGCTAACTACCATATACATTTCTTCTTCCATACAATAGAAAGCCTGTGTTTTGAGCTTTCTATTGTTTTAATTTATCCCACTTGTCTGTATATGTAATTTATTATATCAAATAATACTACCCCTAAATTATAATACTCAATTATGAAAATCGCTATAGTACATCTACATTTATATTAACATTTATGTCTATATAAACAAATGCTAACAAAAGGTATATTATCCAACTGTTAGCATTCCATTAATATATTATTTAGTGTCTAACGAAACCTTGATATCTAGTTCCTTGGAAGGTAAGTTTTCCTTGATCACCTTCTACCAAAACTCCATACTCATCTCCAGATACCTCAAACTCCAAGCGATCACCACTTTCAACTTCAAATGTTACATAGTAATCTGTTGATGTTGAACTAGTATGCATTCCATTATCGTTGTCCATACTAGACGAACTATGTCTTACATTGATACGCTTTGTAACAATCTTAGTATCTACTGTTAATACTGGAGAGTTATTGTTAGTATTCCATTGCTTAATACCTTTTACTATTGATACAATAAACAGACCAAGAATCAGAGCAAAAATAATGAAAAAAATCACGATAAATCCATTGAAAAACAAATCATTTCCTGTATTAGCAAATTTCATTCTTATATCCTCTCCCTCTAAACTTTTTTAAATAGGCAATTGTGCAACTCTTTTTAAAATTGATAAGGAGAAGAGTTCCACAATTGCCTATAATTATTTAATTAGCCCAAAGACTAATAAAACTATGATACCTAATGCGATACGGTACCAACCAAATACTTTAAAATCATGTTTCTTAATATAGCTCATTAAGAATTTAATAACGATAACAGATACAACGAATGCAACAACCATACCAGTTATCAGAATAGTAACTTCCATTCCTGTAGTTGGTAGGCCATATTTAACTAGCTTTAATAAACTAGCACCAAACATTACAGGTATTGCTAAGAAAAAAGTGAACTCTGCAGCAACACTTCTTGATACACCTATTAATATAGCTCCTAAAATAGTTGCTCCTGAACGACTTGTTCCAGGGAATACTGCAGCGATTAATTGAAACAAGCCAATGATAATAGCCGCATTAAATGTAATTTCCGCTAATGAGTTAATATGTGGTCGTCTCTTATGATTAAGATTTTCAATCACAATAAACGCTATACCAAACACGATTAAAGCACAAGCAATTACTTGATAGTTGTAGAACAACTCTTCAATAACATCATCAAATAATAACCCAATTACAGCTGCTGGAAGGCATGCAACAATAATTTTAACCCACATCATAAAAGTATCTTGTTTAATATAATACTTTTCTTTCTTGGAGAACGGCCAAATCTGATTCCAGAATAAAACAACTACCGCTAATATAGCTCCCAATTGGATTACAACTTCAAACATACTGAAGAACTCATCTCTTACATTAAGAGGCATAAACTCATTCAACAGGATCAAATGTCCTGTACTACTAATTGGAAGCCACTCAGTGATTCCCTCAACGATACCAAAGAGTATGGCTTTCAAAAATTCAATCATACGTAACGATTCTCCTCTCAAACATTCTTTTTTAGTCAGGAAGTTGCGAAACTCGTTTTATATCTTGAAGTTTCTTAGCTGCCATTTTATTATACATCAGCAAAGAAGCAACCAGACATTTTGAGAGTTTCGCAATTTCCTATATCATATAGTAATTTTCATACATATTCACACCGGGTATGTACACAATCAACAAACCAAATTATGTAACATCAGTGTAATCGACTTTATTATTATACTTTATGGATGATTTTAGTGCAATTATAATTGTCTTATCTTAATTAAAAATTAAGAGTACTGGAGTAAATATTTACTCCAGTACGTAGAGTCCAATATAATTCTATGCACTAAATTCTTAAATTAGTCCTATTAATGCAAAATATTCAAAGGATATTCATAGCATACAAAGACAGGAATCGTAATCTATCACATCATTACGTTTATATTCTCTTAGCTATATCTATGATTATTTTCTCTATACATAGAAATTGTTCCTTTTGGTACTTGCCGGACAACATCACATCGTTTCATCACACCGCTTGCTGTTAAACAGTCAAGCATAAAATCGAATCATGAGCGTTCCTGTGCAAGCAGATAACTTTCCAATTGACGACACTCTCGACATTTCAATTCCAATAACACACCTAAATGTGTTTGAACGGAACACATCACTTTGATGTCGCCAATAATATATTGACTTTCATATCCGTATTTTCCATAATCTTCAAGGATCATATAACCAGAAGCCCTATCAAAATCATTACCAACACCGTAAAAGTAACTTCATCAAGTAGGATAGCTTACCAATCTAATCAATATTCTGTCCCACCAGAATATATAGGAAAGATGTTGAACTTACAAGTGCATGATAATTATCTACATGTATATTATAACACAATATTGATTACCTTACATCTGTATTTTAGGGGATAGCCTGTACGCAAGGGAGCCAGTATTCGATTTATATAAGAAAAATAAATGTGAACTATTTAATTCACTTCAAAGATGGAAGTATAAAAAAGCTTAGCAGAAGAATTCAAGACAATCAAAGGTATGAATAAGGCAGAAGAAGCTGTCGTGTTTGAAGAAAAAAAATATATGAAGCGATCAATGGGAAGTGAAAAAAAGCCATTGGTTTTGAGTTTTTTTAAGAAAAAGCTCCTTTCTCAGCTGAACGTGTATTAAAACATTTGACACAACAAACTTTAGGAATAACCAATTAAATTGTTAATTTTAATTCACAATAAAACTGATTTAAGAGATCAAGTGTTTTTGCTAATTCATCTTTTGTAACATCTGGATGTAAAATACACATACGAAGAACCTTTTTACGACCAAGTTCTGTTGTAAAAACACCTGCATAACCATTTTCTAGTATTTTCTCAGAAATCTTACTATTCAATATATCTTTTTCATTTTCACTAAGTCCAGATGGATTATATCGGAAATTAATGACTGCAAACTTCGCTGGAGCAACAATTTCAATTTCTGGATTTTCAGTTAATTTTTTTTCAACCCATTCAGCACACTCTATTCCATAATCAATACAGTCAGCAATTTTATCACTACCCATGACTTGTAGTGTCAACCATAATTTCAAACATCTAGTAGGTCTAGTCAACTCTATTCCTAAATCCCAAGGATTGATTAGTGCTCCATCTTTTTCAAGATCTTTCAAATATTCAGGATGAACGCTAAAACTTTTTAACATAGTAGTTTGATCTCTTACTAACAAGATTCCACATCCAAATGTCTGAAATAACCATTTATGTGCATCCCAGCTAATACTATCAGCAGTTTCAATTCCTAATAACTCATGTTTATGTTTTCTAGACAAGATTACTGATGCACCAAATGCACCATCAACATGAAGCCACAAATGATATTCATTACATATTTCTCTAATTCCTTTGAAAGGATCAACACTTCCTGTATTAGTTGTTCCAGCAGTGGCGATTACTAAAAATGGTTTTAATCCTTTTTTAATATCCTCTATGATTGTCTTTTTTAAAGCATGTACATCCATTTTAAATTCATCATCTGTTGGGATCAAACGAATTCTTTTATCACCAATACCGATGACCCTAAGTGCCTTTTCAACAGAACTATGTGTTTGATAAGAAACATAAGCAACACCTTTCCCAATTTCATCTTCGCTCAAAAAATGATCTCTCGCTATAGTCAATGCCGTAAGATTTGCCATAGAACCACCAGACACAAAGGTTCCTCCAGCTTGTTTAGGAAATCCAACTTGCTCATTTAACCAGGCAATTAATTTTTGTTCAATACACCAACTTGCAGGTTGATTAATAACACTTCCTGCGTGACGATTGTAAGCACCAGTTAATACATCACCAACCCAAGAAATTTGTGAAGCTGGTGCAGGAATAAAACCAAAAAAGCGATGATGTGAACATTGATTACCATACGGTAATACATCTTCATTTAATTCGTTAACAACTTCCTGTAAATTACGTCCTGTTTCTGGAATTTTCATATCATTAACTTTTTTTAGTTTTTCTTTTGGAATCGGATTTGTAATTTTTACATCAAAAAATTTTTCACTATATTCCATGTAATCTTCAATAAAATTTAATACTGTTTCTTTAATTTCATTCATAACTAATCCTCCTAAATTATCACTTAAACAAAGAATCTCAAATTTCTTTTTTACTATATATGTTTTCTGTCCTGGTATAATTAAGTTGTAACACCTTGGTATAAAATTTTGATATAATAAA